>CAZUXY010000012.1:0-82911 GCA_964624235.1 uncultured Leptospirales bacterium | reverse complement strand
CCTATGTCTAAAATTGTCTGGAAACCGGGCACCATGCTTTACCCCGTGCCGGCGGTGCTGGTGAGCTCGCGTTACAAAAAAAACGACAACATACTAACCGTAGGATGGGCGGGCACCGTGTGTACGGACCCGCCGATGCTCTCGATTTCCCTGCGGCCCGAACGCTATTCCTACACGCTAATCAGTAAATCAGGTGAATTCGTGGTGAATGTGCCCGGTCACGACCTGGCGTACGCGGTGGATTTCTGCGGCGTCAGGTCGGGCCGTGACGTCGACAAGTTTTCCCTGCTCAAACTGCACCGCCAGGACGCGGCGGTCGTAAATGTTCCTCTGATCGCGGAATGTCCTCTTTGCATTGAGGCCCGTGTCAGATCAGTTACCGAACTGGGCAGCCACCATATGTTTCTTGCCGAGGTGGCGGCGGTGAATGTGGAAGGATCGCTTCTGGACGCCAAAGGGAAGCTGCGCCTCGACAGGGCACGGCTGCTGTGCTACAGTCACGGTTTTTATTACAGTGTTTCGAAACCCCTGGGCAGGTTCGGTTTCTCGGTGATGAAAAAGAAAAAACGGCCTGAGAGGTGATTCCTGTATCAAGCAAAGCCGGGATACCCTGTTGAGTCAAGCTGACAGTGTCCGGGTCACCTTCCCCGGAAATGACCGTTCAAACCGCCCGGTTCAATTCGTCGGCCAGGCGCTTCATTTCCTCCCTTGTCAGGGAGATATCTACTTTGCCTCCGCCCGGATGGGAAAAAGAGATTACGGTACCACTGCCGGCCTTTTTCACCTCCCATTTGTCGGTGCCGGAAAATTTGACCTCCTGCGAAAGCCAGTCGTCAGGCGTGAATTCGGCTATCTGGACCAGTACGCCGAAGGCTTCCTTAGGGTGGATAAAGACCTCCTTCCATACACCCCCGGGATATTCGTTATAGCCGAAATAGCTGATCTTCAGTTCGTCGAGTTTTTTTATCGTTTCCCCGATGTCGCTGGTCTGGAAGGTGATATGGTGGACCCCTCCTTCACGATTTTTCAAGAAGCCGTTGAGATAACTCCGGTCTCCGGTGGGTGAAATTATCTCGAGACGCGACAGGTCTCCCACAGAAAAAATTTTCCAGTAGAAACCGAGCCTGTCGTCGCCGGCACCGGCGCCCGGTATCGCTTCCATTAGTCCGGTAAAAAAGGACGTCGCTTTTTCATAATCTCTTACCGCTATCGAAACATGGTCTATCCTCAGTATCATGCTCTCCCTTGCCTCATGTGAAACTTTCGTATTACGGATCAGCGGGTGTATACGCTCGCGGGGATATGGTGATAGCATTTCTTTTCCCACACCGCATGATGCCGCGCGTGTCCTGGACTTGTGATCACTATCGTTATGTTCCGGCACGTGCATTCACAGCGCAAGGCATTTTTTGAGACTTCGTTTATGGCGCCTTCGGATAGTAACTGCCCGTGAATGAAACATAAGGACAGTGTACGTGTCATTTTTGCATGAAACAAAGCAAAAAACGGATTGCCGCCATTTAAGAAGTTTCTACCGGGTGTGATCCCATGCCGCCTGCTGCAAGTGAATAAGCAACGGTTGGATTGATGGAAGTCAATACCGTTTTGCATAAAGCTTCATGTTGAATCGGTCGTTACCCTGATTTAGACACAGGACCGCGGTCGTGTGACCATTATGCGGCCGCAGCTTTTCTTACGAGGGATTCGTACACTTGCGCGAGTTTGGCGGCACAGCGGTTGATCTCGTGTTCAGAGGCTATCTTAAGACTGTTTGCCGAGAAAAAACGGTACCGTGACGGTTCGTTCAGAATCGACAGCGCATAACGGCTCATTTCCTCATGGTCGAACGGTCGGGCCAGATAACCGTTCCGGCCGTGGTGAATAAGCTCGGGCAACGCATAGGCGTCCACACCCACACAGGGCAGTCCGCTCGCTATAGCTTCAAGCACCACCAGACCCTGAGTTTCCATCGTGGAGGCGGTGATAAAAAGATCATAGTATGGATACAGCATTGGAAGTTTTGTCCGCGGGATGAAACCGGTAAAATTTACTTTGTTGTCAATACCTGAATTTTTTGCCATGGTTTTCAAAGACGAAAGGGCGGGCCCGTCGCCGACGATATCCAGAGTAGCCCCGGGAAGCTTCTTCTCAAGAAGAGCAAACGATCGCAACACCACGTCGCAGTTCTTTTCGAAGGAAATCCTTCCCACATGCAGCAAACGGGGTTTAACCGGCGGCGCCGGCCTGATACTTCCCTTAAAGATTGTAAGGTCAATCCCGTTGGATATCACTTCTATGGGGGTCTGCACCCCCTGTTCGATGAGGGTTTCCCTGATTCGGCGGCTGGGGCTTATAATAATCCTGTGTTTTTCGTAAAACCAGTTGGTCATCCGCTGGATTATTTTTTGCGGCCATGTCTTTTTTGTTTTCACGTTTTTCAGTGCTCCAATGGTTCCTCGTTTCGTGGGTTTTCGATAGCGGTTTATAAGCCTGTCTATTCCGAGCAGCCGCATCGGGTTAAGATACATGCTTTGTTCGGATACCAGGGTATGGTAGGTCCCTATGAGAGGAACGCCGTAATATCTCGCCGCAATGGCGCCGTACATTCCCATTAAACCCGGTGATTGAATGTGTACAACATCAGCCGGGAACATCGTCATGGCCCTGCGTATTTTTTTCAGGGAGGGCAATACTATTTTGATATCGGGGTATGAAGGTAGCGCGAAATTATGAAAACGTTCAATTTTTATTCTTTCGCCCAGCTGCACAACATCATCTTTGCCGTAACGGGGACAGCAGATCATGAAATTGTGACCTTGTTTCGCAAGTATCCGGGTGAAGTTTTCAACCGATACAACAACCCCGTCGATTTTCGGAAGAAAAGTGTCGGTGAAAATCACGATATTCATACTTATCCACCGGTTGCAGATTTACGGGGTAATAATGGCAGGCGATGCATAAAGAAGTTATAAATTATTTTTATTGAAGTTTTAAAATAATTGATTTTCATGTACCTTTGCATTCTTTACGGGTGTGCATGAGGCTTCATCCGGATGCAATATGACTGTTACATTCCCTCGGGGTATACTCAGACCAAAGGCGCCGGATTCCGGTTTATGCGGTTTTTCAAATATACGCGGTGACATGAAGACGCCGGCGCTTTTTTGTATTTCGGTCTAACGTCATGCGGCAGTTTGTATTTGTTAAAGCGTGAAAGGCGGAAAGGCTCATCGGCCTCATCGACGACTTCCGACCGATATATAAGCTGACAGCAGTATGTGCACAATAAATGTAAATCCGACTGGAGGATGCAATGTATGATGTCGTAGGACTGGGCTCCGCACTGATGGACCTCACTATAGAGGTAGACGACCTTTTGCTCAAAAAACTGGGCCTTGACAAGGGGACCATGTGCCTGGTGGAGGAAGAGAAAAGCAGGGAAATCATGAGGGAACTTTCAGGATTGCCGATGACACGGACTCCCGGGGGGAGTTCGGCGAACACAGTAGCAGGAGTGGCGTGCCTGGGAGGGAGGGGTGTATTCATAGGAAAGGTGGGGGAAGACGAATACGGAGACTTCTACACACGGGAAAGCGAGAAGGTCGGGGTTCTGACCCGGCTGGGCCGCCACAGCGCCATGACGGGTAATGCCATTACACTTATCACCCCCGATTCAGAACGTACCTTCGCTGTTCATCTGGGGGCGGCCCTGAGCATTAGCCCCGATGATGTGACCGAAGAAGACATCGGGCACAGCCGTATTCTGCACCTGGAAGGATTTCTCCTTGAGCTCGAGATGAAAAAAGCGAGTATGCGTGCGCTTGAAACGGCGAAGGCGAACAACGTTATGATCTCGGTGGATTTCTCAGATCCTGCCCTTATCGCGCGCAATCTCGAGGAATTCAGGCGTATCGCCCGGGAATTCGTGGATGTATGTTTCGTCAACGAAACGGAGGCCCGGGCGCTGACGGGGAAGAATCCCGAAGAGGCGCTGGAAGAGCTTTCAAGGGTCTGTTCCATCGCGGTGGTGAAACTCGGCTCAGGGGGCAGTATCATCGGCGCCTCGAACCGAGTCCATCGTATTGCGCCGTACAGCGTAGAGGTGGTGAATACCAATGGCGCCGGCGATATGTATGCGGCCGGAATGCTCATGGGTATAGCGAGGGACCTTCCTGTGGAAAGGTCGGGAAAAATAGCATCTTACGCCGCATCACGGGTCGTTGCCCAGGTCGGCGCGCGGTTGTCGGGAAAGCTCCCCCTGGATCAGTTGGGGATATAGAGTTTTTGCCCGGGATGTATATATCCCGGGTTATGTATGTCGTTGAGCAGTATTATGTTTCTCGGTGTGGAATTGTAACGCCGGGCGATGGTGCTGATGCACTCGCCCCTGCGGACGGTATGGCTCCTGACGCTGTTGAACTTTATAATGTAGAGTTTGTCCTTGTCCTCCTCAAGTTTACGTATCAGTGATACCGGGAGGCGCAAACCGTAGTTTTTGCGGAAAGGAGGCGTAAGGCTGCCCTGCAGTTCAGGGTTGAGTTTCTGCAGCAGTTCGAGAGAAACACCGCCCTCCCGCGCCACATGACGGATGTTGACCGGGTATTCCAGTATCAGGCTGTCGGACTCCTCGGGCATTTCCTTTGAAATCTCATCATCGATGCCGAACAGACGCTGGTTTTTGAAGATGACCATGAGGGCAGCGTAGCGGGCCACATACTCGGCGGTTTCGTTTCGAAGTTTGCCGGTAGCGTGCAGTTCCCAGAATGTTTTGGCGCCCGTTTTGATCATGGTCCTTTTTACGTACCCAGCGCCGCCGTTATAGGCGGCCAGGGCAAGGTCCCAGCTCTTGAAAATGGAGTGGAGATTCCCCAGATGCTTCAATGCCGCGCGGGTTGATTTCTCCACATCCCTGCGTTCATCGACCCACCGGTTGTTCTGCAGTCCCAGCATCTTCGCGGTCGAACCCAGGATCTGCCACAGTCCTACGGCATGGCTTCTTGATACGGCGAAAGGATTATATCCGCTTTCCAAAAGGGGCAACAGAATAATATCGGCAGGGATTCCGTGATGTTCTTCGGCGATGTCCCGTACCGTTTCCAGATAGAATTTCGACCTTTCGATGGAATTAACAACATATCGCCGCCCCGAGGTCAGATAAATATAGAGGTATTTTCTTACCTCGGCGTTCCTGCATATCGAAAGATCATCGACGGCCTCGAAAAAAGTTTTTTTCCCGAGCGGAGGGAGAAAGAAAAAGAACTTGTCCGGGTCCAGCTCGCGGATTGTTTTCAATTCGTTGTCGTCATACCTGTCGGAGGTGAAGAGGCTCATCAGGCTCCAGCTCAGAGAGACCCGCTGAAAAGCCAGCACCCCCAGAAGCATCAGGACAGGAATGACGAAGTAGTGTACACGCTTCAAATTGTATATCCCTAGAAAAAATTTTTAACCACGTTTTAAAGGGATCGGATATTTTCAAGTAGAAAATACTAATCATAAAAAATTTTTGTTATTTTCGACTATATTTGTTCATTTTTCAAGAAAAATACAAGTTTCCGTCATCCACCGCAATATGGAAAAAATGCCCTCACCAATGCGATTCCCCGGGTCCTTTCATGAATGGATAAATATGGATCATATGGTCCCGTGTTTTTCATAATTCACCCCAACGGGTGATGTATACATCAAGCGGCCGCGGTATTACCGGGAATAATACATCCGATCTTCCCGGTAAATTAAAAAAAAGATTGAACGAAATAAGCGGTTTTTAATAATTATATTTGATTGCAGTGTCTGTTGAACACCGCCGGTAATAATGGAGCCCAAGGAGGATGCGATGAAAGACGCGCGCAGAGACGAACTATGCAGAGAAATGTATCAGAACCTGCTTCCGAATATCGCTGATTATCTGGAAAAATACGCAAAGGAAAATCCGGGGGGTACCGCCATTATCGAACATAATACCGGCGAAACGATCTCATGGAAACAGTTCAATACATCGGTATCGGCATTTGCCGCCAAGCTGCTGTCCATCGGATTGAAAAAAGGCGATATAGTCGCCACCAGCCTTCCCCTCCTGAAAGAACACGTGTATCTAATGTACGCCTGTTACCGCATCGGTTGTATCATCGCCCCGCTGGATCTGCGACTGAAGGCCCGTGAAATACAGTACTGCATGGACAAGATGAAACCCAAGGCGTACTTTTTCCTGGGGAAAACGCCGGTTGCCGATTTCAGGCCCATGATTAAAGAGGTTATGGAGCAATCACCTTACATCAGACACTGGATCCAGTTCCAGAAGGAAGAAGACCTTATCATGGAAGGGGCCGTGGGCATAACCCGGTTCGCAAAAGACATAAAGAAGGTCTTTATCCTGAGCATGCTTACCGGGAAGGTGAAAAGGGCGCGCAAAATGACCGACCGCAGGGACGCCTGCCTCATTATCTTCACCACCGGGTCCACAGGCTCACCCAAGCCTGCGCTTTTGTGTCATGAAAACATCCTCATTCAGAATATAGGACTTGCCGTCGCATTCGATCTGGTCAAGGGAGATAAAATGCTGGTAAACCTGCCGCCCTCACACGTGGGATGCACCACGGAACAGCTGGCCACCGTTTTCTTCGGCGGAGGCACGGCGGTGATCCTTCATATATTCGATCCCAAGCTGAGCCTTGAGGCGATACAGAAACACGGGGTTACGATGCTGGGCCAGATACCTGCCCTGTTCAATATGGAGTGGCGTCTCCCGGAGTACGGCACATACAACCTTTCGACCCTTCGTTTCGCCATCTACGGAGGACAGGCGGTGTCGAGGGAGTTTCTGGTTAAAATGAAACAGATGGCGCCGAGGATCGGCACCGGGCTGGGTCTTACCGAAACGGCAGGATTCTGCACCTATACCAATGTGGATGCCGATGTTGATGAGCTGGCCCAGGGGATCGGTTACGACAGCCCGCTATGCCCCATCAGCATAAGGGATATCATGAAGGTCGACGGTTCCGCGGGCGCCGTCAAACCCCGCGGGGAAGTGGGGGAGATATGTTTTTCGGGTCCGCAGGTTTTTCTGGGGTATCTGGCGGACGATGAGAACACCAAAAAAACCGTTTCCACCGACGGCATATGTTATACCGGTGACCTGGGATACTATGACGAAAAGGGCCTGCATTTCTCCGGAAGGGCGAAGCTGGTGATCAAACCGAAAGGGTACCAGGTATATCCGGAAGACCTGGAGAACCATATCTCACAGACACTGAAAGGGAAAATCTCCATGGCCGCCGTGGTAGGCGTAGAGCATGAAATCTACAGTGAGGGCATCATGGCTTTTGTGGAATGCATGCCCGGCCAGTCGGTGACACCCGACGAGGTAATGGCCGCCTGCGGGAGTATCTCTTCCTATTCGCGTCCGTCGCACGTGGTGGTGTTCAAGGCGGGTGAACTCCCCCTGAACCGTGTCGCCAAAACGGACTATATGGTTCTCAAGGAACAGGCCAGGAAGATCGTGAAAGAACTCCGTGACCAGGGGAGATGGGACCGGGGCTGAGGCCGCCATGGGGACCGAAGTGAACCTCTCGCTTCACCGGCACTGCATAGAGACCGCCGCGAAGATGGAATACCGCAGGCTGATGGGAGATTATTTTGCATCGGATACAACCCGGTCCGCTGAGATAGAGGATAGAATTGCACTGTTGAAAGAGTTTGTCGAAAGTTCCGATTTTCCCGCGCTCAGGGCCTCGGATGAAAGGCTTTCAGGGACCGTTGATTCCCGGGTGACCCTTTACCGCGATGAGGACGGCGGTATTCGCTGTAAGGTACTTTAACGGCATGCAACCGCGCTTTCTTACCTGCGGTCCAGGGCGGTTCTGACTTTAAGAGTAAGTTCTTCGGGATTGAAGGGTTTCTGCAGAACGATGGCTTCGTTTTCTTCAAGCTTCTCTGGTATCTTCTGATCGGTATATCCGGTTATGAACAGCACCCTGATATCGGGATGCAGTTGCCTGATTTCCTTTACCGTGTCGGGTCCGTTTAAACCCGGCATCACGATATCGGAAATAACCAGATGTAACGTTTTGTCGAATCCTTTGACTGTTTTGATCGCTTCTTCGCCGTTGCGGGCGCTCAACGTCCCGTAGCCGTTTATTGAAAGCACGCGGATTATAAAATTCCTTACCGCGTTTTCATCTTCCACCACCAGTATTGTTTCGTTGCCGCCGGCGGGCCTTGTTTGAGATCTGTCTTGTTCCCGTTCAACCGTCTCGACGGTCGGCTGCGGGAACAGTATACTGAAGGTGGTTCCGATCCCGGGTCTGCTGTCCAGCGATATCACGCCGTTACTCTGGGTCACGATTCCATAGACCGTGGAAAGTCCCAGCCCCGTTCCTTCACCCTTGGCCTTGGTGGTGAAGAAAGGTTCGAATATGTGCTGGCGGGTTTTTTCATCGATTCCGCTGCCGTTGTCGGACACCGAAAGCATGCGGTATGCCCCTGGTTTCGCTTCCGGGAATTCAGGGTCCCCTTCCTCTTTAATTACGCGGTTCGCGGTGGTAATAACGAGTTTCCCGCCCCCGGGCATTGCGTCGCGGGCATTGACCACGAGATTCATGATGACCTGTTCCATCTGGCCGGGGTCCGCCTCGATTTTTCCGAGATTCCGGTCAAGCTGTATTATGATATCAATATTTTCGCCGATCAGACGCCTGAGCAGTTTTTGGATATTGTTGACGATGTTATTCAGATCGATGATCTGAGGCTGTATTATCTGATGCCGGCTGAATACCAGAAGCTGTCGGGTAAGCATCGCGGCCCTTTCCCCGGCCTGTTTGATTTCCTTGATGGCTTCCTGGTCTGTTGAACCGTCTTTCATGGTCGCCAGCAGATATTCGCTGTAGCCGTTTATCACAGTGAGCAGGTTATTGAAATCATGGGCGATACCGCCTGCAAGCCTTCCAACCGCTTCCATTTTCTGGGCCTGGAGAAACTTCTGCTCGAGCTTTTTCCTTTCGGTGTCGTCGAAAATGTACCCCTGGATCCCATTGAAGCTTTCGTTCGGTTCGAAGTTGCCGAGAAAATTCCCAACCACGAAAACGGGACTTCCATTAATGCGCTGCAGGGCCACTTCATGGTATACCAGTTTTTTACTGTGTATGAGATTGTTTTTGAAATTTTCCCATTCATCGTAGTCGGGAAACAGAGCGGGGAATTTGACCATTACAGGATTTTCCCCGGCGTCCAGTCCGAAGATGCGCCTGAATGCGGGATTACAGGCGATGATGTTTCCATAGAAATCGGTGATAAAATCGCCGGTCAGGTCTTCTTCAAAAAATGAACGGTACCGTTCTTCATTGGCCCGCAGGTTTTCCTCCACTTTTTTCTGCTGCGTGAGGTCTTTCACGACCGAGTGCAGAATCGTCTCTCCGTGCAGCGGTATGGTCGAGAGCATAACCTCCGTCGGAAAGACCGTGCCGTCGCTGGTGATATGGTCCCACTCAAAACTCCGGACTATGCCCCTGGCGGCAAGCCGGTTGTTCTCTTCAATTTTGTCGCGGGAGAAGGTGCCGTCGGATTGCCTTTCCGGAGATATGTGCGCGGGGGTTTTGCCTATCAGATCCTCCTTGCGGGAATATTTCAAAAGGTCCAGCGCCGACTGGTTGCAGTCGATGAATATGCCGTCCTTTATAAGGAAATTGGGATTGGCCGCTTTTTCAAAAAGGGTCCTGAATTTAGTTTCACTCTCCTTCAGCTGGACCTCCATTTTGTGTTTTGAAAGCGCCATTTCTATTGCGGTATGGAGGTCCCTCTCTTTGAAAGGCTTGATGATATATCCATAAGGCTGGGTGCTTTTTGCCCTTTCAAGTGTGGTTTCATCGGCCAGTGCGGTTATGTAAATAACGGGGATATTATAGTGTGTGAGTATGTACCCGGCGGTTTCAATGCCGTCCTTTTCCCCTTTGAGTAAGATATCCATCAGGACCAGGTGCGTACGTTCGGAGGCAATCGCCGAAAGTGCCTCTGCGCTGCTTGAGGCGAGTGTTACGGAAGCATGACCCAGCTTCTCCAGGGTATTTTTAATGTCCAGCGCCACAATGCGCTCGTCTTCGACGACAAGTATGTGTACAGTTTCCATGAGATTACAGGTTTTTACCACAGTGTCGGACGGCTATTATATAATGATACGGTATAACAGCGGCAGGGAAAAATCAATTATATAAAAATAGGTAAAAATCGATTGTGTTTTCGTTTCACTTTTTTTAACATTGAACTATAAATTCGTACTGAGCGGGATCATATGGAAAAAGTGACCATCTGGCACCTTGCCGACAACGATGGGGCCGAAAAGCTGGTCAGGAACATCAGTCTACTCGGCCTGAACGTTAAAAGCATTACCGAACAGGAATATCAGAAACTGGTGGTCCCTGACGACACAATAAATTTATTTATAATCGATTTGCTGAACAGGGATACATCCGGTGTATTGTCCGGGATCAGGCGCGACCGGAGCATGGCGAATGTGGTTAAATTCGTGATAATGAAAAAGAGGCAGATCCGTGATGCGCTGGCCTCTTCGCCTGACCTCCTCCATGTAGAATTCATCTCCAGGCCCGTCAATAAACGGGAATTCATACTGCTGCTTGAAAAAACAATAATTGTGGAATGTTACCGGGAATTGATGCGGGTCCACAACAGGGAAGCAGATGGAAGAATTGAGGCCTTTGAATCGCTGCTGAACATTCAAAGAAGCGACCGGTTCGAATCGGAAGAAGAGAAACTCGCGTTTCAAAAGATTCTGGAATATGAAAAACACCTGAAGCAGGAACAGCTGCGGCTGAACAGGGGCATGAAGGAGTTCAGTTTTTTAAGACAGCGCGAACTGTTCGACATGAAGGACCGTATAAAGGCCGAAGAGATGCTTTCCGATCTCAGACGCAGGGAACTCATGGATGCCCAGAACGTGATAAAGGCGCAGGAAGAGGTTATTGAATTTTCATCCAGGGAACTGAATGAGGCGAACCGGATTATCGATGCCGCGGAAAAGGCCGCGGAACTGGGAAGGCTTGAGGCCATAGCGCTGCATGAACAACTTAAAGCCGAGAAAGAAAAAAATAAAGTGCTCATGGACGAAATCATGCATTTGAAAGTGGAATTGACACATCAGCACAATAAAACCTGATATCCGGGCATGGCCCGGTATCGTGAAAGACAACTGTATTTCGATATCTGATCCGTGAGTATGTAATTGAAAAAACATCGACTGGAGTTACGGTGTAATTGATGGAATGGGAAAAAATTCTTGCTGATTCTATTGTGGACGGGACCATACGGGAACTCTATTTAAAAAAGATCCCCATGTTGAAGACCTGTGACAACTGGAGGGAAGTGGAACCTCTGGGATGGATTGACTATCCTATGAAGTTCAGTCACTACAAGGGAAGCCTGGTGAAACTGAGGGGAAGAATTTACTTCGTTCCGGAAAAAACCATCAACGCGCTTTCGGAATTCATCAACTGGAAATTTCCGCGTCAGATACAGGTGGTTAAAGACTAACCTGATGCGGCGCCATCGTCGAAAAGCGTGATTATGGCGTCTTTTTTCTGTGCTTTTTTTAATATAACGTCAAGCTGGCTCCGGTCTATAATCGCATAGTGAGGGGTAAGTCTTTCCAGTATCTGCTTTTTCTGCTCGTCGTATTCTATCTCATCAATGAGCTCGGGATGGCTTGAATAGAGCAGGGTGGCTTCAGTTATTCTGACCCTTATAGTCTGATTCGCCCATTCCCTGAGCAGAAAACTCAGGTTCTGGGGGATTTCGCTTTTGGCATGCCGCTGCAGGGTATTGATGAAGTTTTCCTGGTTCATCCCCCTTTTACCCGCTCTCACCACTGAGTTTCTGCTTATTCTCACATGAAGTACGACATCGTCCTTGACGACCTCGGAATGGGTGAGGAGGTGGTAAATTGCGTCTGAAGGAACTTCATGCTTCGGGATCACGACTGAGAAATCGGGGTTGATATATATTTTTTTTATTACGGTTTCCTGTTTTTCCGTCGTGACCCTGCGGTTCTTTGAAATCTTTGCCAGCAGTTCCTGCCCGATATCGGTGAGCCGGCATGTTCTTCCACTGATCTCGACCGCTCCGTAAATGCAGAGCAACTGCATTGCGCTTTTAAACCGTTTAAGGGCCGTATCGCGTACGTCCTTGACGGTTTCCATTGTGTATCCCATTGATAAAAGGGCGGATGCGGTATTGATAAGCATCAGCCTGCTGTAAAGTCCCTGGTTGAGCCTGGCCAGGGTTTCAATGATGCCGTACATGCTCTCCGCGGGAGGGATATACATCGGCGGACCGAACCAGTTGTCATCGGATTCATGCGCGCTTCCCTGCCTTACTACACGCGCAAGCAGCTTTATGGGATTGTCCAGTTCCTTCTCCAGGGGTTTCATGGATATCACCACGGCGTCCCTTTTGAGGCTGGTGCATCTGAGCTGCGCATAAGCATGGAGGCACAACCGCATCATTTTTCCCGGATCAACCGGATTTCCATCAATGCCGTAGACTCTTAACAGGGAGTCTTCGATTCGTTTTTTATCGATCTTCCTGAACTCGTTCTGTTTGGTGAGGAACAGTCCGAAAGATGATACTGAATCGAATGTAAACATCATATTGAGCAGAAAATGGTGATGGTTGTTGATATGATCGGACGAGCGTATGCCGTGGTGCACTTCCGTCATTGCCGGCATTGTGTCGGGGTTCAGCAGGATGTAGGTCTGGAAAGAGGGTGACAGCGTATGGTAAAGGCTGATTATCCCCTTCCCCATGAGGTCGTTTATAAAGGCGCCGGTATTTTCAGCCGGCAGGGCTTCCCTTACTTCATCGTATGACGCAATGCCGCCGAACGAAAACAGCGATTCAACGAACTTTATGGAAGGAGATCTTCCCATTATTCTTTTAAGAGAATCATTCGGCTTCATGACCGGTGCGCTGAGCCGCTGCAGGGTCATTTCCATTTGACGCCGCAGCGTATCCGGTTCCATGGGATTCAGAAGGGCCCTGATTTCATCGTGCAGATAAATCTTGTCGAGCTTATTATGCAGCCGCTGGCGGTTTTTCAGCACGAAGACCAGAAGCTTCATGCTCAGCCGGTTAGCGAGCTCTTCCACCATCGAGGAATTCAGCCTCAGCTGTTTTTCTATCTCGCCGTAGGTTATACCGTTGTTCTCACGAAGGACGAGAGCCATAATCTGGAGCTCGGGAGTCGTAAGTCGTGAGAATACAGAGTGGATACCCACATGATTGAGCAGCGATGAGACCAGCGTCTCGTCTTTTCGTGCCGCACGTCCTTCAATCTTTAACGATTTGCTGAGGAAGTCACGATGATCAGCGGGTAACTTTTTTACGGCATCTATAATTTTTTTCATGGTAAAAAAGTTGTGGACATCAAAATTGGGCTATTCTATATAGTTGCAGTTATTATTGCAATAAAATTTCACTGATCCGTAATTTAACGGGCCTTTTCAGTGAAAACCAAGCGGACATAGAAATGGAGAGTGCCGCACCTCTGCGGCGCACGGCAATAAGCAAAGGCCCGCGGGCCGGAGAGTTGAGCACCATGACAGCAACGCGGGTCCTTCAATTATATAAAAACCCGCGAACCTTCTATGGTGAAGATATTTCCTCCTGCATGCCGGTGCGATCCCTGATGCCGGATTTGACAGCGACATCGAACTGCCCCGGAATTGCATAGAAGCCGGGTCATTGTAGGGATAACGGGAAAACAATATCATCCGGCAGCCGGGGCGTTAAAATGAGAGCTGCGGATATACCCGGCCGCGGCTGCGGGGAATGGTTCGGGCCCCACTGAATGGTCCAATATGCCTGTGGATTTCAGGTGATTACTGTTTTAGGAGACGAGGATGTTACAGTTTCTCAGATTTAACGGCAAACGTGTCGAGGAGACCCGATTCAATATCATTTCAGGAGGAGAAAGCCTGAAGTTTTTCCTGCGACAGGCGCTTTATCTGTTCCTGCTGGCCTATTCCACTGTTTTTCTTGCCGCGGCGCTCCCTTTTGTCGGGGCGTATTTCATCGGGGGTTTGATCACCGGGATTTTCCTGATTCGGATGGTGAATCATATAATAAAATACCGGCAGTTCAGGGACGGGATGATCGTAGTGGACCCGGAAGGCATTGAACTGCACAGGACCTCCGGAGGAGTCCGTATCGCCGCCAATGAAATCACCTATGTCGAGATAAACGTGCTGTCCAATCTGGTGGTGCGGCAGAAATATTCCACCGCCGTTTTTCCTTTGTATCTGCTGAAAGAGGACGATCGCAAGGCGCTTGTTTCGCTATTTGAAGACATGTCACCCAGAAGGACGGAAACCTTTCGGAAGGCATGGGATATATTCGATGCGGTGCTCGTCGCATTCATTCTGGCCATGCATATACGCCAGTTCATAGTACAGGCATATTTTATTCCCACAGGCTCCATGGAAGACACCCTGCTGGTGGGAGACCACCTGCTGGTCGAAAAAATAACTTACGGTCCCAGAATACCGAAGATGCCGGGGATGGACAGGGAAGTCCATCTGGGGTTTATCGGGCTGAGGAACATCAAGCGCGGCGATATCATTATATTCCGGCCCCCGCACGAGGAAGAGAAAGACTTCATCAAACGGTGCATTGCGGTGGAGGGCGACGAATATCACATTAAAGACGGGTTTGTCTGGGTAAACGGGAAAAAGCTTGAAGAGCCCTATGTGAAGGGCATTACCAGTTACCGCGGTTTCAGCGACCGTAAAATTGAGGGAAAAGTACCCCCGGGAATGGTCATCGCGATGGGGGATAACCGGGAGAATTCGTTTGACAGTCGCGGGTTCGGGTATCTGCCGATGGAAAGGGTCAAAGGGAAAGCACTGGTCCTTTACTGGAATACGCGGCAGATTAAAAACCTGGATTTCTCGCGGTTCGGTCTGATACGATAAAGGGGGGACCGCTCACCCATGCCCGTCGAAGGGGAAACTTCGAATAGGCCGGCAGCATCTGGACCTGGCGCATGAATTTTAAAATATTCACACGCAGAATTTATATTACAGGCTTGCTCATCGTGGGTATAGCCTGTTTTTTTATCGTCAGGCTTGCGACCCTGCATTTTACCGACAAAATAAAGCTCGAAAACAGTGATACGAGGACGATCAGGCGGGGGGAAATACGTGACAAGGAAGGGTATCTTCTCGCGATCAGCGTAGAGAGGGAATCACTGTTCGCCAATCCCGAGGCGATAGCCGACCCTGAGAAAACCGCGACGGCGCTTTCCCGCGTACTGAACCTGGACAGAAAGCAGCTGAGAGAGCATCTGGCCCGCAAAAAAAGGTTCGTCTGGATCAAGCGCAGGCTGGATGGCCGGGAGATCGAGATGGTGAAGGCGCTGGCGATAAAGGGACTGCATCTCAGAAAAGAGTATCAAAGGGTGTATCCACACGGGTCGCTTGCCTCGAACATAATCGGTTTTGTGGGGACCGATAATCAAGGGCTGGAAGGCATCGAGTATAAATACGACAGCGTACTGAACGGCAGAAAATGGGCGGGTGATCAGACCGACCTCGATGTACTCAGGGGACACCATGTGCGTCTTACCATAGATCGCTTTATACAGCATGTTGCCCAGCGTGAAATCGCCGAGACGGTCGAGGAAACCCGGGCGCGGCAGGGAATCGTGGTGGTGTACGAGATCAAGACGGGAAGGCTCCTTGCCCTTGCCAGAGCGCCGGGATTCGACCCGAACCGGTACTGGGAGTATAACGCGGAGGCAAGAAAAAACTTTTCGGTAGTCAGCGCTTTTGAGCCGGGATCCATGCTGAAAGTAATCGCGGCGGTATCCCTCCTTGAATCCATCCCCACCTCGTTGAATGACCGCTATACCTGTAAAGGCAAGATCGAGATCGCCGACACGACAATCAATTGTACCGATGTGCACGGTGAGGTTGACCTCGATAAGACTATTGCCCATTCATGCAATGTGGGAATGATCGAAGCGATGCGGAGGGTCAGAAAGGACAGGTTCCATGATGTACTGAAAAGGTTCGGTTTCGGCGGGACCACGGGCATCGACCTGCCGGGTGAATCGCCCGGAATACTGCGCGATGTCGAAGAATGGTCGGGGTTGTCGAAGTATTCCATATCACTGGGACAGGAGATCGCCGTAACATCGATCCAGATGGTGGCGGCTTTTGCCGCCCTGGCGAACCACGGAGTCTATATGGTCCCGGCGGTCATCGAATCTTTTGAAAAAAGCGACGGCACCGTACTGCAGCGGTTTTATCCCCGCACCAGGGGCAGGGTGGTCAATGAAAAGATCGCCGGAAGGATACTGAGAATGATGAAAGGTGTGGTGGATACAGGGACCGGCAAAAAAGCGCGAACGTATTACTACGAGGTGGCGGGGAAAACAGGCACGGCCCAAAAATCCATGCCCAGGGGGGGGTATTATTCCGATAAATATTATGCGTCATTTATAGGGATCGCGCCTTACAGCGATCCCGATATCTGCGTTCTGGTGATGCTCGATGAACCTGTCAGGGGCACCTCGGGGAGCATGGTTGCGGCTCCGGTGTTTTCCAGGGTGGTGCGGAGGGTGCTCCCCTACCGCGGTGTCAAGTCAGAAACCATGCCGGCGAATGAGCCGCTGACAGCGCGCAGGATAAGTGAAAAAGTTTCGTACACCAGGGTCCCCGACCTGCGGGGGAAACGGCTGCACGAAGTATTGAATATCCTGACTGCGATACAACAGAAGGTGCCCGTCAGCTACAGGGTGTACGGGACCGGGACTGTATTCCGGCAAATCCCCGAACCGGGCATTGATATGGAGCGGAATCAGAAGATCATACTGTACCTGAGAGAGCGGCAATGACGGGAATTTACGAAGGGAACCTTTCCGTTTTGAAGGGAAGAAATCCCGGCCTCCATGCCAGGGTTTCCGCGGCGGAAGAGGATCCCGGCATAAAAGTGGTTGAGGCGCGTGACGGCAATATGGTCCCGGAAATGGTCAGGGGGAACAGCCGGCTCTGGCTGCACAGCCGTTATGATCCTGTAAGGGAAGCCGAACGTTTCATCGATGAGGCCGACACCGGGGCGTTCAACCTCTTCATCGTTTTCGGCTTTGCTTTCGGATATCATGTAGAACAGCTGTTGCAAAGAGCCGGGCCCGACGCGGTGGTACTTGTGCTGGAAAAAGACGCGGCGATTATAAAAAAAGCGCTGCAATATCGTGACCTGCGCAGGGTGCTGCGGGACCCGCGGCTCGATGTCCTCGCCGCACCGGAGGAAGAATCCATGGCCGGGGTCCTCAGGGGGAAATCAACCTACCGGGTTTCCTTTCTGACGCATCGTGGCTCGTTTCAGCTCGATCCCGATTATTACACCAACCTGAGGCTTATCGCGAAATCCTACCTTTCGACCAAGGAAGTGAACATCGCCACGCTGGCGAAGTTTGAAAAAACATGGAGTTCCAACACCGCGCGTAATATTAGGGAAATACTGGCCCTGCCCGGCGCCGCTTCGTTTTTCGGACGATTTACCGGTTTTCCCGCAATCGTCGTCCTGGCCGGTCCGTCGCTTACGCAGAGTATTGATTTTATCAGAAAAAACGGGCACAGAGCGGTGGTGATCGCGGTGGACACGTCGTATGCGGTACTTTTGAAGCATGGAATAGCGCCGCATTTCTGTGTTTCGGTGGATCCGCAGGTGGTCAATGCCAGGTATTTCGAGGGCGATCCGGGTTCGCAATGCATCCTCGTCGCCGATCCCACGGTGCACCCTTCGGTATTTCACTTCTTCCGCGGAAGGAAGATACTCACCGGGATGGCGTTCCAGATGATGAAATGGATAGAAGAAAACACCGGCGCGAGGGGGGACCTGGCGTACGGCGGTTCCGTCTCGACCAATGCCTACGATTTCGCGCGCAAGCTGGGCGCCGCCCCCGTTGTACTGGTGGGGCAGGACCTGGCCTTTACGGGGGGACTCGCCCATGCGAGAGGTTCGTATCTGGACGAACAGGTGTTTTTACGAAGCCATCGTTTTTCCAATCCTCTGATGTTTAACCGCTACCAGAAGACGGTGCTGCCGCCGGTTTTCGTGAAGGGCATAAGGTCCCCGCGGGTGCATACCAACCACAAGCTGATGATATTCCTCGCGTGGTTCCAGAAACAGAACGACCCATCCCTCATCAACGCCACATGGGACGGCGCCTGCATCACGGGAGTGAGACACGAATCCATGGACCGGATCGATTTTCCCGGGCGTGACGACCCCGGTTCCCTGGTGGAACGTTGTTACAGTGAATCACTTCCCGCAAAGAACGAACTGGTACGCAGAAGAGAGGCCCTGCTGCGGTCATGCTCGTCCATGCTGCAAGAGGTGGAATCCCTCCTGCCGGCAATGGAGAGGTCGGTCAAGATATCCGGTGATCTGCTTGAAATGATCGAGGGGGGGGCCAGGGACCAGGGCAAGCTCGATTACATCCTCAAACGTCTGTCCGAGGCGGACGCCCTCATCGAGTCCAAAAAGACCCTTAAAGACATGATTGGATTCACCGTGCAGAGGGTGATACACACCATCACCGAGGGGTATGAAATTGAGCAGAACGAGTCAGAGCTCAATGAGGAAGTGAAGATCGCCCGCCGGTCCCTTTTCCTCTACCGGGGACTCCTGGAGGGTTCCCGGTTCAACCTCAAGATACTCCGTGTCATGAAACATATACTGGAAACGGACGCATCCGCGGGTTGAGACACTGATGGCCGCCCCCATGCGACGTCAGTGGCCGGACGCCGCGGTTTTTCTGCCGCTGTAATACCATCCCGCGATTCCCGCGGCGATCATGAGTATGCCCACAAACTGTGCCTGGGTCATTCCCAGCAGCCCCCGCGGATTGAGGCGTATGAACTCCACTATGAAACGCGGCAGACCGTTAAGCAAAAGGTAGAGAAAGAAGAGCCTGCCCGCGGGCATTTCCCTCTTTCGCAGTTGTAAAAGCAGTATGAATACCAGAAAGGAAAAGAACACCTCGAAAAGCGGTGTCGGGTATACCGTCATAGTTGTGGGCACGATCCCGTTGGGGTACGCGGTTCCCCAGAATGATGTCGTTTCAATGCCATAGCATCCGTCCCCGGCCACATGGCACCCGAACCGGCCGAAGCAGTATCCCAGCGCCATGGACGGCGACGCGATGTCGGCCACTTTGAGAAAAGGAACATCGCTTTTTTTCACGATGACCCATGCCAGGATCAGGGAAAGGATAAACCCGCCGTAAACCGAGAGCCCCGCACCGGAGAACAGCATGCCCACAGGATCGGCGGTGAATTCATCAAGATGCTCCAGGATGTGGAAGAGCTTCGATCCCACGATGCCGCCGGGGATCGCCGCCAGCAGTATCTTGTATGCCAGATCAGGGTTCATGTCCCGGAGTTTAAGTTCACGCTCTAAAAGCAGATATGAAAGATAAAAGCCCAGCCCCAGCATGAGGCCGTAACCGCCGATGGATATGAACTTGTACTGGAAGAGAATAGGATACATGGCGTCCCCTTGATAAAAGTAGATTGGTTCTGAATGTGTAAGGGGGTCTCAGGGATAATGTCAAGTAAATATAACCGGTATTCTGCCGCAGCTGCCGTTCTTACGGTGCGGGAGGGGAAAGCCCTGCCGCGAAAAAAAACCGGTTTTTTTCAGAAAAACCTTGACGGAAAACAGATATTGGAATATATTAACTAAATAGTTAGTTTATATAACTGTTTGGTTAATATTTTTCCGTGAGGAGCGCCCCATGTTGCTGGTACAGGACCCTTTACACAAAAAAGAAAAGCTCTCTACCCAGGAAAAAGTTCTCAACGCGGCGTTGAGGGAATTCGCCGAATACGGTTTCGCCGGCGCACGGGTGGACCGCATCGCGAAAACGGCGAAAGTAAATAAGGCCATGATCTATTATCACTACAAAAGCAAGGAAGCACTGTACGAGAGTATCCTGAAAGAGATAACCGGTGAAATATACCGCAGGGTCCGGGAGTCGGTGGTGGAGGGCACCGATCCGCTGGAGCAAATCTACCTGGTTGTCAATAAGTACATTTCACTGTTGTCGACATTCAATAAGGACATTTTCCGAACCGTGATCCGTGAGATCGCCGCCGGCGGGAAGTATTTTCGTAAAATCGCCGTTCCCAATCTGATACTGCCCATTCTGCAGTTGCTGGAGCCTGTTATGCGGGCCGCCATGAAAGAAGGTAAAATAAAAGAACTCAATCCCTATTATACCTTTCTGCAGATAATCGGCGGAATAGTCTTTTTCAATATCATCAGGATTCCCATGGAAGGCACTGAAATCGAAAAACTGGTATTTACGGGAGACTATATCGAAAATTTCCGGAAAAATCTCGTCACCATAATCAAGTCCGGCATCGAGAAAAAGGAGACCATGAAATGACTATACACAGGTCGTTGATTACGGGTTCGATTCTGTCGATTGCCGTCGCCATGTCGGCGTTATATGCGGAAAGCGGTTCCGCGCCGCCGGCGGCACCGAAGAAAATTTCGGTGGCGGAGTCCCTCGCCGTTGCCCTGGTACACAACCACGATTATGCCGTCGCCCTCTATCGCATGAAGGAGGCGAAGGAGAAAGTACGGGCGTCGTGGGGGCAGCTTATGCCGGTGCTGGAGTCTGAAGCCTCCCTTGCCCGCCAGTACGCGGAAAACGGTGTCATGAGCCTCTCCGACGGCCAGTACGACATCAAGTTCATACAGATGAGATTCGGCATCAACCCCGGCGTGTTTTACAACTCCCTGCAGCTTTCAAAGAAAGCATACACCGTGGCGAAGGAGGATGTGCGCCGTGTAAAAAGCGATATCGAATACCGGGTCATCAGGAGTTATTTCAATCTCCTTCTGGCGGGTGAAATGATAAAGATGCGGCATGATTCCCTGGAGGTGCTTAAATCAAACCTCAAAGACGTGCGGAACCTTTTTGCCACCGGCAGCGTACCCCGCCTTGAACTGCTGCAGGCGCAGGTGCAGCTGAAAAGCCAGGAACCGCTGCTGCTGGAAGCGGAAAGCGCCTACCGTGTCGCGCTGGATACCTTCAACTATACCCTTGGGATACCTGGTACCCTGTACACGGTGGACGAAAAAGTGCTGGAAGGAAAGGTGAAAACCGTACCGGGAGAGCACATGGTACAGCGTGTCGGGACCCTGACCGCCCTGGCGCTGAGAAACCGGCCTGAGATCATTCAGCTTGAAAACAGGCGCGACATCGCGGGTCATTCAAAAAACATCAACAGCTCCTATTACCTCTGGCCCACATTTTCAGTCGCGGGATATTACGGCATGACCAGATACATGCCGAACCCGGTGGATGTCGGCATCACAGGGCCCTTTACGCCGGATTTTTCTCAAATCTCCGGGAGTGACAGCTGGCAGAACACCTGGCAGGTGAGGGTGGCCGCCACCTACCGGTGGGGTTCCCTGGTGCCCGCGGATCCGGTGCGCGCCCTTGAACGGGAGGAGAAATTGCGCATGAGGGAGGCCGAGGAAGAGCTGATCAAGCTTAAACGGCTGGTAGCCATTTCAATTAACTCGAGTTATTCAAGGCTTTATACCTCCTACCTGACCATTCTTTCACAGAAAGACAACGTGGAGACCGCGCGGGAAGGGCTCCGTATCGCCAGGGAAAGCTACCGGGCGGGAGTGATTAAGAACTCCGACCTGCTGTCCGCGGAGCTGTCTCTCACCAACGCCCGCACCGGCTACATCAACGCGATCAACTCGTATTATACCGCGCTGGCGGAAATCAAAAAAGAAACCGGTACCGATGACGAATCCATAATCATACAGGAGAAAAAACAATGAAAAAGAAAATAATCCCACTGGCGGTGGTGGTGCTTCTGCTCGTCGGTGCGACCCTGTACTTTGAGGTGTTCCGCGGCCGAGGCGATAATTCCTTACGCATAGAGGGAACCGGCACCATCGAGGTGACGGAAATAGAGATAAGTTCCAAGATCGCGGGGCGCGTGGCCGATCTCCCCAGAAACGAGGGCGAAACGGTGAAGAAGGGGGACCTTGTGGTGAAGCTGGAATACGATGAACTCTCGGCGCAACGGTTTTCAGCCCGGGCGAACTTTGAAAACGCGACGCGCAACTTCACGAGGGTCAGGGACCTTTACGGCACGGGGTCCGTTTCAAAGAGGGACCTGGACAACGCCGAGGCCGCATACCGGGTGGCGAAGGCGGCGTATGACCAGGTAAACGCAACCATAGACAACGCGGTCATTTACGCGCCCATCGGCGGCATCGTTCTGGACACCAATCTTGAGGTGGGCGAGATGGCCTTTCCCGGGACCCCTATACTCACCCTGGCGGACCTCACCCGTCCCTGGATGTATCTCTATGTGAACGAAAAGAAGCTCGGTCTGGTGAAAATAGGGCAGAAGGTGAAAATATACATCGATTCATTCCCCGGGAAAGCGTATCAGGGGAAAGTGGTGTCCATCTCCAATAGAGCGGAATTCACTCCTAAAACCGTACAGACCAAAGAAGAAAGGGTGAAACTGGTCTTTGCGGTGAAGGTGGCTATCGACAACCCCGATCTGAGCCTGAAGCCCGGCATGCCCGCCGACGCTGAAATAATCTTACAGGAGAAAAAGAAGTGATTACCGCACTGGATATCACCAAACGCTTCGGAGAGACCGCCGCGGTGGACAGCCTGACGTTCAGGGTGCGACAGGGTGAGATTTTCGGCATCGTGGGCCCTGACGGGGCGGGTAAAAGCACCCTGCTGCGCCTGATATCGGGGATACTGCTTCCCGGCGCGGGGGAAATCACCGTCAACGGCATTAATGTGCGGAAGGATCCCTATGGGATCAAAGAAGAACTCGCGTACATGCCCCAGCGGTTCGGCCTGTATGAGGACCTCACCGTGGAGGAAAACCTGTATTTTTTCGGAAGACTGTTCGGGGTTTCCGGTAACGCAATAAGGGAAAGGGTCCCGCGGCTTTATGAATTCAGCCGCCTGGGCCCCTTCAAGGACCGCCTGGCCGGGAATCTTTCGGGCGGCATGAAACAGAAGCTGGGTCTGGCGTGCTGCCTCATTCATAAACCGGTATTGATCCTCCTGGACGAGCCCACCAACGGTGTTGATCCCGTTTCCCGCAGGGAGTTCTGGAAGATTCTGTACGATCTTCTGGGAGACGGGGTCACCATCGTGGTGAGCACCGCCTATCTGGATGAAGCGGAACGCTGCAACAGGGTGGCGCTTATGCACCAGGGAAGGTTCATCACCATGGGCACCCCGGCGGAAATAAAGCGTTCCATGACCAGGGCGCTTCTGGAAGTGACGACTGACGATGTGTGGAAGGCTGAGACCGTATTGAAGAAGAGCGGCATGTTTACGGGGGTGATCCGCGAAGGAACCGCCCTCAGGGTGTTCGTATCAGAGATAAGGGCCGGGATGAAAAAAATCTCCGCCGTTCTTTCAAAGGGGAAGGTCAGGGTACTTTCAGTGCGCGAAAAGGCGCCGAGCCTGGAGAACTGTTTCATGGAAATCGTTTCGGGGGAGGAGTGAGATGAAATCGGTCAAATCGATCGTGCGGGTCGCCGCCGTCGCCGGGAAGGAATGGCTCCAGATCCGCCGGGATATGAGGAGTCTCATCCTTTCCATTTTCGCGCCGGCCCTGCTTATCATGCTTTTCGGTTATGCCCTCACCGTGGACGTTAAGCATGTAAGCACCGCGGTCTACGACCAGGACCGGAGTTCCCTGTCGCGGAGGTTTATCGGGGAGTTCTCCCATACCGAATATCTGGACGTGAACCGGCATGTGGAAAGTTTTGCCGAGGCTGACAGGCTGATCGACGCGGGAAAGGTCACCATGGTGATGGTAATACCACGAGGTTTCGAACGGACCTTCAAGGCGGGAAAGAAAACCGGGGTGCAACTCCTGGTGGACGGTTCCGATTCCACCTCGGCGACGGTGGCGATGGGGTACGTAAAGGGCATAGTCTCCAACTACAACCTGGACATCAAGGTGGGTGAGATGAAGAGGATAGGCATATCCTCTTTCGCCGCGCCGGTGGACATACGCAGCCGCATCTGGTATAATCCCGAACTCGAGAGCAAGAACTTCATCATCCCCGGACTTATCGTCATCGTTCTGGCGATCATATCGGCGCTCATCGCCTCGCTTACGATATCCCGTGAATGGGAACGGGGAACCATGGAAACCCTCATCACGACGCCGGTACGGTCGTGGGAGGTGGTGGCGGGGAAACTGATACCCTACCTGCTTATCGGCCTGTTCGACGTGATCCTGACACTGTGTGTGGGGTATTTTGTCTTCAATGTTCCGATCAAGGGCAGCTTTACGGAACTTTATCTGCTGGCGGTCCTCTTCCTCGCAGGCACTTCGACCCTGGGGATTCTTATCTCGTCCGCCACGCGGGTGCAGGTGCTTTCGGTTCAGGTCGCCATGGTGGCGACGTATCTTCCTTCATTTATCCTTTCAGGATTCGTATTCCCCATCCAGAATATGCCCTTGGCCCTCCAGGCCTTCACTTATCTTATCCCGGCACGGTACCTGATCGTTCTGGTCAAGGGGATCGCCCTGAAGGGGGTAGGGGCCTTTTTCCTCTGGACGCAGATACTGTTCCTGGCGTGTTTCGCCCTGCTGGTCGCGGTACTGAGCGTACGCAAACTCACCCTGCGTCTGCCCGACGCGTAGACCTATGGTGATAAAAATGAAATCAGTACGGAAAAGTATATTAAAAAGTCTCGTAGTTAAAGAGTTCAAGCAGACCCTAAGGGACAAGCGGATGGTCATGATGCTCTTCGGAATGCCCGTGATCATGCTCTTCGTGTTCGGGTATGCCGTGAATACCGATGTGAACCGGATAAAGATGGCGGTACTCGACGAAGACCGGAGCGTCCGAAGCCGGGAATTTCTGCGCAGGTTCACCGCCAGCGGGTATTTTATTCATTCGGAATCAATTGCCGCACCCGGTGAATCCGCGCGACTGCTCGACGGCGGAGAAGTCGATATCTACATGCACATACCCAGGGGTTTCGGAGAGAGGGTCGTCTCGGGTAAAGGCGCCCAGGTGCAGATAATCCTGGACGGCACCGATTCAAACCGCGCGGCGGTCATCCAGGCCTATGTAAACCAGATAGCCGGGGACTACTCGCTTGCGTATTTCGGCCGCAAGGTCCGCATGCTGGTGCTTGGACGCGAGGCCGGAGGGATGCGCATGAAGGAACCCCTGGAGGTTAAGGAGCGCGCCCTTTTTAATCCTGATCTTGCCAGCCGAAACTTCTATCTTCCCGGCGTGCTTGGACTCCTGGTTGCCCTCATTACCATCATGCTGACCTCGATGTCGGTGGTGAAAGAGCGTGAAAGCGGGACCATCGAGCAGATCATCGTATCCCCTTTACGGCCGCTGGAATTCGTTATCGGAAAAACCCTTCCGTTCGCCATCATCGGGTTTATCGACATCTGTGTAATCACCATTATCGCCATTACATGGTTTCGTGTTCCCTTCAACGGAAGCTTCGGCTTTCTGCTGCTGGGCAGCTTTTTTTATATAATCTGCACCCTGGCGGTCGGGCTCTATATATCGACGGTTTCCCTCACACAGCAGCAGGCCATGCTGTCCACCTTTCTGTTCTTCATACCGGCAATACTCTTTTCGGGTTTCATCTTCCCCATTTACGCCATGCCCGAGGTGTTCCAGTTGATCTCTTTGCTGAATCCCATGAGGTATTTCATCACAGTTATACGCGGTATTTTTCTCAAAGGCGTCGGGGCGGCGGTATTATGGAAGGAGGTCACAGCACTCGTCCTTCTGGGAACGGTGCTTCTATGGCTGAGCGTGCGCAGATTCAGCAGGAGGCTGGAATAATGGAAACTTCGGTGGAAGTCAGGGACCTCACAAAAAAGTTTGACGGATTCACCGCGGTGGATTCCATAAGCTTTTCCGTTGCACGGGGGGAGATTTTCGGTTTTCTGGGACCGAACGGGGCGGGGAAGAGCACCACCATCCGCATGCTCTGTGGGATACTTTCGCCCACCGGCGGAAGCGGTACGGTGTCGGGCTTCGATATTGTACGCGAACAGGAAAACATCAAGAACGTCATCGGTTACATGTCACAGAAGTTCTCCCTGTATAACGACCTCACGGTGCAGGAAAACCTCGAGTTCTTCGGCAGTATCTACGGGCTCGAGGGCGCGCGGCTGCGGGAGAGGACCGACTATGTGGTGAACATGGCGGGTATAGGCCGCCGAAGGAACGCGCTGGTAAGTACCCTGCCCGGCGGGATAAAACAGCGGCTCGCACTGGGTGGGGCCATTCTCCACGACCCCTCGATCCTGTTCCTTGATGAGCCGACTTCCGGGGTGGACCCGGTTATGCGCCGCAATTTCTGGGAACTCATCTATGAATTCTCGCGGGAGGGTAAGACCATTTTCGTCACCACCCACTACATGGACGAGGCGGAACACTGCGACCGAATGGCACTGATCATCGCCGGGAAAATCATCGCCCTGGATTCCCCGGCAAACCTGAAGAGCGAGCTTCCCCACGGGGTATATGCGCTCAGGGCGCCGGAATTCATAAAGGTATTTGAAATGGTTACAGGGTTGCCCTTCATCAGGGAGGCTGCCATCTTCGGCAGCGACATTCACATCCTCTGTGAAAAGGACTTTCCCCTGGAAAAGGAACTGGGCAGGGTGCTGAGAAGCGCGGGGTTAAGGGATTTCCATACGGAAAGAATAACCGCTACCCTGGAGGACGTGTTTGTGACCCATGCCCGCCGTATGGGCGTATAAGCTGTTACAGCCGGTGATGATTTGTGATGGAGTGGGATGTTGATGATAAGAACGCATTTGTTGGGGCGGTGGACGGGAACCATACTCGCTGTGCTGCTGCTGAACACCGCACTGTTTGCCGGTACGGTTACTGACTCGGGTGCGGACAAAATTGACACTGCCATGGAAAACCTGCTGAACTCTTACCGTGGCATTCTTCAGGCTGAGGGCTGGAAGACCTCGGTCGACCACGAGGTCCTTACCGCATACAGGTTCGCCGGACGTACGGACACCCTCACCGTTACGATCAGGGGACGTCCTGCGGGTAATGATATCACCATCAGCGTGAAGTTACGCTACAACGGACGCTCCGCGGGCAGGGATTTTCGTGTGCAGAGGGAAAGGTTGAAGTCGGAAAACGACCTGAAGCTGCTTGTGATCCCCTATCTGAAGAGCTGTATGGACCGGGGGGAAGCTCCGGCGGTGTACCGGTCGTATCATGCCTCGGCGGCCGCCGGGTACGGCCGTTTCAGGGAGGGCGGACCGGGGGTCCCGGAACCGTACAGGGGGGAAGTGTACCTGGGGTTCAGCCTGATGTACGATCCGTCATCGGCACTGATGGGGGAGATCCCCCTGGGTGTGGGTGATTATTTCGACATTTCCGTCTCAGCCGCAATAGGTAAGAAGCTCTGGGACCTGTCGTACCGTATCGACATCATGCTTTATGGAACCCACGCTTCGGCGGAGCGGGAGGGTATAATAAAACGCAGGGTGTTCGGTGTCTATTCGGGCATTGATTTTTTCAGGCCGACAGGTAACCTTGACAGTTTTAACTGGAGCGATGAAATATACCGCGATCATCCCCATATACAGTATTTTGTACTCAGGGCGGTCGGTTTTGGTTTGACACTGTCCCGTGCGGGCGATGTTTCATATAAATTTTACTGCGGCGCGGGCCTGGGGCCTTCGGTCAACTCGTCCCTGACGGCTACCGGTATAACCCCTGAGGAAGAGAACTCGTTGAGTGAGATATTCCGGTCGAAGGGTTACGGCGGGGAACGAAAGGACAATTTTTATTACAGCGGCGCACTGCCCGTGATGTGTTCCTTCATGGCGGACTACAGGGGCGTATGGCGGCTGGAAACCCGGTGGAACATGTATTTTTTCTTTCCGCTGGAGGGCGAGGACGCCTGGGATTTTGTCAGCATACTTTCGGTTTCGCCCGATTATAAGATAATGAAAAACCTCTTCCTGGGGGCCGTATGGGAACGGTGGGACATCGTCAGCCACCTGCGTACCGCCGACAGGGCCCACGGCTGGAACAGGCTGCTGTTACGTGTACAGCTTCAACTGTAGTTCCTTTGTTGCCAGGCGGCGACCTGCGGGAACCGTATCATGTGATATAAGTATCCTGACAAAACGTCTCACTTTCCATGGATTTACGTCACATAAGGAACAGAATCAGTTTCCTATGGTGTTGAGGAAATAACAGAGAATTAAAATGAAAAAGCAACACACTCTGCGGAAAATAGGGGTATTCTGCCTGCTTCTCGCTGTCCGGGGGCTTTCACTTTCCGCCGAACCGGGAGAAAGCCCCCCTCTGAAGATAAAAAAACCTGAACTGGAAACCCTGGGATTCACCGGCAGCTTCCCCCTGGGTAAAGGAATACTGGGCAGTCTGGAAGCAATACTGCGGCCGGGGCCGGGGAAGAAAAACATCATCGGAACCGGCGATATGGAATTCCGCAGTTCGTTCGAATCCATCGATGGTATGGCATTGACGAGGTTTACCCTGCTGGTTCCTGCACGGCTTCGAGGAAAAATCCTGGTTCAGTGGGACGTCCCCAGGGACCGTAAGTACGACTGGCTGTCCCAGAAATCACTAAAGGACATGGTGGGCATTTTCGCTTATTCGTCCCGGAGCGGGCATGAATTACCCGCATACAGGCGCATGCCACGGCTGGATACTTACAGGATAACCGACGTATCATACCGACAGGACGAACTGGGCGATGCCTTCTCGGGTTTTACCATGGAGGCCCGCCCCGGGCTCGCGGAGTCACGCAGGTTCTGGCTTACCATGGGAGAGGTGCTGGCGTTGAACGCCGCGGGCGAGGCGGCCTATTATATGGACATAAAAAGCAACCGTGACGACTGGGAGTATCCTCTTACGTGGAACGGTTTCAAGCAAAAGGTGTCCGACGGCTGGAAGTTCGATAACAACAATTTTTCCACGAACTGCATAGGGCATATTTATTCGGGGAATTTCTATTTTAACGCGGCGAGAACCAACGGTTATTCCTTTCTTGAATCGGTAGTATTCGCCGTGGGAGGGAGTCTGTTCTGGGAATATGCAGGGGAAATCAGGGAACAGGTCTCCCTGAATGATCTCGTGTTTACCGGCATAGGCGGCTCGCTGTTCGGGGAGGCATTGTACCAGAGCGCCCTGTTCGTGGAGCACAGTTTCAGAAAGGGGTTGATCCGGGACGTGGTGGTCTTCCTCCTGGATCCGATGCTGGTGATAAACCGGGAACTCAACCGGCAGCACTTCGGGTCATATCGGGTCAGCGTCCGTCTCCTTTCACCCGCGCAGCTTTCAGCTGAAAAAATATTGCGGAAATAGTGCAAGGCGTTCCGCGGAATGCACAATCGACGTTAGGTCCGCCTTCTGGCCGGTCTTCAATGCCTTTATAAATGCGGCGCACCCGTATCAGGTGGTCTCACGTTGTCAGTTTATATTCGCTTTGGAAGATATCCCGGGCGTAGAATCATGGGTGTAGCGGGAAATAATTAAACGGAAATTAAAACGTTATTATACTTTACATCTGTGGTGAAAATGCGGTATTATTGGTTTCATCATAACGGGTGTCCGGTGTTTTCAGTCCCTTAACTTTTTCACTCATTCAACAGAGGGTAAAGATTGTTCCCCACAATCCGTGGCGGAGGGTATGCATGGAACGGCGGCAATATGACAGGATGACCGCGGATAACACGGCCAGTATCTCCCTTGATGGAAAGCGCTATTCGTGTACAATCCATAACTACTCACAACGCGGCGCCCTGGTGTGCGTCGAAAAAAGCAGGGAGGCGCCTCTGGACCGTGATCAGATGGGCTGCGAGGTCTTTTTTGAGAACACCGACGGGCTTCCCGAACTTTTCTGCGGGAAGGGGCGAATCGTACGGTTCCTGGACGACGGCGGGTCGATCTATATGGCGATATGTTTTATCTGATACGGAGGGATAATGCGGGTATCGAAAAAGACGTTACCGGTCGGCGGCATTCTTATTCAGGGTGGGCACGTAAAGTCAGCGGCGGCGATTTTATTCACACTGCTGGTGCTTACGCAGTGCCGGTACAGGGAAACCGGGATTTTTCAGTTCAGTTTCGAAAAGGAGACGGCGATAACAACAGCCCGCGCCGCGCTGAAGGATTTCACGCGGGTCAACAGGAGTGAAAACCTCGCTAACTACCAAATGAACGATCCCCGCCTGAGTTCTCTGTACGCCAGAACGCCCGCGGGTAATACTGAAAAAGTGGTGCTGGTCTGCTTCCCCGGCAGAACCCGCCGGGACAGCTGGGCGCATGCCCATCTCGCGGTTTCCGCCGGGGGGAAGTACCGGGTCCTGAGCGTGGGCTTCAGGGTACAGAAATTTGATGAAATGGTGAAAGAGATACAGGACCCGTCGAGAAACGACCTGTGGGGAGGCGGACTGTAATGTGAGCGTTATTTACTGGAGCGCGTGGAATCTTCCCGCGCATCAATCGTTCGTGAGAAATATATAAAGCACGTTGTTTTTTATACCTGCCCTCTCCGGCCTTGCTTATCGTCATGATGTTCCTGGTTCCCCCGGATAACTATATTTCTCAGGATGTGCCTGTACACAAAAACCCCGACAGATGCGGGGGAATCGACATATTCGAGATTATTCGTCACCCTTACGTGACGCAATGTCGGGCATGTAACCGCAACCGGCATAGTCCCGCGGGTTCATTCCCCGCTTGCGCATCTCAAGTTTGAACGAGTCCTCATATTCCGAACACTGTCTGCACAGTATTTCGTCGGTAAAAAAGCTCTTCATGTATGAACCGAGGGGCCCGCCGCAACGGTCACAGCGGGTTTTAGTATTAAACAGCGATTCTTTTCCCATAGGTTACCCCTTTTTTACGTATAGTGGAACGGTCAATCACCGGCGAACGGACATGCGCCAACACAAGGACACTCTCAATGTAAATAATTTCAGCGTTGACCGAAATCATAAAATACTGTAAGTATAATTCTTACAGGGTATTAATGAATTCCCTTAATGTATTTTTTGAGCATTTTAAGAAATTTACTTGTATTGTAATTATTTTCAGATAAGCTTAAAATAAAGAAAGAGTTTTTTTAAAACCAGAGGGCCAGGCAATAGAAACGCAGGAGGAGTCATGAAACTGAGGACAAAAATAACCATAGCCTTTTTATCCGTAGCGATGATCCCCTTTCTGATCGGCATGATAATTGCCGTGGTAATAAGCACGAGTCAGGTGAAAAAAAACACGATCCAGCTTTCAAATGAAGCGATCAGGGGCAGTGCTTCAAGGTTTTCGGGCTACTTTAAAGAACGCATGCTGCTTGTTTCAGCATATGCCAATACACGCAGGGCGTTGAGCATGGACTGGAAAGTTCTGGGTCCTTACTGTCATAGCGAACTGAAAAGGTTGAACGATATTTTCGAGAAATTCGTGGTGGGGCGTAGAGACGGACACTACTTTGTTACCGGCGCGGGGAACCCCGCCCAGGGCGGACTCAGCAGCAAAGATGATAAGAATCCCAAAGCGGAGCTGAACAGTATCAAGAAAAGGGATTACTGGCAGAAAACCGCCGGCGAGAAGGCGAAGCCCGGCGATCCCGTGTACGTGTCGGACCCCATGATATCCATGACCACTGGCGCACGGCAGATCATGGTGGCCAGCAGCATCGTGGAGGATAACGCGATCAAGGGCATGATATCGGGGGCGGTCACCTTCGAATCGGTCAGCACCGAGGTGAACGCCATTAAAAAGGAACTGGGCGATATCTTCGGCGAAAGCGCCAGGTTCTGTATCGTGACCCACAGCGGTATGTACATCTATCACTGGAACGAGAAAAAGGTCATACACCTGGGGGAGGATGAGAAGGGAAAGAAAAAGATCGTAATGGATAAAATCACCGATGATCCCAACCCCGCCGTCAAGGATCTCGGGAAAAAGATGCTGGCCGGCCAGAACGGATACCTGACCTTTACGGAGACCGGTACGGGGCGTACAATGTACGCCTTCTATGCGCCCATTCAATCCGCCGGCTATTCCATCGCGTTGTTTTTGCCCCAGAGCTATATACTTTCTTCGGCCCGCATGCTGGTATGGGTAATGCTCGCGATCATCCTTATCGCCGCGGGACTCATAGTGTTTAGTTCCATCACCTTCGCCCGCAGGCTCAATGAGCCCATACAGAACGTGGTGGACGTCACAAAAACGATCGCCGAGGGCGATCTTAAAGTGGAAATCGAATCTACCGGCACCGACGAGATGAGTATGATGCTGGTCGCGCTCAGGAACCTGGTGACGAAGGTGCACGGCATCATAAAGGACATCAAGCAGGTTGCCGACCAGCTCTCGATCTCCGCCGACGATATTTCGGCGACCACCTCATCATTCACCCAGAACGCGCAGGACCAGGCAGCATCCGCCGAAGAAGTGACCGCCACCATCGAGGAGATCTCTTCGGGCGTGGAGAACGTGGCCAACAGCACCTCTGACCAGTCACGGCGCCTGGAGTCCCTGTTGGAAAACATCAATGATCTTTCGGGCATCATACACGAAACCGAAAAAGCCATCACCGACGCCAATAAGCTTTCCACCTCCATAGCCGAAAGGGCGAACAAGAGCAGCAGCACCCTGGGAAGCATGTCGGAAAGCATGAAAAATATCACCGAGAGTTCGAAAAAGATGGGTGACATCATAGTACTCATCAACAATGTTTCCGAACAGATCAATCTGCTGTCCCTGAACGCGGCCATAGAAGCGGCCCGCGCGGGGGACGCCGGCAGGGGTTTCGCCGTTGTTGCCGACGAGATCTCGAAACTGGCCGACGAAACCTCGAAGAGTATAAAGGATATCGAGAACCTGATAAAGATCAACGAGAACGAGATTAACACCGGCCTCGCCGGAGCCATTGAAACGGTGGAAAGCATCGGTACCATCATCAAGGATATCCGGTCCATCACCGACAGTATGGCCAATGTCTCGTCGTTTATGCAAAAACAGCTGGAGATCAACGACGTGGTGACCAGGGAAGCGGGCGATGTGCAGCAGCGGGCGCATGAAATAAAGATCGCCACCGAGGAACAGAAAACCGCCACCGGGGAAATCGTAAAATCCGTGAGCAACATCAACGACCTCACCCAGTCCAATGCGTCGGGGACGGAGGAACTGGCGGCCAAAACCGACGAGTTTTCGAAAATGGCCGACAATCTGCTGGAAAAGATCAAGTTTTTCAGGATTTGATCCTTCGGCGCTCCGCATCGTAACATAAGCGAAACCGATTACAGGGAAGGACCCGGTACATGGGTGTACCGGGTCCACTGTTGTGACTGGATTCAATAAACGACACCCTCCTCCCTGAACTGTGAAAATATTTAGTCTGTTCCCCGCGACAAGGTACAATTAACTAATGGTCGCTCAGCCGTGGGAATAATCCGTTCCCCTATCCGCTGAGACGCCACCTGAACAAAGGGTTCTCCTCCGGCCTGCGGGGGAGGGCCTGACGATACTACCGGGGAATCTGTAATGGAAACCATATTCGTGATAGGCCACAAGAATCCTGACACCGATTCGATCTGTTCCGCGTACTGCTACGCGCATCTGAAAAACCTGATCGACGGTTCCGTGAGTTACAAGGCGGTCAGGTGCGGAAACCTGGGACGGCAGACCAGGTTTGTCTTTGAAAAAGCCGGCGTTACCCCGCCGGAATTCATCAGGGACGTAATACCAAGGGTGAATGATATAATGACCCGCGAGGTCGTATCCGTGGGAGTAGACGAACCGGTCTATCATGTAATGCGCAACATGGAGGAACTGAAGATCCGCATTACCCCGGTGCTGGGGACTGACGGTCTCTTCAGCGGCGTCATTACCTTTTTCGAGATAGCGAATTTTTATCTTGGCGACGATATTTCCCTGAAGCCCCGGTATCTTTTCAGGGCCGAGAATTTCGGGAAAGTGCTGAGGGGTACTATGGTAAAACGCGGCGACAGGAAGGAATTCACTGCCGGGATCGTAATCGGCGCCATGCCCTATGAGCGCTCCATCAGTCTTCTGAAGAATCTCGTGCCTGAAGAAACGGTGCTCGTGTCGGGTAAACGACCTGAAATAATAAGGTTCGCGCTGGAACAGCAGATGCCCGCGATTGTAATAACCGGCGTTGAAGACGCCTCGGAGCTTGATTTTGATTTCGAAAACTACCGCGGCTGGGTGTTCATCTCGAAACTGGACACCGCCGAGACCCATCGCCTGCTCATGTTCTGCGCCCCCACCAAATCCATTATGAACGAGCGCATACCGGGGGTCAGGGAGGGGGATTCGGTGGAGTACACCAGGGACCTGATGCTGCAGACGGGGTTCAGGGGCCTGCCCGTGCTTGACGGGAACCGGTTGGTCGGCATAGTCACCCGTTCGGATCTGATCAAAAAAAGGATGAAGAAACTCATACTGATGGACCATAACGAACTGGCGCAGGCCGTCGACGGCGCCGAGAACGCGGAGATTGTGGAGATCATCGATCATCACCGTCTTGGGACCATCAGGACCCACACGCCGATATACGTGTACGCAAAGCCCGTGGGGAGCACATGTACCCTTGTATACCAGCTCTATCGCTACCATGGAGCACCCCTGGATCCGGCAAACGCCTGCCTGCTGCTGGCGGGAGTGCTCTCGGATACCGCGTTCCTGAAGTCGCCCACTACCACGCCTGACGATCAGACTGCCGTCGGGGAACTGGCGCGGATTTCAGGCCTGGATTGGGAAAAGCTTGGACAGGAGATATTCTCGTCGGCGGACAGCATGCGTGTCAGGGTGCCTCGTGAAATCGTTGCCGCTGACTTCAAGGTGTACACTGAATTCGGGACCGCGGTGGGCATAGGCCAGGTTGAGGTCGTTTCACTGGAAGAAGTGAGCGAAGTCAAAGACGCTCTCGTAAAGGCGCTGTACGGCATGAAATCCGAGAGGTCCCTCGACTGGGCGATGCTTCTGGTTACGGACATCATACACGAGGACAGCCTGCTCCTGGCAACCGATTTCCCTCCGGGTGAGGCAATGTTGCGGTACAATGCCGTGGAGAAAAACGCGTATTCCCTCCCGGGGGTACTCTCCAGGAAAAAACAGTTGCTTCCCGAGATACTTCGGGTGCTTGAAGACCTCAACTACCTGAGGTCGGGCAAGAACATACCGGTTTAACGGCCGGCTTTTTTCAATTCCATTTCACGCAGCTTGCGCCGCAGTGTCCTTTTCATCTGGGTTTTCGGGAGGCCGTCCATGATCTCGAACACCCTCGGTACCTTGTACGCGGAAAGGCGCTCCCTGCAGAAGGATTCGAGTTCTTCCCTGGTGACGGATTCCCCCTTTCTGGGGACGACGAAGGCCTTGACCTTCTCCCATGCGTGTTTTTCAGGAATCCCGATGACGCATACTTCCATCACCCTGGGATGCTCGATAAGGATCTCCTCCACCTCGCGCGGATATATGTTGTATCCTCCAGCGACGATAAGCTCCTTTTTTCTGTCCAGTATATAGATGTAGCCGTCTTCGTCCATTCTGCCGATGTCCCCCGTGAAGAACCAACCGTTCCTTATGGACTCCTCGGATTCTTCGTCATCATTGTAATATCCCGGGGTCATCTGGGGCCCCCTGAAAATAATTTCTCCCGCTTCCCCTGTGCGTACATCACTGGTGCCGTGCTCTACATCGACTATCCTGACTTCGGTGTTCGGCACCGGCACCCCCACACTCCCCGGTCGTAATCCGCCTTTCCAGGGGGTCAGCGTCAACAGTGCGGTTGACTCGGTCATGCCGTAGGCTTCTATGATTTCCGCGCCGGATATTTTTTTCAGCTCCTCGATACGCTCACGGTCCAGGGACACCGACCGGGAGAAAAACGCCTTAACGAACGAAAGGTCGGCCTTTCGGAAACCGGGAAGCTTCAGCATGCCCGCCAGGATCGCGGGCACCACAGGGATCAGGGTGGGGCGGTATTTGTTGATGGCGGCGAGCGCCTCCCTGGGATCGGGACTCAACACCAGCACCATGCTCCACCCGTTGATGATGCTCATGCTCATGACGGCATTGAACGCGGCCATGTGATAGAGAGGAAGAATGCCCAGGACCCTCTCGCGGGTTTCGCTGAGTTCGTAAAACCATGCACGCATGATCTGGGTAATGCCGGTAAGGTTCATGTGGGTGATCATGACCCCTGTCGGTTTTCCCGTCTGCCCCCCGCTGTAGGGTATCAGGGCGAGATCATTTATTTCCGGCGGTGGATCGGTGAAATCAGAGGATGAATCGAGCAGAAGGCCCAGCAGATCGAGGGTTTCCGACTGGTCAGCTGTTTTTTTCGCCGCAGTTTTCACCGCGGCCGGCGTTCCCCTCCGCGAAAGAAAATCCGCACAGTCGTTGAGGTGCGATACGATGATTCTGGTTATGCCGGTCCTGGGGCGCACCTCTTCTATCCGCGGCGCGAATACGTCCTGCACAATGATCATCTTTGCGCCTGAATCGTTGAGATGATACTCCAGTTCATATTTCGTATAGACGGGATTATTGGGGACGGCGACCGCCCCGATTTTCCATATGGCGATGTAGCTGACTACCAGTTGAGGGAGGTTCGGCATGAGTATGGCGATCCTGTCGCCCCTGCGGATGCCCAGGCTTTTCAGCGCGTTTGCAAGGCGGTTTATCATTATCTCCATCTCGCCGTAGGTATATTCCCTTTCCATGAAAATCACGGCCGGCCGTTCAGGGTATTTTACGGTGGTACTGGTGAATATCTCGGGCAGCGTAGTGTGTTCTATGGTTATGCTCGGGGGTATGCCCATAGGGTATGTCCCATGCCATGGATACGCTTTCATAATAATTCCTCCAGTCCTTTCAGGTTCTGCTCATTGGATTCCACAGCGGAAAATACCGATATTTCCTTAAATACATAATAATCCGGTTTTACGGGTACGGCCGTATATATGGGGAAAACCGGTTTTTTATGCAAACTCCACGCGTGACGTTAAATCGTAAGGCATTTATCAATTATATCACACATGCCTGCGCACGTCAAAGTTCCGTGCTCCCGGTTCCAGGAAAAGCGGTGTTGAAAACATCCGGTCGCACCGGTTTTTAACGGTCACAGGTCGTACAGGAGGGAAACAGTGCGGCCGCGGTGACCGCTTTTTCGCTTGATTACAGGCCCTGTCGTTGATAACCTGTTGATCCTGCCCCGATCGATCGGGTGCTGTAATAAAACACCAAAACCTTTCGCAATCCGAAGCAGTGAGTTGTTCGGCAAGGAAAACATAATGACTGGGATATATAGAATCCTGTTCATGCTGGCCGTCGTATTTACCGCGGTTGTCACCGCCGAAGCGGAACCCATTGATCTTACCGCCTGCGATCTGTACGTACGCACGGGCTTCTCCTCGCAATGGATCAACCGGCTTCCTGATGTCTCGGAGGGGAAATGGCACCGGGTACCCCCTGGTAAAAACGGGGCGCGCGTGGTCATGGTAAAGAACCTCCCCCTGACGGGCATCCCCCAAAGGACTTTTTTTTCCCCGAAAAGGTATCCGCCCATGACCTTCACCATGATAAGCTCTTTCAAGCTGGATGCTGAATGGCTGCGCCCCGGCCGGCTGCCGGGGATAAACTTCGCACAGATCAGCAACAACTGGGAGATATACCTGAACGGCACACCGGTACGCCGGGAGATGCACCTGGACGGCGAAGTCCGCATCACCCGGTCGCGGGGGATGAGGGACGTGCACTTTCCCCTGGACCCGCGTTTACTGAAAAAGGGAACCAATATCCTCGCGTTGCGTATCGTGGGAGACCCGACCTTCGACGATACAGGACTGGGCCAGAGCGGGCCCTATATCATCGATGATTATGAAAAGCTGCTGGACCTGAACTCGGAAACCATCCCGCTGGTGCTGCTCTTTCTTTACTTTTTCGTGGGTGTATACCACATTTTCCTTTTTTTACTGAAAAGGGATGAGAAACAGAACCTGCTGTACGGCCTTTTTTCCAGCGGGCTTTTCGTGTACCTCTTCATGCGCACCCATACCGTGTATGCGCTGCTGCCCGACACGGAATGGGTATTTCGCATAGAACTCTGCTGCCTGTTCACCCTGATCCCCCTGATCTGTCTTTTTTTCGATTACATCCAGGACGCCGGCATGAGCGTTTTCGCCAGGGGTTATGGCATCTTCTGCGGTCTTCTCATCATTGCGGTCATTCCCGCACCAGTTACGTTTGCCCTGGATGTTTTGAGGGTATGGCAGTTTACCGCCCTGGTCCCCATAACCTACTATTTTGCGGTGCGGATGATTTACCGTTTTTACTTACAGTACCGCCGGTATGCGGAAAACCGCGGCATTTCGGGGCCGTTGAGGGGGTACCTTCATGCGGCAGTAAAAACGCTCACCGTCACCGTGGAAGGCAATCTCCTGATCGGGATCGGGGTGCTTACGGCGACGGCGGTTTATGATATTGTGGACGCGGTGTACCTGCATAACGACCTGGTGTTGACCCGCTACGGGTTTTTCGTGTTCGTTATGGGCACCACGCTGGTCCTGGCAAACCGGTTTATCTATGTGCACCGTCAGGTGGGAGAGCTCAATCTGACACTCGAACAGAAAATTTCCGACCTGGATGAGGCGAACCGTGTCATTACCGTATCCGAAGAGAAATACCGCCTGCTGGTTGAAGGCAGCAGCGATCCAATCTTCTCGCTGGATAAGGACCTGGGGTTCATCACCGCCAACCGGGCCATGTTACGGGAAATGAAGCTGAACGCGGACGAACTGCGCGGATACCGGCTTAATGATCTGATGTATTTTGAGGCTGACGAGGAAGCCATAGGCAAAAGCCTGGTGCGGGAAAAAATTGATGAGTTTTTCCAGCAGCGGCTGCCGGTAAATTTCAAGGTGAAACTGAGACCCCCCTCCGGTGCGGAACCCAGGGATTTTCAGATACGGCTGGAACATGTCGCCATTGAAGGCAAGAACGAGGTTCTGGGCAAGGCCATAAGCGTGGCCGATGATACGCTGCTGGAATTTTTCAGGTCGGAACGGCAGCATTACAGCATAAAGAACTATCTCATCGTTTCCGACGAGATCAGCCGGCGCATGGTGCGCAACCTTGCGGGCCGCCTCTCCCCGCAGCAGATCACCATGCTGCGTATGGGATTGCGCGAAATCATCATTAATTCCATTGAGCACGGGAACCTGAACATCACCTTCGACGAGAAATCCAGGGAGACCATGTCGGAAAACTATCTGGAGTTCGTCGCCCGCAGGCAGAACGACCCGCGATACCGGGACCGGAGGGTGGGGATCGAGTATTCCATAAACACCGAACGGGCGGTTTTTAAAATTACCGACGACGGTGATGGTTTCGACCACGGTAAAATGATGAGCGAAGCGGCGAAGATAGCAGGCGACGGCATGCTGGCGCATGGCAGGGGGATCATAATGGCCCTGAGTATTTTCGATGAGGTGAGGTACAACCGTAAGGGGAATCAGGTGCTGCTGGTGAAATACCTGCCTGCCGACGGGAGGCTGACCGGAGCGCGGACAGACAAGGGGTGATGCTGCGCCAGGGAGCTACGGGTAAAATTTGAATTTCGACAATATACCGGTGATATCAAGAAGCTTTTTTATTTCAGGATTGACGTTCATCAGGTAGAAAGCATACCCCCTGGACTCTATGTTCTGCATTGTTTTTATAAGGATGCCGAGGGCGAAACTGTTGACATAGGCGACCTTCTCTATATTCAGCACCACCTCTGAAACCGCCGGACTGATATTGGCGGTGATGAAGGATTCAAGCTCCATTGAATTCTCGTAGGATATATCCTCATGCAGATCCACAAACAACGTTTTACCTGATTCACGTTTTTTTACGTTCATGGTTTATCTCTCTAATATGAATGATGTTTAAAATCTAAACCGGCGCGATGTAGTTGTCAACACATTAGCGGAGCAGATGCCGGGAAAGTATGGGTGGATCGCACCGTTGTGCCGGCAGAGCCGGTCCCATGCGGCCGGAGAAAATACTTGCACTGGGGAAAGTGGAACTATAACATAATTATACAATGAATGACAGGCCTTATACTCATCGCGGGTGGGGTATGAACGCTGTCTGTCGACCGAAGGAGGAATACCATGAACCTGAACGGGATCGACTACCTTGACTCGGCAGGCATAACTCCGGAAGATGCGCTCGTCGTCGTTGACGTCCAGAATGATTTTATGCCCAAAGGAGCACTTCCGGTGGCCGGAGGGGATACAATCGTACCGGGGATAAACAGGCTCATGAAAGCTTTTTTCGAAATGGGATACACGGTCGTACTCACCCAGGACTGGCATCCCCCCCGGCACAGGTCCTTCGCCGGCGCTCACAAGGGTAAGAAACCCTACGATCCCTACCGCGAAGAGGGGATCGGTCCCGTGCTCTGGCCGGACCATTGTGTCCAGGGCGACAGCGGCGCCGATTTTCATCGAGAACTGGCGGAACAGTACGCTCACGCGGTGATACGTAAGGGATACCGGACCGCTGTAGACAGCTATTCAGGTTTTCTCGAGAACGACCATAGAACCGAAACCGGTCTGGACGGGTACCTGAAGTGCAGGGGAGTGAAACGGATATTCCTCTGCGGACTGGCCCTTGATTACTGTGTGTATTTCACCGCGGTCGACGGGGCCGCGAAAGGGTATGAGGTTTTCTGCATCGTCGATCTCACCATGCCTGTAAACGCTCCCGGGAACAGCGTGTCTGACGCGCTGAGTTCGATGACGAAGAAAGGGATACGGTTTTTGAAAGCCGTGGGAGTTCAGTGTTGAGCCCCATGCGCAATTGACCGTTTCAGGTGTTCGTGCCACACCGCTGTTGCTTTGTTTTTCCGGCTGTTGAAATTTCACGAACGGTTGATCCTTCCGGATCGCGCCGCATTCTCCCCGGCGACCGCTGCGCAAGGTCTTCCTCCCGGAAGTCGGGCTTCGGTAATCGGCAGGCTGTTTTTTTCAAATATTTTTATGAAACACGGAAATAACGGGAATAATTTCGTTTAATAGACCGTCTAAACCGTGTATACAAAACATGAATGAATGACCGGGATGACATCGCCATACTGAGACTGATGCGGGAAAACCCGGACAGGGGCATGGTAATGCTTATAGAGCGGTACTATGGGAAAGTACTGAGGCTCTGCTATTCTTTCGTAAGGGACGGTGATGAGTCGAAGGACCTGGCCCAGGAGATATTTATAAAGCTGCTGACGTCGCTGGAGCGTTTTGAAGGAAGGTCGCGCCTTTCGACCTGGATATACCGCATTTCGGTCAATACCTGTATCGATGCGGTGAGGAAAATGAAAAGGAATTTGACGGTGCCTGTAAGTGCGGGTCATGACGTTTCACCGCACAGCGACGCCCCCGCGAGCGACGAGGCATCGGAAATCGTGAGGGACGCGATCGACCGACTGCCGCTGCGTTACAGGACCATGGTGATCCTTCGTGAGCTGGAGGGAAAATCATACCGTGAGATGGCCGAGATTACGGGGTGTTCGGTGGGTACCGTAGAGTCACGATTGTACCGGGGCCGGGAGATGCTGAGGAAACTCCTGGAGCCCGGTATCAGGAGGATGACAGGACATGAATTGTAAAAAAATGCGGCGCTTCGTGCACCGCTACCTTGACGGTGAATGCGGAAACGAACGTGAGTATGCCCTTGTAGAGAACCATCTGTCGTTCTGCGATGGATGCCGTCGGTACAGGGACGAGATCGTTGAAGTAAAAAAAATGCTTTCCGGGGTCGTGCCGTTCACGGCGGATGAAATACCGGCATGGGGTCTCTTGTCCGCGTACAAAAAAAGGAGCGGGGGCTCCGCCGTTACGGCCGGCCTTTTCGAGAGACTGATTCCTGAATGGGCACAATATCTCCCGCTGTATCGTCTGCTGCCCGCGGCGGCGGCCTTTGCCGCAGCGGTGCTGTTCACCGGCACCCTCGTTATACTCAGAGGTGACAGGGTGAATGCGGTTGAACAGTTCCTGCTGCAGGGGGTGCCCGCCCACGAGGCGCTTTACATCTCGGATAATGAACGTTTCTATTTGCACGATATCACCGGGAACCGATAGTCGCGGAGGTATAAAAAGATGAACGGGACACCGAAATACGTCGCCGCAGCCATCCTGGTATTCACCCTTGCGCTGGGTATATTTATCGGCGTGACGGCGGACCGATGCTACATCAACCGTAATTTTCATGAAATGGCGAAATACCGTTTCATAAAAGATCTGGAACGCCATGGCCCGGGGCGTTTTTTCAATCCGCCCCCCCGGCGGAGCGAAGACCACGGCCGCCTGATCAGGGAAAAACTGATCCAGGGACTGGAAAAACGGCTTCAACTGAACGTGGACCAGGTGGAGAAAATAAAGGCCGTACTGGAACGGCAGCGGATTGAGATCGACAAGAACAGAAAACGCTTCCTCGGTGAAATTAAAAATTCAGTCGACCGGACATACCTGGAGATTTCGCGGCACCTGAACGATATTCAGAAATCAGCTTTCAACAGGATGATCGAGGATCACAGGGGAACCGGTGAGAGCAAAGACCGGTAATATGCCGCCGGAAGAACTGAAATAATACTACATTACACTGAACGGATGATTTCAATGACACGCGACACGAAAATAAATTCCAGCACCAGTGAATACCGCCGGAAGGAAAGGGAGAGAGGCCTGCGCAATGTACTTTCCGCCGCCGTGGCGGCGCTGCTGCTCATGCCGCCGTTACTGCAATTGAAAGCGGCAACGCTCTCCGTCGAAACGGTGTTGACGTGGGAGGAATGCGCAGCCCTGGCGCTGAAAAACCACCCTGACATCGTATCGGCCGGCGAGAAGGTAAAACAGGCGAAGTCCAACGAGGGCATTACCAGAAGCTCCCTGCTGCCGCAGGTCAGCGCTTCAATGGATATTTACCGCTCCCGCCAGGATTACACGGGAACCCTGCAGGGAAACCGTGAGGACACCACATACTCTTACGGCATCAGCGGCAGGCAGCTGTTGTTCGACGGCGGCAAGGTGCTGCTTGATACGGCGGCTGCGAAAAAACTGGCTGAGCAGGCGGTCTATGAAAAGATGGTTATTTCATCGGAAGTGCGTCTTAATCTGAAAACGGCCTTCGTGAGCCTCCTGAAGGCGCAGGAGTACATGCGTATCGCCGAAGCGATAGTGGAAAGACGCAAAAAGAGTCTGGATCTGGTACTCATGCGCTATAACGCCGGCCGTGAACACCGGGGGTCCCTGCTCACCGCCGAGGTGAACCTCGCCCAGGCCGAGGCTGATTACGCTCAGGCGAAACGGGGAGTCACCCTGGCGAGGCACAGGCTGGTGAAAGAGATGGGCCTGAAAGAATGGGACCGTTTCACCGTGCGGGGTGAGATGCTCCCGCCGGTTACGGGCGCCGCCACGCCCCCCTATGGGCATCTGGCCGATGCGACACCGCAGGTAAAAAAAGCCGAGATGCAGAAAGAGTACGCGGAATACGCCCGCATGTCGTCTAAATCAGACTACCTGCCGCAACTGTACGGCACGGCCAGCGCGGGTAAAAACGATACCTCCTGGCCGCCTCAGAACACCCAGTGGTCGGTGGGTGTGGAACTCACCCTTCCCCTCCTTCAGGGTGGAAAACGGGTATATCAGAATTCAAAGGCCGATGCCGAGTACCGTCAGGCCGTCGCGGACCTGAAGAGCACGCGCAGCTCCATGACAGTCGGCATCGAAGAGCACTGGGTGGCGCTGTTGAACGCCGTCGATACCTTCCGTGTGAAGGAAAAAGCCCTGAGGGCCGCCGAAGAAAGGGCGCGTATCGCCGAGGCGCAGTACTCGATAGGACAGATACTGTTCGACAACTGGATCATCATCGAGAACGAACTGGTGCAGGCAAAAAAAAGCTATCTCGAAGCCCAGGCCGACATGCTGATCGCCGAAGCGGCCTGGAATAAATCAAAAGGAGTAACCCTGGAACATGATCGCTGATGTACGTTTATCACGCTATTGCGTCGCGGCTGCCGCCGTCGCGGTGCTGTACGCCTCAACCGGATGCTCCAAGGAGGCAAAAGCCGTCTATCGTCCCGTGTCGGTAGAGCGAGGGACTATCAAAAAATTCATCTCCACCACCGGAACGGTAAAGCCCCGCAACCGGCTTGAGATCAAACCCTCGATCAGCGGCAGGGTGGAGCGGGTTCTGGTGGTCGAGGGCCAGCCGGTGCGCAAGGGGCAGGTGCTGGCCTGGATGAGCTCCACCGAACGGGCCGCTCTCATCGATGCCGCGCGCCTGCAGGGGGATTCCCAGCTCAAATACTGGGAGGAGGCATACAAGCCCAGCCCCCTTATCGCACCCATAACCGGCACTGTTATCGTTCGTGACGTGGAGCCCGGGCAAACCGTAACCACCACCACGGCGGTGCTGGTACTGGCCGACCGGCTGGTGCTGTACGCCGATGTCGACGAAACCGACATCGGCAATGTCAGAAACGGACAAAACGTCGATATCAGCCTGGATGCCTATCCTGATGTAGGCGTTATGGGCAGGGTGGCCCATATCTCTTATGAGTCGAAAACCGTCAACAACGTAACCATGTACGAAGTGGAAATCCATCCCCTTAAAGTACCGTCGGTGTTCCGCTCGGGTATGAGCGCCACGATGAAAATCATACAGGCGATAAGGAAAGACGTGCTCCTCGTTCCTCTGGAGGCGGTTACGATGGAGGAGGGAAAGCATTACGTTCTTCTAAGGCGGGGGAAAGACCAGGATCCGGTGAAAAAGGAAGTGACACTGGGTATCGCCGACGACTCACGGGTGGAGGTGCTCTCGGGAATAGACGAATCGGTTCGTCTGCTTGTCGCCGTAAAGGAGGGATCCAGGACCGGTACAAACCCCGGCGGCAAAAATCCCTTCATGCCGCAACGCAGCAGAAAGAAATGAGTACACCCTATGATCGAATTGAGAAACGTATCGCGGCTGTATAAAACCGGAAAGCTGGAGGTGGCCGCAATGCAGAACGTCTCCCTCAAGATCGGGGAGGGGGAGTTCGTCGCCATCATGGGGCCGTCGGGTTCGGGAAAATCGACCATGCTCAACATCCTCGGCTTCCTTGACAAACCCGACAAGGGAAAGTACCTGCTGTTCGGCAAAGATATCACCACATTGGACGATGACCAGCTTTCAATGCTGCGCAACCACGTGGCGGGGTTCGTCTTTCAGCAGTTTCACCTGCTACCCCGCCTGTCGGCCCTTCAGAACGCCGAGCTGCCGCTGGTATATGCGGGGAAAAGGAACATGAACCACGCGGCACACCAGCGGCTGGCACAGGTGGGTCTAGCCGAACGGGTGGAACACCTTCCCAGCGAGCTTTCTGGAGGGGAACAGCAGCGCGTCGCCATCGCCCGCTCCCTGGTGAACGGGCCTGTGGTGATATTCGCCGATGAGCCTACCGGCAACCTGGACACCCGCAGCGAGGAAGAGATCATCGGCATACTGGAACAGCTGAACGCCGAGGGGAAAACCATCATCATGGTGACCCATGAAATGGAGCTTGCCGGGCATGCGCACCGCATTATCCGTATGAGGGACGGCGCCATAGTATCAGACGAACGGAAAAACCGGAAGAAGGCCCCCTCGCCTGCGGCGCGTGAGGAACAGGTATCCCTGGACGGCGTGTTCAACCGCACCCATGCCGCCTTCGGCCGCGCCGAATTCATCGATTACCTGAGGCAGGCGATAGGGTCCATATTCTCCCACAAGCTCAGGTCGTTTCTGTCTATGGTGGGGATACTCATCGGCGTGGCGGCGGTCATCTCCATGATGGCCCTGGGGGAAGGGGCCAAGGAGTCGATTTCTCAGAGCCTCAGTTCACTTGGTTCAAACGTACTGATGGTCCGGTCCGGCGCGCGGCACAGCATGGGGGTACGGCTCGAGGCCGGCGCGGTGACCAGGCTGGACCAGGGCGACGCCGAGGAACTGCAGAGGATCGCACCGGTGTCGGCGGTTTCAGGCACTGTGTTAAGCCGCGGCCAGGCGGTCTACGGGAACAAAAACTGGAACACCCTGGTAATGGGGGTAGGAGTCCACTATCCAGGGATCAGGGCGGCCGAACCGGTAAGCGGACGTTTCTTTACCGACGAGGAGATGAGAATGCGGAGCAAGGTCGCCGTTGTCGGAAATACGGTGGTGCGGGAACTCTTCGGCGGTGAGAGTCCCCTGGGCAGGATATTCAAGATCAACCGCGTGAACTTCACCGTCATAGGGGTATTGCCCACCAAGGGAGCCGATGCGCGCCGCGACCAGGACGATGTCGTGGTTATTCCCCTGACCACCGCGATGTACCGTGTTATGGGAAAGAACTATGTCGATTACATCGATGTGCAGGTAAAAAGCCAGGAACTCATACCCTCAGCCACGCGGTCGATCTTGCAGAAGCTGAAAAAGCGGCACCGTATCGCCCCTGACAACGAAGAGACTTTTGAGGTTCGTGATCTTTCCGAGATCCGTGAAGCTCTTAGCAGTACCACCCGCACCATGAGCCTGCTCCTTGGCATCGTGGCGGCTATATCGCTCCTGGTGGGAGGTATCGGAATCATGAATATAATGCTGGTGTCGGTGAAGGAGCGCGTCAAGGAGATAGGCCTGCGCAAGGCCATCGGCGCCAGAAAGAAGGATATACGGGTCCAGTTTCTCATCGAGTCGGCGCTACTTACCTTCTCGGGGGGAATAACCGGTATCCTGCTCGGCGTCGGCATTTCGGTGCTCATCACCGTGCTGGCGGGATGGTCGGTGAAGATATCGGTTTATTCCATCGTGCTCTCAACGGTCGTTTCCGTCGCCATCGGGATCGTTTTCGGACTGTGGCCGGCGGTGCAGGCGGCCAAGCTGGATCCCATCGAGGCGCTGAGGTACGAATAGAGAGGTCCTCTTGATTTTTCCCGCGGTTGTAGTTATTATTTACCAATTCGCGCTGGTCGATCGGGCATTATACTTCCTTGATGGCAGCGTACACTTGTACGGATTTTTCATGAAGATGGAGCGAATTTGCTGTTTGCGCCTGAGAGGCAAACTTCGCCGGCATTTGTGATGTGCGTTTTCCATTGGTGCTTTCTTTTCCGTGTTGCAAAAGAAAGCACGTAGTCCGTCTCCGGGGTAACCGGTGCATGATCTTGCCGGTAGGCGCACTTGCTTAAAACGCCCGGATTGCGCGCACCCGTTTTCTGTAATACTTGTTGCTTATGCCATGCCCATCTTTAACGAATTTCTGGTACCAAACATTATTGGCGGGGTTGTTCTCAACATACTCCGTAGAAGTCCAATAGCCGCCTCCCTGACTATTGTAGTGGCCGCTGTCGATAGCGAAACCTCCGAGGCCGGCGCTGTGTAGATTTCTGAACATCAGGGCAAGTTCCTCTTTTGACGGCAGATACCAATCGCTTTTTCCACCACCCCGGTAATCGATGCATAGTCTGGCGGCAATATCAGGCTCGGTGCATCTGTTGATAATCGCGATCGTGTTTTCCCTGCCTTTTCCCAGTCCCGTTGCATATGCCCCGATAAGCACTCCCACACTGAAGTCCCAACCTCCGATGCAACCCCATGATGCGCCATAGCTCTGATCTTCGGGAGCGGCTTCAAGATAGCGCCATCCGTCGGAATAGCGGCCTTTGTCGTAAAATATGATGCCGTCCGCCGGTCCGGTATCGCCGATTTTATACACGCCGGTCTTCAGGAACCTGGCATGGTCGGCTTTCTTTTTCTTTACTGCCGCGTTTTTCTTGATTCCAGAGAAAACCTCGGGCAGGGTATCGGGGTTCAGGAGCGTAATCTTCATCACCTCGGCCATGCCGTTGTACGGGGCCACCGCCTCCATGGTCGCGAACACCTTCATGTCCTCGGCGATGAGCTTTCGGGCATCCTTCATGGCCGCCCTGGCGTTCGATGTTTTATCCTGGAAATTGTAGAACTCTGCCTGGTCCACCAGTGATTTCACCCGGTTTACCATGTAGCCCTCGCCGGTCTTCATGGCGGCATCGATCTTCCGCTCGAACCTTTCGACGGCCTCCGCCTTCCGTGTGGTATTGCCGATGTAGGCGGACCTCCCCTTGCCGCGATTGTAATAATTCAATGCCTCGGTAAATTTGTAGTCGCGGTAAGCGGCATCGCCGTTCTTCTCGTATCCCGCGACGATGGCCAGGATTATGCCGTCCTTCCGGTCGGCCATGGCGGTGAAAACCTGTTCACCCGATTCTCCGTAGGTTATCGCCCGTATTTCGTCTTCCAGGGCTCTGTATTTACTCATCGCCCTTTCGAGGTCCGCTTCACCCGGCTCCTTTATGCCCTTGATCTCGGCGTCGATCTTCTCGATCTTCGGCTTGTATTCCATGAGCACGGCGGAGGCGATGCGCTTGTAGATACCGTCTAAATATTCCCGCATCTTCTCCTGTTTTTCCCTGCCGAGCTTCGTCCTCACTTTCTCCACCACCTCGCCGTACCTGGTACGCGCCTCGGCGTATTTATGCTCGTTATAGAAGCGGTCCCCATCGGCTACCAGGCTTTTCGAATAGTCGATGATTTTGCTGACCGTCTCGTCCCCGCTTTTAAAGCTGATGACCGCTATATCCAGACCCTTCACCGGCGTGAGCTCGATCCCGCCGAGCTTCACCTCCGCGCGCTCCTCGGGCGCCTTCGTGAGGTCGATTTTATACGCCGGGTTCATGAGCTTCTTCGCCGTCTCGGCGGCGATCCAGTCCACCTGGCTCTCCAGGAAACTTATCCGGATGATCGATTTGGTGCCGAGCGAGGTGCCCTTGCGCTCGAGGGCCGTTATGCTCACGGCGATCTTCGCTCCATCGCGCGTCACCTCGCCGTAGACGATCTCGTCGGCGTTGATGCCGTCAGCTATCTGCGTTATGCAGCTGGTGTCGTCGCAGCCGCTGGACATGATGGCCTCGGCCTGCTTGTACATCACCCTGATCGCGTCGTCGTCGATCACCTGGTAGCGCGCGCCGAACTCCTCGAAGATGGCTAGGCGTATACCCTCCTTTACCCTGCCGGCCAGCCTGGTGTCGACGCCGCTCGCCTTTATGGTCGAGATATAGAGCTTCTTTTTTTTGACTTCATTTCTCCCGGTCTTCTGGGCGTAGGTGTCACCAGTATAAAGTACCGCTACGGCCATGATCAGCATTACAGCCATGCCTGTATGTTTATGTTGATGGTTCATACGTTCCCTCTCAGATAGTGGTTGCCACGCACCGAGCGCATGGCACTATTTTGTCAATACGATTCGCTCGATGTTTTTTATGTGTTCGTCAGTGTATCCGTCGAAGCGGCCTATGACGGTCCGGTCCTTCGCCACGATGAAGGTGACCGGTATCGTTTTTACCTCGTAGAGCTTCTGTACGTTGCCGAACGGGTCTACATAGGTTTTGTCAAGTATACCGAGTTCGGTTGCGTGCGGCCGCACCTGTTGTGCGCTCTCGGCGTACACGCAGGCGAGCCTCGCCCGTGCGGGTGCGTTTGCAACGATCCTGACGAGCTGTGGTATCTCTTTGCGGCAGGGCTTGCAGTAGATCGATGTGAAGTTGACCAGGAGAACTCCGTCTTTTGGCAGGGTCTGCAGAATTTCATAGAAGACGGCCCTTTTGCCGCCTATGCTGTAGAAAACGAAGTCTTCGGCTTTTCTGTTTAGGGAATGAAGCGGGTTTAAACCGGATAACAGGGTTGCCGACAGGAGCATGGGTAATATGGTGAGGAATTTCAGCAAACGCGTAGTAGCATGCATAAAAGCTGCCTCTTTTTAAGTCCAATAATACAGTCATGAATTTAAAATGCAAGAAGTTATTGCATAATGCGATGGTGCACTCAAGCAGCCCTTTTGGGGAGTTGGTTTGAAGCAGGAAGAGTTTTTTCATCCAGAATCAGATGAACGATCTGCATTTACACCCTTTTCCTTTTTTTCATAAAACTCCCCCTTAGACCTCCCGGAGTTGATTTTCACTGTATAATTTCATTTAATGAAATAATGCATTCGAGACTGATACCGATTCGCAGACCTGTTGTGGCAAACCATTCCTTTACGGAGGGAGACCATGATAAAGGAACATCGGCACCCCACAATTTCCACCGTATGCTGCTCTCTCTGGCAGCCGTCGTCGTTGTAACGGCATCGGCACTCTCATTTTTCATGCAACGGGCTGGATTCGCCGAAAAGCTGTTCACCGCCGAGTTTTACCTGCAGGGCTCAAGCCCCCGGCAGTTCATCTTCAGGCTGTATAACGAAATCGTAAAGAAAGGTGACGAGGAAATCCTCCGCCATGTCTAGACGCTCCCCGACGGCACACTAGCGGCCGTCGGGGAAGTGCTCGGGAAATAAGGGGAATTCGCCCCGTATGACCTGCGATTCTACCAGATCAAATGCGGGTGCCGCCTTGTGCGGGAAGGGGTAGAAAAGAAAGGAGCCCGGGAATACGGACACAATCTGGTGGTGGCCCCCCCCTGCAGTATATCGCCCGGGACAACTGGGAGAAGCTCGGGAGCGGGGAAAAGGTGCCGTTTTTCATCCCCGTTATGTACCGGCAGATGATCGCGTCCTTTTCCCTGCGAAGGCTCCGTTCGTCATCCTATAATCGTCCCGGTATCATGGTAGTGGAGATGAAAATCGACAGCTTTCTGCCGGGTTTCCTGATCGACCCCAACCAGATGGTCTTCGACCAGGGGAACCGCCGGCTCCTGGAGATTCACGGACCCACGCTGCTGAGCCCTGAGTGAACGGGAAGATGGAGTCGATCTGGGCCGATATCTATTATAGTACAAGTAGAACGGGCGCCCCGCGAATGGGCGGTGCAGGCGGCCAAGCTGAATCCCATCGAATCGCTGAGGTACGAGTGATCTACTGATGGAAGCTATCGGGCCGTGTCCGGTCAGGGCGGCGCTGTGCGGTGCGGGAAACGGGAGTGCAGGCGCCGGTTCCGTCCAACGAAGTCATTGGCCGCCGTCCAGTACCCTTCTCACCGTTTCGAGAAGCGTGTCGATGGTGAACGGTTTGTAAATCAGATTGAGACTTTTCCGGTCGATTCCGGCCAGGTATTCATCGCCGTAGCCGGTAATATACATAACCGGTAACCGGCAGCCGGTCGCGGCCGCTTTTTGTACCAGTTCGGTCCCGCTCATCTCGGGCATTACGATATCGGTGACCATAAGATCGAGATGCTCTCTCCCGCTTGTCAGCAGTTCAAAGGCCTCACTCCCGTTTTTGCACCAGATGACCCTGTAGCCCCGCGACTCGAGGACCCTGCGGGTGAATATTGCCACTCCCTGGTCGTCTTCCACCAGAAGTATCCGTTCCTTTCCCCCGGGTCTGACGGACACCGGCGGTGTATACACCTCTGTTCCCGCCTTTCTTTGCGACAGGGGCCAGAGGAGGGTAAAAGCGCTTCCATGGCCGGGGCTGCTTTCGACACGTATGGAACCGCCGTTTTGTCTGACGATCCCGTAGACTGTCGAAAGGCCCAGACCCGTGCCCTTTCCCGAGGTTTTAGTGGTGAAAAACGGTTCGAAGATTTTAGTCATCACCTCTTCGGGCATGCCTTTGCCGGTATCACTCACCTTCAGCACCGCGTATTCCCCTTCCGAAAGTCCCGTGTGGGAAGTGTCGTGCTCCCGGTCCTGCCGGGTCCTTCCTGTTTCTATGGTGATCAGCATGGGCTTTCCCGCTGACTTCTGTTCGTAGAGCGCGTCCCGGGCGTTGACCAGCAGGTTAAGGAGTATCTGTTCCACCTGGACCGGGTCCGCGTCTATGATCAGGTCGTCGGGATGCAGCGACAGGTCGATCCGCACATCTTCCCCTATGAGCCTTCTGTACATATTGCGGGAACCTCGTATAATGGAATTCAGGTCCACCCTGACGGGTGTGGCGATCTGCTTTCTGCTGAAGGTCAGAAGCTGTCGTGTAAGCAGGAACGCCTTCTCTCCGGCCCTGAGGATCTCATTTATATCCTCTTCGAAAGGGTTCCCGCTTTCAGACTTCATCTGCATCAGCTGGGCGGTGCCGTTGATCACGGTGAGCAGGTTGTTGAAATCATGGGCGATACCTCCGGCCAGCGTTCCTATGGCCTCCATCTTCTGTGACTGGAAGAGCTGGCTCTGGAGTTTTTCCCATTCCTTCTCGGCTTCTTTCAGTTCGGTGATGTTGGTTATCAGGGAAAAAGACACGGCCCCGATATTCCCCGCGTCATTCAGGGGGGTGGTGCCCACCAGCACATGGACGGTGTTCCCCAGCCTGTGCCTCATTACCGTTTCCCTGTGTCCCTGGCCGGGGAGGGATTCCGGCAATGTCCCCCCGGCCGGTGTTCCTTCATCTCCGTCGAAATAATCGGCACAGAGGGTTCCGGTCATCTCTTCCCGGCGGTATCCCAGCATGTCGCATATCGACTTGTTGACGTCGAGGATGCGGCCCTCCGTATCGACAAGCCAGTAACCCTCTGAAGCGGTTTCGATGAAGGTACGGTATTTCTCCTCGCTTTTTATCAGCGCCTCTGAGGCCTTTACGGCCCTTAACGCCTCTGAAATATAATATGCCAGTATACTTCCTATCTCGACGTCCTGTTCGGTGAAGGGCGGGGGTCCTTTGCTGTGCAGCGAGATGATTCCGGCGACGTTCCCCTGTTCATCGGCGACTGGAAGTGTAAGTACCGACCCGTTACGGTACGACGGCCAGCCGCTGGGTAAAATTTCACCGCTTTCCTCTATATTGTCCAGCAGGAGCGCTTTCCCCGATCCGATGACACGCCTGAAGACGGAGCCCTCGGTGAGAGGGAAGGGGATGAAGGGAGCGGCATGGCCGGGATCGATCGAGTACACGAGCCTTAACCCGGCGGTTTCAACCAGATAGAAGCTGCCGCCGTCCGCATTGACCCCGGTACTGAAATCACTCAGCAGTTCCTGGGCGAAGGATTCCAGCCTGTTGATGCCCGAAAGTCTGCGGGTAATGCGGACGATGTCGTGCAGACGCAGGTTCAGGCTTTTCAGCTTTTCATTGCTCTCTTCCAGTTCCCTGGTCCTCCGGGCCACCAGTTCTTCCAGTTGTTCGCGATACTCACGGTTTTCCTTTTTCAGACGGGCGCGTTCCAGCGCTTTGTCGACGGCGTGACCGAGGGTCGACATGTCTGAAACCGGTTTCAGAATATAATCCCAGGCGCCCCTGCGCAGCGCTTCAACCGCGTGGCTGACCAGACCCGCACCGGACACGATGATCACCGGTGTCTCGGGACTTTCGGCGGTAATGCGTGATAATATATCCAGCCCGTCGATGCCCGGCATGCGTATGTCGGCCAGCACCAGGTCTGGTTTCCCGCGGTGAAACATATCGAGGCCGCGGTCGCCGTCCGCCGCTTCCAGTACCTCGTAGCCGCTGTCCTCCAGGTACGCCGCGATGCTCATGCGTACGGAATCGTCGTCTTCTATGGTAAGTATTTTATAACGCGGCGATACGTTAGCCATCGGATTACCCGGTCGGTGCGATCCTGATTATCTCTTCATAGATGTACCTGAGTTCGTACACCGGTTTGTAGAATATATTCGAAGATACGCAGGGCATGTTCATTATATATTCGGGGATCTCGTCCGGAGGCGATCCCGTATAGATTATGAACTTCATGTTTTGCTTCAGTTCGTGGGCCTTTTCTATGAAAACATCGCCGCCAGTTCCCGGGAGCCTCAGGTCCACCACCGCGATGTCGATCTCCTGGAGACGAATGACCTCAAGCGCGTCTTCGGCGGTCTCCGACGTGCAAACCGTGAGACCGAGGTCGTCGAGATACGCCGCCAGGCTCTCCCGTATTACCTCTTCATCTTCCAGTATGCAGACCTTGATTATCCGTTCCATTGACGTTATCTCCTTTTGACCGGGAGTAGAATGATGAACCGCGCCCCTCTGCCGGGTTCGGATTCCACCGAGAGGGCTCCCTGATGGCTTTCCGTGATGATGAAATACGACACCGAGAGGCCCAGGCCTGTGCCGATGCCCACTCCCTTGGTGGTGTAGAAAGGCTCGAAGACCCGCTTTCTTATTTCCTCGGTCATTCCCGGGCCGTTGTCTTCTATCTCCACCCTCACCATGGAGTCGTCGGGCCGTATCCTGAGGATGAAACGGGGCTTCATGTTTTCCCCGATATCCTCCTTCATGGCCTCCGCGCCGTTTTTAAGAATGTTGAGGAAAACCTGCTGTATCTTGCCGCTTTCGCAGGGCACCTTCGGGGTCGAAGGGTCGTATTCCCGTACTATTTCGATGTTGCGGAAATCATATTTTTTCTTCAGGTCATAATCTTTGGACGCAAGCTTTACCGTGCTCTCCATAAGTTCTGACAGATCGTGGCTGGAAACACTGGAGTCGCTCTTGCGGCTGAAGGTGAGCATGTCCTGAACGATCTGGGCGGCGCGCATCCCCGACTCCTGTATACTGTTGAGCATTCTGATGATATCACGCTTCTTCATGAAGGAGCGGATCGTTTCCATGCTGGTGCCGCTGTCTTCGGCGGCCCTGATATTGGGGGGCAGGTCTTCGGTCATGCGGCGCAGTACCACCGAGGCGTTCTGCATAATCCCTGCGAGCGGGTTGTTTATTTCATGCGCCATGCCTGCCGCCAGACCCCCGACCGAGAGCATCTTCTCCGACTGCACCATCATTTCCTCTATCCGTACGCGCTCTGTAACATCGTCGATCCTGATGACGGCCCCCTCCACACCGTCGGCTATGAGAGGGTAAACCGTAATGTCCTCGAAGCGTGTCTCGCCGTCGGCGCTGAAGGGTTTCTTGGGGATCATCTGCACTCTTTTCATGTGGATGGCCGTACGTACACGTTCCAGTTCGCCGGCGAATCTCGGGATGAGCTCGGCAAAGAGCCTTCCCCGGGCGTTGTCGTGGGATATGCCGGTCTTGATTTCGGCGCCCCTGTTCCACTCGGTGACCGTGCCCTCCGTATCCACGCTGATGATTACCGAGGGCATCGAGTCGATTACGTTTTTAAACAGGTTCCTCAGATGCCTGATCTCCTCCTCGATTTTTTTCCGTTCGGTGATGTCCCTCAGGAAATACAGCATGGCGTCCCGGTTCTCCCAGGTGATGCGGGCGCCGTTAATACTTACCCACCTGATCTCGGCGCCAGGAACGAGTACCCTGAAGTCATACAAACCGGGAAAGGTCTCACCAGAAAGATTCTTCCGGTAGAGATCGATGATCAGGGTATGGTCGTCAGGATGGATAAAGGGAAGGAAGGACTTACCGCATATTTCTTCTTTGGTGTATCCAAGGATGTCAAATATCCTCGGGTTGGAGTATTTGATTATGCCGTCCTGAATGATGAAGATCACGTCTTTTGCGTTGTCCACCAGCAATTGATAGGTCTCCTTGGATATCCTCAACTCTTCCAGTATTCTTTTTTTCTCTTCAATGTCCTGATGGATGCCAGCCGCCCTGAGGGGACGGCCCCCGGCATCCCGGTTTGTCACCATGCCGCGGTCCAGTATCCACTTCCAGCCGCCGTCCTTGCATCGCAGGCGGTATTCGGCTTCGTAAAAGGGGATCCGGCCCTCCATGTGGTCGATGAGTATACGCAGCACTTGCGCGACGTCATCAGGGTGCAGCAGCTTTTCCCAGGTTGACAGGTCGGGCGCAAGTTCATCCAGGCGATAACCCAGCGCCGAAGCATAGCGTTCGTTGAAGATGACTTTTCCGGTGACGGTGTCCCAGTCCCATGTCCCCAGGTCGGCCCCCCTGAGGGCCAGGCTCAGGCGTTCCTCGCTTTCGCGGAGCCGCTCCTCGGCTTCTTTGCGGGGATGGATATCGTTGATGACCCCCATGATTCCCGCAAAACGCCCGTCTTTATACAACATGATGCTGGAACTGCTCACCCAGCGATACCCTCCGTCACCCTTGGTCAGACGGTATTCGATACTGCTGTGCGTGCCGTTTCCCGGTTTAACGAAGGACGTTCTTACCTTTTCTGAATCATCAGGATGGGTGAATACGGAAAAATGCCGGCCGACGACGTTTTCCACTTTAATGCCGATGATCGTTTCGATTGAAGGGCTTATGAAATCCAGGACGCCGTCCCTGTTGGTGGAGAATACCGCATCGCCGATGTTCTGAATAAGGGTCCGGTATTTCTCCTCGCTCTCGCGGATATTGTCCTGGGCCTGTACCAGTTCGGTGATGTCCTCGACGACTCCGTCGAAATAGAGGATTTCGCCTTTCTCGTTCCGTACCGCCTGCACCGTTATCGAGCCCCAGAGCTGTGACCCGTCTTTTTTCCTGAAGCGGATATGTTCGTTTACCGCCATTCCCCTGGAAACGATCTTTTTCGTGAATTCGCGGCGTTCATCGGCGTAGTAGTATACATCGGCGACATTGATGCTCATGAAGTCTTCTATTGAGTCATACCCGTATAGCCGTACGATGGCGTCATTGATCATAAGGAACCTTCCCGGGTGTTCATAGGTGGTACGGAAGACCCCCACCGGCAGGTTTCTGACCAGATCACTGAACCGCCGTTCGCTTCTGGAAAGCTCTCTTTCGGCGATGACTCGTGCGGTAATGTCTTCCAGTGTTTCGATCGCCCCCGAAAGCTTTCCCTCATGATTCCTTATCGCCGTTGCCGAGAACCTGAGCCATTTCCCGGTGTCACCCAGATCGGGAAAGAAATCCACCGCCTCAAGAGCGCCGTCCGGCTTTCCGGGGTCGGAAACCTTTCCCGCATACCATGTGGCCACCGCCGCGGCATTATCATCGACGATAAGATCGGCCATGCAGGGACGTTCGTGGCTGTAGAAGGCCTTCCAGTGTGCTCCGGTCCCGATAATATCGCCGGCCGGGATGCCGCTGAGCAGTTCCAGCGCCCTGTTCCAGTGGATGACCTTGTGATTTGTGTTTATTACGAACGCCGCTGTCGGGAATCCCTGGATGATATCCGACAGGGCGCGTTCGTTCTCCCTGAGGGCTTCCTGGATCCTTTTTATGTCTGTAACGTCCGCGATGGTGCCTACAATCCCGGCGATGCCGCCGTTTACGTCGTGAAAACATGCGCGTGTAAACACCATGTCTATGTGTTTACCTGACGAGGTCCTGACTCGGTGCTCGAAGCTCTGGATGTCGTCTGTCCGCAGCAGTTCAAGGTCTTTCTCGCGATACAGGGCGGCGTCACCTTCCGGCCAGCATTCCTCGCCGGTCTTTGCGATCAGCTGTTCCGGGGCTAATCCGAAAATCCTGGTATACGCCGGGTTGACGAAAAGGAAGCGGCCGTCCCTGTCTTTCGCATAGATTGGAATGGGAGAGGATTTCATAATCGTGTTTAAAAGCTCCCTGAAGGTCTCTGTTTCTTCCCGTGCGCGCTTTTCGTCGGTCACATCCAGGATGTGCATCATCACGTATTCCACAACACCGCCGCTTCCCCTGAACCCTCTCAGCCAGACGTGGGTCAGAACCGTGGATCCGTCCTTGCGCACGAAACGCTTATCCGAGTCGTAACGGGCGATCTCACCCCTGATAATACTGTCGTACACCTCGAGGTCGGATTCGAGCTCGTCGGGATGGGTAATCCGGGACCAGGGTATCATTTTCAGTTCTTCCTGGGTGTAGCCCAGCATCGATGCGAAACGGCGGTTGACTTCTATCCAGTTCTTTTCACGGGAGGTGACGGCCATGCCTATGAGCCCTAGGTCGAAAAACCCCCTGAAGAACTCCTCGCTTTTTTCCAGGGCGGCCCTGGTCTCCGCGGCGCCGGTGAATATCCGAACCAGCGGCACTGTCATTACGAAGAGCAGCCCCAGGAAGAAGTATTCCAGCAGGTAGGGCCCCCGGTAGAGCTCGCTGTGTACCGCGATGTCGTTGGAAAGTCCGAAGAACATGATCCCGACGGCGATAAAGAAGGGCCGGGCGCCGGATTTATTCCCCTTCCGGTAGGCCTGTACGGATATTTGGATGATGAAGGCAAAGAGCACGACCGCCATAACGCTCAGTACATTGCCCAGAACGCCGCGTCCCGCCTCGTAGTAGGTAACGTTCCCCACCCAGGGGAGTACAAAGCTCTTCACGGCCGGTATGTCGGGCCGCAGGGAGAGTTCCCACCGTTCCACAAGCATCAGCAGCCCTCCGGCGGCCATAACGGCCGACAACGCAACGGGCAGTTTCCTGCCGGGATAGCGCACCATATCGATCATGAACCAGAACAGCGCTATCCCCAGGAAGATGATGGTCACCATCCTGAGCCGCTGCCATACCATCCCTCCCGTAAGCCCGTCGGCGCTGTAGAGGCCGGCGGAGACCAGTGAATACACGCACACAAGGACGGCGGAAATCCCGAAGGTGAGATAATAGCGGTGTTCCCTGAGGGTGGAATAGACCCCGAGATATGAAATCCCCACGTAAAGGGAAATCCCGGCGATGATCAGGGGAGGAATGGATATCGGGTTCATTATTATGATCTGTCCCTTTTTCCGGCAGTCCCGCCCTTCTTCCTGGCGGGTTTGGCCGGCCTGGTTTTTTCATTCATGTTCCCGAAGGGGACGAACAGGTAGTCCCTGAATGTTTCATTCCTGTTACCGTCGAAGTAGGGGTGGGATTCATTGGCGGCCACGTGGCATTCTACGCAGAGTCTGCCCTTGATACGGGTAAGCTCCCCGCCCGGCTCCATGATATAATAGAGCCAGCCGTCCTGGTTTTCCGGATGGGAGCGGTTTTTGTACATGATGTCGAGGATGATATAAGAGGGGGTTTTAGACTTTTTCCGCGCCGCCTCACTGTTCGCATATACCTCTTTCACGATGATCGCCCCGTCTTTCATCTCGACCCGCGTTGTACGGTTCTTTTCACCTGTCACGACGGGCCGGAAAGCGATATCGTTGGCGTAAATGATCCTTGCGGTGTCGCCGTGTCCGGGGACAGGGTAATCCAGTATTCGTTTCACCGGCTTCTTCCACTGCCGGTAGTTTTCGGGAAAGGCGAGTTCGGCGGCGGGAGACGTGCAGGCGCAAAAGGCCATGAGCGGGATACAGAACAGCGGCACGATGCCTTTCATAATGTTTTCCTGAGGGTATAGATTTTGACCGGTTCGGATTTTCCCTTTACACGGATGGCGTCGTGTTCCTTCGCTTCGATGAGCCCCCGCACCAGTGAATGGGTGTATTCCGAGAGCACTATGGTGTTCCTGCCGGCGATGGAGCAGAGCCGGGCGCCCAGGTTCACGGCGTCGCCGATGACGGTGCGGTCCATCCTGCGTCCCGACCCCATGTTCCCCGCGATCATCTCGCCGGTGTTGACGCCTATCCCAACGGCCACCTCCTCCCTGGAGCCGCGGTAATGCTCTTCCAGCCGGTCCCTGATCTTTTCCGCCGCCCTGAGGGCCCGCAGTGCCATGTTTTCCCCCTCAAATACCGCCATGAGTTCGTCACCCACGAACTTGTCGATGTCGCCGCCGTATTCGTTGACGATCTCGGACTGGAGGTTCATCACCACGTTGAGCACCCTGATGACCTCCTCCGGGTCTTTCTTCTCGGAAAACCGGGTGAATCCCCGCACGTCGGAGAACAGCACCGTCATTGTTTTTTTCTCGCCGCCCAGTGCGATTTCATCGGCGTTCCGTACATGCTCCAGCGTGGAGCGCGATACGAACTTGGAAAGCTTGAACCGCTCGTTAAGCCCGTCGATCATGCGGTTGATCCTGTCGCCCAGGTCCCTGATCTCGTCGTTTCCGCCCACGTCCGTACGGGTTTTGAAATCGCCCTCTCCCACGCCCTGTACCACTCTGCCGATCATGAGTATCCTGCCGATGACGATACGCTTGATGAAGATTATAAGGGTGACCGTCAGCACGGCGACGACCAGGCCGTAGAGGGCGCCCGAGATCCACACGTTGCGGCGCGTCATTTCGTAGGCGCGGTCCACCGAGGTGGAGATACGGATCACGCCGCGGACGACATGGTCGATGCCGTGGCACCTGGAGCACTTGGGCTGGTTGACCAGGGGCTTGTAGATCACAAGGCGTTTTTTCCGTGTGCCGGTGTCACGTACGAACACGTCGCTGACGGTGGACACGGCTTTCTCGAAATCGGCGTTCTCGATTTTGCGGCCGGTAATGAAAGAGGTCTTCGGGGTGAACACCTTTTCCCCTATGATCCTGTTTACCGTATCGAGGGTGGTGTTGTCGGAGAACGCCAGGACACCGCTGGAACGGTACAACTCTATATCGGCCACGAAATCGGCGCGGCGTATGGACTGGAACAGGTCCACGGCGATAGGGGCCTCACCCGCGAGCATGTTGTTGCGGATGGCGATGTAGAGCACTTCGCTTTCCTCCTGGATGGCGCTTTCCCTGGATTCTATGACGGTGCTGTTCTGGGAGTAGAGGTAATAGGTGACGGTAACGCCGATCCCTATAGAAAGCACCGTCAGGATGATCACGAGGATGCGGAACGAAATGGTGCGTGTAAAGGGAATCCCGTTTTCCTGTGTACGGTTCATGAACCCACCCCGCGGTCAATATACTGAGTATGCATATACGAAAAAAGTATAGACCGGAACATACTCATATTCAAGTAAAGAATTGCACGGATTTGAGATGTCCGGTTGTCTCAACGCGGGACAGTGGACGAAAACGGTTTAATGCCGTATATTACATTAAAGGCCCGCCGGAAGCCGGGCGGCGCTTCATGAAGGCGGATATACTTCTTACGGAGAAACAGTATGGCAAAAGCGACTTTCGCGGCGGGATGTTTCTGGGGTGTTGAAGAAGCGTTCATAAACACCCGCGGTGTGACCGACACCACGGCGGGATACAGCGGCGGGAATACTGAAAACCCGTCATATGAGGAGGTCTGTACGGGGGAGACCGGACACGCCGAATCGGTACTGGTGGAATACGACCCCGCCATTATTTCATACGAGGAACTGCTCAAGATCTTCTGGGGGATACACGACCCCACCACGCCGAACCGCCAGGGTCCCGACGTGGGCACCCAGTACCGCTCGGTGGTTTTTTACCACACACCCGGGCAGCGCGATGCGGCGGAAAAGTACAAAAAGAGTCTCGATTCCTCGGGGAAACTCAAACGTCCCGTGGTCACCGAGATTGTTCCGGCGGGGGAATTCTACCGGGCCGAGGAATACCACCAGCGGTACTACCAGAAGAAAAACAGCTCCGGCGACACCTGCCACCGCTGCAGGATGCCGGGATTCTGATATGCTTTATTCAGTCACGCGCTGAAAATAGTGGTAATCGTGTAAAGGTGCGGCTCCCCATTTCCGCTTGAAGAACTCAACCCCGGGATTGATGCCCAGCCCCAGGTTGAGGCGCTGTTTCCCCCTGGCGAGACACTCGTCCACAACCGCCGAGAGCAGCAGGTCAGAGGCACCCGGGACGTAACGTTTGCGGGAAGTGAAATTGAACATATAAAAGCCGTAGTCCGCCGAACCGAAATCGGCCACGTCAAAAGCCGCCAGTTTCCCCTTGCGATTGCGGGCGCTGAAGACCAGTGCGCTGTCGACCGCGGCGACGTATTCGGGCACTTTATTGAAAATATAGGCGGTTTCCTCATCCGTCCGGTGTCGTTTGAAAAACTCTCCTATCAGCTTGCGGTGTTCCCTCTTCAGTTCCCTGCCTGTCTCCACCGTCAGGTCGCGGGCCGCCCTGCTGAGCGTGTTGCGGAGCTTCTGGCGTATTACCAGGCGGGAAAGGTCCAGGCAGAAATAAACGTCTGATCCCATTGAAGACCACTCCGTGCCGGGCCCTTCTTCAGAAGGGCAGATCAGCGCGGTGATGGACGGGCGGCGGGCGGCGGCGGCCCTTTCGAGCGCGTCGCGCATCTCCCCGTGGGAATATTCCTTTCCCAGGGGATACCCGATGAATACGAGCACACCGGCGTCCCCGTTGAAATAATAAAGGTAATCCCCGGACAGAAAGGGTTCAGACCCGCCGGCGGCCCGCACGTAGGGCGCCAGGTGTTCAGGCAGGAAGGCGCGGTCGTAGACGAATTTCATTTCGGTTTCAGAGAGCATGGTCGTGTGCACCCCCGTGGTCGCGGTCGTTGAAAGGCAGGCACACTATTATGTTTCACCACACCGGGCATGTAAAGGTTTTTTCCCGCGCCCGGTAACGAAGCGCATTTTTGCGGAACTTTCCGCCGCCGGTCCGGTCAAACCGTAACAGTTAACGAAAGATTTTCCCTGGTTTTCCGCCGGCGGTGTGTTGGTGCGCCGCCGTGCGTTGTTTTTATTCCCGCGGACAGGTGTGACGCGGCACGCCGGTTCCTCACCGGCGGCGTGTCTTTGTGCAACGGAGCCCGGGCGGTATGTATATACGGCCGGATGCCATACGAGAAGGTATCTTGACAGGAAGTACCGGATAATGTAGAATCATCCCGCCCTGCGCCCGTACCTTCTCCTCGCCCCCTCTCCGATGCCGCGCAGGAAACCAGTCGATCCGTGTCGTTCCTTACGGTACATTCCGTGTGGAGGCATGCCATGATACTCAGGGAATTTATTGAAAAGATGATCCGAGATGTGGGGCCCCGCCCCGCCGGCAGCGAGAGTGAATTCAGGGCCGTGGAGATCATCGCCGGCGAGTTCAGCCGCCGCGGCGCCGCGGTTACCTTTCACGACGCGACAACGAGCCCGAACTTCATCCGCAATATGATCAACCTCATGACCGTCATGTACGGCCTTTCCCTGGTGCTCTATCTCATCGTCCCCGCGGCCGCGTCGGCGCTCATCACCTTCATGCTGCTGGTCCTGTTCCTTTCGCGCGCGGTCGGGAACCATGTGGTGAACTGGATGTTCAGTAAAGCGGCCACCAGGAACGTCGACGCCGTCTATCGTCCGTCTGGGGAGGTAAGGAACGTGCTGATCTTCTCGGGCCATCACGACAGCCCCAACATGATGCCACTGTTCTACTCGCCCCTCAAGCGCCACGTGAGCCTGGTCGAGAACGCGGCCGCCCTGGGAGCGGTACTGTTGATCCCCGCCGGCATACTGAACGGACTCGTTGCCGGGGCCGCAGCCGGGTGGTATCAGGCGCTTTACGGTGTCTCGGTGGCGGGTTTCGCCGTGGCCCTGTTCTTCAGGTTCACCATGATATCAAAGGTGCGTAACCTCGGGGCCAATGACAACCTCTCGGCCGTGGCGGTGCTCATAGGGATCGCCGAGCACCTTAAAAACGAAAAACTGAAACACACCGAGGTGCACCTGGTCTCCTTCGGGGCCGAAGAGCCCGACCTCGCCGGCTCGGCCGCCTGGGCGCGGGACCACGGCGAACTGCTGAAGACGGCCGTCAACGTGAACATGGAAACGGTGGGAGCGGGGGTTCTGGCCGTCATCTCACGCGAAAAAATGGCCGGCGTAAGCTACACCCCCTCGGTGGTGGACCTTATAGGCCGCGCAGGAGGGCGTGCGGGACTGCACGTGCCGCCGGTGAAGATCAGCTACGGCGGCACCGACTCGGCGTCCCTGATCAAGAGGGGCGGAAAGTCCGCCTGCCTTTTCGGCATGGACGAAACGGAACTTTTCTCACTGTGGCATTCCCCGGAGGACCGTCCCGACAACATATCTGAAGAAAATCTTCAAAACGCCCTGCGGATATGCCTGCAGGTGATCGCGATGACCGAGGAAGAAAGGAAATAAGACCGGCGGCACGGGAAGGCCGGCAGGAGGAGAACGCATGGACCCGCTGGAAAGGGTAAAAACGGCGCTGGAACACCGCGAACCTGACAGGGTGCCCACTATCTCGTGCATGGACGTGCAGAAGCACATCTACGAGATCCTGGGTGAGACCCCCGACAACACCTACAAGTACCTGACCAATCCGGTGAGCGCGAAGATCATAGACCTGATCGCGCCGCTCCTCAACCGGGCGGGCGTCTTCGAGAAGGACGTGACCGAGTTCATGCTGAAAAAGACCGAAGCCGACCGCCGCATGGGCTACGACGCGACCTGGGGCATGTACGCCAACATCTTTCTGTTCAAGAACTCGAAATACATGACCGACATCTACGGCGGGCGGCTCTACAAAATAGTCGACGACGGCTACGGCAACATGGACACTCCCATGTACTTCGCGGGTACCTTCGAAAGTCCCCAGGACTGGCGGCGTTTCAATAAGAAGCACTGGGAGGCCATGCCCGAGAAATTCTTCAACTTCAACCGTCTCCTGGCGGAGGAATTCGGCGGGAACATCTATATCTTCGGATCGGTCTTCATGGGAATGTTCGAGAACGCCTGGCAGCCCTTCGGGTTCGAACGCTTCGCCCGGTTTCTGCTGAAAGAAAAAGAGTTCATGAGGGAAATGGTCGAGTACAACAAGAACATGTACCTGAAATTCATCGACGCGGCCGCCGAAGCCGGGCTTCCGGGGTTCATCTACTCCGACGACATGGCCTACAAGTCGGGCCCCATGGTGAACCCGAAGACCGAAGACGCCTTCTTCGGCGCTGCCTTCCGCGAGATGACCGACCGGGCCCACGCGCGGGGGCTCAAGATAATCGTCCACACTGACGGGTGGACCATCCCCCTGCTGCCTTACTTCGTCAAGTGGGGTTTCGACGGACACCATTCCCTGGAACCCACGGCGAATGTCGACCTGGCCGAGTGCCGCGCCGTAGCGGGCCACGACCTGTCGCTTCTGGGACACCTGGATATCTCGTACGTGCTGGCCCGGGGAAACCGGGAGGAGGTGTACGACCACGTGAAGGAGGTCATCGCGAAAGCCGGTGCAGGGGGAGGACTCGTCCTGGGACCCTGCAATTCCCACGCCGACATAGGCGTTCCCCAGATACGCTGGATGATGGAGGCGGTGGAGGAGTACGGGCGCTATCCGCTGAAAATCTGACACGCTGGCCGCGCGGTCGCCGCCATGAACCAATGAAGCATGTCCCGCGGCAGCACATGCCGGAACAGCCATGATCGAGACACTAAAACGCAACATATGCCTGTACGGGAGGCGTCAGGGTAACCGAAGGCCCGGGAACCCTTACCTGGACGAGGTGTTGCTGCTATGCGAAATGTTGCGTACGGAGGGGAAGCTCAATCCTGAAACCCTGTCGGTCCATCGACGGGAACTGATCGAGCGCTACGCCTTTTCCATCCCCACCCCCGATATACTGGGTATGGCCGCTCTCCATTCCCCCCTGGTGGAGGTCGGCGCCGGCAGCGGCTACTGGGCGCACTGCCTGGCACTGGCCGGGGCCGACGTGATAGCCTATGATAAAACGCCGCCCGATGAAGCGCCTCCCTGGCCGTGGGGCGGCTGGGAGGAGATGAATCCCTGGTTTGATGCCCAGTGGTATCCGGTGCGTACCGGGGACGAGACCGCCGCCGCGCGGCACCCCGGGCGGGGCCTTTTCCTCTGCTGGCCGCTCTACGGGCATTCCATGGCGTACAGCGCGCTCAGTGCGTACCTGGCGGCGGGGGGTACAACGCTGGTCTATATCGGCGACCCCTCCTCCTCGGGTGACGCCGATTTTCATGCCCTGAAGGGAGAAATGCCGCTCACGGGACGGCAGAAGCTCTGGGGATGGCCGGGGATCGATGACTGGATAGAAGTGCGGAAGCTCCCGCGGCAGGCAGGATAACTTCACAGACATATACCCGGCCCCGGCCGGGGTGTGATAGGAAACAGCGCGTTAAAAACACTGACGGAGGGTACCATGTATTTTGACGAAACTCACCAGGCCTTCAGGGCGACACTGCGGAAGTTCATCGACAACGAGATCAATCCCCATATCGATGAATGGGAAAAGACGACGGCCCCGCTGCACGACATATTCAGGAAGATGGGCGACCTGGGATTCCTGGGCATACGGTACGATCCGGCCTACGGGGGACAGGGGCTCGATTACTGGTTCGAGACCGTACTGCTCGAGGAACTCGGACGCATCCGCGGGCTCGGCGTCGCCACCGCCATTGCCGTGCAGACCAACATGGCCACACCGGCCATCGCCGAATTCGGGAGCGAATACCTGAAACAGAACTATCTCAGACCGGCCATCGCGGGAGAGGCGGTCACCGCCATCGCGGTTACCGAGCCTGACGCGGGTTCGGACGTGGCGGCGATCAGGACCAAGGCGGTGAAGAGGAACGGACGCTACATACTGAACGGTTCGAAGACCTTCATCACCAACGGCACCCAGGCGGACTTTCTGACCCTGCTGGCCAGGACCTCAGATGAGCCGGGATATCATTCCTTCGGGCTCTTCGTGGTCCCGACCGATCTGCCTGGTTTCCATGTGAGCAAGAAACTCGACAAGATGGGGCTGCACAGCAGCGATACCGCCGAACTCTTTTTCGATGACGTCGAGATACCCGCCGAGAATCTCATAGGCGGGGAACGCGAGGGCTTCATCTATCAGATGAAACAGTTCCAGCATGAACGTTTCTCGGTTCTGCCGGCCATCCACGTGTGCGTCAGGGACATGGTGGAAACGACCATTGACTATCTGCGCCAGCGCGTGGTATTCGGCAAGCCCCTCATCACACGGCAGGTTCTGCGCCACCGGCTGGCAGGGTGGCTGACGCGCAACGAGTCCCTGAAGCAGTTCATTTACCACATTGTGCGCATGAAGGTGCGGGGCATGGACGTCACCAGGGAGGTTTCAATGGCGAAACTGCTGGCGGGGCAGCTGATCACCGAGGTCTCCAGCGGATGCATGCAGATGTACGGAGGGATGGGCTTCATGAACGAGACACCGATCTCACGGTATTACCGCGATACCCGTATAATGTCGGTCGGGGCGGGAGCGGACGAGGTCATGTGCGAGATCATCGCCCGTCTCGAAGGGTTCTGATTGGAAGAGGGGACCTGTCTTGACGCTTTCCCCGTTCCTCAGGGGGAAGAGTATGCCGTAACGCCCGTGATTACCGGCTGTCTCAATCTCCGGTGAAAAGGAACAGGGTTGTCCTTTCCCTGGAGTTCATGCCATGAAAAGTAAAATGATCTTTTACGGAGCGCTGAAACGGAGAGTGTAACCGGGGACCGGCGTCAGGGCGGACTCGTGAAAGAATTAATCAGTCTTCGGACAAACTGATAGGCAAATACACAATGCGTTAATAGTAACTATCGCTCACGCACACTCTCGCCCGGGACGATCTCTCCCTCCACCTCGATGCAGAGACGGCGATTGGTTTTTTTGAGGATATTGTCACGGAGCCAGCGTGACGCCAGAAAGGCCATCTCGGGAGTAGGCTGGCGTACCGTGGTGAGCAACGGCGCTGCGACCCGTCGAAGCGGCGAGTCATCAAATCCTGTAACGGAAAGGTCGGTGGGAATGTTTATCCCCGCGGCCTGCAGATGGTTTATCAGCCTGATCGCCATGTAGTCGTTGAAACAAAGCACCGCGTCGCATCTCCTTTCAATGAAACCGCGCGCCGTTTCACTGCTGACATCAAAAATGGAGTCGACGGATATATTGAAGGTCTCACGAGCGTCGGACTCGCACACCGCTGTTGAGTAACCGCGGAAGCGGTCGATGTTGTTGGGATTTCCGGCGTTCCCGAGAAAGCCGATACGGCGGTGCCCTGTTTCGATCATCATCCGTGTCAGGCTCAACATGCTTTTAAAATAATTACATGAAACGTAGTTCTCTCCCGGTATGACACGGCTTATGAACACATAGGGTATTTTGAGTTCGACGAGACGACGGCGTGAACTCTCTTCGATACTCCTGTATGCGAACAGCACGCCGTCGACGCAGGCCGCCTGGTCGCCCAGTGAATCGACAAAGTCGCCGATCGGCGCGATCTCTACCCTTTTTTTCTCGGCAATAAAAGCCTCGTTGATCGCACCGATGAGCTCTGAGATGTTCAGGAAAGGATTGGCCGACAGCTCTTTTTCCTCGGGAATAACGACCAGCAGGTCCAGCATCGAGCGGGAAAAATGGCGTTTTCTCGATCGCGGCCTGTAATCATGCTGGCCTGCGACCGCGAGGATGCGCTTTCGCGTTTCCGCCGAGACGCCCGGCTCGTTGTTGAGCACGCGTGAAACCGAGCTGATCGAAACACCGCATCGCTTCGCTATGTCCTCCATGCTCCGGGCTTTTTTTGATTGTACCGTCATATCGCCGATCTCCAGTGCAATGTTGTTCCAATGATCATCGGTTACGCGGTTCCTTCAAGCGACTTTTTAGCGGCCTCCCATAATCCCGCAAGGTACATCACACCGAGGGCCCGATCATATAATCCGTAACCGGGGCGCCCCTTTTCCCCCCAGATCATTCTGCCATGGTCAGGCCTGATGGCTCCGGTAAAACCCGCTTCAGCCAGTACGCGGATTACCCGGTACATGTCGATGTCGCCCGAGTCCGAGAAATGGGCCGTTTCATGGAAACTCCGCTCCCCTGTGCGTTGGATGTTTCGCGCGTGTACAAAGGGCACACGGTCCATCCGCACGAACCGCTCAAGGCTTCGGGTTATGTCTATTGCGGCATTCGGCCCCAGGGAGCCGGTGCAGAAGGTGATGCCGTTTGACGGGCTATCGACAATCCCCAACAGGCGTTCCATCGATGCCGGGTCGGTGATGATGCGCGGCAGCCCGAAAACCGGCCAGGGCGGGTCGTCGGGATGGATACACATGCGCACGCCGCTCTGTTCGGCCACGGGCACGACCCGTTTCAGGAAATATTCCATGTTGCGCCACAGATCTTCGGCGCCCATACCGGCATATGCGTCAAGGAGGTGACGCAGATCACCGGCGGTGTACCTTGTTGCCCAGCCGGGGAGTTCGAGTGCATCCCGGTACAGGTCGATCGCGGAGACCGCGTTGTCGTCGTATGACAGCGCCGTAGAGCCGTCTGACAGTACGAGTGAAAGATCCGAGCGCATCCAGTCGAACACCGGCATGAAATTGTAGCACAATATGGTAATGCCGAGCGAACCCATGTTTCGAATACTGCGGCGGTAGTTTTCTATTAAAACGTCTCTCGTCGGACGCCCCAGTTTGATGTCCTCATGGACCGGTATGCTCTCGATTACCGTGAGATCAAGACCCGCGTTCATTACCGATTTCTTCAGCGCCGCTATTTTTTGCAGTGGCCACTCCTCGCCCACGGGAACATCATAGAGCGCTGACACGATGCCCCTCACCGCCGGTATCTGCCGGATGTGTCCCAGGGGTATGGGATCTTCCGTTCCATACCATCTGAAGGTCATTATCATATGGTACTATCCTCCTTTTTATACGCCCGAATACGCCGAAAAGCCGCCGTCCACCGGAATGATTGCGCCTGTTATAAAGCCCGACGCCTTTTCATCGATCAGCCACAGGAGCGTGCCGACCAGATCTTCAGGCATGCCGAGGCGGCCCAAGGGCGTATGGGACAGGATCTTTTCCGCGCGCGGGGTAGGGGTGCCTTCGGGAGTTACCAGCAGTCCGCGGTTCTGTTCGGTGATGAAAAAGCCGGGGGCCACGGCATTGACGCGGACACCCGTCTTTGCGAGATAAACCGCCAGCCATTGCGTGAAATTGCTCACCGCCGCCTTTGCCGCGCTGTACGCCGGAATCCTGGTGAGAGGTCTGAAGGCATTCATCGAGGATACGTTGATCACCGTTCCTCCGCGACCGGCTATATCGCGCGCGAACTCCCGGGTAACCAGGAACGTACCGATGAAGTTGAGCCCGAAGACGAACTCCACGCTTTCCCTGTCCAGGTCGAAGAAAGAGTGCGCGCCCTCCTCCCCTGAGAGCGGCTCACCGGGCATCAGCCAGTCATGGGTGGTGGTTCCGTGAGGATGGTTGCCCCCGGCCCCGTTGATGAGTATGTCACATTTTCCCAGTTTCGTCCGCACCTTTTCTGCGGCCGCGTGCAGGGCGTTCCCGTCGAGTATGTCCACGGCGATTCCTATCGCCGTACCTCCCCCGGCGTTGATGCTGCGCGCCCGGCAGGCTGCGGCTTCTTCGTTCAAATCGAGAATCGCGACATGCGCGCGGCACGCTGCCAGCGCCTCAGCGAAGACGCCGCACAGTACACCGGCGCCTCCCGTGATGACGGCGACTTTGCCGTCCAGGTTGATATGAAAGGGTATATCCATTGAGTTTACTCCTTGCCGTATAATGTACAGGGGCCGTGCGTCGCGGGGTATGGTCAGGGCGCAGTGGCATTCAACGCCACATCGTTCGTCAATACTTGCCGTATAGAGGACCCAGCGCCGCACATGCCCTGAAGTCCGCTCCCTCCCTGTCGGCCGTACCGAACATGTCCCACGCGGAAGGCCTGAAGAGATCCTCTTCGTCTATGTTGTGCATGCAGACCGGAATGCGTAACATCGAAGCGAGGGTAACGAGGTCGGCGCCTGTGTGTCCGTAGCAGACGGCACAATGGTTGGCACCCCACGCGCGCATCACCTCATAGACCTTCCTGAACGGTCCGTTGCCGGAAAGACGGGGAACGAAAAAGGTTTTAGGCCAGGTGGGATCGGTCCTTTCGACTATTTCCTCCAGTACCCCCGGCGGCAGGTCTGCCGTATGTCCCTCGGCAATCTGTAACACCGGCCCCAGGCCTTTGACGATATTCAGCCGTGTCATGGTTACGGGCATCCCCCCGGGAGTGCGATAGGCGGATGAGAAACCGCCTCCCCTGAAGGTGACGAGCTTTGCCGGCCCCCATCGTGTGGAGCGCAGGCACTCCATGGCCTCATCGCGTGAGACCTCCCAGAAGGGTTTGATGGCCGGTAACCCGTCGCGCCTTTCTCCGCCGGCGCCGTCCAGGGCGGCCGCGCCTGAATTGGTAAGATACATGAAACCGTCGTCCAGGGGAGCAGTCGGCTTCCAGCCGCTTACGCGTTCTATCGCCGCGGAGCTCCAGTAGGTCCGCACATCGGCGAATACCTGCGCCGTACCGGTGAGGAGTTTTCCAAAAAGCATGACCGCGGCGTTCAGCGCGTCGTTCTCGGTCGCGAGTATCAGGGGCTCGCGCGCACCGTCCCAGTCGAACGAGGAATTCAACACCGCCTCCATGAAGTCCCCGGTAGGAAAATGATCAGTCCACTGGCGCTGTCCCTGAAATCCCGCGGCCAGGGCGTTGTGCCCCTCCGATTCCTCGGCGTATCCCATCCGGGCCAGAACGGGGTTGCCGACCATCAGGTCCCGCCCCACCAGCGCCATCTTGACGGATACTTCCCAGTCCCGCGCTTTTTCGTTTGCGTTGCGCCTGGTCGCCGCAGGGTTCGGATCGGCGGTTTCCAGGCAGTTGTTTCGTGCCCAGAGCAGGGCGCGCTCGTACTCGTCCGCGTCGAGAATGCCGCGTTCGATGCGCCGAATGAATTCCGTCATGTCGACGTATTCCGTCCGCATGTCCAGGTAGGCGCGGTAGAATGCGTGGTCCACCATGGACCCCGCAATCCCCATGGAAACCCCGCCCATAGAGAGATAAGAGGTCCCGCGCATGGCGGCGACGGCGAGCGCCGCGCGGGAGAACCGAAGTATCTGCACGCGTACGTCATCGGGTATGGAGAAATCGGATTCATCCTGCACATCCCGGCCGTATATCTTGAACAGGGGCAGTCCCATCTGCACGGCGGCGGCCGACGCGCCGGCGAGATACACCGCACCCGGTTTTTTAGTGCCGTTGAAACCCCATACCGCGCGCGGCATCCATGGATCCATCTCGATGATCTCGGCGGCATAACACCAGCAGCGCGTGACGTCCATAACGGCGCAGACTCCCTCCTTGCGGAACATGTCGGAACATCGCGCCGCCTCCGCCGCCCCGCCGATGGAGAAATCGGGCACCACGCACTCGACCGGGGCGCCGCATGCGTGGCGCAGGTTCCCCGTTATGAGCGACTCCGCGGAGCGGGCCATGGCCATTATGGGCTTCTCCAGCGATTCCCGGACGCCGTTGCGGCGTCCGTCTATTACCGGACGAATGCCTATTCTGGGCAGTCTTCCCTGAAGCCGGTTGACGGGGATCAGTCGGTTCATTGTATCGCCCCGATCGCCTTTCGCAGAAAGTCCGCGCTGCGCTTCACGGCGGCATCCGGATCAGTGGTGTACTGAAAGCCGAGCTCGACCGCGATGAATCCCTCATAGCCGGACGCCGCGAGGCCGCTCAGAAACAGACCGAAGTCCATTCTTCCGTCGCCCGGGACCATATGGTCGTCGGTGACGCCGTTGTTGTCGTCGATGTGATAATGGCGGCGAATGCCGCGTGTATGGCCGACCGTGTCGGAAAGCGATTCCCCGTTTATAAAACAGTGACCGGTATCCACGCACAGGCCCATGGGCCTGCCCAGCTCCCTGACGGCGCGCAGACCGTCTTCGATGGTCACGACCAGATCGGTCTCGTAACGGTTGCCGGGTTCGATGAGCAGGGAAAGAGGCATTCCCCCGGAATGATCCGCCAGCGCGCGCAGGCTGTCGAGCATGGCGTTCCAGGCAGCGTCACGTCCCTGTCCGTAAAGGCTGTAGCCCGGGCACAGGCTTACCGAGGGCGCGCCGAGCCCCGCAGCCGTGTCGATACTGCGCTTCAAATAATCCACACCGGCCGCGCGCATGTCTTCGTCGGGAGCGGCGATATTGACCGGATAGCGGAACTGCGCCGGGATGAAATTCGATATCGCCATGTTGAGGTCGGTCAGCATGCGACGAACTTCCCCGGTCCTCTTTCTGCTCATGTCCTCGCAGTAGGCATGGGGCCTGCCGCCCCACAATTCGATTCCCTCGTAACCGAAAGAGGCCGTTCGACGTATCGATTCCTCAAGGGGGTAACGGTAGTATACAAAAGTCGATGCGCTGAGTCGAATCATGTCATTGCCCCCTGCATTAAAGTTCCGCTCCGAAGGTCCACCGCCGGTATGGCGGTTCATCGACCAGTCCCGACGGGGACACCATGCACGGCGGATAGGCGAACGCCGATGCGTCGGCCCTGAGTTCTTCATGCGGCATGTCGCCGCGATACGGGGCCAGCATGATCATGAACGTCTGCCGCCTCCCGTTGAAGGAGGGGGCATAGGGCAGTATGTGGTTGGATGCCGAGAACCGCTTGGCGATGAAGGTCCCGATGCCGGTGTAGGCCGTCTGGTAAGAGTATTGCTTTCCCCAGTAGCTGCCGAAGGGATTGAGATACACGCCCAGACCGCCCGGTGTCTTCCTGGTTCTGAGCGGGCAGAAGGCCATGGAGGCTGAGGCGGATGCCGTCTGCGCGACCAGCATGCCTTTGCGGCCGTTGGACACCGCGACCCACGCGTTCGTGACGTGGTTGTTGCACGAATCGAGCTCGTGGTTATTCGAGAACTCACCGTAGTCGAGCGGGTATGAACTCACCTGGCCGAAATAGTTATGTTTCCAGACCTTGAGAGGTGAGACGGCGGTTCCTGTGATCGAAGGCGCGATCTCGCAGGGGATGATTTCCTCCCATCGGGCGTCCCATTCCCGCTGCAGGCGGGCGGCCTTTCCCTTTTCGAATCTATATGCGGGTGTCGATGGATAGTCGATGGTCATTCGTACGTACAGGTAGGGAAGGTCCGCGGCCAGGATGAACTCGCGTTCCGCACGGACGCGGTATCCACCCCGGGTAATATCCATGTACCCCTTCATGCGGACCAGGCCGAACAGGCCGTCGCCGATTATCCGTGACTCGATCGACTCCCATGGACCGGTTGAACAAAGCGCACCGTTGTAACCGACGGCGGTGCGTATTCCTCTATCACGTAAAAAATCCTCCCCGTCATGCTCCAGCCCGCATACGTTTCCGGAAGCGTCGTAACGCAACGAAATTCTGCTGTTTATAATCCCACCCGCGTCTATCTGGACCGGACGGTCCGTCGCCTTCATTCCCCCTTCGCGTTCCACCAGCCTGAAATTACGGCGTTCGTTCGCGTCAAGACTCATGACGGTCCAGAGCTCCCTTCGCCCTTCGCGTTCCATGACTGCGGCCGGTACGCTGTTTCCATTGTGGTCGATGAGTGTAACCGCATCGGACTTTTTCATATCCGGGTTAAGTGTAAACAGGAGCGCCGTGCGCGAGGGGACCGGTTTATAATAAATTGCGGCCGTTGAGACCCCGCGCGGGTAATCGAAGAGCATGCAGTCGGCGTTCTGGTCGGCCGGCATGGCCGCAACCGCCTTAAAAGCGTCGCGCGCGCGGGCGACCGCACGGGAGGTCAACGCGACGGCGGTTTTGAGTCGTGTGAGGTTCATGACCGGGGCGGCCATGCCGAAATGGGTGGTCGACAGCAGCCGCAGACGGTCTTCGAACGATTCGGCAAGCAGTGAGCGGGCGTGTTCTTCTCCGATCTTTGATTCCTCCAGCAGCCTTCGGGTCTGGAGTTCCAAAACGCGCGCGCGCTCAAGCCCGGTCCAGATCTCCTGGTTCTCCCACTTTTCCGCCCAGCTCGCGATGCCGTCGAAGCTGCCGTCGGCCGTATCCTGTCCGAACTCCAGTTTGCCTATCGGCGGATGGTCCCCGAGGTAGGTGCAGGGGGTGGTAAAGGTCACATAATCGAGGTCGGCAATGCTCTCAACCAGTCCTTTGAGACCCTGGCCCATCGAGTAGAAACGAGAGACGACAGGGACCCTGACCCCGTACCAGAACTGGTCGTCCGCGTCCATGTCGATTAACAGCAAGAGGTCGGTCGGGTTTTCCAGACCACGCTGCTGTTTTCTCAACCTCTTTACCCATCGGCGCAGAGAAATATTGTCCAGAAGATCGCCGGGATTATACGCCGGGACCAGCACCATGGAAGTCTTTGTGTTGGGATCTGTTAGCTCGACCGGGTTGTACTTTTCAACGAGTGAGAGTTCAGGTATGAAATTACTGAAACCGTTGAAAGGGATGGCGCTGTAGTAGAGGCTGATATAGCGTATGCCATGGCGGGGATAGAGCGCGAGGTGCGAGGGCGTAAACATCATTTCCTGGGGACGAACCATCGGTGCAAACTCCCCGAAAAGGTCCCTGACTCCCGAACACCCGGGGTTCGAGATCGCCCGTGCGATCGCCTCGTCGAACTCGTGCGCCGTCGACGCGCTCACCAGGCCGTTATTGTATGACATGATCTGGACCTCATCGATACCGCTTTTCACCCTTCTTCGCATCGATTCGATGATGTCGGGGCAGTAGCGCGGCATTATGGTCTCGAGCGAGAAACAGTTTTCAAAGTCCCATGTGCCGCGTACCTTCACCCCGTTCGCGTTGAATTCGTCGAGCACCTCGATAACCCGGCGTATCACCCGAATGTCTTTGCCGAAACCCAGTTCATCGGCGGAGTCACCCCTGAAGGAGTGATAAAAATTACCGTGGAACCTGAAAGCCACATGGATACGTGAGGTTGTGCCGCCTCTGCCTTTCATGAAGTCTCCTTATGCTCAGCCCGCCGTTGTTCGGCGCGTGAACGCGTTTTTCAGGAATCCCTCCTCGGCGGTGTTCCCGGTACCGGCGCGCCGTGCGATGAGGAACACCTTCAAGCGGTCATGCAACTCCCGCGTAAGGCCGTAGCGCCAGGCGTTGTATATGCATATGCTCAAAAAAACCACCGGTATCAGCAGGAGCATCAGGCGCAGAGTAAAAAGAAGCTCTGCCGTCTGCTGCTGTTTGACTATGGTCTTGACGCCGTCGATCATCTGCTCGACCGGTTTTTTGAACCCGGCATAAGAAAGCACGTTCGACACAATGAAGATGCCCACCGCGGTGCTGAGTTGCCGCAGGAACGAAAGCACCCCGGAGTAAATCCCCTCCCTGCGTTTGCCTGTATAGAGTTCGTCCACGTCGGGAACGTCGGGTAAAATCGAATAGATCATGATCCCCATTCCGCCTGAGCCCGTACCCACGAAAGCGGCGAAAGCGTAGATGACCCACCCCGGAAGATCTTTGGTAATAAGAAAACTAACGCTCATTACAAAGGCAAAAAAGAGCGCGGCGGTCAGGAAGGACTTTTTCTTTCCCTTTCTGCGGCTGATCGAGGAAAAGATGAACAGGGCGATGATCTGGCAGGAGAGCAGCGTACCCAGCACGTAATTGGTCTCACCGGCGCGCCCCAGGTAATAGGTCATGAAATACATCATAACGGACATGATGATGTCCATGGTCGACATGGTGAATAGATACATCAGAAGCACGTTCACGAAGGTGGGGGTCCTGAAAGGTTCGAGGAAAGTCCTTTTAACACTGAAAGGCTCGGGCTCTCGCTGGAATTCCTTTCGCTCTTTCGTGAGGAAGAAGGTTGCCAGATAGGGCAGGCCGAACACGAGCCCGAAGATGACCGCCATCACGAAGAAACCGGTGCCCTCGTCCCTGAACATCTTGACCACTGCGTAGGGAACCACCGCGCAGACCAGCGACGAGCCCATGGAGAAAAGCATTCGTACCGTCGCGAGCGAGGTACGTTCGGTATAGTCGAGCGTGAGCTCCGAGGCCAGGGAAAAATAGGGGATCATCATGAAGGAGTGCACCATGGTGAAAAACATGTATGAACCCAGGGCATACGCCATCCGATGCCATTCATGCTCAAAACCGACGGGATACCAGAGCATTGAAAAGGCAAGCGATACCAGGACCACGCCGGCGAGGAAATAAGGCCTTCTGCGGCCGAAGCGCGTTCTGGTACGGTCCGTGATTACCCCGATAACCGGGTCTATCGACGCGTCCCAGATCTTGCTGATCAGGAATACCATCCCCGCCAGGGCAGGTGATATGAGCAGTACGTCGGTAATAAAATACAGGTAGAAAAAACCTATTATGGTCAGCGAACCCCCGCCGAAGATGTCCCCCGCGCCGAAACCCAGCTTGGTCGAAAGACTCAGCTTTTCATTTTGACCGTTATTCATGGCCGTACCTCTCTCCTTGTCGGTGATCGCCCGCGGTATAACGCTGCGACCACGGGTGATAACGCGGCGCCGTCTGTAAGTCATCTCTACATTAGTATCCCGACAATACTATGCGTATTGAGAATATAATGAATAATTATAATATATTTGCGCGCAAATAAAGCAAGAAGTATTTATCATCATCCCGTAAAAATTATTATACCGGGCAGCCACACGGTCAGTTCGGGTGAACACGGAACCGGCCGCCGGCCGATAATGAGTTGACAGGCCCGCCGGTGTGTGCGATGGGTACCCGTCTAAAAACGGGGCATACTGCCGCGCCCTGTACGGACAATCCCGTTTGATAATTCCGGATGTGCTAAAGCTTCACCCCTGAGGGTTCGGTCCTGTAATCGGGGTATGTCTTCTGTCATCTGAAGGTAGATATGCTGGAAAACCTGTTGCGGAAAGTGGGAATCAACAAGAGCCTGGTGCTCATATCGGTGCTGGCGGTGGTGCTTTCGGTGCTGCTCGACTGGGCGCTTTCAATGCCGCTGGGACGGTTTTCCTTTAAAGGGCTCGTGATCGCGGCGGTCATACCGGCGATTATCACCCCGTTCATCGGCTATCTGTATTTTAAAATGATGATCAGGCTGCAGGATTCCGAGCGCATGGTGAAGCAGAGCCTTGCGGAAAAGGAGGTGCTGCTTAAAGAACTGCACCACCGTGTGAAGAACAACCTGGCGATCATGTGCAGCCTGGTCAACCTGCAGACCGAAGAGGTGCGCGACGGGTACGACCGCGAGGTGTTCAATGATTTAAAAATGCGCATCTACTCCATGGCGCTGGTCCACGAGGACCTGTACCGCTGCGCCGACATGAACCGCGTCAGATTCTCCGATTACGCCGAGACCCTGTCGAAAGGCGTGATACGGGCGCTCTCGAAAAACCCCGAAAACATTTCCTTCGATATCACCGGCCGTGATGAGCTTCTGGACGTGGGGGTGCTCATCCCCCTGGGCCTTATAATGAACGAACTCCTTACGAACTCCATAAAGCACGCGTTCCCCGGGGGAGGGCGGGGGAAAATAGACATACACCTTTCCCGCGCCAACGGCAACTACCTTCTCCGGCTGGGTGATGACGGGGTCGGCGCCGCCGAGAAGGCGAACCTTCTGAACGCCGAAACCCTGGGGCTGACGCTGGTGCAGACCCTGGTGCGGCAGCTCAAGGGGGCCATCGAGGTGGACACCACGGCCGGGACGCGCTACACCCTGGAATTTCCCTGCGGGTAAACGGCGGTGTGTTCCGCACCGTTGAAGAAATGCTGCTGCTTTCAGTCAACCTGACATTTGAACCGCAAAGGTGCGGAGATCGCGAAGGGTTGCGGTGTTTCTCCGGGAGTGGTACCCCTGGTTTAGAGATAAAAAGCACTCCGTACTTATAGTACAAAACCCTCTTATCTCTTTACGTCCTTGCGGCGGCTCCATGCCCCCCTGGGCGTCGCGGCACTACTACATCCGTGTATTTCGGAGGTGCAAAAAGCGTCGACCGTACACATCGTCTTCGCGGTTAAGGCTTTTGATAAATTATTGCTCATAGTGTACTTACCATTTGAACCGTAAAGGCGCAGAGATCGCGAAGGTTTGGGTGTATTTGTGAGAGTGGTTTTCGTTTTTAAGCACCATTCGTGTGCACCTGCCGGTTGATGACAGAGCTGTGCATAACCTGGTTTGTCATTTCTCACCCCTGTAAGTTTCTAAATGACAGTCGTCAGTCTTTTCCACCTTCTCTCATATCCTCTCTTTGCGTCTTGGCGGTTATGGCTTTAATACATGACTGAATCTGCCGAAGACGGGAAGCGGCTTTCCGATGGAATAAAAATTGTAATTGACATTCGCCGGTCAATACCTTCAAGATCGAACCACTATATAACTGTCCGCACACTTTATTCCGCCTGCCATCCGCGCGGGCATTTTCTGCATTCCAGGTACAGGTCGGCCGACGCGTACACAGACGGTCCCATGATGAGGACAGCCATCATCAGTGCCGGGGTGCGCGATGCGCGTGTGTTGCAGCCGAACGGTGTTCCTCGTCCTTATACTCCTCGCGGTTGCGGGGAGCCGGCCTTTCCGCGGCTTCCCGGCCCCCCGTGAGATCGTGACCGGGGACGCTGCCCCCGGCATCACCCTGAGGGACCTCAACAATAAACTGGTCTTCTGCAAGAACATACTCAGGGAGAAACCGCTGCTGGTGAGTTTCTTTTTCACCGAATGCGTTCCCTGCAAAAAGGAGATCCCCGAGCTTGAGCGCCTTAAAGTTCTCTACGGCGGGAGGGTGAAATTTTTCATGATCTCCACCGACCGCGGCGGCATCGACGCCGTTACGCCTTTCGTCGCGGCGATGAACCTCACGATCGAGGTCCTTATCGACAAATACTCCGACGCGGCCCGTGCCTACGGCGTGACAAAGTTCCCCTCCACTTTTATAATCGGGAGGGACGGGAAGGTCGTGTACGACTGCCGGGGATACAATAACGACAATATCAGGAAGATCGAGGAAATACTTAAAAGAATCAAATAAACGGAGGGTGTCATGAAAAAACATGCCGGTCGTTGCGTCGTATTCCTGTCGCTCGTACTCTGCGCCGCCCCTCCGCTCTTCGCCGCCGCGCGCAAGACCATCTACCTGAAACCTTTCGCCATAGTCCAGGGGCTCCCGGCCGGCGACCAGGCCGGCATGATCATCAAAGACTATATCTCCGAAGGGATCATCGCCACCGGCCAGTACAGCATCACCTCGGACGACGAGGTGCGCCAGGTGATCCAGAACGAGGAGCTGAAGATGAGCCTGGACGCCTGCTACGACGACGCCTGCATCAAGAAACTCATGGAGAGCATCAAGACCGACTACATCATCTACGGCAATGTCTCGCATATCGAGGGGAAGTTCTACATCACCGCCAAGATCCTTGACCGTACCACCGGCAGGGTGGTCCTGACCAGGGTCAAGACCCTGAAGTTCATGAAAAGGGACTATTTCGAGAGGGCGTCGAAGGCCCTGGGCACATTTTTGATATCGGGGAAGGAGGACGCGGTCAGGGATTTTGAGGACTACGTGAAGGAAAGGGAAGCGGGCAGGGACGAGCCCAAAAGGCTGATCAGCAGAAAAAGCAACGTGGTGGGCAGGGCGCCGCTGCTCAGGCTGGGGTACGGATTCTCCGGGCTGGAGGACAGTGATTACAACAGTATTTATAATCAGCAGATAGTGAGTATCCTCTTAGACCTGTTTGTATGGAGGGGAAGGGACACCGCCGGCAACGGCTTCGATTTTTACTTACGCACCTCCCTCCGGGCCTATAAAATGAGCAGCGGCAAGCTGGACAAGCTGAAAAGCCTGGAACCCGCTATTCCCGCCGGGGCCACCCTGGCTTCGGACATGGAAAACCTGGAGATATGGGGACTCGGCGCCGGTGTCAGGTACGTGCGCGGGGTATACCTTTACGGGGTGTTATGGCAGGGGTATCTTTCGGTCACGTACCAGTATTCCCTGCTGCTCGACGGGACAGATGTGCTGGTCAAGACATCCCCTACCGAGGAGGAAGAAATACCGATGGACGTCGCGAATAATTCCCCCTTCGGCATCGTGGGCGCCGCCGGTATCGAGATAGGGTTTTCCCCCTACATCGGCCTGTTCGCGGAATTCGATTACGGCTACATCCCCCTGGACGCATGGGGCAAGACCAGGAATGTCGGCGGCGTTGCGTTCATGTTCGGACTGACCCTGAGAACGTCGTTTCTCGATTGAGCGGGCCCGCCGCGCACCCCGTGTAAGCCGCCCGGCAGACGGCAAGGAGTTTGCCCGCCGCTTTTACGATTCGGGCCTTTGGCATGTCGGTAGATGGTACTGATCTCAGGGCAAATCCGCGCAAAAGTCAATGACGAAAGGCCGAAGGTGGGCCGAAGGCGCAACGGCGCGCTCAGCGGCGCGGGCCGAACGACATGACCCGGCGGCGCAGGTCCTTTTCCTCCACCTGGTAGAGTATCACGCACCGGTCGCCGGCGCCGTACTCCTCCTTCACCACCCTGCCGCGGTCGATTGTCGGGCCGAATTCTTTCCGTATCGCCCGGCGGGTCCCGTCGAATTCAAGGACGCTACCTGTCGCTTCGAACTGGATGCCGGTGAATTTCTCGACGATCAGCCGGCGCGCCGCGACGACCGCCTGCTCACGGGCGCGTGCCCTGCGCGTCTCGACGCCCGCGGTTCCCTTCACCGGATCTCCGACGGCCCGCACCCGGTAGGCGTCGTCGCTTATCCAGCCCTCGGCGTGGAGATTTGCGTCCCTGCTTCCCGCCGTACACGAGAGCAGGCAGAAAAGCATCGCCAGTACCGGCAATACCTTAGGTCCCAGTGGACTGATGAGGCCGCGGTATTTCACGACTCTGTGCGAAGGCCTTTGAAAAAAAGCGGTTATGGGATACGATACCGTACGTGTCATGAATGCGCTCCTTTTAAAACCGGGTTGATGAACGGGTGCCCGGCAGTATGATACCTGAAATAAGGTGTGTCAAAGTTTATTTGGCGGCGGCCGGGGTGTGACCGGGGGGTAAAAATGAATGGACAATTTTACCCGCCTGCCCGTGTATTCCGTTATGCGCGCCGGGCAACGGGCTCAAAGACCGCCGCCCCGCGCGGCCATCCCGTGAGCACCATACATATAAAGGCGGTGTGAAATGAAAAAAGACATGAGTGCCTTTTTCCCCGAAGAAACGTCCATCCCCGTACAGCACCGGCTGAAGGCAAGGGTCGACCAGAAGGAGTACCTGATCAACGGCGAGCTGCGCCGCTGGGACGGTCAGGCGGAGGAGGTCCGTTCTCCCGTATGCGTGCGGACGCCGGGGGGACCGGAACAGAAGGTCATAGGAAGCTATCCCAAGCTCACCGAGAAGGAGGCACTCGAGGCGCTTGCCGCCGCGCAGCGGGCATATGACAACGGCAGGGGAGCATGGCCCACCATGACGGTGGAAGAAAGAATTGCCTGTGTGGTGGAGTTCACCGGCCGTATGGTGAAAACCAGGGACGAGGTGGTGCGCCTTTTGATGTGGGAGATCGGCAAGAGCCTTAAAGACGCGGAAAAGGAATTCGACCGTACGGTCCAGTACATCGGCGACACCGTGAACGCGCTGAAAGACCTGGACCGGGCCTGCGCGAAGTTCGATATTAAAGAAGGTATTATAGGGCAGATCAGGCGCTCCCCCATGGGGGTGGTGCTGTGCATGGGCCCGTACAATTATCCCCTCAACGAGACCTTCACGACGCTGATACCCGCCCTCATCATGGGCAACAGCGTCATCTTTAAACCGCCGAAACTGGGAGTGCTGCTCCATTCCCCACTGCTCGAGGCGTTCCAGAAGTCTTTCCCCGGAGGGGTGGTCAACACCCTGTACGGCGACGGCGAAACGGTGATAAGCCCCGTCATGAAAAGCGGCCTGGTGAACGTGCTGGCCTTCGTGGGGTCCAGCCGCGTCGCCGATATACTCAAGAAGCTGCACCCGAAACCCCACCGGCTCAGGTGCGTGCTGGGCCTTGAGGCCAAGAATGCGGGTATAGTGCTGCCCGACGCCGACATCTCGCTCGCGGTGAAAGAGTGCCTGACGGGGAGCCTCTCGTATAACGGACAGCGGTGTACGGCGCTGAAGATATTGTTTGTCCATGAGGATATACTGAAAGAATTTCTCGTCGCCTTCACCGCCGGGCTGGAGAAGCTCAGGGTGGGCATGCCCTGGGACGAGAATGTCGGCATTACGCCGCTGCCCGAGGATTACAAGCCCGGCTATCTTTCAGAGCTGGTCGCGAACGCACTGGAACACGGCGCACAGGTGATAAACCCCGGGGGAGGCACGCGCGAAAAGACGCTCTATTACCCGGCGGTGGTCTGCCCGGTGACGCCGCGGATGGACCTCTACCACGTGGAGCAGTTCGGCCCGGTGGTGCCCGT
>CAZUXY010000011.1:46201-83992 GCA_964624235.1 uncultured Leptospirales bacterium | reverse complement strand
ATCTTCAATTGCTCAGCGATTTTTTCCATGAAACTTCTGACCGCCATTCTGATGTTCTTCCCGATCGTATTACGCTTTTTATCGATACCGGTGAGCCGGTTCGAATAATCCATATACTGTGAACTGCTGGTGGGTTTTTCCAGACGCGTTTTTTCATAATCGGTCAGAACATCGGCGTAGTCTTTGAACACATTCATTGTTTTACGCAGTTCATTATATAAATCAGAAAGGCGCGTCCGATGATCGATTTTACCCTCCTGTGTGAAAAGAACGTTATATTTGATTTTACTGGTGGTAAGTATGAAAGAAAACTCCTCGTCAAACTCAATGAACAGCATATGAGCCAGCAGTATTTTATCGTTGTCCTTCACGAACTTGAACACGCCGTTTCTGTCGATCCTTGATTTCAGCTGGGACAGGTCAAGGCTGTTCATCAACTCCATTCCCTTTTTTACGTCTTCAGGGATCTGTTCCTCCTCTACCTCGGTGTTTTTTGATTGTTCACCATCCATCGATTCTTCAGCCGTCCCTCTCATCTGCAAGCGTTCCCGCTTCCCGGGCATGTCATTTTCAGAGATTCCCAGTAGCGAAAGAATCATGGGATCATTCATGGGAATTACAAATCCATTATAATGATTGAAAAGCCAGTAAAGAGCGGGGGTGAACTTATGAAGCACGAAATAAAGGTCGTTCTTGATTTTTTTTCTTTTCAACGAATATACCGACTGCTTCTCCTTTTCGATCTTCATCTGCTGGGAAACGGCTTTCTCAAAGGCGGACAGGATGAATTCATGATAGGGATACAGCACATAGAGCTTTTTAAAAAGCTCCATCAGCGGATCCCTGATGTCGGTGGTTTTCTGTTCAACGTTGGGGAAGTGCAGATGATGTTCTATAATACGGTTTATGACGGTACGGTCGAAGACCGATGAAATCATTTCCAAAAGTTCATAATAAAGCGGGTTTAACCGGTCAAGGTCCTTAATGATTTTAATTCCATCCTGATGGTTCTTTTTAAAAATATCCAGGTAGAGCAGCTGTATTTCCAGCAGGTTGGTTTTTACCTCGCCGTTGAGTCTGTCGAGGAATTTCGGGGAAAAATTCAGGCCGTAAAAATCGGAAATCCCCATGAAGAAAAGCCTGAAACGAATGCGCAGGCGGTGAAAAAACCGCACTATCGGATTGATTCTTCCGGCGGGTGCCTGAGGAGCGGCGGTTCTTCTTTTGTTTTTGTCCGAGGGTGCAGGTTTAACTTCAGGGCTTGCGGTTTTTGCGGTTTTTTGCCCATATCGCTGTGTATCGATTCTGCCCGTGCGATTTCTCTGTTTTTCACGGTTGAATTCTGTTAATCCCTTACGCGGTTGTTCACGAACCACCTCTCCTCCGGCCTGAAGAAACCTGTCGAAGAGCTCCTTTTTCTCTTTGATATCGAGATTGGAAACCTTAATGTTTTCCTTTGTTTTATCTATCTTGGTTTTCTTTTCGGTCATAGTTATTTATCTGTATAGGGTCGGAACGAGATTCCCCCCACGCCGAATAATCCGCTACGAATTGAAGTTATCAATATTTCAGTTTAATATCAATAATATTGAATAAGATGTCAATTATTTATGATGTTATGCGGATTTGTATTTTTATTATAGACACAGAAAACAGAAGGAAAGTATTTTACTGTAACATCCAGGTTGAACTTCAGGGACCCCAATGAACCAGACCACATGTAATATTTTACAGGATATATACCACAGGAGCGCTACCGGCGGTTTTATGCGTGTGAAGGAACTGGAACGCACCCTGGGATTGGATGGAACGGAGCTTCGAAGCATTCTGGAAGACCTGAAAGAAGAAAAGCTTATCGTTGAACTCCCCGAAGGATTTCAACTCACTCCTGAAGGGAGAAGTTACTGCCGAAGCCGCTGGGTTTAAATCCGATGTTAAGACGGCAAGGGGGATATATGCCGTTCAATTGTGCGCCATTGGTTCTGGAAACAGCGTCTACCTTCAGCCCGCACAAAAAGTTGCTGCATTGCAGCACCCTTTTGTATTTTCAACTCCGCCGTTTCATTTTTCTGCCCCGCAGCGGCGGCATAGTATTATTTCATTTTTGAACGAATACCTTTTCTCAGGTGGTCCAAAAAAGTATTCATGCCTTCACCGGTCCTGGCGCTTAATGGAAAAACATTCATTTTTGGATTTACGCGTTTCACATTCCCCAGGAGTTCATCGATGCTGAAATCCAGGTGAGGCAGAAGATCGGTCTTGGTTATGGCAAGTGTCTGGGACGAGGTGAACATGAGCGGATATTTGAGAGGTTTGTCCTCTCCCTCGGTAACGCTGAGTACAACGATTCGTTCATCGTCGCCAAGTTCAAACTCGGCCGGACATACGAGGTTGCCCACGTTTTCTATAAAGACCGCATCCAGTTCATCCAGATTAAAACTCTCAAGGCATTTGCGGATCCATGAACTCTCAAGGTGACAATCACCGCCGAACAGAGAAGTTTCTATCTGCATTATGGGGATTTCATGCTTCGCCAGCCTCTCTGCGTCCCTGGTGGTCTTGATGTCTCCCTCTATAACTGCACAACGGAACTCATTTTTCAAAACTGATAGTATCCTGTCAGCGAGAGTGGTTTTACCCGACCCCGGCGAACTCATGATGTCGTACATGTACACCTTTTTTTCTTTAAGCAGGGCTCTTATCTCTTCAGCTCTTGAGATATTCGATTCCAGAATGTCTTTCAGCACCTTGATTTCCATTGGATCCTCCTGTTTATCTCTCCACCATAGAGAAACTATCGACATGTGTAAACATTTTTAAAAAACCGGGACAGAAAACAATACAGGTCTGTTACTGATATTTATAAAACGCATCGATACCCATCACCACCAGTCACATCACCCGGCTGAAATAAAGAAACGGTGGCCTAAACCGGGAAAAAGATAAAAATCAGAGGAATAAAAAACAACGAAACCGCAGTACTGACCAGCACCGCCGATGCCGCTTTGTCTGCGTGGACATCCAGTATCGAGGAAAAAGCCGCGACATTGGCGGCGATGGGAAGTGCGGCTATTAACAATCCGATAGAGTGTATTCCCTGAGAATAGCAGTTGAACACATACCGGTCCGCCATGATCATCCCGATCATCACCCCAGGCCATACAATGAACTTTATAAACATCGAAACCCCGATAAATCTCCAGTCGGGTATGAACCGCGATGATTTCGATAGTGACATTCCGACTATCATCATACCAAGTACCGAAAACGCACCCTTGAATTTCTCCAGCAGATCATTGAATTCAGGACTAAAATCAGGGGTAAAAAAGCTTGTTATGACTCCTGCCACGGTGGCCCACAACAATGGCAATGCGAGTATGTTTTTCATCGCCTGCCGGCTCGAGTAGGTTCCACGGGAAAGAAGAAAGAACCCCAGGGTGTTTTCATAAAACACCATTGATAGAGAGGAGAGCAGATAAAGACCTACCATTTCGGGTTTGAAGAGCAGGATGGCGACGGGAAGTCCGAAATATCCTGTATTAGAATCACCCGACGAGAAACCAAGAAGATTCCGGGTAGCGTCATTGAACAGCCTGCCGGTTATAAAATATGAGAAAAGACTGATCGAGCAGCAGATCAGATAAAAGACCAGCGGCAGGACTAAATGGAATGCGAAGAATGGTGTGGAGGCCAGGGAGCCGAAGACCACTACCGGCGCCACTATATAGATACACAGCACCGATACACTGCATCCGTCTATCTTCATGTATCTGCCGCCCACATAACCTAAAATAACAATGACATAGAGCGGCAGAATCCTGACCATGAGATGGGTGAAAAGATCCATGCGGTATTAGACTGGACAGGGTGGAATTATACAATTTGTTTTTACATTATCAGAGGCCGTTTATCAGACAGCATTTCTAAAGGAACTGGTTTTTTAAATGCCACAGAGACCCGGAGATTCAGATATACCCGTTGTATCTCACTAAAGGATTATACGCATTTCCCCTGTGCCCCCGGATCTCTGTGGAAATCAATTCTTCCATTCAAACTGATCTTGTTGGATCTGGATCAACTGATCCGGTATCTGCCGATTTCCCGATCACCCTCCATCACGTGCACCGCACAGGCTATACAGGGGTCGAAAGAACGGACCACCCGCGCCGCTTCGATCGGGTTTTTTGGATCGGCGATGGGAGTTCCTATGAGTGCCTGTTCCACCGGCCCCTTTACACCGTTATCGTCGCGGGGACCGCAGAACCAGGTGGTGGGAACCACACACTGGTAATTGGCGATCTTTCGGTCTTTTACGACGATCCAGTGGCCCAGGGCACCCCGGGGCGCCTCGACCAGCCCTTCCCCCTCTCCTTTATCCGGGATAGAATAATGCGACCGCGGTATGCCTCCTACCTCAAGTTCATCAAGCCATTTTTTTGCCTGGCCGCAGATGAGTTTGCATTCGATGGCCCTGGCCGCGTGCCGCCCCAGAACCGAGAATACCGCCGAGATGTCGGCGGTGAACATCTTAAGAACGGCATCCACTTCTTTTTTAACAGCCTCGTTCCCCGACAGGTAACTGACGGCCACCCTCGCCAGAGGCCCCACTTCCATGGGCATACCGTTATACCGCGGCGCCTTGAGCCAGGTGTAAGCCCCGCCCTTCTTGGGATTGGGTTCGGTTTCCCCCTTGAAGGGGTGCAGTTGAGAACCCGAACCATAGCGTGAATAACGCACATGCTCGCGAATGAGGCCGGTATCCAGTTTATTGACCTTCCCATCGGCGAAAATTCCCCGCTGTAGCATTAATTTCTGACCATCGTTGTCCTGTTCGAACACACCATAGGCGAGCATATTGTTATACCTGCCGATTTTAAAGTAATCCGTGTATTCCTTAGCTACCGCAAGCACATCGGGCAGGTATACCTTATTGACGAATTTCTCTACCTGTTTCAGGATGGAACGGTATTCGCGTATTTTACTTCGGGTCGGCACCTGGGTAACACCTCCGGGAACCAGACCGATGAGATGGGGAGCCCTTCCACCGAAAAGCGCCACCAACTGGTGGGTTTTCATGCGTATATCCAGCGCTTCAAGATAATGGGCAATGGCGGCGATGTTGAGGTCGTTGTTCTGAATGTAAAAATCCTTCCCCTCGTACCTGGGAAGGAATGGCGCTACCGCGGTTATCTCATCGGGGCGACCTTTTTTTGTTTTCAGTTCTTCCAGCGCCCATTCCTTTACGGCATTAAGCCGTTTATCGCTTCCCTTGTATTTCAGAACCGCGGTTATGTCGACATAATCGAGCGCGGCAAGATGGTAAAAGTGGATGATATGGGATTGAAGAAAATTCGCGCCAAGCACCAGGTTGCGCAAAAGCCTCCCGTTGTGGTTTGCCTTTATGCCGAATGCGGCATCGAGGCACTTACTCGACGCTATACCGTGGGAAACGGGGCATACCCCGCATATCCTCTGGGTGATCTGGTTGGCGTCCACAGGATTTCTGCCCTGGAGGATTTTCTCGAATCCCCTGAACATGTCCCCTCTGCTCCACGCGTCGACCACTTTGTTGTTCTGTACTTCCAGCTCTATGGAGAGATGGCCTTCTATTCTGGTAATGGGATCCAGCAGTACTTTAGCCATTGATGACACCTCCTTTCTTGAGATTCAGAACCGCCTGCCGCACCTGTGGGTTTTCGATCATATTGATTTCATCCATACCGGCCATGAGATGTTTATAGAGACCTCTATCCCCGGTGTCGGGAAAAACCGGTTCCGTGCAACCGATGCACCCGGAACCGCATCCTGTGCAAGAATTGACGCCGTCGAGCCACTTTCGGGTGGGGATATCACAGCCGGTATCCATACCCAGACATCCAAGCAGGTACAGACACCCCTCCTCTCCCCAGTGTTTGGCGAACCGCCCGCGTTTATAGTCGGGAAGACGCTCGCATTTCTCATGAACCGTCGTGCCGAAATAGATTTTCGGGCGTTTGTATTCGTCCAGTTCAGGCACCCCCTTCAGCAGGAAATGTACTATGGTGCCCACCATCCAGTCGGGATGGGGAGGACAGCCCGGCACGTTGATATAGGTTGATTTGGGAAGAATATCAGAAAGAGGTTTTGCGCCGGTAGGGTTATCCCCGGTAGCCCTGATTTTAGCACCCGGTATACCGCCGAAAGCGGCGCAGCTTCCGAAATTCAGTATCGCTTTGGCGTTTCCACCCAGTTCCTTGAGCCTGGTTAAAAACCCCACATGATGGCCGTTCCTCTCACCAAGCGTGCAGTAAAGCTCGTCTTTGGTGGGGATTGAACCTTCCACAACCAGCACATAATCCTTACGCTGTTTCCTGACCGTGTCGTCCAGTACTTTCATGGCGGCATCTCCGGTGCCACCCATCAGTGTCTGATGGAAGTCCAGGCTGATGTGACGGGTGATCACCGTAGCGATATCGGGAGCGACGCTGTTGAGGATGGAAACCGAGCAACCCGAACAGGACTGGCCCTGTATCCAGATGACGTGGGTGCGTTCTGCCGCCTTTTCGAGGGCTTTTTTGCACCCCTGCAGCATGACGCCGGAAAAGGTAAATGCGGCGGCTCCTCCTCCCATGATCTTCAGAAAATCCCTTCTGCTTATTGTCATATATACCCTCCTGAATGCTAATCTGATACTGCGTCGAGAATGAGCTCGATCGCCCTGGGGACCGTTTCCCGTACAGCGGGGCTGATAGTGATGTCCAGCGTGTCGATATCGTCAGGTACGATACCGATGATTTGAATTTCCGGGTTTTCCCCCAGCAGCTTCAACGTTTTGATGATCTGTCCTATGCCTACGTCATGCAGTGAAAGACCGTGACCGGCGGATGCAATCTGGTCAGGCCTGACACGGTAAAGACTGCCCGGTGGGTCACCGGTTCTCAGCGCATCGACGACGATTATTTTATCCTTCCCTTTCATCAGGGGAAGAAGGTCAAACCCGGCGGTACCCCCGTCTAGGACTTCTACGTGATCGGGCAGATCAATGCCGGACTCGATCAAACGGTTTACGATATATACGCCGAGTCCGTCATCGCTTTGAAGTATATTGCCTACACCGAGTACCAGCGTTCTTTTCATCGGACAATACCGGAAAAAGCGGTTACCGTACTGATACCGGCTTATGACAGTCCTGGCACAGCGCGGGACCCTTTTTCTTTTCAACATGGCAGGTGATGCAGAAATTGTGCATGATCACATCACCTTCTTTGCCTTTATGACAGTAGGCGCACTGTTTGATTCTGTCATCATTGCTGTGCTTGTGATGGCAGATAACGCAGAGTATGCCTGATTCTTCATGAACACTGTGAGACATCCGGACCGGATCCACATAATTATTGGTTTTCTGAATTCCGGCAGCCACATCGGTCGCGGTGATGAATTTATTAATATCGGTAATAGTTACTACATCGGCGGGACCTGGATTGATATTCGTTGTTCCCTTCTGGCAATACATTATACCCGCGGTAGAACAAACAAAGGACACTGCAATAAATCTGATTATTACTCTCCTGCATTTCATTCCTCACCCACCTCCAACAGATTTTCAGAAAATATGCGCGTGTCGAAATTATTGATTTACAGGATTTCATGCGGCAACTCATGACCCCGCCGGACATTAATCAATCACCGTCGGAATAATCAGTGCTGCGGTATCACCATCGGCGACGGCAGCGAAAGCCGATAGACCTGTTAGTGTTACGTTACCTGTTGGGAAGAAGAATACACACACCGAGGGCACAGCAAGGCCTTCGATGTCTTACGGCGAGGTAAACCTCTTTACCAACAAGCAGGCCGGTCCGTTTCCGAACATGCCCTGACGCTTCACTATCCCTGGATCGAGTCTTTAGGATCGTGAAATCGAGATTTCTTATGCTTATAAACAGAACAAATAAATTTGTCAACATATTTACTTTATCCAGGTACATCTGTTTTGCCTGACCGCATCAGTCTGACGTTGAAAATCCCTATACGGGATTTAACTCAGCTTATTCCCTGAAGTTTTTCCGCTCTATGGCTTATTATAGAGCCCGTAACGACGTTCATGCTGAACCGGGAATTATTTCGGAAAATGATTTATTCCGTTCGTGACTGATTAACCTTGTCATCTTAAAGGAAAACCGTGATAACCTCGCTGTGATGTAACAGCGTTATGAAACCGGATAATGCCGTTCATGTATCAACAAACCCTGAACCTGGCTATATCCCGGCCTCCCCCGACTACATGTGACCGCATGGGCGATGAATGGATCAAATGAACGTGCAATGCTTGCCGCTTAAATGGGATTCTCAGGATCTGTTATGGGTGTACCCATGAGAACCTGTTCAATGGGACACCGGTTTCCTCTGTCATCAGCGGTCCCTACATTCCGGGTGGTGGAAACCACCCTCAGGTAATTTTTGATTTTTCGGTATCTAATGGTAGTGTTACACTTTCAATGAGTCAAATTTATTGTTTAATTAAAAGATAAAAAATTCAATATTTCAAAATTGTTTATATTATTTATAGATGGATATCAAAAATTTTACAGAAAAAATTCTCCATACAGAGGAGCCGGTAACTGTAGATTTCAACCCATTGCAAACCGCGGAAAAATTCCCCCTTGCCAATACAACCCTTTCTGGTAGAGATGGCCTATGATCGTACGATATCAAATAAGGATAACCGGGATTGTCCAGGGTGTCGGATTCAGGCCGTTCATATACCGTCTCGCCCGGCAATTCCAACTGAAGGGCAAGGTATACAACGATACCGAGGGAGTTCTCATAGATGCCGAGGGTGAAGACGATCAACTGCGTTCTTTTTTGGAAGAAATCAGGGCACAGTCACCGCCGTTGTCAAATATTCACCGTATTGAATTTACAAAAGAACCATCCCTGGGATTTAAAGAGTTTGTTATCGGTGAGAGCGCTCTGACGTATGCGCGAACCGCTCCTGTTCCTCCAGACGCAGCCGTGTGCAACGACTGCCTGAAAGAATTTTTCGACGAAAAAGACCGGCGCTATCATTATCCCTTCATCACCTGTACCAACTGCGGCCCCCGCTTCAGCATAATCCATGATATTCCCTATGACCGCATAAACACCTCGATGAATGAATTCACCATGTGTCCCCGTTGTTTATCGGAATACGGGGACCCTGTCGACCGTCGGTTCCATACCCAGCCCAATGCCTGCGCCCGTTGCGGACCCCATCTGCGGCTCCTGTCCCCGGACGGCAGGCTTATAACGGAAAAAACCGGGGAAATAGTCGAGAGGACCATTGCCTTGCTCCGGGACGGCGGCATTGCCGCCATTAAGGGCGTAGGGGGGTACCTGATTGCCTGTGACGCATTGAACGACACCGCGGTGATGAAACTGCGTAATCGCAAAAACCGTCCCTTCAAACCCTTCGCACTGATGGTCGGGAGCATGGCAAAGGCTGAGGAATTTTTGCACATAACACCGGAAGAAGAAAGACTTCTGCAGTCGGTTGAACGGCCTATAGTCCTGTGCAGGGAGCGGGTTCCGCTGCTCAGCCGTCACATCGCTCCGGGTCTGAAGCACGCAGGCGTGATGCTCCCCTATATGCCGCTGCAGCACCTAGTCTTTTCCCGTGATCCTGACCTGGTGCTGGTGATGACCAGCGGCAATGTCTCCGATGAGCCGATAATTTTCAGGGACCGCGAGGCCATGGAGGAACTCGGTTCGATAGCGGACATTTTCATAAGCTACAACCGGGACATAGTGGAGTTTACCGATGACAGTGTTCTTTTCGTCGAGGAGGAGCAGGGTTTTTTCATCAGACGTTCCCGCGGTTATGTGCCGGCGCCTCTACCCGTGAGGAAGGTCAGGGGGACACTCCTCGCCACCGGGGGTGATCTGAAAAACATATTCGCGCTTGCCCGCAACGAAACAATCATCATGTCCCAGTTTCTCGGCGACATGGCCTCCCCCTCCTCCCATGCGCTTTTTGAAAAAACGCTGGGACATTTCAGGAAAATTTACTCCATGGAACCGGACACCGTCGTATCGGATCTGCATCCGGGTTATTTTACCACCGCTATTGCCGACAGGCTTGAAGCGGAAGGTCTACGGAGGATCAGGGTGCAGCATCACCATGCCCATATCGCCTCGGTAACGGAAGACCGGGGCATTCATGGACCGGCGATAGGTATCGCCTACGACGGTACCGGATACGGCGATGACGGACTGCTCTGGGGAAGCGAGATACTGATTGTCGACGGGCCGGATTTCGAGCGAATGGCCCACTTCTCGTATTTTCCCCTGCCGGGAGGAGAGTCGGCTATTCGTGATGTATGGAAAACCGGTCTGGCCCTGCTCTACGGCTGCTTCGGCGACAGGGTTCCCTTTCTGAATGATCTTCCCCGGTCGCCCGTCGTCCTGGAAATAATCAAGAAAAAAATCAACTGCCCGCTGACCTGCAGCATCGGCAGGATTTTCGACGGAGCATCCGCCATCATGGGTATCAGCACCAGCGTAAGCACCGAGGCCGAAGCGGCCATGCTGCTGGAGGAAAAAGCGGCGATGGTCATGGACTGTAGTGATACAATTCCCTTTCCGACGGATATCCCGATCCAAGAAGGTTCCCCCATGATAATTCCCACAGACCGCATTATACGGTGGATTGCTGAAATGATGACGGAAAAGATACCCGTGGAACTCATCGCGGCCGGCTTTCACCGGGCAGTAATAGATCTTACGGTGGGCGCCTGTGAACGGATCAGGGAAAGGAGCCGTGTCAACCGCGTGGTGCTTTCAGGAGGGTCATTTCAAAACCGTCTGCTGCTGAGGGGCATATGGCGGGGACTTCTTCAAAAACGGTTTGACATCTACACTCCCCGAAACGTACCGTTTAACGACGGCTGCCTGGCCCTTGGGCAGATAGCGGTCGCACGGGCGAAGGCGGAACGGAAAGGATGTTGAAAGAATTGAATCATCTCGCTCAGGAGCTCAGCGGGTTCCGCCTGGACAAAGAAGTGCGTATCATGGAAGTATGCGGAACCCACACCACGGAATTTTTCAAGACAGGAGTGAAGGACCTGTTTCCGCAGGGGCTCTGCCTCATTGACGGGCCCGGGTGTCCGGTATGCGTGACCCCCAATGGATACCTGGACCGTGCAATAGCGATAGGCGCCATCCCGAATGTGATTATCGCGACTTTCGGCGACATGGTCAAGGTCCCGTCGTCGTACAGTTCCCTTGCGCTGGAAAGGACGCGTGGAATGTGTGTGGAGGTGGTCTATTCACCCCTGGATGCACTGTTCATGGCTGAAAAAAATCCCGGCAAGCAGGTGGTGTTTCTCAGCGTAGGTTTCGAAACCACGGCACCCGCCGAGGCCGTTACCCTGAAGGAAGCGAAGAAAAAGAACCTCAAAAACTTTACGATACTTCCGGGGAACAAGCTGACCCCTCCGGCGGTACATGCGTTACTGGACGCCGGGGATGCCCTTATCGACGGCTTTATACTCCCCGGGCATGTGAGTGCCGTTATCGGTGTCGAGGGATGGCGGTTCGTCCCTGTTCATTACCGCAGGCCATGCGTGGTAGCCGGTTTTGAGAATCATGATCTGATAAGGGCGACACTGATACTGCTTCACATGATTGTCCGTGGAAGCAACGGTATCGCCAATGAGTACGCCAGGGTCGTAAGGGAAAACGGCAATCCCAGGGCACGCGAACTCATGTACGAGGTGTTCGCACCGGCCGCATCGACCTGGAGAGGACTGGGAGAGATTCCCGGCAGCGGGCTTGTCCTCAGGGATGAATACGCGGGCTTTAATGCGGCTGAACGTTTCAGCGTGGATGTGCCCGAACCTCGTGAGCACCGGGGATGCCGGTGCGGAGAATTGTTGCGGGGAATCATCGTGCCGCCCGAATGCCCGTTATTCGGGAAACCATGTACGCCCGAGGAACCGGTCGGCCCCTGCATGGTGTCCACCGAGGGACCCTGCGCGGCGTATTTCAAATACGGGGGACAATCATGATGAAACGGATACTTCCAGGCCACGGGAGCGGCGGCAGATTGATGAGCGATCTGATAGACACCATAATCAGGGGATCCCTGGGCAGAGAATCCATTCAACTCGATGACGCCGCCGTACTCGATCTCCCTGCCGGGAGAATCGCTTTCACCACCGATACCTTTACGGTCTCACCGCTCGTTTTCCCCGGCGGCACCATAGGTTCGCTGGCGGTAAACGGTACGGTTAATGATCTGGCGGTCATGGGGGCTAAACCCCGATTTCTATCATGCGGCCTGGTGCTGGAAGAAGGACTTGAAATCTCATTGCTGGAAGAAATACTGGTTTCCATGAAAAAAGCGGCCGACTACGCCGGGGTTGAAATCGTGACCGGAGATACTAAAGTTGTGGAAAAGGGGAAAGGCGACGGCATCTTCATAAATACGGCGGGAATCGGCATCCTTCAGGGTGATATTCAGCGGGGTGAAATCAGACCCGGGGACGCCGTGGTGATAAACGGTTTTATAGGCGACCATGGCATGGCGATCATGGCCCGGCGGAACGGGCTCAGCTTCAGCAAAGGACTTTATTCCGACTGCGCGCCGCTTAATCATATTCTGGAAGGCGTGGTCAGTGATTTCCCCGGCAGTATAAAATTCATGCGCGACCCGACCAGGGGTGGAGTGGCATCAGTGTTGAACGAGATCGCCGGCGGCGGAACCTTCGGCGTCAGGATCGCTGAAAAGGACCTTCCGGTCAGGGACGAGGTCAGGGGTGCCTGCGAGATCCTGGGAATAGATCCCCTCTACGTCGCCAATGAAGGAAAGGTGCTCATGGTGGTGCGAAGTGAAAAAGCGGGAGAAATCGTCGAGACGATGAAGCGTTATGAGGAGGGCGTCAATGCTGCGGTCATCGGTGAAATCACCGGCGACTTTCCCGGCAAGGCCTGCCTGCATACCCTGGCGGGGGGGAGTAGGATTCTCCCGCTGTTGACGGAAGAACAGCTTCCTCGAATCTGCTGAAACTCATGTAAGGAGGGTTAAACGACGATGTGTCTGGCGGTACCCATGAAGATAATCGAGATCCGGGGATCCCGGGCCGTGGCGGAAGCATACGGGGTCATGAAAGAGGTCGATATTACAATGGTTCCCGATCTGCGGATAGAGGACAAGGTTATCGTCCATGCCGGTTTCGTAATAGAAAAACTGGACCCTGAATCGGCCCGGGAGATCGAGGAAACCTGGGATGAATACATTAAAATCCTGGATGAAGACGGAAAGAACCGGCCTGATGACCGCACCGCCGGGTGAAAAACCAAATTTGAAACCGCAACCCTGACGATCTGATGAAACTTACTTTTTCCAGCCAAACCGAATATCATCAATTCAAGGACGGTCTCCTGAAGCGGTTTCAGGGCTACCTGCCGAGAAAAATCGAAAAACCGGATTTCAAAAAGGCGGCGGTTATGATGCTGCTGCTTAACAGGGACGGGCAGGCATGTGTGTTGTTAACGAAGCGGACGAGTACTGTTTCATCGCATAAGGGACAGATGTCTTTCCCCGGGGGCGGTCATGAAGACGGTGACAGTAACCTGCTCGAAACAGCGCTCAGGGAGACATGTGAAGAAATGGGAATCGCACCGGCGGATATAGAAATTGCCGGTGAATTCGACGAATTCATCTCTCTCGCAGGATTCCATGTAGTATGTTATGTCGGGTTTATACCCCACCCGTACCGGTATATCATCAACCTGGAAGAGATAGAAGACTATACCGAAGTCCCGCTCTCGATTTTCAAAGAAGAGCGCTATGACAGGGTCGAAAGGGTTGAATATGAGGGGAGAAACTACAGCGTTTATTACTATTCTTATGACGGCTTCATAATCTGGGGGATGACGGCCAGGATTCTCACGGATTTCGCGCGTAAGTTTTTAAGTTCGTCCATACAGGAAGAGGGGTAATTTCGTTGACAATTGCGGACAGATTTATGTTTAATCTTCAATGATGTATATTCTGTTTCACATATGGTTCCGGGCAGGGAAAGACCTGCATCGAATTCCGACACTACCTGCTGAGTCGTTCCCCTGGATGCCGTTTCCGATGTAAAACGTAAAATCATAAATAATTGAGGGAATAAATGAGACGTTTTTATGCAGTTATGACGGCCGTTTTCCTTTTGAGCGGATGCTCCAAGAAAGACATCAATGAAAAGCAATTCAAGATTATCTGGAACGAATACCAGTTGAAGGGATTTGAAGAAAGCCTTGATGAAGCCCAGTCTATCGCCCAGAGGGAAAAAATCTTTCGTGAAATATTGTCACGGCACGGCGTTGATCTCAACGAATTTAAATTGTATATGAAGAAAAATCACGGCGACAAGTTCAATAAGATTTTTCTAAACCGGTAAGAGGTGCGGAAGAATCGTTTCTATTATAGCTTCGGGTACCTTCTGCAGCCCTATGCCACCATACACATTACCAGTTCTCGTGAAGTCCGGGCAGACGGCGCATCAAAGAACACCGATCAGTTTAAATAAGCGGATTATCCGCAGCGCGGCAGGTTACTAATATGTTTAAAAAAACAGCAGAAAGAAAACTCCATCTGTTTATCTTCACTTTTCTCCTGGGGCTGTTCCTGGGAATAAACACAAGTTTCAGGCTGAGTGCCGGTGTGCCCGCTCATACCTACCTGGATTATTTCCACCAGGTATATCAGCTCATCAACAGCGAGTATGTCGATACTATTTCACCCAAGGACATTTTTTATGGTGCGATCCGCGGCATGGTTCAGTCGCTGAAAGATCCGTTCTCGCGTTTTCTGGACGAAGAGGCATTTTCCGAACTCAAGGAAGAAACCACCGGTAAATTTGTCGGGGTAGGGGTCGAGATCACTACCAGAAACGGCGAGATTGTGGTTATTTCCCCCATCGAAGATACACCCGCGATGAGAGCAGGAATCAAAGCGGGAGACATTATTTCAAAAATCAATGATACGCGCATCAAGGACAAAAACCTTTCTGATATCGTAAAACTTATCAGGGGAATTCCCAATACAAAAGTCACCCTCACCATTGTTCGTGAAGGTTATGACGAGCCCCTTACCTTTGACATAGAAAGAGCCCCTATCAGGGTGGAAACTGTCAGTCATGATATCATTAAAAGCCCGGACCGGACCATTGGATACATCCGACTCAAGGTTTTCAGTTCTGACACCAGCCGGGAAATAGAAAAAGTCCTTAATGAGTTTAATAAAAAGGGCATCGATCACTTGTTAATGGATCTTCGCTGGAATCCGGGCGGTCTGCTGGATAAAGCCGTATCCATCTCAGAACTATTTCTGGAAAAAGGGAAAATCATCGTATCGACCCGCGGGCGCGAGGGAACAGGCAATGTCAGGGAATATTCTTCGAAGCGGGACCCCCTTTACCGGGGTAAGGTTATATTGCTGGTGAACAAGGGCAGCGCTTCTGCCTCGGAAATAGTAGCCGCCGCTCTTCGTGACAACAAGCGCTGCATACTGGTAGGTGAAAAGACTTTCGGAAAAGGTTCCGTACAGAAGTTCTATAATCTCGATGACAGTACTGGTGTCAGCCTTACTATCGCAAAGTACTACACACCTTCCGGTGCCTCTATCCACGGCAAGGGCATATCTCCAGACGTTGTATCAGCAGCGTATGACTTCCCGGAAAAGGAAAAAAAAGACATCAGTATAATCATTAAAAAGAAACTGGCCGAGAGTTTCGTGAAGGATCATAAAGAATATAACGAGCAAAACAAAAAAGCTTTCATAAGTTATTTAAACCAGAATAGAATTAATATTTCGAATACCAGCGCTCATTACCTCCTGAAAAACGAGGTCTTTCGCTATATGAAAAAACCTCTCTACGACATGGAGTTCGATACCCAGTTGAGGAAAGCGATAGAGATATTCAATGCCCGCAAGTAGGGAAGCGATAGGACTCGGACTCGAAAGCTCCTGCGATGAGACCGCAGCGGCTATAATACGAAACGGAAAAGAGATCCTTTCAAACCTCGTCTACAGCCAGATCCACCTGCACCGTGTGTACTCCGGCGTGGTGCCAGAGATTGCGTCCAGGGCGCACCTGGAGGTTATAAACGACCTGATTCAAGGGGCCGTTCTAAAGGCGGGGGTTACGTACTCCGATCTTTCATATGTCGCCGCAACGAACCGGCCGGGCCTTGTCGGTTCCCTGCTGATAGCACTGCAATCGGCAAAGGCCGTTTCATTTGTACTAAAAATACCGTTAATCGCGTCCAATCATTTAGAATCCCATCTGTATGCGCCCTTTCTCGAAGGTGAGGAACCGGTATATCCGCACATCGGACTTCTGGTATCCGGCGGGAATACCGCGCTCTACCAGGTGAACGGTATCGGTGAAACCGAGATAATCGGGAAAACGGCGGATGACGCAGTGGGTGAAGCTTTTGATAAAGTCGCAAAATATCTAGACCTGGGGTACCCCGGGGGACCGGTCATCGAGAAAACAGCCCTTACCGCGGTTGAAAAGAGGCACCTTTTTCCGAAAATCCTCTCAGATTCGGGGGCGGATGATTTCAGGTTTTCTTACAGCGGTCTTAAAACATCGGTAATCACCTATATCAGGGAAAATCCTGATACGCCCATAAACGAGGTAGTATACAGTTTTCAGGAAAGGGCGCTCGAACTGCTCGTGAGGCGGGTATATGCGGCTGCCCGAAAGAGGAACATAAAGCACATTGTGGTTGCCGGAGGAGTGGCCGCTAATGGAAGATTAAGGGAAATGCTGGATCGGGAAAGAAAGAATGACGAGCATCTGATAATTCCCCCAAAAGAGCTTTGCACCGACAATGCCGCAATGGTGGCAGGGATCGGGTATCATTATTATGTTCTGGGACAATACAGCGGTCTTGACGCTGAGGTGTACGCACGGTCGTGACTGAAGAGATATAATCCCCTTTTACGCAAACAGATTATCCGATACATTAAAATAGAATCCCTTAAAATAATTGCATTTTCAAATGCGATTTGATATTAGATAATACTATTGAAAAGCAGCTCTTTTCTTAGAGCGGTGAATTATACCCTTGGGGCATATATATGGAACACAGGGAAACCTACAACAACCTTATCGATGTCTGCCTCGCACTGGATGAGGACAAGGAGGTTGCGGGTAAAACAGGCGAAATTTTTAGAAAAATACTCATGGAGTATTTTTTCAAGAATGAGGTATATGAGAGCAAGAAAATGGAAACTTTCTTCAGGGGCATGGAAATGCCTGCCTTTCTCAATGAATCAATCACTCTGGTTGATGTGGATATACAAAAGCTTGCCGACTTTATCGAGGGCGGATCTTTTAAAGACTCCCTTTGCGGAAAGATTATGCTGTCGTCCGAGTTTTTAAAATCGTTTTACCCACATCATTCCCCTTCATTTAACAAAATACCCGGCGATGTACAGGAAGAAATTGTACGGAATATTAAAGATAAAAATGCCCTTATTCTGGCGGCTTTCAGAAAGATGAAATCGGACAGGGAAGCAGACCGCAACAGAAAGGTATTGACGCTGGTTGCGCTGGTTTTAAAAAACATACACCTGAAAACGGGACTGCCGTTCAATAAACTTGACCGCCCCAGTGAAGAGATAATACGTTCCTTCTTTTCCAGCGCAGATGATGCATTCAAAGCCCAGCGGCGCCAGATGTCAGAACTGAACGATGATAAGAAAATCAAAGACCTCATCAAAGTTTTTTTTGTCGTCAAGAAGTTCCAGGACCTCACCGATATCGCCGTGATATTCCACAACGAAATGGACCGTTACAAGAAAAGAGCCCTGCGACTTTAACAGACAACCCGTGTTTCTTTACCCCGCCTCGGCATTGCGTCATTCGTGTAAGGGGATGAAATGTCATCAAGCAGCATGCGTACTTTTAACACTATGAAAAAAAAGGAGAGGGGAAACCCCTCTCCTTTTTCAATTCTCTATCAGGAAACAATTATTTTACAAATCCCAGAAACTTGCCGATCTGAGGCGAGATCTTGACCACCACACCTGAAAATACCACGGAGACCATGGTCATGAGTTTTAAAAGAATATTCAGTGAAGGACCAGCGGTGTCTTTGAAGGGATCGCCGACGGTGTCGCCGATAACACCGGCTTTATGGGCATCGGAACCCTTGCCGCCGTAATTACCCTTTTCAATAAACTTCTTCGCGTTGTCCCAGGCACCGCCTGCGTTATTAAGCATACATGCCACCGAAAAACCGCAGGCCAGTGAACCGGCAAGCAGGCCCATTACACCGGCGACGCCGAAGACCAGTCCTGTAGCTACGGGTACAATAAGCGCCATGAGCGACGGGAACAACATCTTTTCCTGCGCACCCTTGGTGGAAATCGCTACGCAGCGCGCGTAGTCCGGTTTTTCGGTTCCTTTCATGATACCGGGGAATTCCTTGAACTGGCGGCGCACCTCCTCCACCATGGCCCCGGCGGCGCGGCCTACGGCCTTGATGGTCATGGCGCAGAAGACAAAGGCCATCATGGCCCCGAGGAATAAGCCGCAGAGCACCAGCGGATTCATCAGGGACAGGTCGTACGCACGCACGAAATCGGCCACCTGTGCGGTATGGGCGATCACGTCATTGGGCCCGGCGACCACACCTTCAGGGAATTTATTGTAGAACTTCACTGATCCAACCTGGAAGAATCCGGTCGCGGCGTATTTTCCCATCCATATCTTGATTTCTTCTAGATAGGCTGAAAGCAGCGCCATGGCGGTAAGAGCAGCCGAACCAATGGCGAAACCCTTGCCAGTCGCGGCAGTCGTGTTGCCCAGCATGTCGAGAGCGTCGGTACGCTTGCGAACCTCGGGTGGCAGGTGACTCATTTCCGCGTTTCCGCCCGCATTATCGGCTATGGGGCCGTATGCGTCGGTCGCAAGAGTGATACCAAGGGTGGAGAGCATACCCACCGAGGCGAAACCGATACCGTAGAGTCCCTGGGAGATATCACTGAACCCGCCAGACGAGGCGAAGGCAACAATAATGCCGAGCACTATGGTGACGACAGGAATTCCGGTCGAGAGCATTCCGGTTGATATACCGTCCAGAATACCGGTTGCCGGTCCCATGGTATGTTGTTTCGCGATTCCCTGTGTAGGAGCGTATTCGTCAGCCGTGTAGTACTCGGTAGACTGGCCGATTATCAGACCCGCGATAAGACCAGCAATAACTGCACCGAAGATGCCCCAGCTGATAAAGCTGACCGACGCCATGAAGGCGAGTGCGGCGATAATCAGTACCGAGGAACCCCAGACACCCACGTTAAGGGAGAAGAGGAGGTTTTTCATGGATGCCTCTTCTTTGGTCCTTACCGCGAATATACCGATTATGGAAAAAATGATACCGAGTCCCGCCACCACCATCGGCGCGATGATCGGTTTTACCACTTCGGCGGGGGTTGCGCCCGCTATAAAGGGCAGAGCGGCGCCGAGCGCCGCGGTGGCCAGTATGGAACCGCAGTATGATTCATAAAGGTCGGCGCCCATACCAGCTACGTCGCCCACGTTGTCACCGACGTTATCGGCGATGGTTGCCGGGTTGCGGGGATCGTCTTCGGGGATTCCCGCCTCCACTTTACCCACGAGGTCGGCACCCACATCGGCGGCCTTGGTGTAGATACCGCCGCCGACCCTGGCGAAAAGGGCCTGGGTGGAAGCTCCCATCCCGAAGGTGATCATGGTGGTCGTTATTTCCACCAGTTTAGCGTGTTTGAATTCGCTGCTGTTGAGGATGTGCATGTCGAAAACACCGCCGGCTATACCGAGCTTTTTCACCAGATCGGCGCTTAATCCCCACGTGTTGGTATCATAGATGTAGTTCAGGATGATATACCAGAGGGAAATGTCCAGAAGGCCGAAACCGACCACCACCAGGCCCATTACGGCACCGGACCTGAAGGCGACCTTAAGCGCCCGGTTCAGTGACTGCGTCGCGCCCTGCGCGGTTCTGGAAGAAGCAGAGGTTGCCGTTTTCATTCCCAGGAAACCGCATAGACCCGAAAAAAATCCGCCGGTAAGAAAGGCTACAGGGACGAAAGGGTTCTGAATCCCGAGAAACGCAAGCACGATGAAAAGGGCCGAAAGAATGGCAAAGACGATCGTAACCACCTTGTACTGGCGTTTGAGATATGCATACGCACCTTCCCTGACATAGCCTGCTATCTCTTCCATCGTCTGATTACCCTTTTCCGCACCCATCATCAGCCTGTACATGACCCACGCGAAAATGAGGGCAATTATTGACCCGATCGGGGCAATATAAAACAGAGGATTAGCCATAATCAACCACTCCTTACACAATAAATTTTTATATGGTATATATATACATAAGACACTATCCCCGCCCCCGCCGGTCATGGGCCCCGGTGTGGAGGGGAATATATCTTTCACAGATAATTACTTTTCCATTGCATTATACACATACTCGGCAATGTCAAAAGTGGTCAGGTTTTCTATGTTCAGCTCATTGGCGCCATCGGAAAGCATGGTCAGGCAGAACGGGCAGGCGGTTCCGATCCTGGTCGCACCGGTGGCATGCGCGTCTTTGGTCCTGAACTGGTTTATTCTGGTGCCCAGGTGTTCTTCAATCCACATCCTTGCACCACCGGCCCCGCAACAGAAACTTTTCCCGTGGTTTCTGCTCATTTCCACAAACTGGGTACCGGGTATTGCTTTCAAAATGTTCCTGGGTTGATCATATATTTCATTGTACCTGCCGAGAAAACATGAATCATGATAGGTTATTTTTTCATTAAGGCCTTCTGTCAGCTTTACCTGCCCGCGCCGTATGAGGTCCATAATAATCTCGGTGTGGTGATACACCTCGTAATTGCATTCCAGCGGCTGGCCGCTCGAATCAACACCGACCCTGGCGAACTTGGGATATTCCTTCTTGATAACGTTGTATCCGTGAGGACAGGTGGTGATTATTTTTTTCACACCGTAGGTTTTAAAAGTTTCAAGGTTCTGTGTGGCAAGGGCATGGAACAGATATTCGTTCCCCGCCCTCATCGCGGAATCTCCGCAGCAGGCCTCCTCGGCTCCCAGGATTCCCACCTTGTAACCCGCTTTATTCAATATCTTAAGCAGCGCAATGGCCACTTTCTGATTGCGCTTGTCATAGGAAGCCGCGCAACCCACATAATAGAGGAAATCCACCGCGGGATCTTCAGATATCAGCTTCACCCCCAGATCCGCCGGCAGCCAGTCGGCACGGGCGGCGAAAGCAAATCCGTAGGGATTGGAATTGTTTTCCATGTTTCCGAAAGTGGTCTGGAGTTCGGTGGCCATTTCCCCTTCCATGAGGACCTTGTATCTGCGCATATCATTGATTTTATTGACATGCTCTATCTGCACCGGGCAGTTCTCCAGACAGGCGGCGCAGTTGGTGCAGGCCCATATCTCATCGGTGGCAACGTAATCCCCGATCAGGGCCCCGGATACTACCGTCGAAAGATCTCCCCCGGCTTTCCTGACCTCCATGATTTTGGGTATGCGGTCATCCATTGCCGCCTTGACGTCATTGATGATCTTCTTCGGCGAGAGCGGCTTTTCGGTAAGATACGCGGGACAGTTGTCCTGACAGCGGCCGCACCGCGTACAGGCATCGCCGTCCATAAGCTGTTTCCAGGTGAAGTTTTCTACCAGACCGACTCCGAAAGTTTCTGCCGTTTCGAATTCCGAAGGAGGTATGACCTTCATGGCATACTTCGTTTTTTTGCTCTCGTTGTCGAGGTTCTGAAAATAAACGTTCAGCATGGTTGTCGCGATATGGCCCAGCTTGTCTGACCCGACCAGCCCTACAAAACTGAAAGCCGCGACCATGTGCAGCCACCAGTTTACATAATGGGCGGTTTCGAGGGTGCCCTTCCCGATCCACCCGAAAAGGTGCGCCAGGGCGTAGCCGAAAGGCGACCATATTTCAAATTTCGGGAAATCGGTGATCGCGATGCGCATCGACTCGTTCAAGAAACCCGTGATAATAATAAAAGTAATTATACCCAGCGCGAAGGTGTCGATGGGTTTTGTATCCAGCCTGCTCGGCTTGACCTTATACCTGCGGTAAAAGGCCATCGCGAGACCTATCAGCACCACAACTCCGAACAGGTCGCCTGCCAGCGACCATAACAGGTAAAAGTTTCCGTAAATGAACTTGGTGTGGAAGAACAGCTCGGTAAAGTCTTCCTGAACGACGATGATCAGGGTAACGATAAAAAGTCCGACAAATCCCCAGAAGAAACTCACATGCAGGATACCCGCATAAGATTCGCGCAGTATCTTCGCCTGAAACATTACATATTTAATGAAAGCCCAGATCCTTTTTTCATGATAATCGGTCCTGAGTTCACCTACACCCTGCCTCCAGATCTTTATCCTTTTATAGAGAGAGACGCCCAGATAAATAAATGCGGCGAACATGAAAATATAAATGCCCCAGCGCATGAATCCATGAGACCCGCCCACATTGAAATACATCTGACGAGCTACATCGGTGGCGGGCATGTTGTACATACCGGCAAAATCCATATGAGCTCCTCCATCGTTGTATAATATGTTTGAAGGTTTTTATGAAAACAGGATTATGTTAAGACGACTTCTCAAGTGTCAATTACGTTCGATAAGTCCCTGTTGTCAACCCAATTTTAAAAAGACGACAATCTATACTATTTTGTATATACAATAATGCTGGTTTCTATATCAGAAATCACCCAACGGGTTTTCGGCAAACAGCTTACCGACGATGTATCTGGTCATTCCATATTTTTTTATTGACACTTTATTAATCGATGGTGCATTCTGAGCTACTTTATTACACCGCAACATCCCGGAGCTATCTTATCCAGAGTGGTGGAGGGACGGGCCCTTTGAAGCCACGGCAACCAGACGACTTGGTCTGGTGCCAACTCCTGCGGATTTAATCCGACAGATGGGATAGCAGTTTATGTCATTTTAATAAACCGCTACCATCTCAGTTGAAGTAGCGGTTTTTGTTTTGTATATTTAACGGTTATATGAAAAAAACAGCTGAACAGAAAAAAGCTTCGGTCGGAACAGTAGAGACCGGCTACTTCACCTTCGCCGAACCTCCCAATCAACTGAAACTCGTCTCGGGGCGCACTCTCGGGCCCGTAACCCTTGCTTACGAAACCTACGGCACCCTTAACCGGGATAAAAGCAATGCGGTCCTTATTCTTCATGCCTTATCGGGAACTGCACACGCGGCGGGTTATCACAGTTCAACTGACAATCTTCCCGGTTGGTGGGACCTTTACATCGGGCCCGGGAAACCCTTCGATACCGACATATATTTCATTATAAGTTCGAATGTTATCGGCGGTTGCAACGGTTCCACAGGGCCCTCATCAATCAATCCGGAAACCGGTGAAGAATACGCGCTGGATTTCCCCATCGTAACCATCCAGGACATGGTGACCGCCCAGTGGCACCTGGTAAGGCACCTGGGCATAAAAAAGCTTCTTGCCGTAACCGGCGGGTCAATGGGCGGCATGCAGGCGCTTCAGTGGGCCATAACCTATCCTTCCATGGTACAGTCGGTTATAGCCATCGCCACGGCAAGTTCGCTTTCAGCCCAGGGAATCGCCTTCAACATGGTGGGGCGCCAGGCCATATTCAGGGATCCGCACTGGAAGAGCGGTAAATACTATAATTCCCAGAAACCCCAGGACGGGCTTTCACTCGCGCGGATGGTGGGCCATATCACCTACATGAGCGAACACTTGATGCACCAGAAGTTCGGCCGGCAACTGCAGAATTCAGACCTGTTCAGTTTCAAATTCAATTCGGAGTTTATGGTTGAATCGTACCTTGAGCACCAGGGGATCAAGTTCGTCAACCGGTTCGACGCCAATTCATATCTATATATTACAAAAGCGATAGATTATTTCGATCTCAAGGCGGACCATGGCGGCAGCCTGATAAACGCCTTCCAGAATGTTACCTCAGATTTTCTGGTGATAAGCTACAGCTCGGACTGGCTGTACCCGAGCATGCTTTCGAAGGAAATCGTCAAAGCCCTAAGGGCCAACGGAAAACATGTGGGATATACCGATATACAGTCGAATTACGGACATGATACTTTTCTTATCGATGATGCCCCGACAAAGCGCAACATATCGAATTTTTTAAGGAGCCAGTTTGAGAAGACGATCAAACAGGGTACTCTATCCGCAGATAGGACACGAGATCATAATTAACGAAATTCCCGAAGGCTCCAGGGTGCTGGACCTCGGATGCGGTGACGGTGTGCTCCTGGAAAATCTGAGGAACGTTAAAAATGTGGACGGGTATGGTGTGGAGATCTCAGAGGAGGGAGTGGGCATCTGTCTGGAAAAAGGACTCTACTGTTACCAGGGGGACATCGACGACGGACTTGAGGACTATCGCGACAACTCCTTCGATTACGTGATATTGAACCAGACCCTTCAAAACACTAAAAAACCGGAGTTTGTTCTGCTGGAAATATTACGCATAGGGCTTAACGCCATAATCAGCTTCCCGAATTTCGGTTATTATCTCATCCGATTACAGCTTATGTACCGCGGCACCATGCCCAAAAACCGTCTACTTCCCTATGAGTGGTACGAGTCACCCAACATACACCTGTTGTCCATTCAGGACTTCCAGGACTATTGCGGGCGTCATGCCTATCCGGTTAAAAAACAGGAACACTTCACTCAGCGCGCAGACGGTTCATTTTACCATGTAAGGACACTGCCCAATCTTTTTGCACAGTACGGAATGTTCATTCTGGACGGGAGCGGTTTTACAAGCAACCGCAGGGGCGGCGCTGATGGGTGAGTTCAAACTCGTATCACGCTACAGTCCGTCGGGTGACCAGCAGCAGGCGATCGACCGCCTGGCAGCGGGATTGAGTTCAGGCATGAAATACCAGACCCTCATGGGGGTCACCGGATCCGGAAAGACCTTTACCATGGCAAAGGTCATCGAAAAGACGGGTAAACCCGCGCTGGTACTCACCCACAACAAGACCCTCGCCGCCCAGCTTTACCGTGAGTTCAAGGAGTTCTTTCCCGGAAACGCCGTGGAGTATTTCGTCTCGTACTACGATTACTACCAGCCCGAAGCATACGTGGTTTCCCAGGACCTCTACATAGAAAAGGACGCGGCGATCAACGATGAAATTGACCGGCTGAGGCTCCGTGCGACATCCTCCATCATGGAGCGCGACGACGTAATTGTTGTTTCATCGGTCTCGTGCATTTACGGACTCGGCAGCCCTGAGGATTTCGAACGCATGCACATCTCTCTGCATGCGGGAGAACCCATGGAGCGCGATGAACTTCTCAGAAAACTAGTCGCCATCCAGTACGCACGCAACGATATGGCCTTCGTGCGCGGCTGCTTCAGGGTCAGGGGTGACGTGGTGGAGATATTCCCCGCGTATTTACAGGAGGCGTTGCGCATCGAGTTCTACGGCGACGAGGTCGAGGAGATAAGCCGGATAAATCCCATCACCGGGAAAAAAGGGGAACGGCTGGAAAGGGCCGTCGTTTACCCGGCAAAGCATTTTGTAACTCCAATGGAGGAAATGAAGAAAACGGTCAGTATGATCGACGAAGAATTAAAAGAAAGGCTGGAAGAATTGCGCAAGAAAAATAAACTCCTGGAAGCACAAAGGCTGGAGAGCCGCACCCGCTACGACATGGAGATGCTGATGGAGATGGGATACTGCAGCGGGATTGAAAACTACTCGCGCATCATCAGCCGCCGTGCTCCGGGAGAACCTCCGGCGACCCTTCTGAACTATTTCAAGAATAAATTCCTTATGTTCATCGATGAATCCCATGTAACGGTACCACAGGTGCGCGGCATGTTCGAGGGAGACCGTTCGCGCAAGATAAATCTGGTGGAACACGGCTTCAGGCTCCCCTCGGCGCTGGACAACCGCCCTCTCTATTTCGACGAGTTTGAGCGGATGACCGACCGGTGTATATTCGTCTCGGCGACGCCCGCGGACTACGAACTCGATATCTCCGCGCAGGTGGTGGAACAGATCATCCGTCCAACTGGACTCATAGATCCGGTAATTATCGTGAAACCGGCGGAGAACCAGGTAGACGACCTGGTGGGGGAAATACGCAATCGTGTCGAGCGGGACGAAAGGGTGCTGGTGACCACTCTCACCAAGAAAATGGCCGAAGATCTTACCTCATTTTTCCAGGATATCGACATCAGGGCGAAATACCTCCACTCCGAGATAGAAACCATTGAAAGGGTGGAACTGATTCGTGACCTGAGAAAAGGTGAATTCGACGTGCTGGTGGGCATTAACCTGCTCAGGGAAGGTCTGGACCTCCCCGAGGTCTCCCTGGTGGCGATACTCGACGCCGACAAGGAGGGATTTTTGAGATCGACCAGGTCCCTCATACAGACCTCCGGCAGGGCAGCGAGGAACCTGCACGGCACGGTCATCATGTACGCCGACAACATGACAGAATCGATGAAGCGCGCCATCGAAGAGACGAACCGGCGGCGTGAGATCCAGAACCGTTACAACGCCGATCACCATGTCACCCCAAAGTCGGTGAGCAAAGATATCCTGGACATCATCGAACGGGAATACCACACTGATGACGCTATGCACGGGCAGGTGGCGGAATTCAAAACCGCTTATAAAACAAGCAGCGTCGTAAGGCTGAAAGAAATGATTGAGGAGATACGCGCCGCCATGCTTACGGCCGCTGAAAACCTGGAGTTCGAAAAAGCGGCCCTGCTCCGCGACCAGATGCTGGAGATGGAAAAAAAAGCGGGAATTCTCGAAAAATCGAAAAAACAATGAACTTCCCGCACCCTGAACAACTGATGCCTATAATAGAGCTCGCCCTCCGGGAAGACATAGGGGGTGGAGATGTCACCTCCAGCGCCGTGTTTCATGATGATGAAACCTCAGAAGCGCGCATCGTGGCGAAGGAAAACGGCGTCTTCTGCGGAGGTGAAATGGTAAATTTGATTTACCGCCACCTGGACCCCCGCATCGCTGTCGATGTGTTTGTCACCGATGGCGCGCGTGTCGCCCGCGGCACAACCGCGGTGGAATGCCGGGGATCCACCCTTGCCCTGTTGGCCGGGGAACGCACGGTATTGAATTTCATACAGCGCATGTCGGGTATCGCCACACGAACACGTACCATTGTAGACCTGCTCGAGGAAAGCGGTATAAGGATACTGGATACGCGCAAAACCGCTCCCGGCATGCGGCTGCTCGACAAGTACGCGGTTGCGGCGGGGGGGGGATTGAATCACCGAATGGGCCTGTACGATATGATCATGATAAAGGACAACCATATAAAAGCGGCCGGTTCTATCTCGCGGGCGGTGGAAAGGGCCAGAGGACTCCACGGCACAAACTACCGTATCGAAGTGGAAACCACGACCCTCGACGAGGTGCGGGAGGCGCTGGAGGCGGGCGCCGACATAATTATGCTGGATAACATGGATGTACCCGCCATGGAGGAAGCCGTCGGTATTATCGGCAGACGTTCGGAAACGGAGATCTCGGGAAACCTCGACGAGGAGCGGATAGCGGAAATCAAACATCTCAAGGTCGATTATATCTCGATAGGCGCACTGACCCATTCAGTCAGGGCCTTTGATCTGTCGATGCGGTTTCTCTGAACATATGAATGGTTGCACTTCCTCCAACCCGCAGTCAGCGGCGTTGTATACACAATCAGCGGTCAGTACACGTAAAAGCCCCTTCCGGATTTTCTTCCCAGGTATCCCGCGGCGACGTATTTCTTCAGCAGGGGACAGGGGCGATATTTTGAATCGCCAAAACCGCGATACAGCTCTTCGATTACCGCCAGCACCACGTCGAGCCCTATCATATCCGCAAGTTCCAGAGGTCCCATAGGCTGGTTCATTCCCAGTTTCATGGCCTTGTCGATCGCCTCGACGGTACCGGCGTCCTCATACAACGCGAAGATCGCCTCGTTTATCATGGGCATCAGGATACGATTGGTGAGAAATCCGGGGAAGTCCCTGGATTCCACATATTCTTTACCCAGCTTCTTGATAAGCTGGCGCGCCGTTTCGAAGGTCTCCCTGGTGGTGGCCAGACCGCAGACCAGTTCAACCAGTTTCATCGCCCTTACGGGATTCATGAAGTGCATGCCGATGACTGATTCAGGGCGCCGGGTGGCTGACGCAATGGCGGTAATTGATTTAGAGGAGGTGTTCGAAGCCAGGATGATGCCGGCCTTGCACAGGGAGTCAAGCTCCCTGAATACATTCTGCTTGATATTCAGGTCTTCGGTCACACACTCAATTACGATATCAGCGACAGTGAGACCATCAATGCTTTTCAGAGGAACGATGTTTTTAAGTACCGAAGCTGTTTCCCCCTTATCCAGACGCCCTTTTTCTTCGTAGTGATGAAGCTTATCTCGGATTACTTCAAGCGAATGGGTCAGATGCTTTTCATTGATATCGTACACATGAACAGTAAAGCTTTTTTCCGCAATGTACAGGGCAAGGTCAGTCCCCATTATACCGGTTCCGACTATACCTATAGAGTTTATCACCGCATCCCTCCTCCCCGACAGAAATCATATATACATCATACTCCCAGCGCTCAAAATCGAACGGTATTCGACTACTATTCCATATTGCATTAAACCTTTCAGTGCATTGGTGGAATAGTCACATGGGATCCAAGGGTTTATAGCGGTAGATTCCCGCGTTAGGCTTTGCATCATTTTATGCGGGAAGCTTCCGCATTTTGCTGTTCATGCGATCGCATGCACAGTTATTTTGCATACAAAAAATTCTACAACTGAAAATTCTCTCCTGGCAATATATATTTTATTCTGCCGATGCTGTTTTATCGGTACTCTCAACCTGCACCCCTAAAGGTAACCATCGTTACATTCTTTCTTTTGTTCCCGACGGCTGTTTTTAAACACACCGGATCACTTCATTTCCGAACCTGATGCGGATTACTCAGTAAAGACTTCCCGTTTCTTACGGCCGATTGACAGGTTTATTCATCATGGTTCTTTAGGCAACAGCATCTCCACCAGCGCCGCCCAGTATGAAGCTCCCACTGGCAGCAGGTTGTCGTTGAAATCATATCCCGGCTGGTGCAGCATGCCGTTCTTTCGTGGATTACCCGCACCTATACCCAGGTATGCACCGGGCTTTTTATTCAACATGAAAGCGAAGTCCTCCGATCCCATGAGGGGCGGCAGGGAGGTGATAACCCTGTCTTTGCCCGCTATCGACACGGCAGCCGCCAGTGCCTCATCCACCTCGCGGTCGGTATTCACCACGGGAGGATAGCGTCGCTCATAATGTACCTCCACGTTTATGCTCATCGCCGAAGCCAGACCCGCGGCAATTTCCCTGATCCTGGTTTCTATCTGGTCCTGTATGACGGGAAGAAAATGCCGCGTAGTACCACGCAGTCGGACGGTTTCAGGAATGATATTGTACGTGGTGCCGCCGTGTAGATCGGTGACGCTGACCACCGCGGATTCGACCGGGTTCAGGTTTCTGCTGACAATGGATTGAAGCATGGAGATCAGGTACGCCGAGGCCAGCACGGGGTCTTTTGCGATATGGGGCATCGCCGCATGGCTTCCCGTGCCGCTGACCGTAATCTCAAAAATATCGAAAGCAGCCATGGCAGGCCCTTTGCGGGCGGCGAAAAACCCCTCCGGCAACACGGGAAAATTATGCAGGGCATATACTGAACGTGTCGGAAACCGTTCAAAAAGCCCGTCTTCGATCATCATCCTGGCCCCGCCTTCGTTTTCTTCCGCGGGTTGAAAAATGAAGTTCACGGTGCCTTTGAAACTGTCATTCATGGCCAGGTATTTGGCCGCACCGAGTAACATGGCCGTATGTCCGTCGTGTCCGCAGGCATGCATCTTGCCGGGATGCTTCGAACGGTATTTCAAATCATTCTCCTCTTCAATATCGAGGGCGTCGAAATCGGCACGCAGGGAGATGGGATCGATGTCTGGTTTCCCCCTTCGCAGCACGGCCACCACTCCGGTCTTGCCTATTCCTGTATGGACCTCAAGACCGAAAGAACGCAGCCGGTCGGCTACAAAGGCCGCGGTGCCTGTTTCCTCGAAAGCGGTTTCCGGATGACTGTGGAGGTAATGCCTCCAATCGGTCATTTCCCCGGTAAGGTCATTGATGGTTTCACGTATCATCATAATTGATCACCTCTACACTGAGCCAGGCTCAGTCTTTTTCACCGCATGCTGAATATCAAAACGTTTTTTAATCATAATCTGCAATATCGTCCTGTCAGTCTCAATCATACCCTTGGTGGAGAGCTCACCGACGTTTTTCATGGTCTGTTCGGGGGTCGAGGCTACGATACCGTCGGTAGACTTGACGTCTATGCCGTGCAGGGCGAAAAGTGCAGACTGGACAGCGGTGCCCGCCGCGGTTGCCAGTTTGAGGGAACAGCCGGCTTTTGCCCCGTCACAGATAACGCCTGCCAGGTCCTCTATAAGATTAGTGATGGCGCCGGCTATATGGTGGATTGTGCCGTTCATCAGGTAGGTAATGCCGCCTGCTGCCCCGGCACCGGCCGCAACGGAACAACCGCACACCGCCGAGAGCCTGCCGGTATGGGATTTGACATAGGCGGTGATGATATGGCTCAGGGCGATAGCCCTGAGTATCCTTTCCTCGTCGTCACAGGTAATGTATTCCCTGACCGCCCATATGGGGAGTATGGCCGTAAGACCGTGATTGCCGCTGCCTGCCGAGCTCATGGCGGGAAGTTTCACCCCCGCCATGCGCGCGTCTGACGCCGCTGAAGTCATGATGCGGGCGGCAAGGATCATGACCTTTTTCAGCAGACCTTCACCCACCAGCCGCTTGAGGGCGCAGCCAATGCCCAGTCCCGGCCCGAATTTCAAACCATATTCGGCCAGTGCCGTGTTGAAATGTATACCCTCACGTATGAAATCAAGATCATCATTATCCAGTTCATCAAGGAGCGCAATCAGCTCTTCGAGGCTCAGTCGCGAGAGCCATTCCTCAAGACCGGCCAGCATGTTTTGCGTTCCCGCGGACCTGGATACCAGTGGATTGTCGTTGACGGCGTTCCCGTTCAGTTCGAGTCGGGTAATATTGTCGTGTGACCCCTCCACCAGCGCTTCGGCCCGGCTGGTACCTGCACCCACACACGTTCTGATGTATATGCCTTTCTTCTCTTCCATCAGGTGTGTGGTGACGCCGTGACCGCGCACAAATTCCTTCGCTCGCACGAGGGCGTTATCATCCACGGGCTGGAAAACCTCCAGTCCCAGTTGGGGATCACCGATGAAAGCCCCCAGGGCCGCCGCCAGTTCAATACCGTATTCGCCCCTGGTACCGGGAATAGCCACCCCCAGGGCGTTTTTATAAATGTTGGGATCCAGCCACACCTCGATAGTATCGATCAATTCCCCAATCAGAAGCGAGGCGGCGGCCGCCGCCGACAGGGCCACCGCAGAAGGCTCGGTGCATCCAAGAGCGGGGGCCACCTCCATTGACAGTACGTCTTTTACCGTATATACCATACAGTAACTCCTTATTCATATTCTTTCGGGACGGCGCAGATAAAAATAAAATCGCCCTTTAATGCTTCGTTGCGGTACTGATGTATTTCCCCCGGGAGGACCATGATAAAATCCCCCTCCTTTACCGGGTGCTTGTTCCCCTCCCGGTCGACGGCGACGCCTTCACCCCGGATAATATAATTCAGATGTTCGAAGGGGTGATCATGGTAAGGGGTGTTGCCCCCCGGTTCCAGCGTGAAAACCCTGAAAGAAAACAGAGGAGCGCCGTCATTTTTGGAGAGGGGTACCTGTTTATGCGTTTTTTCCGCGCCTTCCATTGAAACGGGGATTTTGGGAACCGAAGCCAGACTGTTGATGACCATGGAATGCCCTCCACTCGATATGGGGTGCCGATTTATTGCGGTACTCCTTCAACTGGCTTACCTGTACTCTATTTCTGTGTGAAAGTCAATGAAAGCTTTGCTACCTGTTGTCAGGAAGGGAGTTGAAATCGGAGATTGCGAAACCGTGTACCACTTCAGCGGCATCCCCGCCGAAAGGGGCCGCAAAAGTGTCGAGCATGTCGCTGCCAGCGTTTCGTCTCATTTCACCGAAATCGCCGATGGTTTTATGCACACGACCTGTATGGCAGCCCCAGGGCATGAGCTCGTATTTCGTTTAAACAGAAGAAAAGATAAGGCATTTTCAGGAATATCCAAGCGCGTTCAGCACCCTTTCATTGAAAAGTTCCGGCTTCTCCACCACGGGGTTGTGCATGCTTTCAGGAATCTCGACGACTGAAATCTCGTGAAAAAGCGTATCGACGTTTTTGCCGAATTCAGCGGCGGGACCGAAGGTTTTCCCGCCGGAAACATAAATTACCGGTTGATTCGAACGGTAATTTTCCAGATACCTGCCGAAGGTGCTTTTGGAATAAACGTATATGGCCCTGAGGAATTTAAGGGCGCTGCCGACATGCGTGCGCAAAAATCCTTCCCAGGTATACTCCCATCCGTTATTGCCGTTTGGCTGTTGCAACGGCAGGTATGAATTCATTAAATCGAATCCCGTACGGGTTTTAAAGAGTATACTGTAAAGCAGCCTGTTTAGTCCCGGCATCAACAGCAATCGATACACCTCGGGGAAAAAAGCGTACACCTCGACCAGAATAAGACGGGAAAGAAGACGCGGATATAAACGCGCCAGTTCCATCGCCACATTCCCACCCAGGCAGTTCCCTACCATGACGGGGTTTTTCAGCCCAAGCCGGTTGATGAACTGGTTCGACAACTCCGCGAAGTCTTCAATAGTAAATCTCTTCATAGGACTGCTGTTGCCGTAACCCGGCCATGCCGGACGGTATACCGTAAAGTACCGAGCGAACGCCTGATGGCACATGGCGAAGGTATCCTCGTTACCTATCCAGCCGTGATGAAAAACCAGCGGCGGGCCGTAACCGCTGACCTTGTAGGAAAGATCAATGCCCCTGATAGAAATAAAACGCTGTTCTTCCCCTTCGGTATACTGTTGAGGAAGGGTGGATGCATAGGGTTTATTAGATGGCTCCATTACAAAACCTCACGTATAAGTATGTTCTATCAACCCTTTTAAAAAAAATAAATTACTGGATCAACGACCTCTCGCACTGCACATGTGAGGAGATCGAATAAAAGGAGTATTACCAATAATTACGTTATCTGATATAAAGCGAGAATGATGAAATTTAGTCATAAAAAGCGTGATCGTCAACTTCTTTACATTGAGAAACCATAAAAAAATAGTTAAAAATGAACAAGAATTGTATGATAACAATATATTATGTTACGAACAATATAATTGCCGCCTCCCGGTCAAAGCGCGTATTTTATCAGTACGAATCCTCCAATCAGCAGAACGGTGAAGATAACGGCCAAAAGATTGAACCTTTTTTCTATGAAATCCCTGATGGGAGGACCGAAACGCCAGATCAGCCCGGCCACAAGAAAAAATCGCAGTGAGCGGCTGATTGTGGAGGCGATGAAAAACATGGGAAAATTTATTTGAGCTACGCCGGCGGTAATCGTTATAACCTTGTAAGGAAGCGGCGTAAAACCCGCGGTGAATACGATCCAGAAGGAATACCGCTCGTACAGCGCGGCGATGTTTCTGAACGATTCAATGGTAAACCCCGGTATAAAGTCGAAGAAAAACAGTGCGATGGATGAAAAACCGCCGTGAGTGTACCACAAAGCGTATCCGATAAAATAACCGAGCACGCCTCCGAATATCGATGCTGTGGAGCAGGTAAGGGCGTATCGCCACGCTTTCTCCCGGACCGAAAGCACCAGGGCAATGAGCAATACGTCGGGTGGTATGGGGAAAAACGACGACTCGGCGAAAGCCAGAATAAAAAGCGCTATGCCGCCAAAGGGTGTGAACGCCCATGAGAGCACCCAGTCATAGAGGTAACGGTGAACGTTTAAACCGTATTTTTCACGGCTGTATTTCAGGCCCATGCGTATTTATCCTTTTTCAGGACGCAAAAGAGGAAACAGTATGGTATCCTTGATCGACGGAGTATCGATAAAGAGCATCACCAGCCGGTCGATTCCTATACCCATACCGCCGGCGGGCGGCATTCCGTACTCAAGGGCGGTCAGATAATCCATGTCCATCATCTGGGCCTCGTCGTCACCCGCTTCACGCCGACGCACCTGCTCTTCGAAACGCTCGCGCTGGTCGAAAGGATCGTTCAGTTCGCTGAAGGCGTTTCCGATCTCACGCGCGGCGATATAGGGTTCAAACCGCTCAACGAAATCGGGATTGTCTTCCCGTGACTTGGAGAGGGGCGAGAGCGCCTTGGGATAATCCATGATGAACACCGGCTGCACCAGTTCAGGCTCCACCTTCTCCTCGAAAATCTCACCTGCTATGTCCCACAGTCCCATCTCATCGCTAACGCCCACGCCGATCGAAGACGCGGCTTTTTTTGCGTCATCAACGGTGGAAATGCCGGTGAAGTCGATACCGGTATAATGTTTAATCGCCTCCACAAAGGTCAGACGTTTCCACGGAGGGGTAAGGTCGATTTTATCCCCCTGGTATTCGATCACGGCGGCGCCCAAAAGCTCTTTTGCCAGAGTGGAGATCATGTCTTCGGCGATGTGCATCATGGTATGGTAGTCGGCATAGGCCTCGTAGAGTTCCAGCATGGTAAACTCGGGATTGTGGCGGGTGGAGATTCCCTCGTTGCGGAAATTGCGGTTGATTTCAAAGACCTTTTCAAGCCCTCCCACCAGCAATCGTTTCAGATACAGCTCGGGCGCGATGCGCAGATACAGTTCAATGTCGAGCGCGTTATGATGGGTCACAAAGGGCCTTGCCGCCGCGCCCCCCGGTATGGACTGCATCATGGGGGTTTCAACTTCCAGGTATCCGCGCCGCGTAAGGTAGTCGCGTATGCCGTTTATCAACCTGCTTCTCAGCATGAAATCCTTACGGCTTTTCTGGTTTACTATCAGATCCACGTACCGCTGGCGGTAGCGCATTTCCCGGTCGGAAAACTCATCAAAAAGCTGACCGTCCTTCTCCTTCACCACCGGCAGGGGACGTATGCATTTGGAAAGAAGGGTGAATGCCTTCATGTGGATGCTGATTTCGCCCTGTTTGGTGCGGAAAACATGCCCTGAAACGCCGATTATATCCCCCAGGTCGAGCATCTTGAATATCTCGTATAGCTCGTCGCCGATTTCGTCCTTGCGGGCATAGACCTGGATGCTGCCGCTTCCGTCCTCAACATGGGCAAAGGAAGCTTTCCCCATCACTCTTTTGGACCTGATTCGGCCGGCAATCGCAACCTGACGTTCCATACCATCGGTATAGCTATGTTTTATCTCTTCAGCAAGGCTGTCGCGGTTGTAGCGTATGGGATAGGGATTGATGCCCCTGCTTTTCAGGTCCTTCAGTTTTTCGATCCTCTGCTGGATCAGATCGGATAGTTCCTCGCTCATCTGTTTGTTCCTTAAAAAAATTTCAGAAGATAATTACCCTGTCGCAGGGCGTATGTGTCAAATCAATTTTCCCTGAATATTGCTGCCGGTTTCATGACCCTACCATACACATGCATCACAGCAAAAACGACTGAACGCGGTATGTTTTGTAACGAATAGTTTTAAAAAATACTTGTAAGGGAGCGGCATAAACTCCCATCTGGTGAGATAGTCCGGGGAAGGTGTAAGAGTTATGAATCATGAATTTGAACTGGGCCCCATCCGCCCGCCGAGTGAGGCTTTCAGTATACTCCTGAGGGTCACCAGGAACTGTCCCTGGAACCAGTGCGGTTTCTGCATGACCTATAAAGACAGGAAATTCTCGCGCCGCAGCGTAGATGAAGTCAAAAAGGACATAGATGCAATGCGTGCACTGGCAGATGGTCTGATCAACGCATCGGAAGACCTGGGACTGGGGGGCTCCATGTCCGACGAGGTGGTAGTAAAAGCCCGCTCCCAGGACCTGGGGCCGGATTATTATCTGAGGCAGATGGCCTTCTGGATCCATTATGGCCTGAAAACGGCCTTCATACAGGACGCCAATTCCCTGGTTCTTGCCACCGACGAGCTTTGTGAAATACTGGTCTATTTCAAAACAAAATTCCCCACCCTTGAAAGGATCACCTCCTATGCCAGGGCCAAAACGGTCAGCAAAAAAGACATTGAAGAACTGCGCAAACTGAAAAACGCGGGACTCAGCAGGCTCCATATCGGTATGGAATCGGGGTGTGATACAGTCCTGGATCTCATCAAGAAAGGGGTAACCGCCGCGGAACAGATCGATGCGGGGCGTAAAGCGGTTCAGGCCGGGTTCGATCTATCGGAGTATTTCATGCCCGGGCTGGGCGGAAGGGAATACAGCAGGGATAACGCCATTGAAACCGCACGGGTAATGAACAGCATCGATCCGACTTTTATCCGGCTCCGAAGCACGGTCCCGCTGCCGGGCTCGCCGCTCTATATTCTGATGGAATCAGGCTCATGGACACCCCTTACCGAAGATGAAAAAATGCTGGAGATCAGGCTTTTTATTGAAAACCTCGAGGGTATCACGAGTACGTTACAGAGTGATCACATGATGAACCTTGTCGAGGATGTTGAGGGTGTGCTTCCCGATGATAAAGGCGTGATGCTTGAAACAATTGACCGCTATCTTTCATTGAGCACAGAGGACCGTGAGAGTTTCATTGTAGGAAGGCGGCTGGGGCATTTCCGTTATCTGTCGGATTTTCACGCCAGCGCCGAAGTGGAAGCGATTAAAAACAACCTGAAGCTTCGCTTTACTTCTATCGACGCAGCCGTCGGGGAACTGCTTAAAAATTTCATCTGACGGACGAACCCGCCTGCTGTATCAAATGCAATACCCGTTCCATTCGCGTATTTTTAAAACTCCGGCAGGAGAAAATAATTGATTTATGGAGCGCAGTCAACACTATTGACCCATCCTTAGAGGGATTACACCCACACATTAACAATGTACCTTGTTTGGTTATAAAGCGCTGTGTTTGACTGGTGTGAAACCCTTAAATTGGTAAAACACGATAAGTGATAATAATACTCATCACTGTCCCACCGGCCTTTAACAGAAACTATCCTACTGAGGAGTTGCGCCATGGCCAGTTATTTCAAAAGTTCCACCCTTGAAAAAAGCATTCAGAAGCAGGTCAGACTTTGGGAACAATCGCTGAAGGTGCTGGAGACCAGGACGGAAGTGCCTCGTCCCTTCCTGACGATTTCACGGGAATATGGATGCAACGCAACTGAAACGGCATGTGTACTCGAAGATGAACTCAACAACTACGAGAACACCGATGTCTGGCGGTATTACGACCGTGACCTTTTGAAAAAAATTGAAGAGGATCATAAAGTCTCCCAGATGCTCATCGAAACCATAGATACCAGACGGCGTGAGGAGATAAATGAATTCTGGAGATCGGTACTGACGGGCTATCCCCCGCAGGTCAGCGTCTATCAGAAACTGGTAAGAACCATACGCAGTCTCTCGATTCACGGCAGGGCGATCATAATCGGTCGCGCGGGTGTTGAGATAACCAGGTCCTTGAAATACGGAATCCACCTGAAACTGGTGGCACCGCTTAATTACCGTATTCAGAAAATAATGGAGCTGAACAAAATCAGGAACCGGCTGGAAGCCGAAAAGAT
>CAZUXY010000011.1:0-46191 GCA_964624235.1 uncultured Leptospirales bacterium | reverse complement strand
GGACCAGGAACGGCATGATTTCCTGACACAGTACGTTAAATTTGATGCAAGAAATCCGGCCATGTATGATATTACCTTCAATATCGCGCGCGTCAGCCCTGTGGAAATTTCCCAGTCGGTGATATGTATTCTGCGTTCAAAAGGTTTTTTTAAATAGTGATCCCCCGGGGCTACTGACCAACACTCGCTTTTTTAAACCTGCCAGCCTGGATGTTCAATCTTCTGCACCCGTTAATTCTACACTTCATTGTACCGACCAGGGGCGCACCGACTTCTTGTGTGTTCAATCCTCGACAAGTAAACGTATATCAACCGTATCAAAGCGCTTTCCGCCCGGCAACTCAATGATATATCATATAAGGGAACCTCTAATTATTACATTTTGGTTGTACCCATGTGGGCACATACCAAGGATAAAATCAGAATTTTTAATAATGGTATTCAGGAAAATTCTAATTTTTAGAGGTGCCCATAAGAATTAAAAATAAATCAAGGGCGGAGAACGGTCTCAACCCCTGTCGGGAAGCAGCCGAAGTGGATCTACAGGTTTGCCCGAACGGCCGATCTGGAATATGATTCTGCGGTCCGCATCGACGCGGGCGATGATCGAACCCCTTGAAACCTTTTCCCCTTCTGAGACCATGATGTCTTTTACACTGGCATACACGGTGATATAACGCTGTGCATGGGAAATGATGATGTACTTTCCGTAACCGCGCATTTCACCTACTTTTTTAACCACTCCCTGCGCGGCCGATACCACCGATGACCCCTGCCGGCCGGTAATTTCGACGCCGATCGGTTTAACGCCGCTGCCGCCGTCCCTGCGTACCTGCAGTATATTTTTCACCGGCCAGGAAAAACTCAGACGTTCGTTTTTTGTTTCAGTGTGTGCTTTCTCGCCACGCTTTTTTTCACGTGTTACGACGAAATCGGCGCGGGGTATGTTGAGCATTGTTCCTTTCAGCAGTGTATCTGTTTTCTTTAGATGGTTGAGAAGGCATAATTCATCCGGGGTGCAATTATATTTACGCGAAATTCTGTAAAGGGTATCACCGCTTTTTACTTTATAGCGCAGAAATTTCTTTACGACAAGAGGTTCTGAGGGGCGTTGATTAATATCACCCTCCCTCATGCTCTTTGTCGAACCGATATTCTTCTGTTTCTTGCGTCTGTCTGGTAAGTTTATATTATTCTGATCCACAACCGTGGATTCATCGGTGCCATACCTGCCAGCGTTCAGAGATTCCTGTTCTTTTTTCTCTTTAAATGAATGAGATTCGCTTTCTCTGTACTCGACAGGTTTATTCCGTTCGCTTCGCGGGTCGGGGTCCCAGGTAAACCGCAGTGTTTTTCCCCGATCCTCCTGGTTGCCTGTTCGGTCATGGGGTATCATCCCGTCCCTCTTGATGATTCCCGCACCCGGAGGCGCGCAAAAAAGGGAAAGAACCGTTAACACGGCCGCCAGTGGCTTAAGCGACTGCAACATCCCTGTTGTTCCGGTGGAACACATCCCTTTGCTCCAGACTTGTATAACCATGCCCGCGGAAAAAGGGCATAGTTCCCCTTGATCTATTTATCGGTGCGGGGCTATTAATACTTGAGTACTTTTATTTTTTGACGATTATTCGTCAGGGAGCGTCATGGAAGATGTGTGCCCGTAGTCGTTACAGTCAGCTTGCCGTGCCGTACGTTTTTTATCGAAAGGAGGTTATCGGCGATTTTTTTGACCACCTCCGCACTGCCGCGGAGTAAGAGCACCTCAAGGCAGTTGTGTTCGTCGAGATGGACATGCACCGTAGATACTATATTCTGGTAATTGTGATGCTGCACATCGTTCAGTCTATCTGAAATTTCCCGAACTTCATGACTGTATATCAGGGTAAGCGTACCGATGACTTCGGTATCGGGTTTTGCCGTTTCTTCCCTTACCAGCATGTCGCGAATAAGGTCCCTGATCGCTTCGGAGCGGTTTACGTACCCTTTTTCAGAGATCAAACCATCAAAACGGGTAAGCAGTTTTTCATCTATTGAAACGCCGAAACGGATTATATTGTTCATGATTAAACCCCTGCAATACACAGTAAACTAATTTTAATGATTGTCAAGTCTTCAACAGGACATATCAAACTATTCCAATTTTAATAATTATTAAAAAAACAAATATAGTTTGACAATGCCTATTTCCATCTCTAATATTGATCAGCATGGTATGGGTGCCACCGTGCTGTGACAGCAACGCTATTCTGTAAGGAAATCACTCCATGAATGAATCCCCCGTCATTAAACCGCAAAGCGCTGTTGACCGTCCAAAAAGTAAAAAAAGATCCTCAAAAAAAACCGCTTCAATGACCGTTCTTACCATTCTGATGGAATACCGGGAATCATGGATCTATCAATGGGTAAAAAGAAACCCGGGGATAGCCTTAATGATCGTATCGTTGTGGGGAATCATGATAATCGGCTTTTTCATCTGGTTCATCATATCACAGGTGGTGGTACACTCTTAATCATCAATTTCCCGCGCCATTTTTTTTATGAAGTCGGCCATTTCCTTTTTCATGTCCCCCCTCTTCAGCGCGAAATGCAGTGATGTTTTAAGGTAATCCGTCTTGTTGCCGATGTCATACCGGGTGCCGTGGAACCTTAAACCGTACAGGGGCGCGGTACGGGCCATTGCGTTGAGGGAATCGGTGAGCTGGATCTCATTGTTTTTCCCGGGCGTGGCGTCTTGCAGATACGAATATACTTCAGGGGTAAGTATGTAACGGCTCGCAACGGCGAGGTTTGAAGGGGCGTCGGAGGGTAAAGGTTTCTCTACAAGCCCTTCAATACGCACTACCCCCGGTTCTATTTCTCTTCCCGATACGATCCCGTATTTGCTTATTCTTCCCCTGGCTACTTCTTCCAGGGCTATAACGGGACGTTTGTGACGGCAGTACAGTTCTGATAGCTGCGCCGTTACCGGTTTTTCTGATGCCGATTCCACAATGGTGTCCCCCAGCAGAACCGCAAAAGGTTCGTTTCCTGTATAGTCCCTTGCGCATAATATCGCGTCTCCCAGGCCTCTCGGTTCTCTTTGCCAGATAAAATGTATTCGGGCAGCGGGCACTATGTTTCTCAGGGTTGCGAGGTCTTCGCTCTTTCCCTTTGACAACAACGAAAGTTCCAGCGCCGGGCTGCATCCGAAATGCTCTTCAATAGCACGTTTGGCGGGGCCCGAAACGATCAGAATATCGCTGATCCCCGATTGCAGCGCTTCCTCCACCACGAACTGTATGGTCGGCGTATCGACAATGGGAAGCATCTCTTTGGGCACGGCCTTGGTGGCAGGAAAAAACCTGGTACCCAGCCCCGCCGCCGGAATTACCGCTTTTCGTATCATATCCTTATACTCCTTCGGGCGGAGCCACGACCGGCATTATTACCGTAACATTAATGGTATCCATGGCCGTGGATAGACTACGGTACATGGATTCATCCTTATAAGTGCCGATGATGGCGCCGCCCGAACCGGTAAATTTCGCCGAAGCCCCGACCGATCGCGCAGTTTCAACCATTTCCATGTTCTCCCCGCTGACTGAGGTGACCTGCCGGCGCAGGTTAAAATTCTCGTCCATATACTTACCGATCTCGCCCCCGCGTCCGGTCTCCAAAGCCTCCCTGACCTGTTCGGTAAGAGTCTTCCACTTTTCTATGGCGGCAAGGACTTCCCTGTCACCCTTTTCATACCTCGACCGGAGAGTGTTATGTACCACTTCCGATCCCTCGGAAAGATCGGCCTTATAGGCGATATAGAGCGGAGGAAGCATAGACTGGTCCATGGTTTCATACCTTCCGTACCCCTGGCGCGTCATTACGGCACGGTCAAAATCCATATACACCAGCCCCTGGTAGACGATGGCGACGCGGTCCTGGAGTCCCGCCGCGATACCCAGCTCGTCTTTTTCAACCGATAGTATCAGGTTTGCCAGTACCGGTTTTGGGATCTCTATGGAGTAAAACGCCATCAGAGCCCGCATGCAGGCGGTTATGATAGCGCTAGAACCAGCCAGACCCAGCCGGTTGGGTATGGTTGTTTTATAGCGTATGGTAAAGTTACGGTTGTCCAGTTCAATACCCCTGCCGGTGCAGTATTCATAAAATTTCTTCACCGCGGCTTTAAGCAGCCGTATCCCTCCGTAATAACCAAAGGTCTTCACGTCTCTGACCAGGTGTTCAATACCCTCAAAAACAGAATGATCTATCTGGTTGGGCAGTATCTCCAGCTCGGGAGTTTGATATAAAAGCACGTCCGCCTGGAAGTTCGAGAAGGTAAACGCTATAGTCTTGCCGAAATATCCGTCGGAGGGATTTCCGATAAGCGCCGCGCGAGGATAGGCAACGGTATGGATTATCATGGTCTCTTCCTGTTACGGTCCGCCTCAGGGAACGGACGCCTTTATCATTATGTCATGCCGCTCCGCGGCACGGATCATTCTGCAGAAATCAAGAAACTCCCGATACCCCGCGGGATCAATACTTATTTTATTTACGTGTATTTCTTTAGTCACATGAAGAATCCTCTTTCCGGGATGTTTATAAAATCCTATAAGCGCGTAGCCGAAAGGACGTATCAGACACAGTTCCCGTACGTAACGTGAATTCACAAAGGCATTGGGTAGAGCATAGCTGCATCTGAAAGACTCGTGAATCGAACTGTTGATGTGCAGAGGCCTGTACCTTTCCGTTGACAATATATATCGTGACACCTCACTGGTCCCTATTATGGGTTGAATGATGAGAATATCGTCGAACGATGAGGCAACGGTCACTCCCGTACCCTTCATCCTTATCTGGAAAGGGCCTGTGACCGAATGGATGTCATGAAATGAGAAATCATCCAGCGACAGCGACGGCACAACAGTACCGAAATACCGATTGATCATTTCTTCTCTGTATCTGGGGTCCTTGAAATGTTTACGGAAGGCGCCCTGACACCCGTAGAAACCGGCGTTACCCGTTATTGTCGCGTTTCCGGTTTCGTCAAGAAAAAGGTTATAGTGTTCCGAGGTCCCGCTCAACGGCCCGGGTTCGATCTTGACATGTTCGAAACCGTCACCGACGAGCACTGTTGCGCTTCCGTCTACAAGGGATTCATCTACCACACCGATGCCGTTGTCAGGATTGGAAAAGTCCATCCATAACGGTTTTCCAGGACCCAGGGGAACCAGCAGGAGTATATCGGTATAGATTTCAGGAGAAACAAAATTCCCGGGATCGGGCAGTCCTGTTTTTCTGGCAAATGCCAGAAAAGAACGGATGCCGAGCCTGTCGAGCAGCGACCATGCCAGCAGGGTTTTATCCTCGGTGGTGCCCCTCTTGCGGAAAAGTATATCACCCGCTTTCTCCGGATAATACAGCACCGTACCCATAAGCTCTACGTCTTTCGTCACGCGGGTATAGACCGTGGTGATAAGCCGGTCCGTGTCAGCGGTCCCGTATTCCTTACGGACTGCCGTATCGTCCAGGTCGTTTTTACCGTGGATCAATCCGCGATACCAAATAATGAAATCCCTTGTGTCCCGCATCGATGAAAAAGCAATGAACGGCAGATAATTCAAAGGGGAGCCGGAATACCGTTCCGGCTTCACCGACGGAAGAGATTCCAACTCCCCATTATATACGGTCATGTGCCGGTCCCTGACTTCATTGAGTTTCAATCCTTTCGAAGTGTGAAAATTGAGCCTGACCGCTGTCGGAACAATGATTTTCAGGCTGAAATAATCAAGCGGTTCGTTGTACTGCTGGATCTGCAGATAAGGTGATGTATAATAACCCGAACCGCTTGCGGGAGGAAACGGATAGTCCAGATAGTATACTACATGCAAAAGTGAACCCGCGCCGAGGTTTGAGATGGTAATGTAATGATGACGGTTGACTTTTTCAAGACGATACGAATCGCTGTAGCCGTCGGAACGGTACACCCGCACCCTCACCGGTGTCAGGGTTCCAGGCAGCGGTACTTTATACTCCCCCCATCTTTCCACTCCCTTCTGGTTTCTGACATGGATAAGCTCTTCGCAAAAAAACCTGCTTCCCCCGTCTTCGGTCAGCTGCACTATCCATTCACGATAGAGTACCCTTGAGGATAAGTCACCGTCCGTTGTGTCTTTCCACTTCCTGATTATTTCCCTGCTCCCGTCCTTACGGAACCCGTCAAACGGCGTCGTGATGGTTTTATTCCGGAGAAAGGCAAGCAGTTCCTTTATATCAAACCTGGAAGGGACAATGTCTATCATTTTCCCCCAGTACATCGACGGATCCTCATTCTGAAGGTAACTGATGGTGCCGAGCATCCGGTAATCTGCGGGATTCTGCCGTACCAGGGTATTCTCATACAGTTCGTTTTGCGCATCGTCAAACCTGGAATCCAGCACCAGAAGCCCGATCCGCTCGTTCCGGTAATCGTCGTTGGCATCCCGGGATTTTATCAATTCAAGTGCTTCCCGGTATTCTCCCCTTCTGCGATGGACCGAAAGCAGCAGTTGGAAGGCCCTGTGGTCGAAACCGGACATAAGGATTTCCCGGCACAACCGGGCGCATTGGTTCAGGTCGCGTGTATGATAGTATTCAGCGGCGACGGTCTTTAGGCTCATGGAGTGGGGGAAGTCCGCTGTTGCGCGGGCATGTTCTTCTATAAATTCATGTTCATAGTTAAGGCGTGACAAAAGACCCAGCAAATCACTGCGCATCCTGAAAAAACGCGGCGACTTTTTGGCGATATGCATACCCAGTTCATACGCATCACGGTAATTCTGCTGTACAAGCAGGGCCTGAAACCGTTTATGGGCGGCCGGAATAAAACCCGGATTGTTTAAGGCGATATCATTGACCATCCTCCACCCTTCAAGAGCCGCGGCGGAGGTGTTCCCGTCGGGGTTAAGTTCTATCATGCATTGTGAAAGAAGGTACTTATGCAGAATATTTCCCGTTTGCGACAGCGCGAGACGATAGAACCGTATCGCCTCACTGCTTTCTCTTTCATGAAAATAATTCGCCAGCCTGAAATATCCATCCCCGGCGTTGTTCTTCCCCCTTTTCAGGAATTCGCTATAGGGATAGTCAAGTATCTCGGCCACTTCACATTCTCCGAAGAAGCGAAGATCGGGAATTGCACGCAGGTCCAGTACACGGTCATCGTCGCCGGTTACCAGCACGCGGAGGTTTCCCGGTCCCGTTGCATCGATCTTGATCATAATGGAGATCCCTTTTCCCGCATGCACCCGTACCACCCGTAAGTTCCGGAAAACGTCACCCCTGATGTTTTTCATAACCTCCCGTCCGTTTACAAACAGGACGTACGCGGTATCGGAGTATATTCTCAGCCTTATCGGGACCGTCGGGCGCAGCGAAGAACCAAGATAGAACACACCCTTACGCGGATGGATGAAATGTTCCGAGGAAAAAAAACCGTCTGCCCGTGTAATCATGATCCTTCTTCTGCCGTGACCAGACCCCTCAAAATTCCTGATAATCTCCGGCTCATAGGTATACGAGATGTCCCCTTCGCCGTACCGGAAATAGTGGCCGGCGATCAGCCATTGGCGCAGGGGATTCAGTTCCCTGGTATAGGATGAAGCCGACCCAGGTTCGTGGCGGTACAATAGTTTTTCCATCTCAAGCATAAGCGCCAGTCTGTAGAGATTTCCGTGATTACATGTTGATGATGACAATGTCTTTATAAGTGCCGTGATGGTGTTCTTGACACGGCCGGTTCCGCATACATTCGTTAGCCGTATGAGGTCTGAAAAGTACAATGAGGATTCGGGTGACTCCGGATAGGTGAGGAGAAGCGATTCAATACTGTCATAAAGAGCGCGGCTGTCTCCTTTAATAAAGGATTCAAACAGCCTGGCCTCATGTTTTTCCAGTCTGTTATCGCCCGCGGCAGACGCGGATACCAATGGGCACGCAATCCTCACCATGAGCAGAAAGGGGAATACAGCCGCTGCCGATTTCACCAGTCGTGAAATTATGAAACGATTCATTTACTTTTAATCTCCCCCGCGGTTTTCTTCAGAACGATCCTTTCATTTTCCTTCTGGTGGATAAAACGCGCAAACTCCCTGAAATCGGCATAATCGGCGGCCGGGATTCTATACTCTTTGAAGCGTATCACCGATCGTATTTCCAGGAGAGTGGGGGTTTTTCTGAAATACTCAAAGCTGGCGTTGAAATTCCGGTAGGAGCGCGATTCATTATTCGGCAACCTTACCACGCTCCACGATTCCGGTAACCGGTACTGAATGGAAACGAGGGTTTCGGAGGGACCTGGGAGTAAAATAGGATATTTTCTATTCTTCATCACAGCCAGACCGCTGAAATAGTCCGAAGGGGCCAGAAACGATTTCATGGTGGCATACCTCCCGTGTATCCGCACCAGTGCCGGAATATCCAGCGCATAGGAATATGACACCGGTAATTCAGTATCATGGCTCAGCACGGTGAGTGTGCCTACCCGCGCCCCGGTATAACGGTCATTCCAGTAGGTTGAAATCCTGTCGACTTTCCCTTCACGGTTCAGCAGCTCGTACCGGGACGTCGAAGCGAAGTACCCCTCCTTTATTATGGTGCGCCTGCACCTGGCGGCACCGTCGTCATTTATCGTTACTACGGTGGCGGCGCGTTCTCGATTCTCCAGATAAAATGACCCGCCGGTATTGATGAATTCATATCCCTTATCTTTCAGTACAAAAGCGGACACATCACGGTCACCGGGGGGTAGTTCACGGAAACCGGTGAGTTTCGAGGTGGCATCCAGAAATATCCCCTTTTCGTAATCAACATGACAGATTGCATGGTTGAACTGCCCCAGGTAGGGTATGCCCCGGTTGATTTCCCCCTTTTCCCTGGTTCTGATCAACGCAAACCCCGCTTTAATCCCGCATTCCCTCAGCAGGGAGATCAGCAGCATGGTAACATCCTTGCAGTCGCCCATTCCAGATCTGAAGGTCGTATCCGAACTCCGGGGCTGAAGTCCCCCGATCCCCAGCTCGAATCCAGCATAACGTATCTGAGAGGTCACAAAATTATAAATCTTGCGTATCTTCTCAGGAACAGGGTCGTCTGGTGAGATTAACGCGGAAATTTTAGCCCTCATTTCATCGGTGACGACCGCTTTGTCTTTTATCAACCCCTCGTACCAGAGGTACACACTGTGCCAGTCACGGTGAGAGGTGATGACGACTGCGGGTTGAATCTCTGAGAAATGCGGCATCATGTGTTCTTTTTTAAAGGGCGCAATATCATCGATAACCACATGGTAAAGAAGACGCCCGTCCGTACTGTGCCTGGTCAGTGCTTTTTTATTGATTCCGGCAAGATGATGGTACAGCTTTTTATTCGAAGGCACGGATACCACAATATTGGTTTTAAGGGTCCTGTATTCGCTGCCCGCGGTAAAAGACTGCCCGAAGTAACCGTGGTACAGACGTCCTTCGTTGCTCCTGACACAATAGCTGAAATCAACTATGCTCCCCTTGCGCAGCGACTGAGCTGTCAGCACCTTTACCTTCAGATCGTAATAAAGACTGCTCTCCGGATCAGACAGCGAGCGCGTATGACCTTCATCGGTCTCTATGGTGGACCCGTCGGTGGTTACTGAAAGCCGTGCGTTTTCCACGCGGTCGGTGACGGGATTATATACTATGTAATGCCGTGAAAAGTCCCCGATGCTGCCGGGATCCTGTATTCTGATCACCTTGCGAAACCATCTTTCGTGCGATTCGTCGGGCAGTATCCTCACTACGTATTCGTCCAGAAGCACCACGGCCGGTTCATTTGCGTACCGGTCGGCGCCTTCCGCGAGCTTTTCAATATCGGTACGAACCAGAAATTCGTCCACATCGGCACGGTTACCGCTTATGGAATCATAATACTGCCTGAGGGAGAAATCCCCGGGCCCGTAACTACAGGCCTGCCGGAGAAAGTACATGCCCAGTTCACGGTTGCCCATCGCCCGGTACAGATTACCCGTCATAAGACAGAGATTCCGGTTAAAGGGAGATATCTTCAGCGCCGCCCCCAGGTACGCAAGCGCCGCGCGTTCCTCTCTGGACAATCCGATGAATTTCGCCAGAAGGGTGCGCAGCTGAACATCCCGTGTATACAATTCCAAATGAGTTTCGATAAGAGTAACCGCTTTCTCGTAGAGGCCCGCTTTCTCGCAGCACTCTAGGGCCGAGAAAAGCGCATTCCTGTTGAAGGCATCAAGACGAAGGAGTTCCTCGCAGGCACTGAGCGCACGGTGATATTTTTCCTGCAGGGATTCGATATCAGCCCTTACAGCGTACGCACGCGAAGGGAAGAGCGAATGAGTTATGCCCAGAGAGATCTTCAGGGCTTCATGGTACCATCCTTTCATTTTGAACGCTTCGACCCGCATCCCGGCCCAACCGGCGGTAGAAGGGTTCTGTTTTTTTGCCTCTTCGATTAATGGCAACGCCTCGTACAGAAATCCACTGGAGAGCTTCACCCCGGCCAACATGAGCATGGACTCTATACATCCGGGATTTGCCACAAGGGCCATACGCAGATAGTGTTCCTTCTTCTCACTCTGGGACTCCCTGAATGCCATATAATACGACGATGGATGGGCCCACTCCCTGTATTTTACGGCGGCCTGCAAGAACCTGTCTGCTTCACGGTCTTCCTCGCTGTCGAGCCCGGCACGGATGATAAGGTATGCCGTGATAAAATCCTGACGCCCCCCGGTATTTTTATTACCGGCCAGCGCGGCAAGGGTTCGGAACCACGAAGTTTCCTTTACCTTCACCATTCCTGTAACAGCGGGATCCGGAATATTTTTTGCCGTTGATATGCCTTCTCCGCGCTCATTTGTAATTCGCAGAGAAATTTTTATACCGTGCGGTTCCGCATCACCTGTTTTCACCAGTACCCTGTGAGTCCCCCTGACGAGTTCCATCACGATTCGATACTGATCCACACCATAGGCATGCCTCTTCCTGTTTTTAAAAACGGTTACGCCATTAATCCAAATGTCAGTGTATCCAGTCTTCCCTACGTACAGTATATAGGTACCGGGTGTATGAACGTTAAAATTCCACTTTAAGTAATATAGGGAATTGCGCGTGTCACACTCTATTTCCTTGATATCGATTTTTCCCCTGAGATTTGTTTCGCCATCGAACCAGTGGACAGGGTAGTGTTTGCCATGAAAGATTCTATCCTGTTTCAGTACCGTTTCGAAGGTGGGGGCTGCGTCGAAGTCAGAGGCCCGGTAGTTATTGAAAGGGCCCAGTATCCTGCAGGTCTCAAGAAAACCCCAACGACGAAGGATTGTACGCGCCTGGGCCGGCATGTTTTTCCTTAAAAATGCCAGATTGCGCACCATGTCCAGCCGTGCATGGATATCGGGATTTTCCCTGACTGCCGGATTGTTTCCTGCCAGGGATTCAACATAACCCGAGACGGCGTCAAAGCACTCGGGGTACATCAGCAGTTCTTCAATTCTGAAAACATTGGTTTCCAACTGTATCTGATCTCTCAAGGTCAGGGACCACTCACCAAGCACCTTAAGTGCCTCAAGGTAGTTCTCTTTGGATTTGTGGAACAAATATTCTTTTTCGTAATCGGCTTTGCCCGAAGCGGAAACATCGGCCGGTAAAAGCAGTATACCGCATACGACAGCGCTGAGGAGCAGGCGAAGGTACACCATGTTTTTCAGCCCCTGTTCCGATCAGGTGATATATCTTTTATTTTCAAATGCCGTATACCGCTGTTCAGTACTTTCCGCGCCTGTTCTTTCCGGTTTGAACGCAGCAGCATGGAAGAATAATCCAGATAGGCTTTCTCATAATAAGGAAAGCGGTTGATGCAGTTTATATAATAGTGCTCGGCCTCTTTCAAATCCCCTTTCTTTTCTTTCAACAGCGCCATCCTGTGTACGGGTACCGCATTCCTGCGGTCTTTGATTAATGCTTCCCGATACAACTCTTCGGCGGGATCGTACAGGTTCCGTTCAGTATAGATATCCCCCAGTTCGACAAGAGCGTATACGTTTTCCGGATATCCCACCTTCATCATGTACAGTACACTTACCGCGTCATCGATACGTCCGCTGTGACGGTACAGGACATTCAGGTTGTAATACACGGTAATGATTGCAGTTTTACCTGACAACATTTCATGAAACAGTTTTTCACCTTCGCGGTATTTACCGGTTTCAAGCAAGATGCATGCAGTATTGTTCAGGGCCATTGACCTGTCGGCTCCCGCGGCGGTTACAATTGAACGATAATGGCTCATCGCTCTGTCGAGACGGTCAACATGCACGGCAGAGGTGTGATAATACCGGGCGATATCCCAGTGATCACCGATGGTGATATTCTGTTTAAGTTCAAGTTTTCTGACTGCGGCCTCATCAACGACCTTCGTACCGGAAGGAAATCTCAATACCAGCGGAAGATGGCCGTTCCTCTCTTCGAACACATCCACACTGGAGTTCCCGTGCTGCAGACCCGCACAGGTCTGTAGGAGGAGTGCCAGTATTGCTATCAATGCCGGGTTTTTACTTGATATCCTCATATCATTCTGTATTTTTATGCATGCAGGATTATTCATTCGTAAGAATGTTTTGTAAAGCATCTAATTCACAGTGCTCCCCAGTTCAGAGGTTTTGTAAAGTAAAAAGAAGGAAGTCATGCGGTATCACGGTAATAAATGCAATCTGGCGTACGCATTTGTATGTATATTATGCCTGCTGTGTGTTCCGCTAAGGGGGGAGTACATGAAAGATTTTCCCGACAGTAAAGGTCGTACACTCTCACCCTTTCATGAGGTATTCTATCTTTTTTATGATGATACCGATACGCTGGTGAAGGTACTGCACAAACTTGCCGTGAAGACCGGCTTACGTGCCGAAGCCTTCCTTAACCTGGGACTGGTACATCAGGAAACCGGGGATTTCAAACTGGCAAAAAAATTCTATACTAATGCGCTGAAACACCGTGATTACAGGGCTGTCACCTATCTGATGTCCATAAACGGTGTAGACCGCGAATGGCTTATTCGGCTACTGACAACAAAGGTGCTTCCCTCCGAACGAAATCCCTGGTTTCATTATACGTTATGCCTGGAGTATCTTAAAAACGGCCGCCGACGGCAGGCACTCCGGCATCTAAATACAGCGGTTGAGCAGGGACTATACGGGACAGCTCTTCTCGAAAAAGAACCTCTATTTGATGATATAAGAACCGATCCTTTGTTCCTGGCCGTTAAGGGTCGAATTAAAAAACAAATTCGCGCTGCCGAAGAAGGAAATCACGCTGACATTGAACTCGCCGAACTTATTGATGCAAAAACAGGGGAATACGGGAAAGAGCTCCTGCGCGCCGCCGAACTGTTGAAAAAAACGGACCTGCGAAATGCGCGGTCTGCTCTGGAACAATTACTGCAAAAACCGGCAGGAACCAGGGACAGGGGAGTCGCCCTGTACTGGCTGGCCCGGATCAGGGCCCGGGAGGGTGACAGGAACGGGGCCCGTAAGGCCCTGTCCGGTTTCAAGTCGCTTGTTTACATGGAAGAAAAGGATCCGACCGGTTTCAAGGACTTCATGCGCCGTTATTATCGGGACATCGTGGGTTGCGACCGTTATCTTAAGTATATTGAACCCTGAGGGAATTCCTCATTTGCCGATACAAAACCTGTCGAATATTGTGTTCAATACCTCATCGGGAGTAACCTCTCCTATCACTCCGGAGACTTTTTCCAGCATCTGGTCCATCTGGAAAGCGACGATTTCCTGGGGTTCCCCTCTGCGCAGCAGCTCTATGACGCGGCGTGCCTCACCAACCGCATCATCCAGCAGCATCGTCATGTGCGCATCGGCCAGATAAAAATCCCGGTAATCGATGAACTCCCTGGTGATGATTTCCGCGATGCGGTCTTCCAGTTCGTTCAGACCCGCACCGGTTTTCGCTGAGAACAGCACTGCCCCGGGGAAGCGGGACGTGATTTCGTCAATTTTTTCGGCCGGTGCGATATCGGTTTTATTAATCAGGTAAATCCTGTTTTTTCCCTGCAGCCTTTCGATTATCTTTCTGTCCTGTTCATGAATCCCGGAAACTCCGTCAATCACCATAAGTATAAGTGATGAATCATCTATCTTCCTGTTTGAAAGCTCTATGCCCATGCGGTCCAGATCTGACACGGGGCTGTCGATGCCTGCGGTGTCGACCAGATTGACATGTATCCCCTTTATCTGGACGCTTTCGCGAATTACGTCTCGTGTAGTCCCTGGTACATCAGAAACCAGCGCCCTTTCTGAGTTCAGTATAAGGTTCAGAATGCTTGATTTGCCGACATTTGGTTTGCCTACGATGGGAAGATCAATCCCCCTGCTGAGACGGTCTCCTATGGAACATCGTTTCCTGATGTCGAGTAGAGCGGAACAAATCCCATCCATCTGTTCGACGGCTGTGTTATACGAGATAAATTCAATTTCCTCTTCAATGAAGTCGATGCCGCATTCGATATCGGCCTTGAGATCGATCAGCCCCGTTCGTATTTCATTGACCTTGTTCCGCAGGGAGCCATGCATCTGTTTGAGTGAAGCATCGATTTCCCACTGGCTGCGCGCGGTTATGATATGGTTGATCGCCTCCGCTCCGGTAAGGTCTATTTTCCCGTTGAGAAACGACCGCCTGCTGAATTCGCCCGGCTGTGCCAGTCTGATTCCCTGCCGGTGAAGCAGTAAGAGTATACGGTTGATGATCAGGGGGTTCCCATGGCAGAAAATTTCCGCCATATCCTCACCCGTAAAACTTCGCGGTGATCGGTAATATACTACGATAACATCGTCTACTATGGTTCCGTTTTCACTGATGGTGCCGTATACGGCCGTGCGCGGCGTTATTCTTTCAGCCGGCATAAAAAGCGCGGCAACGGCCCTGAGCGTTTCAGGGCCGCTGATTCGGATAATACCAATGGGAGAACGGACGGGCGCCGTCGCCGGAGCACAGATGGTATCATCAAACATCGATCACCTTTGTACTACCGGCGAAATCTTGACCTTTCTGTATATACCCTGCCCTTCGCTTTTAGTGGTAACCCGATTATCGTTCTGCAGGGTAAGGTGTATAAGCCGGCGTTCGAAAGGGTTCATCGGCTCGAGCGTCCACGGCTTACCGGTACGGATTACTTTCATTGCCACCTCACGGGAAAGCTTGCGTAGAGCCTTCTCCCGTTTTGCCCGGTATGATTCAATATCCAGGATTATCTTTTTTTCTGTATTGGTCTGATGGTTGACTATCAAATTTACGAGAAACTGAAGGGCTTCAAGTGTTTTGCCTTTTTTCCCTATTATCAGTCCCGATTTGGCGCTATTGAGTTCCACATAAACCTTATTTTCACTTTCCTTAATATCAGAAACCTTGCTTTCTATACCCATTTTATTCAGCAGGGTCGCCAGTACTTCTTTCGTTAAATCTCCTACGTCCATAGACTCATCGTTGTAGAATACCCTGATTTTTGCAGGGCGGGAAACACCCAGTCCGAAGATCCCGCTCTTGCCCTGATCCAGTACATCGATCTTCACTTTTAGAACATCGTTTAAACCAAGTTCGGTCATCGCTTTCCTTGTTGCGTCATCAACCGTCTTTCCCTCGATTTCGAAAACCTTCATTTCACGCCTCCTGTATGGTTAAATAAGATATCATTTCACTGTAAACACCCCGCAGTATCATTTATTGTTTTTGGCTTTTTTACCCCATTTTGTCACATAGAGCTGATGCAGAATCTGTAGAAGGTTTTGCATGGTCCAGTACAGCACCAGTCCCGACGGCATATTCCAGAAGATCACAATGAATATCAGGGGCATCATCATCATCATTTTCTGCTGCTGTCCCACTACATCACCGGATGACATCCGTTGCTGCAGATAGGTGGTACCGGTCATGATTATGGGCAGTATGTTGATGTCGAAACCCTTGATTTGAAGTATGGTATCCGGCAAAGAGAGGTCATTAATCCACAGGATGAACGGCGCCTGCCAGAGGTCTATGGAGTTTATAAGCGCACTGTAGAGCGCGAAAAAGAAAGGCATCTGCACCAGTATCGGAAGGCATCCACTGGCGGGATTTACCTTGTTCTTTTTATACAATTCCATGACCTTCTTGTTCATCATGTCGGGTTTGTCTTTGTATTTCTCACGTATCTCGGTCATCTGGGGATTCAGTTCCTGGAGTTTCTTCATGGACTCCGTGGACTTTAAAGTGAGCGGAAGCAGTACTACCTTGGTAATCAGAGAAAAAACCACCAGCGACCAGCCGAAATTCCCGAATACGATATTGATTTTCAACAGGGCCCACAGTAAAAAATCCCTGATGGGTTCTATCCACTTGCTGATGTCGGCTGCCTCGATGAGGGTTTCACCCAACTCCTTTAGTTTCGCTTTATCCTTTTCTCCGGCATAGACCTTGAAAGACTTGCTGAACTCCCTACCAGGTTTCAAAACATCCGCTGGAATGTACATGCCGGTCCTGAAACCAGTTTCTTTTCTGTTGTCGGTAATCACTCCGGTGCCGGTAAACTCTTCGGGGATCAGTATGAGCAGAAAATAACGGCTCATGATCCCCACCCACTGGGTCCTTCCGTTATGACGTTTTACCGGACCGTTTTTTGAAAATAATCCCCCGCCCTTGGTGTCCTTATCGAAATCGTTGTCGACATAGTACATGCCGTAAATCTGGTTATAGCTGTTATTAAAATCCATTTCTGGACCCAGAAAGTCAGAAGGGGAAACAAGAACGTAGCCGTTGGGGAACTGCACCTCACCGTTACCGAGGTTCGTCAGACTGTACGACACCTTGAAATAACTGGCATCTTTCTGGAAGGAGTACTTCTTTTCAATACGAACGGGATTTCCTTTGATATTTACCGTTGTCTGAAACCTTACTTCCTTTTGCGAGGCACTCACCACATTCCAGTTGACCGTGTCGAGGTTGCTCCCGTCAAGAAAGCCTTCTTCACTGAGGTCAAGGGAAAAGTTAAAGTTCCCTTTCGCATTGTAAATGTTTTTTCCTACTATTAGTTCAACATTTCGGGGGATATATTTGAACCTGATTATTGCGGCGCCTTTAGTGGACAGGGTAAGCGAGTATATGCCGGTTTCGACTGGTATTTCCTGCTCCCTTGCAGCCCCACGCACCTGAAGGTCAACATGTTTTTGCTGCCTGACCGGATCTTCAGGTTTTTTGGTTTCAACGGTTTTTTCCACCCTGCTTTCTTTTACCACGGGTTGTTTAGGCATGAAAAAATATGACCATACCAGCCATATCGCCAGAGAGAGAACTACCGCTATCAATGCTCTTTTTTCCATGTGATCATCCTTAATATCTGCGAATTTACTTTCTTCCCGATGGTTTACCCAACGGTAAAAACTGGAACAGCGATGGTGAAAACGTTTCAACCATCTCCCGGTGGTGAAGTAGTGTTAAAAGGGTGGTAAACCTGGTGACAAGCGGCCCGGAGAGGTATCACCTATGGGACAGGATCATATCCCCCGCTGCTAAAAGGATTGCAGCGCATGAGTCTTCCTATCGAGAGGAAAAGGCCTTTAACCGGTCCGTGACGACGTAATGCCTGTATGGTATATTCAGAACAGGTCGGGTAGTATCTGCAGGAAGCGGGTACCCAGGGTGACACGAAAAGTTTATAACACCTGACAAGCAGGACCAATAAACTTACAATCGGATTGGGAAATCTCATCGTTTCAAGACCCCTGCCTGGTATAATAGACTACGGACCGTGGTTTTTGAACGATAAAATTCCATGTTCTTGAAATCATCCATCGGTCTAATTATTATATAAAAACCCTCTTCCATTCCAGGGAGTAGTTCGCTGCATATCGCCCTGAGTTGCCTTTTCGCCCTGTTTCTCACTACAGCGTTCCCGTACTTACGGTTTATAGAGATTCCGATTTTAATATCATTATTAGTGGCAGGGTTATTAATGGTACCTTCTGATCGTTTCCCGCATTTACTTTTCAACACTATCAACTGAATTCCCTCTTTAGAATACCTTCTGCCTCTGTTATAAACCTCTCTGAACCGTTCTGATCCCTTTAAACAATAACACTTCTTCACGCATCAATCAGCTTTATTTAGGAAGCCTCTTTTCGTCTGAAACGGTCAGTTTCTGACGTCCCTTAGCCCTTCTCCTTTTAATAACTTCTCTGCCTTCGGGTGTACTCATACGCGCCTTGAAGCCGTGTTTTCTGTATCGTTTAATCCGGCTTGGTTGAAATGTTTGTTTCATTGTATCACCTCGTTATATAAACATAGGAAATAGATAATCATTACCTGGCCAAAAATGGTCTTTCAATCCATCTGTTGGTTCAGTTGTTTTTCTTGATAATTTGTTACGTTTTAAAGCTATCTGAAGGAGTACTGTACCGCCACATTGTGATTTATCGACTTAGGATTTAAAACGTTTTCTCCGCCTGTTTACTCTTTGGATTCCAGACTAAAGAGGGGAATGCTAAAATACAAGCTTTTATTGTCAATTGTTATTTTAAATAATATCACTGGCAGGTGTAAAGTCCACTTATTTTTGCACAAAAACCTCGATGGTATCGGAAAATCCCGTCCACCGTGAAAACCTGGAATACAAAAGCCGGAACAGGGGGAAGAACAGTGATTCCCGCGGCAATACCCGTTCCGGATGTATGCCGCCGGGTTTCAACCGAGTTTTTTTGAATCCTGAATACTTCATTACTTTTTTCACCGAACGCGGTGAGAAATCGACTCTATGATCTTCCGGATGTCTGTGCTCCCATTCATCCCGGTTGAAGATAAAAAGAGGGCCGTAAACCGAGGGAGCGGAAAAAGCGAATACCCCGCCCGGCACGAGCAGAGAATGAATCTTTTTGAGGGTCTTCATAGTGTCGGGTGAGTGTTCCAAAAAATACCATGCGGTGATGATATGATAGGAACCGGTGACTTCGATATCATGGAAAGACCCTGTGGCAACCGGAATATTAAAACGCTCCCTGCAGTAACGCGCCGCGAATTCGGATATTTCTATCCCTTCCACATGCCCGATCCCATAACCGCGGGAAGCGTCGAGAAAAAAACCCAGCGCACATCCGATGTCCAGCAACCTCACTTTTTCCAGAGGGACCGGAGGAGTCCAGTACCGGAACAGATACCGCAGCCGACGATGGGACAGGACGCGAATGGAATCGCCGTCCTCCTCGTAACTCTTGCCGTACTGTTTACGATAATCGTCCAGAAAATAGCCGTTATCGTACTCCAGACTCCGGTGTTCGGTATTGAATACAATGTCACATTGTGAACAGCGGTAGAAACGGTCACCCTCGTGGGAAATCCGTTTTGGTCTGGATGCGGAACATACCGGACATATCAGAATAGGGGATGCCATAATCCCATGTTGCAGGCTTCGTTATTTTTTCTTTTTTTTGGCAGGCTCTACAACGACGGAAATGCCCTTAATACGGACATCATCGAAGGAGACCATCACCAGTTCAGCGTACTGTTCGGGCATTTCAAAAAATGAATAGGTTGAATGAATATCAATTTTCCCTATCTGTTTGCCGTCGATACCCGAACGCTTGACGATCTCACGAATAAGGTCGCCGGGGGATATGCCGTGGTTTTTGCCGATATTGATGAAGAGCCGCACACGTCCGTTTTTAACATCCTCGAATACTATTTTACCCGCCGGCTCTTTTCTGAAAAGATAATCCACCTCGAGTTTTGATATATCACCCAGGGATTCCTTCAGTAGTGCCGCCGCGATCCTTCTGGTGCCTCCGAAGAACGGCATCCTTTTTTTCATAGTTTTAAGCAGTACTTCATAATCACGCAGGTCATCGGAAAGGGCCGATTCCAGTATCTTTTCGATCTTCTTTTCCTTACTCATACAAGTCCTCGCTACAGAGCTGTTGTATATTCATACGGTACAGTGTTGCGTACTCGATGCCGCGCCGGAGATGGCGCAGGTGTGTGTATCGCGCTCCGAATCATCCGTTTGCTTTCTTCAGTGGTACGGTAATGATCATTCAAAGTCATGAAAAAATCCATGACAGTATTGGGAATACGTTTGAAATAGCAAGTAATTTTCCCGATACGATCTGATGGTCACCGGTGTTGAATGCCCGTCTATGCTATGCAACGGTAGCCTACGTTACGCACGGTCTCTATTATGGTATTGAATTCATCACCCAGTTTTCCACGGAGCCTTCGAATATGCACGTCCACCGTGCGCGTACCTCCGATATACTCTATGCCCCAGATTTTACTGAGCAGATCCTTGCGTGTAAAAACCACACCGCGGTTTTGCGCCAGCAACCGCAGGAGTTCGAACTCCTTATAGGTAAAATCCAGCTTCTGATTGTTCATGTAGACAGAGTACTCGGACAGGTTTATTTTGAGGTTTCCTATGGACATGATGTTTTCATCCTCCGTGAGGTTCCTGTCCCATAACAGACGTTTTATCCTGGTTTTCAATTCCCCCTTTCTGAAGGGGAAAAGGACGAACTCGTCGAAGAACCATTCCAGGTTAAGGTGTTCAAGATGACTCACCCGCAAGATCAGCATCACCGGGGTTCCCTGGAGCTTTTTCCTTATTTTTGAAAGGTAGAATTGTATCATGTCCGGGGATTCAAAGAAATCCGCGTCTGCGGCCATGAGGCTGAACTCATCACCACGGATTGAATCCACATTTTTGTAGGTCTTTATGGTGAGATAGTCGAGGTTGCCGGTAAAATCATTTATCAGCTCGTTGTTGCTTGATAGAAGGCCAATAATGATTTCCAAGTTATTCTCCGTCAGAAGCGCGCAGTTCACGGAACAGATCCAGGTACCGGCAGGCGACAGATTCCGCATAAAATTCCCGGACCTTTTTACGGTTGTTGACGGCACAGTATCGATACAACCGCCTGTCTTTCATGAAGCGGCGTACATGCTCGGCACATTGTGCCACATTCCCCACATCCATAAGCAGCGCGTTTTCCTCGTGGACGAGAAAATCAGTCTGTCCCCCGTAGTTCGTGCAAATGATGGGTAATCCGCAGAACATGGACTCCATAAAAACTATACCGAACCCTTCGTGCAGCGATGTGGAAATAAATACATCGGACTGTGAAATATAACGATATTTTTCCTCATCGGTCACATATCCCAGAAAAATGATTCTTTTCTCAATACCCAGTTCCCTTGCCTGTGCGGCCAGATACTCTTTCTCGGGGCCGTCCCCCGCGATAAGGAGCTTGACCTTTTCGTCCCTGATACTTCCCAGAGCGGCAATCATTACATCAATGGCTTTCCGTTTTATCAGTCGCCCAATGGTGATAAGCAGGAAGTCCTCATTTTTTAAAGAAAGCTCTTGGCGGGTGACTTTCCCTAAAACCGGCGGGTGAAACGCCAGTGGGATGATACCGACCTCCTTTCGGGGGTTGAAATACTTAACGGCGTTGTCCCGTGTGTTGCTGGACTGGGCCACTACGCTGTCGGCCCGGTTTAATATGAAGTTAACGGCCCTTTTAAAAAACCAGTGCCGGTGCGGTGATATCTTCCTGCTTGGATCATAGATATCCGCACCATGGAGCGACAGTACGTTGGGAATACGAAAGAGCTTTCCCAGCACATACCCCAGCGGACCCGACGGAACCGCGAAATGCGTGTTGATAACGTCGTAGCGGTGTTTCATGCACAGCGCGAGTCCCTTGATAAAACCAAAAGGCAGGTATGAAAGCATCGAAAGAAAACTGGCGACGTCCCTGGATTTCCTGAAGAGGATCCTCACCCGGAATATCCTGATGTTGTTGACCTCTTCGTAAAAAGGAAGCCCTTTGAACCATGATGTCAGCACATGGACTTCACCGTGCCTGACCCATTCCAGCGCAAGGTCATGGGTGGCGACCCCTCCGCCACCCCCAAGCGGAGGATATTCGTAGTTGATAATCAGAATCTTCATATTAATTCCCGTGTAAGTACATGCAATCGATTCATCATGGTCCTTGTTTCATTCAAACTTACTAAAAATACAGCCGGGCATGGATAAATCAACGATATTTCACTAACAGGAAGCTGCTTTTGATATACTAAAAATTGATTGAAAGCCTGGTACCGGCACAGCCGACAATTTATATTGACATCGGTGAAACGCTCTTATATAGTCACAGTACTTCATTCGAAAGCATTTATCATCCCGCGTTTTTATAATGGGAGAAAATCGTGCCGATCTGCAATTAAGGTTTGGAGGATATTTATGAAACGGCTCTTTCTGATCGCGTTTGCCATATGCGCATTCTTGTACACCGGATGCACCACAATTGATGTCGTGATTTCCAAAAAGGTCGATGTCAGCAAAAAAATGAAAAAGATCGCTGTGTTCCCTTTTGATATCAAGGGAGCCGGCTGGGGGGACGAGTTTTCCGACGCCATAATCCATCAGTTTTTCAAGACCGGAAAGGTCGAGATCGTTGAACGCGAAGCGATCGAGCGCATATTAAAGGAACAGCGTCTTTCCATGTCGGGTCTGCTTGACGAGTCACAGGTGGTAAAAATCGGGAAGCTCCTAGGAGCGGACGTGATCATTCTCGGCAGGGGCAGCGCTTTGCGACTTATTGAAGAGAAAAAAAATCGCGATATCCCCAACCTGGTGGACACCTTTTCGCTTAAGGCGCTCAGCGTTGAAACGGGCGACCTGCTTTTTACCGTGAGAAAAGAACCGGGCCCCGCATGGACCACCGGCTACCAGCTTAAATACTGCTGCAGCGGAACTATCATCTGGGGGCGCAGGGAAATACTGATCCAGAGCTCCCGTTACGACGACCTGGCAAAACAGATAGTGCATAACGTGCTTCTTGCGATAGAAAGAATCGAGCAGGAAAAACAGCTGAAATGACCGGCAGGGCGCTGGCGGTAATTCTTATACTGCTTCTTTCCTCCGGGGTGTATGCCCAGACCGATTTCGCCGAACTGGACAAACCGCCCGAGGGGGCGCACCGGGGGCAGATGCTGCTCGGCGTGTATGTTTCTTTCGGCCTGCCTATGGGCAACATTGTCGACGCCGAACAGGAATTCGTTGATGAATCGATATATTATTTCTCAAGCGGGATATACAAGCTGCTGGAAGTCACCCATCTTGCTTTCAGTTTCGGCCTTCTCTATGAATATATGCCCATCGACCACCTCGGTGGACGAATAAAATTCAAAAGAACGATCATCATTCAACGCTCGAATTTCGGGCCCGATTACCAGAACTGGACCGGCACCTGGTACTCGGACTATTCATTTTACCTGGGACCCGCGTTACACCTGACCACCAGGAAACGGTGGGATATCGTCCTCGTACCCCAGATCGGATACGCGATATGCACCTTCAAGGCGGCCCCGGTGGGCAAAAGGATTTTACGAGAGCCTGAAAATGACCCGGCCGGGACTAAAATGACCGGCAGCAACGAGCGCACCTTCACTACCTTTTCCTACGGCGCCGAACTGAATTTTACCTTCTATTTTTCCAAAGGGCTGTTCATTTCAATCGGGGCCGACTGGTGCCGCATACCGGTGAAGCTGGGCAAACCCATCGATCTGGTCAACCCCCAGGACACCTCAAAGAAGTACCTCAACGGCGGCACCTCGGGCACCCTGGATACTGTAAGCTGTATCATCACCGCTGGATATGCCTTTTCCAACTAGCAATCAGCATTCACAAACCTTCATTCGGATACCTGCATCAGACGCAACGCGTTCAAAGTCACCCATTTGTTCCTTTTACCCCGATGAGGGTTTTTCTTCCCCGCAAAAAGCATCCCCGCGGAAATGTTTTCCAGGTTCCAGCTGCCGTCAGGATTCTGTTTTTCAATTATCGCGTTAAAAGACTCACCAGTCCTGGGGTCCTTTAAGAATCCGGCTTCGGCCACCGCCAGCAGTCCGTAGAGCACATCGTACTGCGACAGTACCGGGTATCCCAGTTCGGTCACGTGTACACGTCGCGCGGCGTCACAGAGGGGTATTTTCCCCTTATCGCCGTCGATGAACATGTTACCGCGCAGAAAAAAATCCGCCGCTTTGCCGACTTCACTGTTCATCATTTTTCTCGTTCCCTCGCGTGCGGTCAGAGCCCTCAGGCATGCCGCCGTCGCGTAGATACAACTGGGAACAGAGGTATCTTCCTCCCTGTAGAGACCCCCGCCGGCTTTTCTTAAGAGCAATAATGCTGCCATATCCATGGATCCCGCGAGAGGACAATGCAGCCATCCCCCGTCATGGCGCTGATGACGTACAATCCAATCGATGCCGCGATCAACATTCTCGTCGTCGAATCCCGCTTCTATCAGGTACCGCACCATGTCGCCCGTACGACAGGCCACCGCCAGCGGGGGTTTCCAGTTCATGATAAAGCCACCCGTCTCCGTACGGCATTTAGAACAGAGAAACCCGGCGGTGGAGGCGATCAGCGGGTCCCGTTTATCGAGCCCCCTGGTTACGGCCTCGGCAAAATACCACATGGTTCCCCGGTACAGCAGGTCGAAATGCCGCGTATCGCCGAGCACCCCACCCGCGGCGGAACCCAGTATCGCGCCGACGCGCGGAGACCGGTATATCGATGCCCGGGCCTTTTCCGCGTCATCAGGCCCCCTTTCTTCAGCCGCCATGTCCCTGAGGGTCAGATAACGGACCTCCTGGTCCTTCTCTTCTAGCAGCCACGGGAACGGATCGCCGTTCAAATAACGGTTCGTTATCATATCGTATAAGTATGGGTCACCGTACGGGATTTATTGCCTGCAAGGTCTTCAATTTGCAGACGTATCTGATGACTGCCCTTCCGCCAGATATCGCTGTGCGGCAATATCTCGATGTATCCGTAATCAGGATCGTAGTCCCAGTGCACCGTCTTTTCATCCACCGTCAGTTCCGTTTTCTCCAGATTGATGCCGGAACCTGTATCTGAGACCATGAAGCGAAAACGATATCCCGCACGGGGCCGTTTAGGCGGCCTGAAACGTATCGTCGGGGCCGCATCGTCTCTCACGAGAAAGTAGCCCCCCATACGGTGGGTTTTTGCGGTAAAACATTTACGGAACACATCATAACTGTTGGATACGAAATAGAACAGGTTGTTTCGCGGATTGAACAAATAGAGCCCGACCCTGTCGCGGTCCTCTCCACGGTAATCAAGGGAAACTTCGGCAGGTGTGCGTATACAGAGGTGACCAGGCGCGGCGATGTAAAGACGGCTTTTAACCGAAAGTCCCGGTACCGCAATCCCGATGCCGGGGAATTCCGAAAGACCGATCATTTCATCATAGTAAGCGGAGGTTTTTTCAAAAAACAATGTGCATTTTCGGTCGCTGCTTTTCAGCGTGAGCGTACGGCCGGGTTTCAAGTTCGGCATGTAATCACAGGAAGGGGCCGAAAGAGGTGCGCCCTTGTTGAGGTTCAGCGTCAGTGTGGACGTGTTGCCGGCGGCATCACCCGCTATGACCGTAACCGTAAAGGAATTGCCCATCACGTCGGTATCGATGATTCCTTCACCGGTGTCGCGTAGAAACAGGTTATGCGTATATGAAGCGGAGCTTGTGCGCTCCAGATCATAATAGAGACCCATGCGGGTAATCTCTGCACGCGGCATCCGGTCGAACCGGGCTGAGTATATTTTTCCCCCGTTGAGCCGTGCCTCGATCCGGTAGACGGCCACACGGCGCGTATAGCCGGTATAATCATGTACTTTTACTTTAATGCCGACTTTACCCGATACGACCGGTTTCATCCCGGTACCCGGCGTATAGAATCCCGGACGGCCTTTAACCGGCACAATCTTCAAATACGTCTCCCCGGGAGAACCGTTGACAACGCCCCTGCAATCCATCGGGAAGAGATATAGTCCTGTGAATACAGGTGCCTGCCGGTCGGCTACCTTCATTCCATGGGTGAGCGGATTCAGGTTTGCGTTGTTTTCATCCCTCAGTTCAAAATGAAAGTGCTCGCGGCCTATACCGCTGTCGCCCGAAAACCCTATGATGGAGCCCTTGCGCACGGGCAGAACTTTATCGGCGAGTTCAACCCTGAAATCCCTGCGATTAAGGATGTTTTCAGCATTGTCTTTTACCGCCGTGTTTTCAAGGATGAGGGGGGCAAAGCCGTCCAGGTGGCCGTATAAAGTCCTGGTCTTGTCGGCATGGGTGACAAAAACGGCATATCCGATTCCCCACTTCTGATACATTACCGTACTTACAAAACCGTCGTCGGCCGCGCGTATGGGGAACCCCTTTCTGCCGGCACAGCTTACATCCAGACCCATATGAAACCTGAAATCCCGGGGTTCGCAGAAGGTGCCGGTGATCCTCTGGGGCCGCTCGATAGGCCAGAGTAAACCGTCCGCATGGGTATGAACTGCGATTGTTAAGAATAATGCAGAAAAAAACATTACCGCACCACGACGCTTTTGAAGAAACATGGACGGTTATTTCAGCTTTGCCTCAAGCCGCGCCATGTTCTGACGAATCACGGGATTGTCAGGTTCCATTTCAGCGGCCTTTTTATAATGACCCAGGGCTTCTTTCAACTTGCCGGACAATTCCAGGCTGAAACCGATGTTATTATGGAGTTCAGGGCCGGGCGGGCCCATGGCCAGCGCTGCGGAAAAAGCGGTGTTTGCCTGGTTATACCTCTTAAGTTTCATCAGGGCGGCCCCCAGGCAGTTATACGCCACATAAAGACCGGGGTCCTCGGCGATGGCTTTTTCCAGCAGTTCTTTCGCCCTCCAGTAATTGCCCACACCGTAAGACGCATTGCCCATGATATAATACGCCAGTGCGCTTTTCTGTATGGCCGCGGCTTTACGGGCATAAACTTCGGCGTCACCGTACCGATTCTGTTCCAGCAGCATCAGGCCCAGATCGATCAGCGGATCGGCGCTTCCCTTCTTTATGTCGATACAGCGCTTGAAATGCGCGATCGCGGGCTCCAGGTTCCCGAGCCTCCAGTGGTTGTGCGCGGCAAGAAATCTGAGCTTATAGTTCGGGGAATCAGGCTCCATGTCCCTGCCTACCTCCAGCACCGCCGCTATCTTCGCCAGCGAGTCCTTATAGAGTTTTTTCTGAAAAAGCGACAGGGCGTCGTCATATGAGGCGAGGAGTGGCGCCTGGATTACCGAAACTGAAAAGAGCATGAAAAAGAGTTTTTTCATTTGCATATCCTGTCTATTGCCACCGATGGGTGCGGCCTTTACCGGCACCCATCGGTGACGGTATTCTATCTTTTCTTCTTCTTGACCGTCTTCTTAGCCTTCTTTACCGGCTTTTTTATGGCTTTCACGGTTTTTTTGGAAACGGCCTTTTTAGGTTGTTTCGCGACTGCCCTTTTGATCGCCGTCTTTTTACCGGCGGTTTTCTTTACCGCCCTGGGGGAGGTCTTTTTTAACGCTGCCGATTTTTTGGCCGGTGCTTTTACCGCCTTTTTCTTCTGCTGCGCTTTTTCCAGATCCCTGATCGCAGCCTGGGCCGCCGCAAGACGGGCGATTGGCACCCTGAAGGGAGAACAGCTGACGTAATCCATTCCTACCCTGTGGCAAAACTCGACCGAGCTTGGTTCACCTCCGTGTTCCCCGCATATCCCGACTTTCAGCTTCGTACGGGTTGCCCTGCCCCGTTCTATCGCGATAGCGATAAGTTCCCCTATGCCCTCCTGATCGAGTATCTGGAAGGGATCGTTGGGTAGTATCTTCTTATCAACGTAATCCGGAACAAAGCCTCCGATGTCGTCACGGGAGAAACCGAATCCCATCTGGGTGAGGTCGTTTGTGCCGAAGGAAAAGAACTCGGCGGTCTGGGCTATTTTTCCGGCGGTGAGTGCGGCCCGCGGTATCTCGATCATGGTGCCGTACATGTAATCGATTGACCTGACCCCGTATTTTCTGCACACCTCTTCGTAAACTTTCTCCACAATGGCCTTCTGATGGTCCAACTCGGCCCTTATGCTCACCACGGGCACCATGATCTCAGGGTGCACTTTTTTACCCTCTTTGGTCAGCTCGACGGCCGATTCAAGGATCGCACGCACCTGCATCTCGGTAATTTCCGGATAGGTGACACCGAGGCGTACTCCCCGATGTCCCATCATGGGATTGGATTCATGCAGATCATCAGCGCGTTTGTTAAGCTCTGCCGCGGTGATGCCGAGGCTTTCAGCGAGTTTCATCCTTTCGTCTTCACGATTCGGGACGAACTCGTGCAGCGGGGGATCAAGCAGTCGTATGGTGACGGGCAGACCGTTCATCACATCAAGGGTGGCTTTGAAGTCCTTTTTGACAAATGGATAGAGCTGCTCAAGGGCGGCGCGCCGCTCCTTTACGTCTTTTGAAATGATCATCTTTCTAAGAAAAAAGAGAGGCTGCTCCGAGTTTTTCCCGTAGAACATGTGTTCCGTGCGGAACAGACCTATACCCTGCGCCCCGAAGCCGCGTGCCTTTGCCGCATCATCGGGTGTATCGGCGTTGGTGCGCACATCAAGTCGCCGCAGAGAATCCACCATCTGCATGAAGTGCTGGAACCTGGGATTCTCAGATGAATCCATCATGGGCAACCGGCCGCCGTATACGAATCCCCGGGTACCGTTGAGGGTCAGGTAATCGCCCTCTTTGAAACTCTGGGAACCCACCTTCATGGTTTTTCCCTGGACATCGACATGCAGTGCGCCGCACCCCACGATGCAGCATTTACCCCATCCCCGGGCGACCAGCGCGGCGTGGCTGGTCATACCACCCCGCGCGGTAAGGATACCGATGGCCGCACGCATTCCTTCCACGTCTTCCGGGTTGGTTTCCTCACGTACCAGAATGACTTTCTTCCCTTCGCGTGCCCAGGCCACGGCATCATTGGCGGTAAACACTATCTGTCCGGTAGACCCGCCGGGACCCGCCGGGAGACCCTTGGCCAGGATGGTTGTGCGCTGTTCGGCGGCGGGATCCACTATCGGGTGCAGCAGTTCGTCCAGCTGCGCAGGCGATACCCTCATTACGGCATCCGACTTGCTGATGAGTTTTTCGCTCAGCATATCCATGGCCATATTGAGGGCCGCGGTGCCGGTGCGTTTCCCCACACGGCACTGGAGCATCCAGAGACGGCCTTCCTGTATGGTAAACTCTATGTCCTGCATGTCCTGATAGTGTTTTTCCAGGTTATTTCGAATAGCATCAAGTTCTTTGTACACCTTCGGCATTGCGGTCTGCAATGAAGGCAGATGACGGTTCTGTTCACTCTTGGTGGTTTCATTCAGAGGGTTGGGAGTGCGGATACCCGCGACCACGTCTTCACCCTGTGCGTTTATCAGCCATTCTCCGTAAAAATGGTTGTCGCCGTTGGCCGGGTTCCGGGTGAACGCGACCCCGGTCGCCGATGTGGCGCCCATGTTCCCGAACACCATCGCCTGCACGTTGACGGCGGTACCCCAGTCGTCGGGTATGGCTTCGATACGACGGTAGCTGATGGCCCTCTTCCCGTACCACGACGCAAATACCGCTCCGATGGCTCCCCAGAGCTGTTCACGGGCATCGTCAGGGAAATTTTTCCCCAGCACTTCCTTTACCCTGGCCTTGAATCCGTTACAGAGTTCCTTAAGGTCGTTTGCGGATATGTCCGCATCGGTCGCATACCTCTTGCGTTCCTTGAGGGCATGCAGCATCCTGTCAAGCTGCACTCTTATTCCCTTCCCCTCCTCCGGGTCGATGCCCGCGGCCTTCTCCATGACGACATCTGAATACATCATGATAAGCCTGCGGTATGCGTCATATACAAAACGTTCGTTTTTGGTTTTCTTGATCATGCCGGGTATCGTGGCCGAACATAGTCCCACGTTGAGTACGGTTTCCATCATCCCGGGCATCGAGGCCCTTGCCCCCGATCTGACCGAAACCAGCAGGGGATTCTCGGCGCTGCCGAACTTTGAGCCCATGATCTGCTCAACTTTTTTCAGTGCGGCATCCACTTCTTTTTCAAGACCCGCGGGCATTTTCCTGTTATTGGCATAATATTCATTGCATACATCGGTGGTAATGGTGAAACCCGCCGGTACGGGGATACCGATCTGGCACATCTCGGCAAGGTTGGCCCCTTTCCCCCCGAGCAGGTTTTTCATCTGCGCCGTGCCGTCGGCCTTTTTCCCTCCGAATAGGTAGACCCTTTTAGGCATTGGCTTATCCTCCTGTTGGTTAAGATATGTGATTACGGGCATGGCAGATGCCCGATAGTCGTTTCACGCATCGGGATTACTGAGAAAGGAAAAATACTGAATTGTAAAGATTAATTTTCAGTATATTTCCTGACCTCATTAATAAAACAAACGTCGTCGATTGCACAATCGTCGCAGTCCGGATCGCCGGGATTATAACCTGCTTTGTCGCAGTCCGCCTCTTTTCCCTCAACCATGATGGTGAGGTACTTGATATACTGTATCTCGTCATCGTCGAGTGAGTCATAGCCGGTTTCCCTGAGCTTGCCGAGTATGGCGAGTTTAAGCTCACGGTCGCCGCCCGCGCCGACTTTCGGGATAGGCTGGCTTGAAGGTGATATCTTTTTTTCCAGGCGAGCCCGGAACAGCCGCGATTTGAAGGTCACGGTTCTGCGCCGGAAGAAATAAAAATACACCAGACCGAATACCAGCCCCCCCAGGTGACCCACATGGGAGATATTGGTCTCGCCGCCGAATAATTCAAGGTAGAGTTCCACCAGTCCGTAAAGTATCACCAGGTATTTTGCCCGTATGGGAAGGATGAAAAAGAGGTATATCTCCACATTGGGATACAGCACCCCGAAAGCAAGCAGCAGTCCGAAAACCGCACCCGATGCCCCTATGGTCGGAATCCAGTAACCCGGCCCGCCGGAGATTATATTTATCAGCAGTATGGAGACGCCTGCGCCGACCCCGCAGAACAGGTAGTAAAGAAAAAACCTTTTCCCTCCCCATGCCTGTTCGATAGGCACGCCGAAAAGCAGCAGCGCGTACATATTGAAAAAAAGGTGGGCGAACCCCGAAGTATCATGCAGAAACATATAGGTGAATACCTGCCACAGGTATCCTTTTTCCACCACCAGGGCTGGTATAAGTCCCATGTAAAAAGTCTGAACCGGGACCTGCATGCTGCCCTCGGCCCCCGGAAAGGTATACATCATCTGACGGGAAAAGGTAAAAATCTGCAGTACGAAAATCACCACATTGATGATGATGAGCTTTACTACGAATCCCTGATAGGGAGAGGTGCCGCTTCCATTCATTAAATTTTATCCGCCATTTTATCTGAACCCTTCGGACCACACCGCCGGTCCGTGGAAAAGAGGAAGATCCCTGAAAGCCATCGACGATGAGACCTGATTATTAAGGGTAGTACCGTAATACACCGCATATTTTCAGTAAAGTCATTTTTTATACCGCGGACACAAACGGGACGAACCCGGAGCGTATTCTCTACATACGCGCGGACGGGTCTCATATATGGCGCAACGTCGCATCGTTCCTTCCCAGCAAAGGAAAGGGCAATGTTCAAGACGGTGCCCGTCCCTGGCAGAAACCAGGCGGTCTCCCGCCCAGACCGCTCTTTCGTTTTCTATAATATGCAGGATGTCGTCGCGCTCTTCATTTCTCCAGCGAATGAAATCTTCTTCATCAGCGAGGGCTATCATGTCCTCAAGGCAGCACATTCCGCACCGGAGACACCGTTTGATTCCACCCGGGGATTCTGATCCTTCCATTCGTTCCCCTCCCGCCTCTGAAACACCCGGGAGTCTGTAAAGAAGTTCAGCAAAAACCTGCCGTATAACACCCCGGAAGAGAGGCGGGATTATATTTAGCGATGTATTTTTTGTATAAACGATTTTATAATTATCAGGTTACCGGACACGCATGTCAACAGGTTTAAACATACCGATGTCAGCGGTTGACCGAGGGAAATGATGATTACAATTGACAAAAGCGATGGACCGGGGTAGATTCTCTTTCGCTAATTGATAACGTAACGGTGATTTCATGAACTGTTCATCCCTGTTGCGGCGGATTTTTTCCGCTGTACCTGTCGCAATAATATTCTACCTGTTTATCCTGTCGGGTTGCGGACCTGAACCCCATGCCGATTTCAGAGTTGTACCGGAACATCTGACCGTTACAAGCATGCAGGGTGCAAAAGAACACCTGCTGTTTCGCGTCGAGATCCCGGGTGGGTCATATATTTACGGCAATCCCAAAGGTCCCGGCACCGGAAAGGCCACCGAGGTGCGGGCACGGTCTACACCGCATCTGAATTTTCTGATACCCGGTTTCCGTCCGCCCGAAAAGCACTACGCCGCCGACGAGAAAGACCACGTATGGATATACCGGCATGAAACCGAGATACTGCTTCCCCTGAACATACACAAAGGAACGCCGCCGGGAACATACAAAACGTCAGTAACCGTACACGCGCTGGTGTGCAGTTCAGAGACTTGCATTCCGGTGGAGGCAACTGTCCCGGTCAGCGTCAGGATAGTACGGTCTGATGAATACAGGAAGAATGGTACCGGTGACCGTTCGGGCGAATTTATATTCCCGTCCCGGTCCCCTGAAGGGAAGGAAATCCCGCCCGGTGTGCAGATGCTGAAACCCGCGGAACCCGTTCCCGTTTTCGCACCTGTCTACATCACCCGCGGCAGCGTCGCCGGTGTCATCCAGGGTATACTGTTCGGGCTGCTGGCGGGGTTTTTTCTCAACTTCATGCCCTGCGTGCTGCCGGTGGTAAGCCTCAAGATAATGGGCCTGGTAAAACACGCCCGCGGCGACAGGAAATCACTTGTAACCCTGGGTGTCTTTTTTTCCTCCGGCATTATGATCAGCTTTGCCGCGCTGGCCTTACTGGCCGCCTTCCTTGGGTACAACTGGGGAGAACTCTTTCAAAAAAGGACGTTCCTCATCGCCATGACCGGACTGGTATTTGTACTGGCCCTTTCCATGTTTGAAATCTTCACGTTCCCGGTCCCCGCATTTGCGGGCAGGCTTTCACGGGAACAGCGGAACCTTTACGTTGATTCCTTTGTGAAGGGCCTGCTGGCGACACTGCTTGCCACTCCCTGCAGCGGTCCTTTTTTGGGAGGGACCCTGGCCTGGGCCCTGACGCGTCCTCCGGGGATTATCTTTCTTATCTTCATGAGCGTGGGCGCGGGAATGGCCCTGCCTTATATAGTGCTTTCAGCCTTCCCGGGTATGCTGCGGTTTATACCCCGGCCGGGGGAATGGACGGTCACCTTTGAAAGGATCATGGGCTTTCTGATGCTGGGCACGGTGGTGTACCTGGTGGGACTGCTCGAACCCGGCATGATTGTACCTACCCTGTGGTTTCTCATGTTTATCGGCATCGGTTTCTGGCAGTTCGGACGTTACGGGTCTCCGGTACGACCGGCGAGAACACGCGTGGTCGCCGGCGCGGTACTGGCGCTTTTCATCGTTGGAGGGTACTGGATATCGTACCGGGCGTTCGACAGGACCGCCTCTATTTCCGGTATCAGGGAAGACGCGTTTTCGATGGAAGCGCTTTACCGCAACCGGAACGAAGGGGTTGTTTCCACGGTCAAGTTCACCGCCGACTGGTGTCCCAACTGTACGCTGGTGGAGGCACGGGTCCTTCGCAGTACGGAAGTGATTTCCTTGATGAAGACCACCGGCGCGCGGCTGTACACTGCGGATCTCACACGGGAAAATCCCCAGGCGCTGAGGTTGCTCCACGCCCTTGGTGGCAGGTCTATACCCTTCCTTGCGGTGTTCCCCGCCGGCAGCGGTTTTTACCGGCCTTACTGTCTCAGGGATATCTATACCCGCCGCGAGGTGCTCTCAGCCCTGAAACGCGCCGCGGGTTTTTCACCGGGTGACGAAAACAAAAAGTAATTGTCCGAAGCACCTGTCTGCCATATACTGCAGACGTTAACGGAAAGCAGCTTGAGGTGACCCCTCAGCAGTTAAAGGCCGCTCAAGCACCATACAAAGGATAAATCATAATGGATACCAGATCGTCGAAAAGCAGCGCAAGGAACCTGATGGTTTCTTTTGAAAACCGTGTTTTTCATCACATTAAGGGAGCTTATCCGCAAAACTGGGAAGAAGACTATCTTACCCATACGCTGATGATGCAGATGAGGGATTTCTTCCATTTCAAACGGTTCAGACTTCCCGGAGACCTGGTCAGGACCCGCTGGAAACTGTATCAGCTCAACGACCCGCCGGTAAACCCCCTGGCGGATGCGGTACTGCTTTTCTCGATTTTATATCACGACGGTACGGTGCTGGAAGGTGCGGCATATATCATGGCGCGAAAGAAGGACCCCGACAAGAATACCTTTTCCACGCTGCGCAAGGACCAGCTTAAAAAACTCCATTCGGTCGGAGCTGATGCGCGTCTTCTGCTTTACGATTACGATCCCATCACCGGCATGGCCTTCCCCAGCGTGCCCGACACGACGGCGGGCACATATCCCCACTCATGGGACAACTGGGTCCCTTACACCCACGTGGCGGCGGTACCCTCATCAACCGCACTGGCGCTGGGCGCGAAAACCACGGGGCTTTATAAAACGGCACTGCCTCTCTCTTACCAGTTGTGCTTCCGCTGGTTTTTCGGTCTGGATATCGAATACGGCCCCGCCGCGCTTGAGACCGCGAAGGGAAACAGGCCCGGGCGCGGCACGGCGAATTTCCTCGCCTGCGTTTCGGTTTCCCATGGCGGGGCTGAACCGACTGAAGATTTCGACTTCAACAGGGAACTGTATTCTGAAATGGCATAGCCCCGGCGGCGGCTCAGTAGAGATGACACGCCACACGCGAGTCTTTCGAGGACCTGACGTCGGGATACTGCTCCCGGCAGATGTCCATCACATGCGGACAGCGGGGATGGAAGTGGCACCCGGTCGGAGGGTTTTCGGGTGAAGGGATTTCCCCCCGTATCGCCTGGAAGCCGTGTTTGACCGGTTTTTTCCCCGGTATGGATTTGATGAGGCTCTGCGTATAGGGATGCAGGGGGCTGCGGTACATTTGGTCGCGTGGGCTCTCTTCCACGATCCTTCCCAGGTACATCACCGATATCCTGCTGCTGATATGTTCCACCACCGCGAGGTCGTGAGCCACGAAGAGGTAGGTAAGTTCCAGACGTTCCTGCAGGTCCTTGAGCAGGTTGAGAATCTGCCCCTGGATGGAAACGTCCAGTGCCGATACCGGCTCATCGAGGATGATAAACTTCGGGTTGAGCGCGATGGCCCGGGCGATCCCTATGCGCTGGCGCTGCCCGCCGCTGAACTCGTGGGGATAACGGTCGGCGTGTTCCGGAAGGAGCCCCACCAGGTCGAGGAGATCTCCGGTCGCTTCCCGGATGCTGTTCCTGTCCATAGAGGTATGAACGGTAAAGGGTTCCGCCAGTATTTTCCCCACAGTCATACGGGGATTGAGCGACCCGTAGGGGTCCTGGAAGACTATCTGCATGTGCCGGCGGAATATCCTGAGCTCTCCGCGGTTGAGTGAAGTCACGTCGGTATCGCCGATTTTCACGCTGCCCCCGTCGGGATCGATGAGACGGAGTATCGAACGGGCGGCCGTGGTCTTGCCGCTGCCGCTTTCTCCCACCAGACCCAGGGTGGCCCCCCGGGGGATGGTGAAACTGACATCGTCCACCGCGCGTACCAGCCCCGGTTTTTCCATGAGCCCGCTCTTTCGGGTCTTGAAATATTTCTTCAGTCCTTTGATTTCAACCATGACGTTTACGCGTAGATCTTTCCCTTGCCCTGCATAAGGAACTTCACTCCCTCGTCGAGGCCGTCCAGGGTGAGCGCGAACATGGGAAAGACGTCCCTGACCATGCGTACCGACTGCACGAATCCCCACGAACGGGACGGGAGAGGGTTGAGCCAGATGGAGTCGCGGAATTTCTCACGCAGCTTCTGCAGCCACACCAGGCCGGGCACCTCGTTGTGGTACCAGTAGTCGATGGCTCCGTTCACCCAGGTGAGTTCCGAGGGAGCCATTTCGGCGTCGCCCACCATGATGAGCTTGTAGTCGGCGTCTTCGCTCCTGATAAACTCCAGCGTGGACATGGAATCCCTGCGTTCTATATCGGTCCACAGGTCCTGATAGACGCAGTTGTGGAAATAGTAGTGCTTGAACCGGCTGATCTGGGAAGAGGCGGCCGAAAAGAGCCGTTCCACCAGCCGGGTGTAGGGGGTCATGGAACCGCCCACGTCCATAAGGAGAATGACCTTCGCCGCCTTTTTCTCTTTGTTCTCCCAGATGAGTTCGATCTCACCGGCGTTTTTACAGGTTTCATCGATGGTGGCGGGAAGGTTCAGCTTTTCCTCCGGGCCCAGGGGCAGGAGGGAGCGCAGGTGCGCCAGCGCGACCCGCATCTGGCGCACGTCCAGGGTGACGGAGCTCGAGTAATTGCGGAACTCGCGTTTCTCGGCGATCTGCACGGCCCGCTTGTGACGCGATTCCCCCTGTCCTATGCGGATTCCCGCCGGATTGTAACCCCACGCGCCCTGGGTGGACCTGCCGCCGGTGCCGATGGCGCGGTTCCCTCCTACATGGTCCTTGAAATGTCCCTGCCGCAGCTGCTCTTCGAAGTTTTTGAGCACCTGGTCCAGGTCGAGCTCTTCGATCTGCTTCTTCTCCTCCTCGGAGAGGTGCAGTTCTTTAACCTTTTTGAGCCCTTCCAGTATCTTCTCGAGCATCTCGTCGGTGGTCTCTATGTCCTTGAAGGTGTCGAGAAAAGCCATATCGTACTTGTCGAAATAGATCTCGTTCTTTACAAGGATCGCACGGGCGATGTAGTAAAAACGGGTAAGGCTCGAGTCGTTGAGGTTCTCCTCCAGGGCCCGGTGGAGGGTAATCCACTCGTGCAGCGACACCGGCACCCCGTAAGACTTGAGATTGAAGAAGAAGTTAATAAACATTCCTGGTCCTTGCACTCGAAGTGAACCCGTGGTGCTTCGTCGAACCGTTGATGACGTCGGTATCCTCTTTTTTCTTCAAAAGGGCACCCAGGAATGGCATTTCCTTTTCAATCTTCGCGGGCGACATTCCCGCCGCGATGAGCGCCTGGATCCAGTCGATGAGCTCCGAGGTGGAGGGTTTCTTTCTCAGGTTGTCGAAGGTGCGTATCCAGTAAAACTTTTTCAGGCTCTCTTTAAGTATCTTCTTCTCGAGGTCCGGGAAATGCACCAGTACGATCTCTTCCATGAGGTTCTCGTCGGGGAACTCTATATAGTGGAAGACGCACCTGCGCAGAAAGGGGTCGGGCAGTTCTTTCTCGCTGTTTGAGGTGATTACCACGATGGGGCGGTACTTCGCCTTGACGGTATCGCCGGTTTCGGGAATATGAAAGCTCATCTCGTCCAGCTCGTTCAAAAGGTCATTGGGAAACTCGATGTCGGCCTTATCTACTTCGTCGATGAGGAGCACCACCTGTTCCTCCGAGGCGAAGGCCTCGCCCAGCTTGCCCAGCTTGATATACTGGCGAATGTCCGAGATGTCCTTATCACCGAAACGTGCGTCGTTGAGGCGCTGCACCGTATCGTAGACATAAAGACCCTCTTTCGCCTTGGTGGTGGACTTTATGTTCCAGATGATGAGGCGTTTGCCCAGACCCGCCGCGATGGAATGGGCCAGCAGGGTCTTCCCGGTGCCGGGCTCGCCCTTGACCAGCAGTGGCCGTCCCAGCACTATGGAAACGTTCACGTTGTCGCGGAGTTCCGGGGAGAGTACATAATCGCCGGTGCCTTTAAAGTAATCCATAAAATTTCCTCTTTTTCCCTTTATGGTGTTCACCCCACCTTGTTGCGGGGTGAGGGGATTTGTAAAGTAAAAAAAGGAATGTATCACCGCAGATCGGACATCAGCGGCTTCAGGTTAAAAAGATTGACAGATGGCCACACCGGTACTATCAAAATGAATCCGCTGCAAAGAGACGACGCCGGGTAACCGACACTTGAAAAGGAAAATGTCATGAAGAAATACCTTTTGATGCTGGTAATCGTATCAATGGCCACGGGTTGCCTCAAGGGCACCCTCATACCCGATGTAAAACAGGAAGGCTGGAAGGTGGGGGGCATATACCTTCTGCACAACAATCCGAAGTCGGGAGATTTCGCCGTGTACCATATCGTCGGCAGGACCGTCGTGGGGGGCACCGTCAAACTGGACTACTACTGGGAAGGCACCAAGACCGTCGATATCCTGATTATCAGTAACGGCATCATACATATACGGGAGTATTATACGACCGACCGTCTGAAAAGGGAAGGCGGATCCCGTCTTATGCAGGTTTCCCCCTCGCCCCCCGTCGCCCGAGACATAAAGACCACCCTTGACGGACTGATCATCGAAATGATGGTCAACGGGGTCAGACAGCAGATCGCGGCCAGGGGCGAGAACGGCTTTATGGAATTCAGCGAACTGGGCGATTCTATTCCTGTCGAGGTCGATGCCGGGAAATTTACGGCACGGCCTTCGTACTGCAAGGCAAAACGCGGTTACTCGGTAAAGAGCTGCCTGGTGAACCAGAACAATTTCTACGACGAGATATCCATAAAGTATCTCACTGAGGGCGCCATGTTCCGTACGGTCATAGAGCAGATGGTGGTTACCGGGAAGCTGGATACCACGGTCTCGACCTCGAAGATGGCGCAGCTGGTCGTCACAAGCCTCACGTTCACGCCGTTCTTCACCAACCCGGCGTCGCTTATAACAGGTGCCAGTAAAGGCAACCTCAAAGACTACCTGATCAAGTCGGTGCTGCCCGGGAAGAAAGACGTGGCGGAAAAGGTCACGAAAAACCTCATGGACATCACAACCAACTCACCGTTCAGCAATTCCGGTGTGGCCTATCTGAAGACACAGGGAAACCGTTACGGAATACGCTGATCATAAGGGGGAGTACTTGCCCAATATCGACGAGGACCTTTCTGTTGATGGACTGATAGGGGTTAAACATGATATTGAAGCGTTCATTTTATAAAACCAGAAGGTGAATATCGTCAGCTTTCCCCGCCTATCTAGATACTGGTTTTTTCCAAACATAATATTATATATAAAGCGGCATCTAAAAAAATCCTTTTTAGAATTGTATATGGCATTACCATAGACAATTTGACTCAAGGAAAAAGATTACGCAAATAAACGAAGACTTATGGATACATCACCAGCATGGCGTGCTGGTAAGTTTTATTCATCATCTTGCTTACTATCGGGTTCTGCAACAGCAATACAATACCTCAAGTATTAAAAGCGAATTTTGGACAAGGACAATTGATGCCCACATGATTAAGGCAATAATAGATTGGTGTATGGTATTTGGTGCGGATTCAAATGAGCTTCACTGGAAAAAAGTTGTTCTGGATGATTACTATCGAAACGAATTCCTTGATTATTTGAATTCTATTGCGGGAATTGATAAAACTCAATTTAACAGATACTGGGAAGAAATAACTGATTTCAGGAATAAATACGCAACCCATAGAAATTTTTCCGGCGCATATCCGCCTGTCCCTTTCATGGACAAAGCTTATTGTGTAGCAATATGTTATGACGACTGGTTAAGAACTAAAATCGTCGATATAATTTATGAACCCTCCTTGCGTGAAAGATACGAAAGGCTGCTGAGAACTTCTGAAAATATTTTTAAGAAACTTATCAATTGTGGTCCGAGCGTTGCCCAGGAATATGGAAAAAGATTATGGGAGCATTAACTATGAAACAATTTTCGTGATCAATAAAAAGCGGCAAGTACTTGGCCCTTTTAAGGGATATACCCGGAATAACATCGCGGCGATCAGGAAGCTGGTGAAGACTCAGATGGTGGATTGAGAATTCATTTATCTTTACTTCAGTGTTGGTGTGTCACCATTCAAGCAATCCTGTTGATATTTTGATCACCTGTTGCTGTCATGATATTATTAGTGAGGGTACTGGAATGGTAAAAATAATCCTGGGTGTTGCCGGTCTCAGCTTCTGGCTGTACGTACTGGTAATGAGGAGCATCAGGCTCAACAGCGAGAACGTCAGCAGGGAATTACGCCATAAGTAAAGAATGAAATAAATAATAATCCGCTGTTCCTCCCGTCAAAACCTCTTCTTTCCTTCAGGCATCCTGATTGCTGCTTGACTATAAGAATACTTTTGAATACTTTTGAATACACTGGAGGTTTGTCATGCCCAAGACCATTACCATACGGCTCGACGACGCCGTGTATGATATATTTAAAAAGGCCGCCGACGGCGAGAGAAGGACCGTTTCAAATTTCATTGAATACGCGACCCTGGCCTATCTGACCAATGAAATCCACATGTCCGACCGGGAGATGGATGAAATCCTCGGCGACAAGACCCTCGTGAGCGGTCTGAAGAAGGGAATGGACGATGTAAGGAAAGGTAAATACCGCATTGTCGACTGATTTCAGCATTGCCGAGACCGACACCTTTGAAGCAAAAATCGCGAAAAGGGAATTCAAAGCGGTTTATTCCAAAATTGTGAACTATGTGTATCTGCAATTGCGAAAAAACCCCTTCTATGGTCCCCATATAAAAAAACTGAAAGGCGAGGTTTCCGGTGTTTACCGTTACCGGATCGGGAACTATCATTTGTTTTACATGGTCGAATCACAGAAGGTAATAGTTTTCATCATCGATATCGATCATCGAAAGGACAGTTATAAAAAGTAACTTCTATCCCTGCCCGCACCGCACCCATACCTGCCGCGAACGTGGACCGTCGAACTCGCAGAGGTACAGGCCCTGCCAGGTGCCCAGCTTGAGACGCCCGTTTTCTATGAAGACGGTTTCCGAACATCCCACCAGGCTCGACTTGATATGGGCCGGTGAGTTGCCTTCGCCGTGGGAGTAGTGCACTCCCTCGATACCGATGGAGGAAAGTCCCTTGATGATGTCACGCTGTACCGTGGGGTCCGCGTTTTCATTGATGGTGACCGCCGCCGTGGTGTGGGGAGTGTAGACGTGGCAGACGCCTTCGGTCACGCCGGACGCCGTTACGGTCTTCTGCACCCCTGCGGTAATATCAACCAGTTCCTCCCGTGACGAGGTCTTGACTGAGAAACTCTGTAGCATGTTGGCCCTCCCTTTCGTAGAAACGCTTTATTTACCGCCACCAGGTCTCGAAGAGTATGACGATGTGCATAAAGGTTTTTTAACGGCATTAAAGGGGATGAAGAGGCAATGAGGATGGGTTTCGGGTTTATAACACTGCTAATTTCATCCCCTTTATCGCCGTTCGTATCGCCTTATCCCCCTTTGTGCTTCGTTGTATGCCTTTGTTTTTTCGCGTTACCGATGCCCTGGCAGACTGAATATTATTATCCCCAGGTTTCCGGCAGGCACCTGCCGTGGGGCCGCTCGATCTTCTCCAGGGCCTCCCGTGCCAGTGCGCCCACGGTAAACGCTGAAAGGACCCTGTCCCGGTAGAGTTCCAGTTGCCGGCGGTCGTCGGCCAGTTTAGCAAGAAACTCCCGCGCCGCTGCGTATTGTATGTTACCCATGATCCAGCAGACCAGCCCCGTAATCACGGTGTCGGTTTCGCCTGCCCCCCGGTCTAAAAGGCGTCGTGCCGCGGGAACCAGCAGTCCGGGACGTGCCTGGCCCAGCCTGCCGATACCCCACCAGGCGCCCTGCCGCAGGGGAGTGAACTCCAGATAATTGTCCATCCCGTCCGCCTCCTCAAGCACATAGGAAACGAGAACATGGTGAAATTCTTTCCCCAGGAGTTCGCTCTGCGAAAGTATCTCGCCGATGGCCTCCGGCGCGCCCCAGGGTATACCGCCGGACTCGTCGTTCAGCATCCAGGTGAAGCGCCGCAGCGCCGTTCTGCCGCCCTCGGGATTTTCCGCCGCGAGCCTGGCCGCGGTAATTCCCAGCATGGTAACGGCACGCCATTTAAGGACCGGCTCCCGCAAAAGGTACGGGGTCAACGGACCGATGAGCCGTGCCGGTGGAAACACGGTTAATTCGTCCAGGCGGCCCTCCCAGTCTTCCGATGTGACCACCTCCCGCACCATCAGGCGCACCGATGGTTCATGATTATCAGACCGGTCACGGCGCGGCATTATTGCGCTCCCTTATCTCACGGGTAATCATCCGGTACATCGCGTCGTCAATGGGGAATCTCGATATCAGTATAATGCCCGCGGCGACAAACACCAGCGGTACCAGCGTGAGCAGGGACTTTATGCCCAGCAATGCGGTTGGTGTCTGAACGGCATTTGGAACGTATCCCACCGCCCTGAGCACCGTTCCCACCAGGAGCCCCGGAACCGCGACCGACAGCTTGAAGGAAAAATAGAAAAACCCGTAAAGAATCCCCTCACGCCGCAGGCCCGTTTTCCATTCAGAATATTCAACGGTGTCGGGCACCATGGCCCACGGAGAGAGGTACACGGTGCCCAGTCCCAGACCGACCATCGCGAATAATACCAGGGTAAGCCCCATGCTCCTTTCGGAGTACATAAAGATGGGGACAGAGAATAGAGCCATTAAAGCCATGCCCGCGTTATAGGAAAATTTTTTACCATGGTTTTTCGAGAGTTTAAGGAAGAAGGGGATCGATACCACCGACGAGGCCATGAGGCAGAGAAAGGCGGCGGGGATCATGTGCTCGGCGTTAAGGTTGTATTTGAAAAAATACACCACCACCCCGCTCATGGTATTGAGCGCCACCTGGAACATCATGACCCCGAGCGTGAGGATGATGAAGGGCCGGTTATGCACAATCACTTTCATGTCTTTCCACAGACTGGAACGGGATCCGCTGTAAATCGCCGTCCGCTCTTTTACGAGGAAAAAGGTCGTCACCACGGTAAGTATCATCACCCCACCGAACACCACCCCGACCGCCCTGAATCCCATCACCTCACCGGCTGGATGAGACCCGCCCCCAAGCCATACCACCAGCGGCCGTGTCGCGCCGGCCGCCACCAGTGTCCCGCTGATGGCGAAGACCATCCTCCAGGCGGAAAGCACCGAACGTTCGTGAGAATCCGAGGTCATGTCGGCGGCCAGTGCCCCGTAAGGCACTATCATAACCGTCATGAAAGTGCAGAAGAGGGTGAATGACGCGGCGCTGTATGCTATCTTCCATCCCGTTGACGCGAGAGGAGGCGACCAGTACACCATGGCGATTGATGCCGCGGCGGGCAGCGCGCCGAAAAGGAGATACGGCCGCTTTCTGCCCCAGCGGGTAACGGTATAATCGGTGATGTACCCCATGGCGGGAGAGATGAGGGCGTCCCATATCTTGGAGAAAAAGAGAATGAACCCCGCAGCCGCGGCCGGGATACCGAACACGTCGGTGAAATAATACAGAAGGAAAAACCCTGGCAGGTTGAAGGCAAGGCCCAGCCCGAAATCGGCCACACCGTACCCCATCCTGGTACTGGTACTCAGCCGGTCAGTCAGGACTGGTTGAGTCACGTTGAAGCTCATGCGGTGCCTTTCTTTCCTGATTTATTTGCGGGCGGTTGTTCTTTAAATAAAGTCTGATCGACAATGTATGGTGAACTTCTACCGGCTTGTATCAAGCTTTTTTTATTCTAAGTAATGACACATCAACAGATTCCTTACAACAGTAACAAATTCTTGCAATCTCACCATATTCCACCCTTCTCTTTTATCAAATATTATTAAGGAATCTATGCTATGAAAAAGACCATTACCGCCGCCCTGGTTCTGCGTTCTATCACCGTTCTGGTGACGTTGTACGCATGGAAAGAGACATTCCCTGACGGCAGAACGGCAAAAGCGGGCAGGGACGTCTGTCACCGTAAATTCGGTGTAGAGATGGACCGTTGTGTCGACAAGGATGTTATGAGCCGCGTGAAATGCGCCAGGCAGAACTATGAATGCATGGAAAGCCGCAAAAAGATGTTGAAATAATAGGCATTAACACAGGCGCGGATTCAAATCCATGCCTGTGGATTCATTAATACCCTTCGAATTATTTCACCGCGTCTTTAAATCCCCATACGATGATCGCACCCAGCACCACGCAGGCGATATTGATGAAAAGGTTTGACACCAGGTCCATCGTGGAAACAGCGTAGACCCCCTGGAGGGTATTGAAACACATATCCAGCACCCCCAGGAAAAAGAGGGCCCCTGCGCACACCAGGGATATCAGCTTCCCCATGGGATTTCCTTTCCTTAACATAACCGCCGCGGCGATCAGAAACAGCGCCAGGATAATATCGGGTACCGGGAAGGAATGCTCATAGGCGAAGTAGCATGCGGGAGGGTTCTCAGGTGCCATCCCAACGGTGAAGAAGCCGATCCAGAACAGGATGAGCCCCGCCGCCATGATGAGTTCGAGTATGGAAATAACTTTAATCTTTTTATCCATTACCATTCTCCTGTTTCGAGATAATTGTGTATGGCCGCGGCGGCCTTGCGGCCCGCTCCCATGGCCAGAATAACCGTGGCGGCGCCGGTGACGATATCCCCTCCGGCGAACACGCCCCTGCGGCTGGTTTTCATGGTTTCATCATCGGCCTTAATGTTGCCTCGGCGTGTGAGTTCCAGTCCCGGGGTGGTGCGGGGGATTAGGGGATTGGGACCGTTGCCGATGGCAATGATGGCCACATCTATATCCACCATGAACTCGGAGCCCTTCACTTCCACCGGCCGGCGGCGTCCCGACTCGTCGGGCTCGCCCAGCTCCATGCGGCGCAGCTCTACGGCCTTAACCCGAGACTTTTCGTCGCCGATGAAGCGCACCGGGTTGGTGAGCAGCATGAACTCGATCCCCTCCTCCTCAGCGTGATGGACCTCCTCCACACGGGCGGGCATTTCGGTGCGGGAACGCCTGTAGATAAGATACACCTTCTTCGATCCCAGCCTCAGCGCCATGCGCGCCGAGTCCATGGCCACGTTCCCCCCTCCGACAACGGCGATATGCTCACCCCTGACGATGGGCGTATCGTACTCGGGGAAGCGATAGGCCTTCATGAGGTTGGCCCTGGTGAGATATTCGTTGGCCGAATACACACCCTGCAGGTTCTCTCCCGGAATGTCCAGAAAGAGCGGAAGTCCCGCCCCGGTGGCGATGAAGACGGCGTCGTAACCCCCCGAGAGCAGTTCGTTCACGGTCTCGGCGGTGCCGATGACCCTGTTCGTCACGATCTCCACCCCCATTTCCCTGAGACCGTCGATCTCGTAACCCACGATGGCCTTGGGAAGCCGGAACTCGGGGATGCCGTAGATCAGCACGCCCCCCGGCGCATGGAACGCCTCGAACACCGTGACCCTGTATCCCATACGGGCAAGGTCCCCCGCCGCCGTAAGCCCCGCCGGGCCCGACCCGATCACGGCGACCTTTTTATGCTTCGTGAGGCAGGCCTCGCAGGCCGGAAGTTTCTCGCGCTCGCGTTCATAATCGGCCACGAAGCGCTCCAGTTTGCCGATTGCCACGGGATCTCCCTTTTTGGCCAGCACACAGTACTTTTCGCACTGCTCCTCCTGCGGGCAAACCCGTCCGCAGACCGCAGGCAGGGTATTGGTTTCCTTGATGATCTGCACTGATTTAAGGTAATTCCCTTCGTTTATTTCCTTTATAAAAGCCGGTATGTTCACTCCCACGGGACATCCCGTGATACAGGAGGGCTTTTTGCACTGTATGCAGCGCGAGGCCTCCAGCTTTGCGGTTTCGTCGTCGTATCCCAGTGGTACCTCGTTGAAGTTTTTAACGCGGTCTTCCGGTTTCTGCTCGCGCATGGGCTGGCGGGGTATTTTACTCATGACGGCCTCCGTTCAGACGGCAGTGGTGTTTATCCAGCGAGTCCTTTTCGTATTCTCTATAGGTTGATAGCCTGGCTGTGAGTTCGTCGAAATTCACCAGATGGCCGTCGAACTCGGGACCGTCGACGCAGGTAAAACGCTTCTCTCCGTCTACCGTGACGCGACACCCTCCGCACATGCCGGTACCGTCCACCATGATGGAATTAAGGCTTACCAGTGTTTTAATGGCGTAGGGACGGGTAAGGTCGCTCACCGCTTTCATCATGGGCACCGGTCCGATCGCGACGATGAGGTTCACCTTTTCGCTCTCGATGACCTCTTTCAATGCCTCGGTCACGAAGGCCTTGCGGCCGTACGAACCGTCGTCGGT
>CAZUXY010000010.1:0-84815 GCA_964624235.1 uncultured Leptospirales bacterium | reverse complement strand
TCGCCCTGTAATTATTTATCGGCAGAAAAAGGGCGGTAAGAATGGCGTTCCGTCCGCAGACGGTGATACCGGTCTCCGCGGTGTAACGGTGGAAAGTATCAGGATCTTTCTTTAAAATGGGATCAATGGCGCCGTAATCCAGTTTTTTCAAGTTTGACCGCAAAACCGCCGAATCCTGATGGCTGAAGGGAAGATAGCCGAAAGACTCGCCGTAATGGGTAAAATCGCTGCTGATGATTATCAGCGGACTGGTTTTGTTTCTGAGGGATTTTGCCAGTTCCGCCGCAACGCGACGGGCGTCGGTAATCTCCAGGGTGCCGGTAAGTACCGGCAGGATTGTATAATCCCCCCTGCTGCCGAAAAGGCGCTGTATAAAGGGCAGATGTATCTCTATCGCGTGTTCTTTGAGGTGTGCCCCCGCGTCTACACTGAACAAAGGGCTGCTGAGCAGTTTCCCGATTATGGTCCTGTCGACCTTTACTTTTCCCAGCGGGGTTTCGAAATAGTCCGCCGAAATCAGCAGGCACCCGTCGGCATGTCGATGGTGTGACGGGGCTATAATGACAATGCAGTCGGGTTTCATACCCCTGACCGCGGCATAACCCATTGCCGCGATCTTTCCCGAGTAGGCGTATCCCGCATGGGGTACAATGAGCATCAATGCGCGGGGTTTAACCCCGTGAGAGGGGGCCCCGGCAAGCATGCCGTCGATCAGCGCTTTCAGTTCCACGGGATTCGACGGGTACCAGCGACCGGCGAGCGCCGGTTTCCTCACCTCTGAGCCGGAATCGGATGTGCAGCCGAGAATAAACACCAGCATTATCGATAAAATCGCGTTAAACCTCATACGCATCATGGTATGTATCATATGTAAGAAAATCAAATATTATTCAACTGAACGGGCGACACTGACAGGGGGTTTTTTCACTTGACGGTTGCATTTTCATGTACCCTCTTAGGGTATTGTGACATCGAAGAAGAGGCTTTGATATGGAAGAGGAATATACACGAGCCGCGGAAATCATCAAAAACGCCGACAATTGCATTGCGTTGACAGGAGCCGGAATCTCGGTGGAAAGCGGGATCCCCGATTTTAGAAGCGCCTGCGGATTATGGGAAAAATACGATCCCATGGAATATGCCCATATTGACGCCTTCAGGCGCAATCCTGAAAAGATCTGGAAAATGATATTTGATCTCATGGATTTGACTACAAACGCAAAGCCAAATCCGGCTCATCTCGCCCTGGCCAGAATGGAAGCGATGGATCTGCTCGGAACCGTCATTACCCAGAACATAGACAATCTGCACCAGGCTGCGGGGAGCAGAAACGTAATTGAATTTCACGGCAATTCGAGCATGCTGGAATGCCTGAGTTGCGGAGAGCGATACACGGCCGACCAGCTGCATATTGTACCCGGTGAACCGCCCCGGTGCGGCAAGTGCGATGAAATACTGAAACCCACGGTGATCTTCTTCGGCGAAGCCATACCCCCGCAGGCGCTTTACGAATCTGAACGGCTGGCCAGAACGTCCGATGCCATTCTGGTTGTGGGGACATCGGCTGTTGTATATCCCGCCAGCAGCATTCCCTACATGGTCAAGTCCAACGGAGGCGCGGTAATCGAGATAAATCTGGAATCAACCGGCCTTACCCATTCAATCACCGATGTTTTCCTCCAGGGCTCTGCCGGCAAGGTGCTGACCGGACTGCTGGAGTATCTGTAGGCTGAAAAAGACCATGCCGTATGAACCGTCCGATGGGCACCCGCAGTTCAGTTTGCCGGAATCATTGAAAACCATACGGGAAGACCGTGCGAAAGACCTCATGATGACTTTCCTTCCCCCGTACTTCCCGCCGGTCCGTGATCCTGTCAGCTTGAAATCCAATACACCCCGCGGTGTCTGCGTATGAGAACGAACCGTATTCTGGTTTTACCGGAATCGGTAAAACGGCAGATCGCCGCCGGAGAGGTGGTTGAGGGTCCGTTCTCCGTAGTCAAGGAGGCCATGGAAAACTCCATAGACGCCGGCGCTACCGTCATCGATGTGGAGGTGGAGGAAAGCGGTCTGAAAAAAATACTGGTACGGGATAATGGCGCCGGTATTTACCGCGGGGAACTGCCTCTGGCGGTGGCTGAGCATGCCACCAGCAAGATAAAGGAACTGGATGATATTCACGGTATCCTTACCTATGGTTTTCGGGGCGAGGCGCTGTCAAGCATATCTGCCATATCAAAACTCACTCTACTGTCCCGTTCCGGTGAGGAAGAAAGCGGTGGGCGCATTCTTTGCCGGGAGGGAAGGGTGGAGCAGTCTGAATACGCCGGACCCGGGGGCACTACTCTTATCGTCGAGAACCTCTTCTACAATACTCCCGCGAGAAAAAAATTCCTCAAGTCCAGAACCTCCGAGATGAAAAGCATCAGGAGCGTTTTTCTAAGAACCGCCCTGGTGCATTTTTATACGGCCTTTACACTGTCCGGTGACGGTAAAAGGATATTCACCCTGACCGCGGCTGACACCCTGGAAGAGCGTATTGAGCAGATATTCGGCCGTGAAACCATGGAAGGGCTTTTATTCAATTCTTTACAGGATATAAGGGTTGGCATTAAAGGATATCTGTCCAGGCCGGATTTTTTAAAAAACTCCCGTTCCCTGCAATTCATGTATGTAAACAACCGTCCCGTGGAATACAAATACCTGGGATACCTGCTCTCGCGCGCTTATGAGGGGATACTTCCTTCAGGGAAACACCCTGCCGCGATTTTACTGGTTACGGTGGAACCGGAACTTATTGATGTAAACGTACATCCGGCGAAGCGGGAGATCAAATTCTTCGATCATAGATATATCGAAAGTCTCATTCTATCCCTGTGTCGCAAGGCGCTGGGTGAGCGGGTGCACGGCATGGGTGACCGATACGGCAGTCTGATCATGGAAAATGATCCGGATTCAGTATCAGCGGAAAAGAAGGTTCTTCCATATGAAATGGATGTCAGGCGGGAATTCCCCGAAAGAGTGCTCGGGGAGGAGGGGGATTCCGGACCGGCCGAATCCGTCCTTCCCGGCCTTCGGTCGGTGATCAATGATGCGGCGATGCTGTACAGGCATGCAACAGTGTGGAGTAAGAAACAGGTTCTGGGGCTGGTGCTCGATCACTATATTCTTGTTCAAGACGCCGATTCCCTTATCTTCCTGGACTTTCACGCGGTCCATGAACGCATCATCTATGATGAACTCATGAGCAATAACGAACAGGTTGCCGTACAGCAGCTGATATTCCCCCAGGAACTGGAGCTTCCCGCCGAATCGCACCAGGTTCTCAGGGAAAATTATACCATGCTTCATCAAATTGGATTTGACATTGAGGATTTTTCCGATAGTTCTATAATAGTCAGGGGGGTGCCGGCGGCGGCCCGTGAAGTTGATGTCAAACGTTTTATGGAGGATCTGGCGCAATCTCTCATCGATGAGACGTATGATGTAACGGGAACCCGTACGGTTATCGCAAGGCAGGCCGCGTGCCATTCGGCAAAAAGGACCGGAGATTCCCTGAGCCCTTCTGATATGGTCGGACTGGTGGAACAGGCGCTCTCAGGCGCCCATGAGTTGCGGTGTCCACACGGACGGCCTTTCCTTTACCGCCTGGGCAGGAACGATCTGGATAGGATATTCAAACGATCATGAAAAAAATAATTCTCGGCGTGTCGGCTTCAATTGCGGCTTACAAATCGTGCGACTTAACCCGGCTTTTTGTTAAGGCGGGATATGTGGTTTTTCCGGTGCTCACCCGTAATGCCGAACGACTGGTGACGCCGCTGACACTTGAGACCCTTTCGGGAAACCCTGTACATACGGACACATTTACACAGGAAACCAGGGGCATGGGGCATATTGAACTCAAGGAAGGCGCCGCACTGCTGCTCGTAGCTCCCGCGACAGCGAACATTATAGGTAAATTCGCGGGTGGTATCGCGGACGATCTGTTGAGCACCACCTTTCTCTCGGTTGCCTGCCCTGTACTCATTGCTCCGGCGATGAATCCCAATATGTGGTGTCACCCGGCGGTGCGTGATAATATACGCAAACTGAAAGAGTGGGGAGTCCACATTGTGGAACCTGCCGAGGGAGTGGCGGCGTGCGGAGACAGTGGATACGGCAGGCTGGCTGAGATCGAACTGATATTCAGGAAGGCCGTTGATGTTATTGGAGAACCGTAAAATAATTGTCACCGGCGGGCCCACCCGGGAATGGATAGACCCTGTAAGATTCATATCAAACGCCTCTTCAGGTAAGATGGGAATCGCCCTGGCTGACGCCGCTGCGGCATATACTCCGAATACGGTGTTTATCCATGGTCCCGTCGATGCTTCGCTGCTTAAAGAAAAGATATACCGGCAGGTAGCCGTGGAGTCCACCGGAGAGTTGATGGACGCCGTTCTTGCGGAGCTGGAGCCTTATTGCATACTTATCATGGCGGCGGCGCCCGCCGATTACCGACCCGTCGAACGCGCTGATAAAAAGATAAAAAAGAAACACAGTGAATTAGTTGTTGCCTTGACACAGAACCCTGATATATTAAAAAGGGTCGCCGAGCACCGGCGGCAAAATCAGAACCTCTCGGGTATGTACGTAGTCGGTTTCGCCGCTGAGACAGATAATGCGGAAACCTATGCCCTGCAGAAACTCAAGGAAAAAAACCTCGACATGATCTGTCTCAACGATATTGGAAAGAAAGGGGCAGGTTTTGCAGGGGATACCAATATAATTACTGTTTTCACTGCCGCAGGTTATCGGGAAGATATTCCTCTGCGGTCTAAAGCTGAAATTGCACACAGGATCCTTTCCATGATTAAAGATACGCTGACCCGGGTGGAATAAACCCTTCCAAGGAGGTTCCCATGTGGCATAGAAAACCGGCATTTGCGGGTTCTTTTTATCCCTCAAACCCGCAACAACTGACGAAGGATATTCAACACTATTTAAAATCAGCGGAAAAAAAGAAGCTTCCCGGTGAACTTGTCTCACTGGTGGTACCCCACGCGGGATATATATATTCAGGACCGGTAGCGGCGTATTCATTTATACATCTAATAGATTCCGGTGTTGAAGTGGCGATCGTGCTGGCACCCTCGCACCGTGTGCGTTTCGAAGGCGCATCGGTGATTCCCTCGGGAATTTATGAAACCCCCCTGGGGAAAGTTGCCATCGATGAGCCGCTAGGCATTTCGCTCGAGAAGCTGAAGCATATTGATTTTATTAAACAGGTTCACGATGCGGAACATTCCCTAGAGGTACAGGTTCCGTTCCTCCAGGTGGCTCTTGGTGATTTTGCACTGGTCCCCCTCATCGTCGGCACAACCGACTCCGGTACATGTGAGACACTCGCCGCTGAGATCGCCGGGGTGCTTTCGAATGATAAAAGGAAAAAAGTGATCATTATATCGACCGACCTCTCTCATTATCACAGTTATGACAGCGCACGGTCTCTCGACAGGGTATTCATCGAAAAACTCGCACAATTCGATGTGCCCGTGCTCTACAGCGCGCTGTGCGACGACGAGACACAGGCCTGCGGGGAAGGCCCCGTATTCACCGGAATGTACCTTTCCCGGAACATGGGGGCCCGTAAAGTCGAAATACTGAAATACGCGAATTCGGGTGACACGGCCGGGGGGAAAGATCAGGTGGTGGGGTATCTTTCCGCGGCAATGTGCATGTGAGGCGGGTCCACGGCGTAAATAAATGACCCAGGAGGAACTGATGGTCGAACTTAGCAGAGATCAGCAGATTAAACTGCTCAGGCTCGCGAGGTCTGTTATAGAAGCCAGACTCAATAAACGCCCCCTGCCGGTTCCTGATATGGAGCGGGAATTCAATGAAGAGGTTTTCAGGGAACACTGCGGCGCTTTCGTGACACTGCATACGCGCGGAAAACTGAGGGGATGCATCGGATACATACAGGGGGTAAAAAACATACCCGACACTGTCATTGACATGGCACAATCATCAGCCTTCCGGGATCCGCGGTTTCCCCCCCTCTCTCCCGGCGAATATGAACTGATTGACCTGGAAATATCAGTGCTCTCGCCCATCGAAGCAGTAAGGAATATATCTGAAATTCAAATCGGCAGGGACGGGCTCATCATTTCACGTGGAATGAATACCGGTCTTTTACTGCCACAGGTGGCCACTGAATACGGATGGGACCTGGAGACCTTTCTGGAACATACCTGCTACAAGGCGGGACTTGCCGGCAACGCGTGGCGGGACAAGGCCACTAAAATTGAAAAGTTTTCCGCACAGGTTTTCAGCGAGAAAGACCTGGGTCTGATTTGAACGGCAGGCGGGCGTGGTTTTGAATTATTTATGCGGCATTCATCGATTTCAACATCAAGCCAAACGATACGCCAATCGATAAATATATAAGGGATGGAGCATAAGTGCATTTGAGATGCACCATTACGTAATTACCCAATGTACTTTTATCAGTTATAAAACGGCTGTATCAGGCTGATCATAAAAAGGCGGAATAAATGAAAAAATGCATAATCCTGACGTTGTTGGTGCTTTTATCGTTTACCGTATGTAAGAAAAAAGAGAAATTCCCGGAACCTGCGTATGTGATGTCAAAATGGACCAGGGCCATACAGGAGCTTAATTATCGGCTGTACCTTCAGACCGAGGCCTACCCTAAAAGCGAGACCATTTTCAGGGATATGTACCATGATTATTATTTTACCGATATGATGGTATTGTCGGTGGAAGACCCCGATCCCAGGGATTCCAGGAGGGACCATGAAGGAAACAGTTACATACACACATCGATTACGTTCGAGGGGAGTGTCGTCAAACGCTCAACCGGAAAACCATTCCGGGTAATAAGGGGGGATGCCGTTTTCATCAAATTTGTTGATGGAAAAAGAAAAAACCAGGGATGGCTTTTATCGAACAGGACTTTTATCGCGGTGGACAGGTAGAACCGCGGTGAATTATTCTGTATATTATGTATACCGACAGGGTAATAGATAAGGATCGGGTTTATCGCTTTACCGTGTGGTACATGTTTATAACTGCGGTGGTATAGATATCCGGCTTCATACAGTGTGATGATACAATTGATTAAACAAAAAAAAGGTGTAAAACCCCACAGGATAATCGCGACGGTGCTCACGATGGCAGTGCTTACGGCGATAGTCCCTGTTTATCCTCAGAATGTCGATGAGATGGACAGGCGTGCGGGTGAATACCTTAAACAGAGAGAATTCAGTAAGGCCCTTGCGGAATGGCTGGGAATTCTGATGATCCAGCCCGACAACGATACCATACAGAAAAAAATTGAACTGCTTTATGAGGAAAAACACAGAAAGGACCTCGCATATCAGAAGGCGCGCTTTCACTACCGGAAAGCGGCGGCGATTCTTGAGAAGGATATAAAGGGGACCAGGCAGAATTTCGACATCGCACTGGCGAACTTTATCATTGCCTACAGGATCGACCCAAAGGATGCGGGCCTGCAGTTGATGCGTGAAGACCTGAAAAAACTGGAAGAAGAGGTCCTGGTCGTTGAAGCGAGAAAACGCCTTACCGAGGAGCTTAAAAAGAAATATTTTGCGCTTATGGACGCCGCAGAGACCAACATGAAGGCGGGCCAATTCAGGGAAGCCATAAAGGATTACAAAGAAGTACTTAAACTTGTGCCCGAGGATTCTGCGGCGCTGGAGGGGATCAGAAATGCCAGGCTGGCGATCAGCAACAGGCTGAAATATGAGAAGATAATGAGCATGCTGGCGGGAGGTATCGCCCTGTTCAAGGAAGAAAAATACAATGAGGCACGGGTCAGTTTTGTACAGGTACTGGATCTGGACTCGAAGAATTCCCAGGCAAAGAATCACATCAGAAAGATCGACGATATTCTCGAAGACAAGCGCAACTTTGAACTGAAGAGGGTTCAGGCAGAACAGTTTTACATATCCGGTATCGCCAATGTCCGTGAAAAAAAGTTTGATGAGGCTGAGGATGATTATCGTAACGTGCTCTCTTTGATCCCTAACTACAAGGACACGAAAATCAGGCTTGCCGACCTGGATAGATTAAGGAAAGAATACGAGGAAGAACAGCGGCTCCTGAGGTTAAGAAGAATCGACCGTGAATTTCAGAACGGTCTGGTCGCTTATGCGAACGGGGAATATAAAGTAGCACTCTCCTATTTTGAAAAAACCCTCGCACTGGACAAGAAAAATGATCTGGCGAAGACCTACATCGAGCGGGTCAAGGAAGCAATCAGGGACATCGAAGAAGAAACGGTGGACAGGGATTCGCCTTATTACGACATAATCAATTCGCTTATAGTTTCGGGCAGGCAACTTTACGAGCGGGGGGAATTCATCGCATCCCGGGAACAATGGGACAAAATACTGCGCCTTTTCCCCAAAAACCGGATTGCGCTGGAGTACACACTGAAAACAGAACTTAAAATGAACCCGAAGCGGTTTGATGAGTTCGCCCGCAACATCGTTATAGACGGCCGTGAGATGCTGGCAAGAAAAAAGTACAAACCTGCCCTTAAAAAATTCGAACTTATAAAAGATATTTCCCCAGGATATCCTGAGATCGACAATCTGATAGCGGAAGCGAAAAAGGGAACCGAAGTCGTACTGCCGGAAGGCGTTTCAAGACAGGAAATAGAAAACCGGTATGCCATCGGGATCAGGTTTTATCAGCAGGGCGGCGCCGATAATATCCAGAAAGCGCTGGTGCAGTTCAGATGGATTGTTGCGAATGATCCCAATAATGTCAGGGCGCTTATAACCCTCAACAAAATACAGTCCCAGATGCGGTTGGGAGGAGCGGGGGCTGTCGAAACCCAGGCCGGCCTTTCGGAAAAACAGAAAGAACTGGTCAGAAAGTATTACTACAATGGGATCAATTTCTATACCAACAATCAGTTTGAGAAAGCGATTCAGGAATGGAGAAAAGTACTGCTGATAGACCCTAACCATGAGAAGGCACGCAATAATATACGAAAATCACTTGTACTGCTTGGAAGGTAGATATGGAACCCCCCTCTGAAAAAGAAAAAAAGAATGAATCCCCGAAACCCGCAAAAACGGGATCCAGGGGAAAGAATAAAAAAGGTAAAACAGGAAAACACGCAACCAAGGTGAAGTTCAGTCTCAGACTGAAGTTTTCATTGGCTATCATAACCCTCACCTCTATTGTCGTGCTCATCATGACCTTTTATTTTATTCGCCGTGAAGGTCAGATCCTCAGGAATGAGATAATCCGTTTCGCTGAACGAGAGATCGAGCATCTTACCAACACGGCACAGGAGGCAATCAGCGCGAAGGACGAGCTGACACTTATCGCGGCGGTAAAAAACGTGCAGAAGATAAAATCCGTCCGTTATGTATACATCTTCGATCCGAAGGGCCGCATCATTCAGAATTTCGAACCCGAAAAAAACGGGACCCTGATGCCTGATGATGAGATAACCAGAAAGGCAAACGAAAACACCCAGACTGAAAACCCGTTGATGCTCGACTATAAGGACCCCATGGAACGCGGCGGATCTATATATGATTTTTCAAAACCGGTGCTGCATACCGTCTTCAAAAACCGAATGGCAACCGTCAGGATGGGTTTCCCCGACAAGATTATACGTGATGAAATCGCCAGTATGACCAGGAATATCCTGATCATCGGTGTGGTCTTTATCGGGATGTCCATGATAGGCTCTTTCCTGCTTGCGGGTGTGACTATCCGTCCTATCAGAAAACTGACCGAGGGTGCGGCCATTATCGGCACGGGCAACCTTGAATACAAGATCAAACTGGGGACATCCGACGAACTCGGAGTACTCGCCAATGAATTCAACATGATGACCGACAAACTGAAGCAGGCAAAGGAAATGGAGATTGAATCACGCATCATGCAGGAGCAGCTTGAACTGGCGAAGGAAATCCAGGAAGGGCTGAACCCGATGGGATATTACGAGAAGGAGGGGGTCCAGATCAAGGGTTATACCAGGGCGGCAAAAGGAGTAGGGGGGGATTATTTTGATTATATAGACATCAGCGATATAAACGTCGGTGCTCTGATAAGCGACGTGTCGGGTAAAGGGGTACCTGCTTCACTGGTAATGGTAATGATACGTACGGTTTTCACCAATTCAATCAAGAACAACAGCAGGATAGACTGTGCGACGATTGTAAGATCAATCAATGATGCGTTGAGCGCCGATTTTGCCATTGATAAATTCGCGACCCTTTTCTTCATGATTTACAACAGGGCGACAAATGAGCTTTCCTTCTCGAACGCGGGTCATGGGCCGCTTTTCTGTTACCGTTCCACCCTGGGCAAATGCACGGTGACGGCACTGGAAGGCGTTCCGATTGGGATAATGGAAGATGTGGAATACTCCCAGGGTAAAGTCAAATTGAATCCCGGTGATATAGTGGTTCTCTATACCGACGGCGTGTCTGAAATGAGAAATGAAGAAAAGGAGGAATACGGGAGACTGCGCCTGCAAAAGCTCCTGATCGCAAACAATCAACTGAATGCGGAAGAACTGGTAGAAAAGATCGTTACCGATGTGGATACCTTCAGAGGTGAAGCGTCGCCGCACGACGACATGACGACACTGGTATTAAAAAGGGTTTCCTGATGATGTCAGAGGAGCTCGTCCTCCCCCTCGAAAATCTTGAAAAATTTATCCAGCGTAGCCAGCTTGAGGATGTTAAGTACGTCGTCGTGTATGTTCATGAGGGCGAATTTCCCGTTGTGGGCCTTCATCTTTTTCTGCCCGGCCACGAGCGCTCCTATGCCCGATGAATCCATATAATTTACGTTTTTCAAATCAACGATAACGCTTTTGCTTTTTCCGTCGGTTATGCTGAAAAGGGCCTTTTTCAACTCGCTCACGTTGTAAAGATCAACTTCTCCGCTTACCTGAACGATTTTGTGTTCGCCAATATCTTTGAATTCAATTTCCATCAGGTCCTCCACCTAAGCATAACAATCACGTGTATATCGGTCGGTTTTGATAATTCAAATTAAAAGAGTATACGCAAAAAACAGTATGTCAAGGTAAAAAAAGAATGAAACGCTTCACTATATAGGTACCCGCCCGCTCTTTGTAAAGTACAAAATATTTTTGACTTCAAATTTTCTGATTTTTGGGCAGTGAAAAGGTAAACTTGATCCAGGCGCCGGGTTCTGACTCAGCCCAGATCTTACCATCATGTTTTTCAATTATTGTTTTTGATATATAAAGTCCCAGGCCCGACCCCTTGACTCCTTCGGTTCCCTTCTGTTTCAACCGTACGAAGCGCTTGAAAACTCTTTCTTCCAGGTCCTCCTTTGAGATTCCAACTCCCTCATTATATATGGAAATGAAGTAATTGTCTGTATCCTCGTACAATGAAATCTTTATTTCCGTATCCGGTCTGCCGTATTTTATCGCGTTGTTGATGAGGTTGGTTATCACAATCTTTAAAAGGTTGGGATCACCCAGGATTTCTGGTTTAACGGAGTAATCGGTCACAATCTTCATGTGTTTCATGTTGTTGAGGTGTTCCGGGATATTGATAACGGGATCCAGCACCTCCTCCGCGAGCCTGATTTTTTCCTGATAAGACTGTATATCATTGAGTTCCATTTTAGAGAGATCAAGATAGTTTCGTATGATGTCTTCGAGATACTGGCAGTTGCGCAGTATCGTTTCCATGGTTTTCTGCTGTTCCGCGTCGAGCTTGCCGAAGTAGCCCTTGTACAGGGTTTCCGCCGTGGTGTGCACTACTGAAATAGGGCTCTTAAGTTCATGCGATACTATAGACATCAGGTCCAGCATGCGTGCCTGTGTGTTGCTTTGAAGCGATGAGATGGCGTTTTTAATCACCTGCCGCAGTTCGTCAGGGGTAAAAGGCTTTGGTATATAATCAAAAGCCCCGTTGGTAAGGGCTTCCCGGGCTGTTTCAACGGTCGCAAAACCGGTGAAAATAATTATAGTCAGATCGGGTTGTTCCTTTTTAAGTGTTTTAAGGATTTCCATGCCTCCGAGCTTAGGCATCATAAGGTCGGTGACAACTATGTCATATCGGGAGTTTCTTGCCATCTCCAGACCCTCGATTCCCGAAATGGCCGTATCTATATCGTAATCATCATCGCCGAGGATTCGCCGGGTGCTTTTTAAAACTATATCTTCGTCGTCAATGATGAGAAGTCGGGTTTTTTCAGTCATAACCGTCCTTTATTTATCATGCGGTTTTCGCTGTTCCCTTATTGTAAACAAGGCGGTAATGGGACCGCGGGAACAGATCCAAATGGAGTAGTACGCATTATCAGGGTTTGATACTGCCTTATTATTCCATTCTCGTTACACTTGAATGAATTTCAAGCAGATTTTGAGAAAGGTTATTCGATACAGTGTATCACGGGCAGTTTGATCGTAAAAGTCGTTCCCTCGTTTACCGTGCTCTTTACCGATATCGTCCCGTTGTGGCGTTTTACTATCCCATAGGTTACCGCCAGTCCCAGGCCGGTTCCTTTGCCGGTCTGTTTGGTGGTGTAGAAGGGATCGAAAATTTTGTCCATGTTTTCTTCGGGTATTCCCACGCCCGTATCGGATATCTCAATGGTAACGGTTTCTGTAGGATTGTCATAACCGGTGCTGATGGTCAGAACGCCCCCCTCGTGCATGGCGTCGGCGGCATTCAGTGCGAGGTTATTAACCACTGATTTGATCTGGTTCACGTCCAGACCCATGACGGGGATATGCGGATCGAAATTCTTTATGATATTAATATTCTGGAAGGACATGTGCTTTTCCAGTATTGAAAGGGTGTCGGAAATGACTTTGTTCAGTTCAGCGGGTTCCTTCTCAATCCTGGTTTCACGGGCGAAATTTAAAATTTCCCTGACGATCTTGCGGCATCTGAGAGTCTCGTCCACCACCGTCTGCAGGTCGTCGCTGTATTTCGTGTTTCTGAGTTCCTCAAGCAGAATGGAACTGTAGGTGAGCACTCCGGTCAGAGGATTGTTGATTTCATGGGCTATTCCCGCCGCGAGTTTGCCGAGCGATGCGAGTTTCTCCGAGTGAAATATCTGTTTCTGTGTATCTTCTTTAAGCATATTGTCCCTTTCGACAATGGCGTTTACCATGGTATTGAACGTTCGGCACAGATACCCCAGCTCATCAGTGGTTTTTTCAGGTATCTTTATACTGTAATTCCCTTTTACTATTTCGTTGGATGCGTTGACCAACGCTTTTATGGGGATAAGAATGTTGCGTATAAGATAGATCGAGAGGAGGATTGCTATCTGCAGACTGACGGTGATAATTATAAGATAAAAGATCGTGGTTTCTCTTTTTATTTTATTGAACCTGCTTTCCAGTATACCTACGTAGAGTATGCCTATTGCCTCATTCCGCAGATTATATATGGGGCTGTACGCGGATATATACCAGTTGTTGACTACAAAAGCCTTGTCGATCCAGAGTCTCCCCTCATTGAATATTCTGTTATATACCTCTTCGGACACCCTTGTTCCGATCGCACGAATGCCGTTTTCCTGCACATTGGTGGAAATCCGCAGGTCATCAAGAAAAATAGTTGCGGTGCCGTAATCCGTTCCTTCAACTTTCTCGTTCTGGAAAACGAGGTTTTTTATCCTGTCGACTATTTCATAATTTCTGTTCAGCAGCCTTGCCCCGTAAATTATACCTATCAGCCTGTTGCCCAGTAATACGGGTGCGGCTGCCTTCAACAGCAGACCGCGCGTTTCCTCCTTTCGATCGATGGACCTGGCGCGGGGGGTGGGCTTGATCCGGATGAATGCCTGTTCGGCAAGCTCTTTCCCTTCGAGGATCAGATGTTTCTCTTCGATGATATCGGTACCCTGACAGGGTTTTTTTTCGGTCATGACATATTTTATGAAAAGATCGTCGGCAACACTGTCGCCCGTTGTTTTCTGATTACCTGCCCGTACAATGATTCTGCCGTTCATGTCGGTGATATTCAGAATATCCAGTTCGAGTTCTTCTTTGACCTCCTTCATCTTGCCCAGCAGCACCTGGCGGTTGTTCGCGAGAATGGCCTCTTTTACATAGGGCAGTGAGGAGAGGTGTTTCGTGAAAAGATGAATGGTGTTGATCTTGCCGTTGTATATATACTGGGCTGTTTTAAGGTCGTTCTCAACCTGGTGGTATGCCTGCAGTACGATATTGTTGTTTATCAGCCTGAGACCGATGATTATGGTCGCCACACCCACAATCAGCACAATCGATAACATGCTTGCCGTAAGCTTGAAACGTAACGTTAATTTCAGCCTCTTTTTCATTTCTCACACGGGAAGATCGCTATGATTTGTGTAGGCCTGTTTTATAATTCCCGAAATCATATTGCCGCACAAAGAGTTTATCGATGAAATCGGAAAGGTCCATAAAGTTGTTCACTTCCCTCATCTCGTTGCAGTAGGGAAGGTAAAGTCCCGCGATGCTGTCACTCCAGTTCCAGAGGTGCTTCTTGTCCGGGTTCATCCAGAATACATTGCGGGACCGCTCCTTGATCTCAATAAAAGCATCAATGCCGGGTTCCTGATTGTTGTTGCGGGCGTCACCGAGGATCAGAACGGTGGTTTTGTGGTTGAGAGAATCGCCGTATTCCCTGATAAACTGCTTGAAGCATCTGCCGTAATTGCTGCCGAAACCATAGGTGAAATCAGTGTCGTTGAAAATTGAATTGAGCGCCCGTTCCGGGTCCATTTCGATAAAGAGAGGGGTTATCTCAACGATATTGCTGATGAAAGCGAAAGTGCGCACCTTTGAAAAAAGACTTTGAAGCGTGTAGGTCAAAAGCAGCATGAAACGTGAATACTGGTTGACTGATCCGGAAATATCGCACAATACCACGAGCTGGGGACGGTCGATTTTACGATTTCGGTAAAACAGCTTGAAAGGAGTGCCTTCGAACTTCAGGTTGAAGCGAAACGTTCTTTTAACGTCAAGGCCGCCGTGTTTGACTCTCTTTTTCCTAAGCGAGATCCTGTTTTTCAGTTTCTGACCGAAACGTTTTACCAGTTCACGCATCTCCTGAATTTCCGAAGGCTTTAACTGATATATATACCTTTGCAGCAGATACTGCTCGCGCCGGTGAATTGCTTTACCTATGTTTTTTTCGGTGAGCCTGCGCCGCATCAGGGGGAGCAGTATGGCCAGAATCTCAGCATTTTTATCTGTATCTGTTCCATCACGTCCGTTTCCACGGCGCGACTCCCCTTTTAACAGGGATATACCGACCCCGCCCGAGGATGATGAGGTGATCTGTTCTTCCAGGATCATACTCAGTATTTCATCGGGACTTTTCCCTGCGAGGTCCTCATCGGGTATATGTTCCAGAATGCCTTCCAGTTCATTTGAAATCATGTCCAGATCGTCCCGGGAAAGGGAAAGGGATTCCATCATTTCCGTTATACCGGAAAGTTCGATCGCCTGATCATTGAGCGAAAGCGCGGCTCCGCCTTTTCTTTCAAAAAATTCCAGAAAACACTTTTCGAAAACAGGCAAATCCGTGTAGTCCTTGATGAGAGAAGTGGCCAGTGCCTGTTTGAATGTAATACGGTCGGAAAAATCTATGTGCTGAAGAGCTGTAAACATATCAATGGTTTCGGCGGGAGAGACGGGGATATCGGCTTCCTGGAGGATATGCACAAAATCCAGGAACCTTCTTGTGGTCTTTAAATGTTCTTCGCTGCGGTACATTGATATGTCTCCGGATTCAGTTCCTTTGACCGGTATGCTTGGCCGCGGAAAAATCCCCGGTGTTTAAAACGTGACGCGGTTCAGTGCAGAAAAATCCTCTCTGCCTGTTTTTTAACCAGTTCGATATCTTTCTCGTACTTGATCAGAAAGTTGAGTGTGTCTATTGCCAGGTCCCGCTTGAGGACCTCACAACCCAGCAGTGTCAGAGCCCTGGCCCAGTCGAGTGTTTCGCTGATGCTCGGGTTTTTCTTTAGGGGGAGGGTGCGCATTTTCTGCACCGCCGACACCAGTTCCTTGACCAGATAAGCGCTGCACCCGGGTACTTTCGCCGCCACGATCTTTTCCTCCAGGTCCCTGGTGGGAAAATCAATATACAGGTGCAGGCACCGCCGTTTCAGCGCATCGGACATCTCCCTGGCGTTGTTCGATGTGAGCAACACGAAGGGGCGTTGTACGGCCTTAATCGTTCCAATCTCTGGGATGGTAACCTGAAATTCCGAAAGGACCTCCAGCAGAAAAGCCTCGAACTCTGAATCCGATTTATCGATTTCGTCGATGAGGAGCAGGGTGGGTTTTTTGGAGGTTATCGCCCTGAGGATGGGACGGGGAATGAGGAATTTTTCTGAGAAAAAAACGTCCTCTTCGGCAGTAAGCCGGTTAACCGCGTCGGCGAGGGTCTGCTCTCCTTCGAGCAGGGATGAAAGCTTGTCCTTGAGTATCTGCGTATAAAGGAGCTGTTTTGCGTACTCCCATTCATAAAGGGCCTTTGCTTCATCCAGACCTTCGTAACACTGAAGCCGTATGAGGTCCATACCCAGCGCCGCTGCGATGCTGTTGCCCAGTTCGGTCTTGCCCACCCCTGCCGGCCCTTCCACCAGAACCGGTTTCTCCATTTTATGGGCAAGAAAAACCGTAGTGGCGATTTCCCTGGAACAGATATACTTTTGTTCTTCCAATAAGGCGACCACCTTTTCGACCGAGGTGAACATTTTGCCCGCTCCGTACTTTAATGTGTCGTATGCAGTCGCACCCGGCACATTGAAATTGATCAGTGTTAAAACCGTCCTGAATTCAAAGTATTTGGGAGTGGGGTCTATTTTCAAGTAAATAAATTCATCAGGCACAGATAATTGAGCTTGTCACATCCGACGTTAAAACAGGCGCCTTGAGTCTGAATAACAGCTGTACCGCATTCAGGAGAACAAACGGTGTAATTTAAGGTCTTTTATCCTTGCCAAAAGGTCGGAAGGGAGTGCGTCACCGGAACGGGCTGGAATATTTTCGATTTCCCGGACAATTTCAAGAAGGTTTCCAGGAACGGTGTTTTCCGGGGTAAGGGGTTTGTTTTTTTCAGCAAGGGAGATAAGTCGTGCGGTTGAGATCCTTTGATTGTGAAGTATTTTTTCCAGTAGCTGTCTGTCAGGAGCACCGGTAATGTCAAGTGAATCCATCCTGCAGACCAGGTACAGGCACAGTGAGATATAGGATTCCATAATCAGCGATCGTTCGATTATGCCCCATTTCCGAATCAACCTTCTAATGAGCGGACCGTCATCAGAAATGAGGCAACCTCGGGGCAGGAGTATCCCGTCGGTTACCAGCCGCGCATGGCCGGCTGTTCCCAGCATGTCCGGGTTGATTTGCACCAGGGCGCCTTTGGGGAGCCTTTCTCCGGGGATGCCGTACAGTCGGGATATTTTTTCCTGGCCCTTCGCGCGTGAGGTGAGCAGTATGAAGTCGCATTCCATGCCGCCGGTAATGTATTTTTTTGTTCCGGTCAAAACCGTTCCTTCAGCAGTGTCTTCAAATGTGACGGGGAGTGATGGGTCTTCACTGTGGGCAAGCGCACCGATGCGGTGCTTTGCGGAAAGACCCCCGATCAGGGTGGAAAGATGTTCCGATGACCCGGATCGTGAAAGATCGGCACTGAGACAGTGAATCAGGGCATACTGAACTATCCAGATCAAGGCCAGCCCCAGGTCACCAGCGTTTCGGGCGATGATGGAGGAGGGTGAGGGTTCGGATTCAGGGAACGCTTTCGATGAAGGAGGGTACGTAAGGGAAAGATCCCGCCAGGCTCGTTTCCTCCCGGCGGTATCAATGATTCGCGACAGATAACTCGCTTCAAGTCGGGCAATGAGGTCGTTCATAATCCCCCGATCATATCATGGGGTTTTCACAGGGTGATTATATCTTATTTCTACCTGCCGGTCTCTTTAATTAACCCGGACGAATTAATCCTGTGACGACCGTCCTGTATAACGAACAGGGTAGCGGTATAACGTGCTTATTTACCTGTTTTGTTCATCAACGCCTGGACCTTTGTGGGAAGCCCGAAGATGTTGATGAATCCCGTTGCGTCGCGGTGATCGTAGAGTTCGCTCCTGTCGAAGGTGGCGATATCTGGATTGTAGAGACTCACCGGTGATTTGCGTCCTGTCACGGAGCAGTTGCCTTTATACAGTTTCAGTCTAACGGTCCCGGTAACGTTCTTCTGGGTGTCTTCGATAAGGGCATCCAGTGACTCCCTCTTTTTGGTGAACCATGCGCCGTTGTATATCAGTGTCGCATATTCATGGGCAAGCCTGTCTTTCAGGTGCTGGGTTTCTCTGTCCAGCGTAATGGCTTCCAGATCCCGGTGTGCTGTGTGAAGTACGGTGCCCGCGGGGGTTTCGTACACACCGCGTGACTTGATCCCGACCAGCCGGTTTTCCACGATGTCCACCCTGCCTACGCCGTTGTCGCCGGCGATGCGGTTGAGTTCAGCCATCAGGTCTACAGGCTTATGCTTTTTACCGTTTATTCCTACAGGGATGCCCTTTTCGAAATCAATTTCAAGTATTGTCGGCTTGTCGGGCGCTTTTTCCGGCGACTTCGTCAGTATGAACATGCTTTCATCAGGTTCACGGTAAGGGTCTTCCAGTATGCCGCCCTCATAGGATATATGCATGATATTGCGGTCCATACTGTAGGGTTTGTCCTTGGTCACGGGTACCGGGATATTGCGCTCCTGTGCATAGTCAAAAAGGAGGGAGCGAGAGTGCAGATCCCATAGTCTCCATGGGGCTATGATAGTCAAATCGGGTCCTAGCGCCTTGTATCCCATTTCAAAACGTACCTGGTCGTTCCCTTTTCCGGTAGCGCCATGGCATACGGCGTCGGCACCTTCACTGTGGGCTATTTCCACCTGTTTCTGGGCGATTATAGGGCGTGCCAGGGAAGTACCCAGCAGATAGCGGTTTTCATATATCGCGTTGGCCCTGACGGCCCTGAATACGTATTCACGAACGAATTCATCCCTGAGGTCCAGGATTATGCATTTGGAAGCCCCGGTGTTCAGCGCTTTCTGCTCCAAACCGTCCAGTTCTTCCTCCTGTCCCAGGTCGGCGGCGAAACAGATGACTTCACAGTTATAGGTTTCGATCAGCCATTTCAGGATGATGGATGTATCAAGGCCGCCCGAGTAGGCCAGTACCACTTTTCTAACTTTTGTATTGGGTTTCATTTTTTTTCCTCCGCATCAGAGCGCATAGCAGGGCTTTTTGGAAATGCAGGCGGTTTTCCGCCTGGTCGATGATAATAGAATTTTCAGAGTCCAGCACTTCACTTTCTATTTCTTCATCCCTGTGGGCGGGCAAGCAGTGCATCACGCAGCAACCGTTGGCGCATTTTTGAAGTAGTTTTTTTGTGATTTTATATTTCGAAAAGATTTTTTTTCTTTTCCCGGATTCCTTTTCCTGTCCCATGCTTACCCAGACATCGGTATAGAGATAGTTTGCGCTTTCCACCGCCATGTTGATGTCTGAGGTGATGGTGATCTTTGAGCCGCTTTCAGCCGAAAGTTTGAACGCCGTCGCGACAATATCGTTATTCGGCATGTATTCCCGTGGGCATGCCACCGAGATATTAATGCCCAGCATCGCGCCCCCCAGCAGCAGTGAATGCGCTACATTGTTTCCATCACCTACATATGCGAGCTTGACGGACCTGAAATCTTTTTCCCTTTCATGGATAGTGTAGAAGTCCGAAAGAGCCTGGCACGGGTGAAAGAGATCGGTGAGGCCGTTTATCACCGGAATGGATGCGTTGGCGGCGAGCTCAATGACTTTATTGTGTATATAGGTTCTGATCATGATGCAGTCTACGTAGCGCGATAAAACCCGTGCCGTATCGGCAACAGTTTCACCCCTGCCCAGTTGTATATCGTCACTGCTGAGAAAAAGAGCATACCCTCCGAGCTGGAACATGCCGGCTTCAAATGATACCCTAGTCCTGGTGGATTTTTTTTCAAATATCATACCCAGGGTTTTGCCTTCGAGACACCTGTTTATCTTTCCTGAAAGGTGTTCTTTCTTCAGCCGCTCGGCAAGGGCAAAAAGGTCAAGAATTTCTTCCCGGGACAGGTCTGTAATAGAAAGAAGGTCCTTTGTTTTCAGAGCGGGAATTTTCAATTGACGGGCTCCTCGCTCAGTATGATTTTTTCCAGCAGGGACATGCCCTCACGTACGACCTTCATCGGTATATTCAACGGGGGCGCGATGCGTATGACCTTTTCACTGGTGCAGTTTATTACAAGTCCGCCCGAAAGCGCTTTTTTTACCAGATCCATGCCTGGAATGCCGAGTTCTATTCCTACAAGCAGACCGAGTCCCCGGATATCCCTGATTAAAGACGTTTGTTTCTTTAAATTGAGAAGTCGGCCTGTTATATAATCAGCTGTCGTGCGGACTTTTTTTAGAAATGCCGGTTTACCCAGTTCAGCGAGCACGTAAGCGGCGGCGGCACAGGCAAGATGGTTTCCTCCGAAAGTGGTGCCGTGGCTGCCTTTCTCTAAATACTCCGACAGCCCGTCGCGTGCATGAAGGGCGCCAATTGGAAGTCCTCCGCCGAGGCCCTTTGCCAGGGTAATCATATCCGGCTTGATGCCGTAATGCTGAAAAGCGAAGGCTTTTCCGGTGCGCCCCATGCCGGTTTGAATTTCATCGATGACAAAAAGAGCATTATGCTGTTTTGCCAGTGCAGCGACTTCTCTCACGAACACCCGGTCCGCCGGTATTATCCCGCCCTCACCCTGGATCAGTTCGGTGATTACGGCACAGATGTTCGGGTTTGAAGACATTTCCTTTTTAAGGGCTTCAGGGTTGTTGAAGGGCAGATGGATAAATCCGGGGACCATAGGTCCGAAACCCTTGCGGATTTTCTCCTGGGCCGTTGCCGACATCCCTCCGAACGTTCTTCCATGGAAAGAACCCTGAAAAGATATAATCTGATATTTTTCGGGGGAACGGGAGAGGCCGTATTTTCTCGCCAGCTTGATGGCGGCCTCGTTGGCTTCGGTGCCGCTGTTGACGAAAAGGGTTTTCCCGGGATAGGTGAGACGGGATATGCCTTTTGCCGCTTCAATCTGTTCCCTGTTGAAAAACCAGTTGGAACTGTGCAGTATGCGGTCAACCTGGGAATGAAGGCGTTTGGATAATCCGGTGTGGTGATGTCCCAGTAACGATACCGCAATGCCTGAAAAAAAATCTATATACCGTCGTTTGTTCTGGTCATGAAGATAGGCGCCTTCTCCACTGACAAAACAGACGGGAAGACGGTCCCCGTAGTTCTGAAAAAGGAACTGATGATCGTCCTTCACGATTTTGCGCAGCAGATCCGGTGCCATATTCAGGTTTCCATTTTTTAAGGTTGATAAAAAAACAATAATCGGGTAAAAACCCGATTCAGAGTATCAGCATTTATGCGGAATCGGACTTGTCAATTAAAAAAAGATACAAGGGAAGATGAATTTTTACCGTCATGGTGCGAAGAAGGTGATGCTCATATCATGTAACCGATCCCGAAGTACAATGATGACGCGCCCAGGGCCCGGTCGCTGAAAAAAATCCTTCGATAGGAAACGCCGCTGCCCAGTTTAAACCGTTCAATCGTAATGGAAACACCGGCCGACAGGTGCAGAAGAGGATCAATGGAACGTTCGGTTTTCAGTGTCTCCGGTGGTCCGGTGCCGGTGTCCATCTCCACCTTTATCTTTGAAAAACATATCCCCGGTCCCGCTGAGATATCCAGGGAAAATAAACCTGAAAGAGGGTAGGAGTACCCCGCATTGAGGCTGAACTCTGAAACCTGGAGGTTTGTCATCTGGGTGGATTCCGTGTTGTTAGATGAAAAGAAATCGTATTTAAGCAGAAGAAAAGAGTTTTTAATCACCGGATACCGTCTTGAAAACCCCGCGTCCGACAATGAGCGGTAGATGGAAAAACCCGTAATATCTGTCCGTTCATAGATGTCCCCCCATGTGCCGTGGATTGTTCCCATCTCATGGATGAACCCGAAAGAGAATCCCGATAAGGCTTTATACACGGGTATGAAGGGGGATTTTGCCGCGGTCTCCCTTTTGGGACGGGTTTTATAAGCGCTCTTTTGGAGTTCGGAATTGATTTTATCGGATAATTTATCTATGACGATAAGGAGTATGGCGCCGAGCTCTCTGCTGGTTTCTTTGATGTCTTTGATTTTTTGTTCATTGACATCGAAAATCTGGGTTTTAATGACAATAACCTGGTTTTCGATGTAGTAGGTGCCGTGAATCACGAAATCGGCATCGAATTCTTTTCCTCTGTCGGTCAGAAACTGCATTCGTTTGACAAACAGTTCCCTGGATTTATCGGTATCGATATATTCCAGGGTGACCGGAATGCTTCGGGCCTCGTATTTTCCCGTCTTGCGGATTTCCGAGGCAATAGTGTCCGCGATTATATATGTATAGTATCCGTATTCTCCCGCTTTCGTGGAATTCTGAAAATAATATACCACTACCTTTCCGGCCTGCGTTCGATCTTTTTCGGCGCCCGACAGCGCGGACCCGCCGGTCGCGATCCACGCTGTTATAGACGCGATAAAAATAATGAGAATTCTTTTCATTTATACTTTTCCAACATGCCGGCCTTTATCGATTATGATTCCGGTCCCGGACGTTTATGGATAATACAAAAGTACATAACATTTTGATGGAATCAGTCAAGGACGAAACAATACGCCGCATAGACATGCAATAATTACCGGGTAGAGTTGCGTGGAATATCCGATGGGTGCACACTGTTCTCCATAGGGGGTGCCGGCTTAGGTGGTATACTCGGCGTTGATCTTGACATAATCGTACGATATATCCGACGTGTAATACGTGAAAGATTCCTTACCCATGCCCAGATCAACGGTAAGGGTGACTTCTTTCTTGTTGATAAGACGGCTTACCTTTTTCCTGTCCGCGGCCGATGGTGCGCCTTCGGAAAAGAGCACCGTTTCATCAATATAAATCGAGAGGGTCCTCTCGTCTACGGGTACTCCCGAATAACCGGCGGCACAGGCGATTCTGCCCCAGTTGGGATCGTTGCCGAACATGGCGGTCTTGACCAGCAGGGACTCGGCCACCGATCGCGCCACCCTGCGCGCGTCATCGACGCTCACGGCGCCCCTCGCGGTGACGGTGATCAGTTTGGTGGCGCCTTCACCGTCACGTACTATCATTACCCCCAGGGCGTTCATCACTTCCAGGAGCGCTGATTCAAATTTCACCAGCGTTGCGTCATCTCTGACCGGTCGATCAGATTTGGGACAAAGCAGCAGTGCGGTATCATTGGTCGACATATCGCCGTCAATGGTTATGGCGTTGAGCGTTTTATCCACGCAGCGTTTCAGGGAGGCGTCCAGTACGGGTTTCTCCAGAGGAATATCGGTGAGTATGAACGCCAGCAGTGTCGCCATGTCGGGTGCGATCATACCCGCGCCTTTTGCGATACCGGCTACGTGGAATGTCCCCTTCCCGGTACCGAAAGATACGGCATATTCCTTCGGGAAGGTATCGGTTGTCATGATCGCCCGGGGAATCAGGGTTCCGTTTTCAGGTGAGAGTCCTGAAGCAAGCCCCGGAATCGACCCTTTTATTTTTTCGGCGGGAAGCTGTACCCCGATAACGCCGGTAGACGCCATAAGGATGGAATCAGCCGGCACATCGAGGTATTTGGCTGCTTCGCCGGTGAGAGCAACGGTATTGGCGTATCCCTCTTCTCCGGTACAGGCGTTGGCATTGTTGGCATTGATGAGTATACCATGGACGTCTGAGGCAATCCTCTCCCTACACAATCTTACCGGAGCGGCGAAGATCCTGTTGGTAGTAAAAACACCCCCGGCATTGCAGGGTTTTGGTGAGAAGATCAGAGACAAGTCGAGCCGGTCGGGGTACTTGATTCCGCATTTAACCGCGGAAAAACTATATCCCGGAACCTTTTCGAGTCCACCTTTAATAATTTCCATAAATCGCTCTCCATGCAATAACGGGGTATGCCACAGCAGGGTAGAAAGCCGTGTGGAAAAATTCAATAAAAAAACCCCGGCAGTTCCGGGGTTTTGGTAAATGAAGGTATAAGATGGAGTGTAGAAATATATTTCCGTACCATCGGTTATCAATAATCGGCAAGGACATTGGATGCGATGACCAGGCGCTGTATCTCTGAGGTGCCCTCGTACAGTTCGGTGATCCTTGAATCACGGTAATGCCGTTCCACCGGGTATTCTTTTATGTATCCGTAACCCCCGAAGATCTGGATCGCTTTATGGGTGACCCTGTGGGACATTTCAGAAGAATAGAGTTTCGCCATGGCGGCATAACGCGAGTACCTTCTGCGTTCTCCCGTGCCGATCAATTGAGCGGCCTGCCACGTGAGGAGTCTTGCCGCCTCGATCTCGGTCGCCATATCCGCCAGCATCCACTGAATAGCCTGAAGCTTTGCGATCGGCTGGCCGAACTGTACCCGCTCCTTGGCATACCTGGCGGCCGCATCCATCGCGGCCTGGGCGATGCCGATGGCCTGAGCCGCGATACCGACCCTGCCGCCGTCCAGGGTATGCATTGCTACTATAAAACCCTCGCCCTTTTTCCCCAGCAGGTTCTCTTCGGGGATCTGGCAGTTGTCGAAAACCAGTTCCGTAGTCGAAGAGGCGCAAATCCCGAGCTTGTCTTCCACCTTACCGACTGAGAATCCGGGAGTGCCCTTCTGTACGATAAACATAGAGAGCCCTTTATGCCCGGTTCCCTTTTCGGTAAGCGCCATAACCACCGCCGCCTCGGCCACGCCTCCGTTGGTAATGAAGTTTTTGGTGCCGTTAAGCACCCATTTGCCGTTTTTCAGTTCCGCCGTGGTTTTGGTCCCGGCGGCATCGGAACCGGCACCGGGTTCGGTTATGCCGAAACATCCCAGCCATTCTCCGGTAGTAAGACGGCTCAGGTATTTTTTCTTCTGTTCCCCGGTGCCGAAATAATAGATAGGAGAAAGACAGAGTGAATTATGGGCTGATACAATGACACCGGTTGAGGCGCATCCGCGGGATATTTCCTCAACGGCGATGGCATAACTGATGTAGTCCATCCCGGCCCCATTGTACTCCTCCGGGTATACGATCCCCATCATACCCATCTCACCGAGTTTTTTAACAGGTTCCCACGGGAATTCATGGGTCCTGTCGAAATGTTCAGCTTTCGGGGCAAGTTCATTGTCGGCGAACTTTCGACACATTTCCTTTACCATCTGCTGTTCTTCGGATAATCTGAATTCCATAGATACTCTCCTGAGGTGTAATCTTATAATACTGAAAAGCGTCAGGTTTCATGAAACCTGGTAATGGCAGGCAACCGGGCAATCCATCCATGCAGGATCCGATGAGACGGTCCCTCCGGGACCTGGGTTGTTATCCCGCTGCCGGAAGAGGCCCATTGTGCTTTGAGCTGCGCATATCCTGTATTTGTCGTATGACGATATCGTATGCATAACATAAAAAAGAACGGCTGGTGCGCAATAAAAAAATCAATTATTTGAGTAATATAAATCATTCTTTTTTGTCTTGAATTATCCATTACGGCCGGATAGTAGGTAATGGCGGCATATATTCAGGCGATTTGAGGTGGTATGAGGAGTAAAAAGCGTTTCCTTTCGGCACTGGTAGTTTTGCTGATTGCTGTGTTCGGCTGCGGTCAGTGGAGGGTAAGCGCCCTCAGGAGTAAAAAACTGTGCACCCTGGGCAAAGATACGGGGTTCGGCGGAATCACTATCGACTACAATGAAAGCGGTGCGCTGAACCTGTCGTTCGGCATAAGGATTTCAGGTGACAGGATATATCTTGCCGATAATATTCTGGGCCGGCTGCAGGTATTGAATTTCGATGGCTCGCCTGCGCTGATCATAGGCAAAAAGGTCGTAAGGGAGGGAAAGGATCTGCCTCCGCAATCACAGTTCAATTTCGGCGTAATCGGCTCAATGGTCGCCGACGCTTCGGGAAATATTTACGTTCAGAACAGGCTGGCTGCTGCAGGCAGGGGGGTGGTAACGTCGGGCAGCGAGATAGATTTCTCTCCTTCATATATCCTGGTGTTCGATAAAAATGGCAATCTGCAGCACACCCTGGGACAGCGCGGAACGCCGGACATCCCTTTCTACTATATTGAAAACCTTGAAGTGGATAAGAATAACCGTCTGTTCGTGATATCAAGAACCTTCGATACGTGGAGCGTCTACCGGTTTTCAGGCAAAAAAAGGGATTTTTTCATTAACCTGGGACATGCCGACTTCAAGGACACCGAGGGAGAAGAAGTGTACACGGGGAAGATCGAGAATATAAAAATATTCAGAACGGGGGAAAGCTTCCTCGTGGCCGTTGCCTATTACAACAAGGCACGGTTCAAATACCGCAAGGTGTTCGAATATTCGGGAACCGGTGACAAAATGCAGAAAATGGTGCTCACCGTGCCTGATCCGAAAAATGAAATATTTTCACTGGCGGATGACAAGTATATTTACCTGTGGAATGTGGAAGGAAAAAAAGTGAAATTCGTTATATTGAATTTTGACGGGAACGTGATAAACAACGTGCTTATCGAGCTCAGGGACGGAAAATACTTCGAGGAGATCATCACGGATGAAACGGGGCGGATTTATTCCTATCATGTGAACAAAACGGATATGGAAATCATGGAGTGGAAGTAAGTAATGAAAGTTGTAAGCTCGGATGAAATGCGCCGAATCGACAGGTGTGCCATTGAGGATTACGGCATGCCGGCGGTGGTGCTGATGGCCCAGGCCGGGCGGGCTGTCGCCGAATATATCACTCGTAATTTCAGCGGGACAAGAAAGGCAGCGGTTTTCTGCGGCACCGGGAATAACGGTGGTGATGGATTTGTCGCGGCCTACCTGCTGCACAACAGTCGTATCCCCGTGGAAGTGTATCTGACCGGCGACGGGAAAAAAACAACCGAAACAGCCGCTATATATCTGAAACTCTGCGAAAAATCCAAGGTACCTTTACACCGGCTGGCCTCACCGGGCGATCTTGATGCGGTGATCCCCGCAAATTATGATCTTATCGTGGATGCCCTGCTGGGTACAGGGTTCAGCGGCACACTCAGGGGCATGAACGCGCATGCGGTGAATTTTATCAACAGGAGCGGTATCAGGGTTGTTTCGGTGGATATCCCCAGCGGGCTTCCCTCTGACGGCGCGGGGCCTGAGGGGGAAGCGGTGAGGGCATACTGTACAATCACCATCGGCCTTCCGAAAATATCGCTCGTGACCTTTCCGGGAAAGCAATATGCAGGAATCCTGGAAATAGCCGATATAGGGTTCCCCCGCGAACTGACTGCCGCTGATGAACTTTCGCATGAACTGGCGGACCGGGATTATTGCACGCGTCATCTCGCCGTGATTACTGATTACGACAGTCACAAGGGAGAAAGAGGACATCTGCTGCTTGCGGGAGGTTTCGACGGCATGGAGGGCGCCGCCATGATGTCGGCCATGGCGGCGATGGAAACCGGGACGGGTTTGGCGACCCTCATCACCACTTACAAAGCACGAAGCATTATCGCCGGTAAAATACCTGAACTCATAACAAGGGAAATCGATGCTGTCGCTGGAAGGAATAAACCGGGCCGCATGTCGGAGCTGTCTGATGAAAGTATTGACTGCCGCACCATTACAGAGTGGTGTGATGCTTTCTTCAGTGAAGAACGCGTATACAGGTCTCTGGTGCTGGGGCCCGGTCTGGGGCGGCATCGGATTTCCCGTGAATTTTTCAGAGCGATCATCGCGAAGCTGCCCGGTACGTCGGTAAAAAGAGCACTCATCGATGGGGATGGGCTTTTCCACCTTTACGAGTATCTTGGTGAGCATCGATTGCCCGAAGGAATAGACTGGATAATCACTCCGCATTTCGGCGAGGCTGCACGGCTCCTTGATATGCCGGTGTCCAATATCAGAAAAAACCGCATCGACGCGGCGAAACTGCTGGCCCGTAAGTCCTCAGCGATAACGGTGCTCAAGGGACCGGCCACCATAGTGACCGACGGCAAATCCACCCTCATCAATACTTCGGGAAATTCCGCCCTGGCGACCGGCGGCACCGGGGACGTGCTCTCGGGCATCATGGGCGCCCTGATGCTGAGGAAAGACCTTACCGCGTTTGAGTCCGCGGGTATAGCCGCCTACCTGCACGGCCGGTCGGCTGATCTCATGGTGGAGAAAAACGGTGTTGCGGTACTTAAAGCAACTGACGTGATCAGTGGGATCAGGAACGCGATGTTATTTTAAAAACTGACGGTTTGATGTTTCTGGGTTTTTTACACAGGGCCGGCCCGCGGAAAACCGGCCCTGTGCTTTTATATGTGGTTAAAACTTGTACTCAAAGTCTATGGAGATGGAACTGTCCTCTTTACTCTTGCCGTAGAGGAAGTGTACAATCGTCGACAGATTCCAGGCGATTACCAGACCGCCGCCATAGGTGACTTTATAGTCGCTGAAACGCGGATCGGAGAAAGGATCGAAACTGTCGTCATAAACGTTTCCGGTGTCTATGAAGCCCAGCAGATTAAAAGCGAAACGCTGCCCGGCGCCGCTGACCTCGGCAAACTGCCACCGCGGCTCGAAGCTGGCACAGGTCATGGTTCTGCCCACAAACCTGCTCTTTTTGTAACCCAGCAGTGTCCTGTTGCTTCCGAGTCCCTGCCGCCTGTTGAGGGCGAACCCGAACCAGTCTTCTTCATAGAAGGGGATGTCGTACGCCGACGCCGTGTATCCTACCCTGAAGCCGAATCGCAGCTTTTTCACCGGCGAGAAGTAGTACTGGGCCTGGACGTTGTTTTTTATGAAGTTATACTCAGATCCGATGATGCCCGATGCCGCTTCGATGGAGTAGTCGAAGTAATAACCTTTATTGGGATCCGGTTCGAAATCGCGGGTATCATACCCGATGCCGAAGCGCACGAAGTTGGTCCAGCCGCCGTTGGTGCCGGTCAGTTTATTGCGGTCCTCATCCAATTTGGTTATTACCTGTTCGGAACCGTCATGGTGATGACCTTTCCAGGTATAGATGTTGATGTATTTTATCTCGGCGCCTATCATGAGCTTAAGCTCATCGGTGAGGTCCCTGAAAAGGTAGATATAGTATTTAGGTTTGTAAATTTGGTAATTGTAGTACTTGTAGTAATTCTCGTTGTCGTCGATATAATCCTGGTAATCGGCATATTTGCTGAATGTCTTAACGCTGCCGAGCGAAACGGGAGTGCTCAGTTTGTCGTTGGCGGCGTCGGCGCCCTGCCCGAAATAATTGGCGTTAAGTTCAACGTTATAGACAAAAGCGGTCTTAACCCTGAATTTAGTGCCCATCAGATAGGGAAAATCAAAATTGAGTTCATGGTACTGTACTCCCTTTGTGGTTGCGAAATACTGCAGGTACATCTGCATGAAGTAAGGGGTGCTGTCGAAATAGGCGTCGGTTTTGTTGCCGTTGTTGTAGAGATAGAGTCGAACGCCGTAACCTATTCCGTCATCACTGGAAAAGTTAACCAGTGGAAGGCCGGTTACGTAATACCCCTCTTTTTTCTTTGCGAGGGTGTCTTCGCTGAGTTTGGCAGCTTCCACACCCGAAAGGAGCGCAAAACAGAACAGCAGGGTAAAAGCCAGCAATCCTACACATTTTTTCATAAGACCCACTCCTCTAAATTTTTTATAATTTGATGGATCACCTGGGGTCATTCCGGCTAAACACCAGTTATTGGATTTGTGTAATAGTTCCCTCTCCTGATGTTTCCCCGATCCGGTAAACCCTTTCTGAAACGGGAATTAAGGAATGACTCCCGAAAATACCACTAATCATTAAAACTATATTTTAAAAAAAGTCAATGCAATTTTAAATGTGTTGTTTCCATTGAAATGGAATGACGGTGGCGCTGAAACACCTGATTGAGTAGCGCGGGAATATCGTTTGTCGGAAAGTAATCGTACAGTGAAGGCGGGTTACCTGAATGCGTATAATACCATGGAACTGGTAGCCGCCCAATTCCTCCACCGCAGTTTGCTGAGATAGTGGTAAAATGCTATTCTCAACCATCGATGATAGTCCATGACGCTTTTGAAGTCGTAACGGGATTTAAGCAGTTTCGGGATCAGCCCGAACTCCACGGGATGAAAAGCCAGGACCTTTTGAAAACCCGTTTCACGAAGCAGTCCTGTAAGGTTCACCTTTGTGAAGTATGACAGGTGACCCGGCATAAAATACGCATATGAATCACCCAGCAGCCTGGCCTGGAATCCGTCCATATTGGCGGTCTGGATAACCAGGAGTCCTCCCGGAACCAGCAAGCGGTAGCATTCTTTTATGACCTGCCGGGGATCCGGGAGATGTTCTAGAACCTCGATCATGGTAATCACGGAAAAGTGCGAGCCGCTGAAAGGATGATCGTTGATGGTGCCGATATGCATGTTTGTCCCGAACAGTGTGCGTGCGTAGCTTCCGGCGTAGTCGGAAAGCTCTATGCCATGGGGAACGTAATAACGGGAAGCGGTGTTAAGCAGTCCGCCGAAGGCGGCTCCAATATCGAGAAAATTCCCATGTGAGATGAAGCGGTGGATGGATTCAATCCTTTTGTTCCATACGTATGCGGCGTAGCGTTCGGCATCCCTTTCATCATAATAACGGTATTCCGCATTGCCGTGAAAATATTCCTTATCATAGAGCCGGCTGATTACAGCAGCCCTGAATCGGGGATTCATGAATATAAAACCGCAGTGGTTACAGCGATCCACCTTGAAGGACGGGGTATATCGTTTTATATGATACAAGGGACGTATGTCTTCCGTGCCGCAAAGAGGACAGTCTTTTAGTACGGGATCGTAAGTACTGCCGTCGACAATGTCCGTGGTCATTTTTCAGCCCAGAAGTACCAGTGGGATAATGTCTTGTTGAGGCTGCCGGGAGGAGTTCTTTCCATGATGCCGTAACGGCTGTCTCTGAAACGGCCGAGGATATGCCGTATTTCTTCCTCCTCGTAAAAGGAAACCACGGAATTCCTGATATCTGACGTATCGACGACCCAGGTATTGTCCCCCATATGGGTTTTCCTTGCCAGGTACGTATCACGATGGTTTCGGAGGGTTCCCATAAGGCGTCCGCCTTCAGCCAGTACCCGGTGGATTTCCCCGATGAGGATGTTCGTTTCCTGCTTGGAATTATAATGCAGCGACCCCCAGGAGACTACGATATCAAAACTGCCGTCATGGAAGGGTATTCTGTCGAGATTTGCCCTGATCACCGGCTGTTGCAGGATTTTTCCGCAAGTGACAAGGGCGTTTTCACTCAGATCAATCCCCACGGTGCATCCGAACCCCAGTTCGCGCAATAGTTTAAGGTGCCTGCCGGTTCCGCAACCGGCGTCAAGTGCGCGTTTGTTCTCCGGATTCCTTCCGGCGATATATAGTTTCAGCAATCTTACCAGGTTTTCATCCGGATAATGCAGTATTGATTTGTTTCTGGTATAGTGGATTTCCCATGCGTTCTCAGAAGTCACGGTTTCCCTCCGGCCCTTTTACCTGATAACAATCCCCATGGATTCAACGGCTCTGTCTATTGCAGCGGCGGCTTCCATGATGGTATGTGACTTGGCGGCCAGTACACCTATCCTGTCATGATTGTTGACCGGGTTTCTGGTTTTAGATCCGGCATCCTTGAGCATCCTGGTAAATATAATCTCCGGTATTCTCCCGGGAGAGTCATTATTAAGCGAAACCAGCGTGCCCCTGGTGCCGGTCAGGTATTTGATAACCACTGAGGAATGGGACCTGGATCTGATCGGCGGCGTGAACCTCCCCCCTGAAACCGCCCGTACGGTTTCGCCGATAAAATTATAACCGGTACCGTGGGGGATAAGGACTTCAGGGATGCATTCACCGCCGAATTCAGGAACCGCTTCGATCAGGTAAATTTCTTCTTTATCGGTTACCGTAAGCTCCAGAATCAAAGGAGAGGTATATATCTCGAAACACTCCGTGACGGATTGCCCTATCCGGGATATTTGCCCTTCAAGATGTGCATACCTGGAGGGATATACGTGCATCAGATCGACGAAGAAGGGCGGCGGGGATGTAATCTTATCGCTTACACTCACAAGGTTGAACGTACCCTTAAACACCAGACCGACCGCGATTATCTCGTTTCCCCTGATATACTCCTCCAGCAGGTATGAAGAACTGTTTTCACTGCCCATGATTTTTTCAAGTTCTTTCACAGATTTAACCAGCCTGACGCCTCTTTTGGCATGGCCTATCGGGGGTTTCGCAACGGCAGGGAACCTGACAGGGCTCTTTTTCCCCCTGACGGGTGCGTTAGCGATTATTTCATATCCGGGAGAATTTATTCCGTTTTTCTGAAATACTTTCTTCATTTTCCGTTTATTGATGAAATCATCCAGCCGATGTGAGGGTATCATCGGAATGCCGAACTGTTCCGATATATAACAGGCGCTTTTCACCGCTGACCCGAAAGATTTAGTCAGCACACCCTTGATGTCTCCGTAGATGATTATTTCCCTTAGCTTATAGATGATCTCCCGGTAATTGTCTATAGACTCCTGTATCTTTAAGTCACAGAGGGCGAATCCGGGGGCCCGGGAATTCCTGTCGACTCCTATCACCTTGAAGCCCTGTCTGCGGGCTTCCTCGATGAGAGGGACCTGGTTTTCCCCTGCTCCCAGAGAGATAAAGAGGGAAGGGTTCCTGGTTTTAGTACTTTTAAATAGCATAAATGAGGTTCAAAATGCTCCTGCTGCTTAAAGGTAATTATCACCGTATAACCGGCGAATGCCTGGCACCGGCGGAATTCCCTTACCCTATTTTCGGTCAATCGGATAGAGCTGTTGAGAATAATGTCGCCATGGTATGGGAAAATACCTCTATTATGAGGTCAGATCGGACATTTATGCGGATGACATCGGATTATCATTACAGGAGGACGTGAGGAAAACGTGTGAAAATTATATAAATTGTAAGTTGCTGAGTCAATCGGCTTCATTTTTTAGGTGGACAGGATGATTATATTTTATTAAACTATATTCTGGACGATATTTTAAGAGTGTAGTCTATCAGGTTTCGGGACAGTGGAGCGACTGGTTTATGATGTGCGAAAAATGCCGGAAAAACGAAGCGACCGTACATTTAACTGAGATTATAAAGAACGTTAAATCAGAGGTTCATCTGTGCGAAGGGTGCGCGCGAGAGATAGGTCTTAATTCCAAACTTTCCAATTTTTCGCTGACCGTCCCCGATATGCTCTCGTTTCTCAACGTTGACGAGGCCGGCGAGATCGTTGACAGCCACCATTGCAAGCGCTGCGGAACGACCTTCGTGGATTACAAGAAGACGGGCAAGCTGGGATGTCCTGAATGTTACAGGTATATTAAAAGTGCGCTCGATCCGGTGATTGCGAATTATCACGGTGAAAAGAAACACATCGGGAAAATGCCGTCGAATTTTATAGAGATGAAATCGACGGGAAAGATTTTTCTGGAAACCACGACCAGGGTCGCGGAAAAAACCGAAACCCTGACAGAGCTCGAGAAAAAGCTTGACCTCGCGGTCAAGGATGAACGCTATGAAGAGGCGGCGGTCTTCCGGGATAAGATCAAAAAGTATAAACAGAACGAACCGGACCAATATTAAACATGTTCGATGACTTATACCGCGCCCCAGGGTTCTGGTCGGAGTCCGGTCCTCATTCGGATATAGTACTCTCGACGAGAGTTCGTCTAGCCCGTAATCTTGCCACAGTCGGTTTTCCTCACAGGCAGGATGCTTCTGAAACAAGCCTGATTAACTCGATCGCCGCGCGTTTCGTCGTGGAATCGGCATACCGGGACTCGTACGTCTGTATTAACCTTGCCGAACTGGGTGATGACGACCGGCGATTTCTCAGGGAGCGCAACATAATAACGAGTGAAATGGAAACTTCTTCCATCAGTTCGGTCATTTTCAACAGCAGTGACGATATCGTTATTATGGTGAACGAGGAGGACCACTTCCGAATCCAGGCGATAAAATCCGGTTTCCAGTTGATGGAAACCTACCGTGCTGCAGACAAGATGGATGATGAACTGAATAAATTCGTAACCTATGCGTTCACCGATGAATTCGGATATCTTACCGCATGCCCGTCGAACCTGGGAACCGGACTAAGGGTTTCCGTCATGGTGCACCTTCCGATCCTGTCCCTGATGAGATCGATCCCCGACGTGGTAAGGGTGGTGAACGATTTAGGGGCCGAGATGCGCGGTGCAGGAGGAGAGGTGAATAAAACAGTGGGCTCGATGTATCTGGTAACGAACCATGTATCACTGGGCAAATCAGAAGTCGATATTATAGAAGAACTCGATGAGGTAGCTTCAATGATAATAGAGATGGAAGGTGACGCCCGGGATGATTACATAAATCAAAATCCCAGGACCCTGGAGGACAGGATCTGGCGTTCCTATGGAGTGATGCTCAATTCCCGCATAATCAGTTATGCTGAATCCATGGAACAGCTTTCTAATATACGGATGGGCGTGATACTCTCGATTATAAAAAATGTTGATTTACCGAAAATTAATGATTTAATGGTCAAAGTCCAGTGGTCGCACCTGCAAAAAGACGCAGGACTGGTGTTTTCAGGTACGGATGAATGTGATGCGTACCGTGCGGATTTTTTACGTAGTCAGTTCAACTGATATGGGTCGGTAAAATGTACGATTTCACCAAAAGGTCAAAAAAGGTACTGGAAATTTATGCTCAATCCGAGGGGAGGAGGCTCAACTCGGATTCGCTGGGTCCAGAACATATATTGCTTGCGCTCCTTAAGGACGATGACTCTGTCGCTGCCCGTATTCTAAAAAATCTGGGGGTGAATTTCGAGCTTCTGAGAAAAGAAATAGAGCAGGAGGTGCGCAAATCGGGGACGACCATAATACTGGGGAATGTGCCCGTGAGTTCGCGCTACAACCGCATTATCGAAGCGGCAAAGGATGAAGCGCGAAAACTGAAGAACAACTACATAGGCACCGAGCACCTGCTTTTGGGGATTTTCAAGGAAGGTACGTGCGCGGGCATCGAAACACTTATGCGTTCGGGAATAGAATATAATGTATTAAAAAGTGAAATTCTGAAGATTCTTGGAATGCAATCCGGTGCGGCACCCGGCGAAAAAACCGCTGAAAAGACCAAAACACCGACACTTGATGAATTCGCGCAAAACCTGACATCCCTGGCGATCGAAGATCGGCTGGATCCCGTTATCGGACGAGACAAGGAAATCGATCGAGTAATCAGGATACTCACTCGAAAGACCAAAAACAACCCGGTACTGATAGGAGAAGCGGGGGTAGGGAAGACGGCGATCGTCGAGGGACTGGCCCAGCGGGTAGTTAAAAAGCAGGTTCCTGAACCGTTGCAGAATAAACGGGTGTTGGCTATCGACATCGCCGCTGTTGTAGCGGGAACGAAGTATCGTGGTGAGTTCGAAGAGCGGTTGAAGCGGATCATGAAAGAGATCAAGCTGTCGGAAAACGTGATTATCTTCATCGACGAACTTCATACAATCATAGGAGCGGGAGCGGCAGAGGGCGCGATCGATGCCGCCAATATACTTAAACCAGCCCTGGCCAGGGGAGACCTTCAGTGCATAGGCGCTACGACCCTGAATGAGTACAAAATGTATATAGAAAAGGATGCCGCGCTGGAACGCCGTTTTCAGATGGTGCTGGTGGAAGAACCGACGGTTGATGAAACGATACGCATACTGAGGGGGCTTCGCACCCGTTATGAAACGCACCACCAGGTACGATACCTCGACGAGTCCCTGGAAAAAGCCGCCAGGCTCGCAAACCGCTATATCCACGATCGCTATCTGCCCGACAAGGCGATAGACGTGATGGATGAAGCCGGATCCAAGGCGCGGCTGGACCACTGCGATAAACCGGATGACATAAATTCCATTGAAAAGGAAATTGATGAACTCAATTCAACCAAAAACGAACTGGTAAAAAACCAGGAATACGAAAAGGCGGCGTCACTGCGTGATATCATAAAAGAAAAAAAAGCGGTACTGACGGGCAAAATAAACGACTGGCAACAGAAGATTAATGAATACGAGATCGTGGTCGATGCGGACCAGATTGCGCTTATCGTTGCGCAATGGACGGGGGTGCCGGTTGAGCGTCTGGAAGAAACCGAAACCGACAGACTGCTCAGAATGGAGGCTGAACTTCATAAAAGGATAATCGGGCAGGATGAGGCCTTAAAGGTGATAAGCAGGGCTATTCGCAGATCCAGGACGGGGCTGCGGACCGGCAAACGTCCCATAGGATCTTTTATTTTTCTCGGTCCGACCGGTGTGGGCAAGTCCGAATTGGCAAAGGCCCTGGCCGAATTTCTTTTCGAGGATGAAGGGGCGCTGGTCAGGCTGGATATGTCAGAGTACATGGAAAAACACTCTGTCTCAAGAATAATCGGCGCCCCTCCGGGTTATATAGGATATGATGAGGGAGGGCAGCTGACCGAGAAGATCAAAAGAAAGCCCTATTCCGTGATATTGCTGGACGAGATAGAAAAAGCCCATCCTGATGTATTCAACATCCTGTTGCAGGTACTGGAAGAGGGTGAGTTGACCGATAATTTCGGCTCGACCATAAGTTTCCGCGATACGGTGATTATAATGACCTCGAACGTGGGAAACCAGGAATACCAGCGTATGGGGAAAATGGGATTCTCGGCGGGTGAGAAGGCTGATGACGGTGAAAGAGACAGGGTTTTTACCGAGGTTAAAAAACTTTTCAGTCCCGAGTTCCTGAACCGCATCGATGAAGTGGTTTATTTTCACCGTCTGGACAAGAAACATATACGACGGATAGTGGATCTTATGCTTGAAGAAATAAACGACAACCTCAGGGAGAAAGATCTTGAACTGGAATTTTCACCTAAAGTAAGGTCGTTTCTTGCGGAACACGGATTCGACGAACGTTTTGGCGCCCGATATCTCAGAAGGACCATACAGAACAAGATTGAGGACGCGCTGGCGATCGAGATGCTCAAGGGTAAATACCGTGACTGTAAAAGGATATACGTAGGCGTAAAAACCGGCACGATCTATTTCCGCACCATCGACACTAAAGGCAAACTGGCAACGGAAAGCTTAAAAGACAAAATACAAATATCTCGTTGAACGCTGTCTTCCCCCGGCATGATATCAGGACATGGTGAAAGAAAAGAACGAATCCGCAGTTTCAAGGTCCGTCGGCAGAAAAGCGAAGACAGTCTTCCATAAGGCTTCCGGACGTATAAATATAAATAAAACCTTTACGAGAATAAAAAACCGCTTTTTCCTGCCCTCGTTTTTAAAAGAAATGCAAAGTCTTAAGATAGGAGGGATATCCGGCGGAAACCGGATAAAGCTCCTCATAGACGGGGATGTTTGTTTTGCCGAGTTTATAAAAGCGATCAAATCCGCGAAAACAAGCGTAAACCTTGAAACCTACATTTTTAAAAGCGATGATGTAGGATGGATGATGGCCGAACTGCTGGTGAAAAAAGCGGCCGAAGGTGTCAGGGTCAATGTAATCTATGACGCTGTAGGCTGCATAGGGACTTCGCCGGCGCTTTTCAACTACATGAAGAAAGAGGGTGTAGAACTGCTCGAGTTTCATCCGGTCGCTCCCTGGAAGAGATACTGGAATCTCAGTATGCGTGATCATCGAAAACTTCTGGTGGTTGACGGGAGAATCGCCTTTGTCGGGGGAATCAATATCGGAATGGAGTACGCCGGTAAAAAGTTTAATGGAGGGCGCTGGAGGGACACACACCTGAGGATCGAGGGCCCCGCCGTAAGGGACATACAGGTTTATTTTATGGAGATATGGATCCGTTACGGAGGTAATTTTGAAGATTATGACCGGCATTTCCCCTTGATAAAAGAAGCGGGAAGAAAACTTCTGATGGTTCTCGGTTCGCGATCGCGTAAAAAAATAAAACCGGTGCAGGAATCATATATCTCGGCCATTAAGTTCGCGAAAGAATCTATATATATCACCAATGCCTATTTCATTCCCGATGCAAAATTCTACAGGGCTTTCGTTCGGGCTGCAAAACGCGGGGTGGATGTGCGTTTTCTCCTGCCCGGCAAGAGCGATCTTCCATTTGTACAGCGCGCAAGCCGATATCTTTACAAGAAATACCTTAAAAGCGGTATAAGGGTTTATGAATATACCCCTTACGTTCTACATGCGAAAACCGCGGTTATAGACGGCATCTGGTCGACCGTCGGGTCATCAAACATAGACCGGCGAAGCTTCTCGAGGAATCTCGAGATCAATGCGGTGGTGCTTGATCAGAAGTTCGGCGCACAGATGGAAGGGGTATTCTTTTCTGATCTGAGAAAAAGCGTGGAGCTTAAACTGGAAAACTGGCAGAAACGTTCATTGTTCCACTTTATCGGTGAATGGTTTTTTTACCGTTTCAGAAATCTGTTCTGATTAGCAGGGTCAGGTTTGAGTGTATAACGCCTGCAATCAGATTATAATCAAAAACCTGCCGCAGTGAGTACACACCGAAATCCCCTTGGACTCCTTTATCTGCTTAAGGTATATCGGTGGTATTTCGAGGTGGCATCCGGTACAGCTGTTTTTATCTACGATTGCAAAGGGGTTCTGGCACTTTTTTCTCATCCTTTCATAATACGTGAGCGACCGGTTGTCAACCAGCCGCCGCAGTTCCTCGATTTTTTTTTCAATGGTGCCGGTGTCCTTACCTTCATCGAGAATGTGGTAAAGGCTGTCCAGGCGAATCAGGAGATCGAGGTTGGAGGAGGGTACGCCCGCCAGGTTCTCTTTGATTTTCGATTCCGACTCCTGTTTTTGGGATATACTGTCGAAATAGTGTTTCGATTCCTTCGAGAGCACCGAATAAAACTTCGCGGGTGTGGACGCCTCGTCCAGGAGGTCTCTCTTGTCGGTATTGGAGAATATTCTCGCGATCATCCCGACCAGGTAAAGGTACTTGGTGCTCATACTTGTGGGGAAAATGCTCAGGAGTATATACCTGACTGGAGCCCTGTCGATGGATTGGTAATCAATACCCTTGGTTGAAATACCGAGGATGGATATAAGTTCGCTGACTGAATCGGTTCTTGCGTGAGGGATGGCAAGGCCAGATCCGATGCCGGTGTTCTCCAGTGATTCACGATGTATCACCTGTGCATAGTACCGGTCAGGATTCTCAATCAGTTCGAGCTTTTCCAGCTTGAGCAGCATCTCTTTGACGACCAGCTGTTTCTCGGTGTTTTCAAGAAAAAAGATCTGTTTTTTCCCAAGGTAGTTTTCCAGAATCATATACGGTTTGATCTCCTCGAAATGTAGTAAGTCATGTTGATATTGTAGCTCTAATTGAATGGGCATTCTACCATAAAATGTTGAGAAATTTCAATTAATTAAAACTATTATAAAGGATAAAGTTACATGTACCGACAAAATTCAGGGTTATAGTTTCTGATATCATTGGAAGCATTAATTTTTAGAGGTTCCCTTGATATTTAATAATAAAATACGGAAAGTCGAACAGAATTCTTTCATTTTCGACCGCGGATCACTTTTTATGTGACTGGAAATTACGCTGAAAGTATTCAACCGGGGATCTATATGCTCGTTCGGCATCGGGATAATTATAGAAGTGGAGACGTAAGAAGATGTTTCAATATTCGGGGCGAGAGGATTTGAACCTCCGACCCCATGACCCCCAGTCATGTGCGCTAACCGGACTGCGCTACGCCCCGTTACAGAAACAAGGCCAGAGTATAAACATGGCGTATACCGTGTAAAGAAAAATATTTCAGTGTATTAAAAAATGGAGTCATCAAATGGACTTTCAGGTTCAATTCAACAAATATTCATTTAAAGATATCACCGGTTTCGCGGTACCATAACACGAAATCCAGGTGCTCGAGCGGGATATCAATTTCCCGGGAAAAGGTTTTCATTTTTTCCTCAATACGAAGGTATTGCCGCGGGTGGAGTGATCCCGGAATGTGATCGATTACACCCAGATGGAGCAGGTTCCTCAATATATGCCGGTCCAGGATGGCCACGTTCTCACCCCGACCAATATTCCTCAGAAAATGGCTTGCTTCCTTGTAGCCCATACCCTTGACATTAACCGCAAGCCATCCGCGAACGGCGAATGCTTCACCCGGCGCATCAATACGGCGGCGGACATTTATGCACCCCTTTTCCATAAAAAGCGAACGGGCACGTATGATATTTTCAGCCTTTTTATTCTTAAACCTTACAATATTGAGAACAGGGACTATATCCACGCTTTCACCCTGTACTAAAAGGTTCTTTTCTTCGAGAGACTGCAGGGCTTCCCAGCATCGGCGTGCACTGGATTGAGGGGTTAGCAGACAAAAAATGAGCTCTCTGAAAATATCTGTTTCAGAAGCCTCTTTATATATGCGGGTGAATTCGCCCAGTCGGGATTCTATTTCCACCCTGATCGTATCATGGATACGATGCAGTTCGTCGATCCTGTTCATAAAGGTACCTGTTTAAGACGGGAACCTTTTTTCAGTAGTTGAAATCTGATTCCATGTGGATCATTTAATGTATTGCTGGTCAGCGATGAACGCATAGACTGAGATACATGAAGCATTAACTCCGGCAGTTATAGATATATTCCATATTATGAAAGTAACAATATATAATAGGGATGAAATCAATTATAAAAACATACTGTTATGAATTAGAAGTTTTTATTGTGGTGGAAATTTTTTAAATAGTGAAAAAAATTTGCTTTTTTATTTCATTCAACATAAAATGATTTGACTTTTTACCGTAATAAGCGGGTAAGAAGAAATACTTATAAACATAAAGGAGGATATATGAAGCGTATTTTAACAATTTCCTTTGTAATGCTCGCATGCGTTGCTATAGGAACTGCCGCTTTTGCCGGACAGTCGAATTACGGCTGCGGTCTCGGCTCTTTGATCTTCAAAGGAAATGACGGACTGCTTTCCCAGACCCTCGCTGCCACCACCAATGGAAGTTTCGGCAACCAGACCTTCGGGATCACCACCGGCACATCAAATTGCCAGAAATTTTCAAAACTCGCTTCCAACGAGAAAATAAACATTTTCGTGTCTGAGAATATGGACAACCTGGCGACTGATATCGCCAATGGGCGCGGCGAATACCTCAACACGCTGGCAGTACTCATGGAGGTTCCCGAGAAAGACCGGGGCAATTTCTATAAAAAACTGCAGAACAATTTTGTGAAGATTTATACCTCTAAAGAAGTTTCGCACGAGCAGGTTATTAAAAACATCTCCGCACTGCTGTAATCCGTCTCGTGACATTAAAAAACACTAAATACGGATTTATGCTTTCAAAGGATAAATCCGTATTTTTTTTACTGGTCGCGGTGTTTGTGCTGTATTGTGATCTGTTAGGCGCCGTTGCGAAACCGGGAATGGCGGATCCGGCAATCTATCCGGATGAGCTCATTCAACGGGCCATGAGAATGAAACTCTACGATGATCCTTACTGGCATACCCTCCTGCATTATAAATGGACCATGACGGGAAAAAAAAGCCTGATCGACGATCCGAAGTTTTTTCTTTCACCGAAAGGGAAGCGAAGTCCCAAAAATGAACTTGAAGCGACTCTGCGGGCATTATTCAATGAGCCGTTACAGGGACAGAAAAGTATACCCTGCAGGTTTCCGGCCCGGTATTCGTGGCTGATTAAAAGGCTGTCCATCGATGAAAATAAAATACCCAGGAAGGAATGCGCGGAACTGAACGAACTGGTAAAGAACATGAAACCGGTATCCGCCGCGTTGATATTTCCTACTTTTAACATAAACAATCCCGCTTCCATGTTCGGACATACCTTTATCAGTATCGATACCGAAACTAAAAGCAAACTCCTTTCATACGCCGTCAATTATTCAGCCATAACCGGAGACCGGGTGGGACCTTTTTACGCGCTGTTGGGAGTGTTCGGTTTTTACCGGGGCTATTTTTCAAGCCTGCCCTATTACGCGAAGGTGGCGGAATATAATGACTTCGATTTCCGCGATATATGGGAATACCCCCTCGTTTTCACGAAAGAGGAAGTAGTAAGGATAATAATGCATATAGTCGAACTGGACAGTGTTTATTCGGATTACTTTTTCTTCGATGAGAACTGTTCGTATAATCTGCTTTTTCTGTTCGACATCGCGCGTCCCGGACTGGCGCTTACCGATAACCGGGGTTTATGGGTGATACCCGTTGATACCATGAGGCGGGCGGAGAAGAACGGATTGTTGAAGGGGATACAGTATCGCCCCTCAAGGGTAACGAAAATCAGGTATATCGCGTCAGCATTGAGTGCCGGCGGTCAGAAAACGGCCATATCATTGGTAAGAGGAACCAGAAAGCCGGGAGAGGTGTTGAAAGCGACGATTCCTAAAGATGAAAAGATACGAATATTCGATCTGGCGGCGGAATATCTGAAATACCATTATTCCAAAGGGAGGGTCGACCGTTCTGTGTATCAGGAAAAGCTGATATCGCTGTTGGGCGCCAGAAGCGGCCTGGGCACAAAGGAAGAGAAGGTAGGGGAAGACCCGGGGATATCGGTTCCGGCAGATCCGTTACAGGGACACCGTTCGAACCGTCTGATGGCCGGCGCCGGTTTCAAGGACGGTCAGGCTTTCCAGGAATTACGCTATCGTCCCGCATACCACACGCTGCTGGACCCTGATGAGGGATATCTCGAGGGAGCCCAGATAATTTTTACCGATGTGGCTGTCAGGTATTATTCAGAACGCCGTAAACCGGTCTTTCAGGGTCTTGATGTCGTCGATATAAGGTCAATCTCACCGATTGACAGGTTCTTTAAATCGTTTTCATGGAAAATAAAAACGGGTGTGTATCGGAAGGATGTTGAGATTGACAGAAGTATTCTGACGTACGGACTGATCATGGGAGGGGGAGTGGCATGGAGGATCGGCCGTCCTCTGCTGGTGTACCTGCTTGCCGAACCGGACGTTTTCCTTGCGCCGGAAATCGATGACCGCTATGCGGCGGGAATGGGGGGATCTGCCGGGCTGATGCTGAATATCTCGCCTTTCTGGAAGACTCATCTCGCGGGCAGGGCGGTGGATTATTTCCTGGGAGACAGTCATGCGGTGGTGGATCTTTCCATGGAACATTCTTTCAGGTTGTCGCAAAACAACACGATATTCATTGAAGTAAAGAGATATTACAGTTATGATTTTGTGCAGATGCATTATGCTCTGGGATGGAATATTTTTTTCTGAATAACGCTTTTATACAAAATGGACGGCACCAACACATCCGCTTCATATGGTATCGCGCATACTTCGGCCATCGCGCAGCGGGGGTTTTATTGTCTATTGATGCTTTTTATTCTGGCGGGTTGCCAGAATGCATTCGTATACCACCCTGACAGGAAACTTGTGGCCGATCCCGCCGCGGTGGACCTTTCGTTTATAGAAAAAACCATAACCACCGAAGATGGTGTGATCATCAACGCATGGTGGATCCCGGCGGAGCGACCTCGTTTTTCGGTACTCTTCTGCCATGGCAATGCGGGGAATATATCTCATCGGCTGGACACTATAAAAATCCTGCACGGGCTGGGTCTCGGAGTATTAATATTCGATTACCGCGGATTTGGATTGAGTGGGGGCGCACCCTCCGAACAGGGAACGTATAAGGATGTATATGCGGTATGGAAGCACATGACCGGGGAAATGAATATACCCCGGGAGAGGATAATTATTATGGGCAGATCCCTGGGTGCCGCCGTGGCGGCATGGCTGGCGTCAAAAGCACGTCCCGCAATGCTCGTACTGGAATCAGGTTTTTATTCGATGAAGGAAATCGCGCGACATTATTGTTCTTTATGCCCGACCGGTATTATCATTACCTATAAATATGAAACAGCCGTGTACGCAGCTTCAGCGCGATGCCCGGTGCTGGTGATCCACAGCCGTGATGATGAAATCATACCTTTCAGTCACGGCAGGAGGATTTATGAAGGTTTGAGGGGTGAGAGATTTTTCAACGAAATAAGGGGCTCTCATAACGGAGGATTCCTTACTTCCAGGGAAAGTTATATATCGGGCCTGGACAGATTTATCGCAAAACATGAAAGGTGATGAGTATGAATCAAAAATACTGTCAGGTGCCTGCTATACTGATCTCTTTACTACTGGTATATGCAACCTGGGTTCATGGTGATGTCGATTCAAGGAAAACAGATGCTTCAGCTTCGTATGAACCTCCCATAATGGCCCTGAAGCTTTTCGCCGACGCCCGTATTGACAAGTGTCCCATATGTGCGGAGAATTTACTGAAAAAGGGTATATCGCTTTTCAACAGGGAATTTCCTCCGGGCAGGAAGTTTACCGCCGGTACTTCGTGCGGTTTTGAAGTACTGGGAGACGAGAAGAGAAATGAGCTGGTGCTCTCATGCATGAAAAAAAGGGCATTCTATAAAAAGGACGAGGGAGGGAACGAGCTGTTTTTTCCTCTGATTGTTTTCAGGTATCATACGGAAGGACAGCAGATGGTGGGAATAGACCGGGCTTATTTAACTTCACGTGAAAACAGAGAGATCATACTGAAAAAAGAAAGAAACAGCGGGTTCAGGGGGAGCATACTCATTGTTCCTTATCGCTACGGTGATGGACGTACTTTCATTTTTGAGAAAAAGGAAAACCGGCTGGTTGTTCACTGTAAAATACTTGAAGTCCCATAGAGGAGAATCCTGTGTAAATATCAGTCGCTCACACATGTGTCTAATATTTGCAGGATACTGTCCAGCCTTCTGAACACGGCATCGAAAAAGTTACAAGAAGGGTAGAGCGTATAGAGTGTTAGCATTATAGATTTACAACGCACCAGGTGATGCCTTAGCTGCATAATGATAGTGTCATCTTTAATTTCCAACTCAAACAGTGACGAGTATACTTCCCTGAGTTCGTTCAGACATCCGTACATTTCCGGGAATTCCTCCAGGTCGGGAAGTATATCCCTGATGAGAAGAATAAGGGTTTTTTTGAAATCGTCCCTTCCATTGTCGTTGATCATGGTCATTTCAGCGCGGTTCGTATTATCATGACAGGATTATTATTTATAGAGTATTCAGCTGTTTCATGGGATTGTAGTATCGGTGCTGATTATACGGGGTGGTTGTTCGGGCAGTACCGCAATAATGGGTGGTGGAAAAACACTCTATAGCCACCCTGTAAAGTGTACTTTCAACAAATCACTCCTTTGAGCTTACATTTTGATAATCCCTGCAGATAACAGGAACCGTAACAGGGACATGTAAAGCATTTTTTGTGATGTGAGGATTCAAAAAAAATTATGTCCCAACAAAAAAAACTTATGAAAATCCTGTTTTTACCGATGAGAATAACAGGGATTTACTATTATAAGGAGTGCCGTGAAATGTTTGAAAACAGCGGATTAATGAAGACGAATTACCTTCTTGAAAAAGGACTGGATGTTGAACTTTTAAGGAAGAACGTTATCGCTAATAATATCGCCAATGTAGACGTTCCTCATTTTAAAAGGAGCGAGGTGAACTTCGAAAGTCAGCTTAAAAGGGTAATTACCGCGAAATATGATGAAAACAACAGGCTCCCGGCTAAAATGACCGATACGTTGCATATCCCTTTTTACATTGGAAAAGACATAAAAAGCGTCTCCCCCAGGATACATCTCGATTATTCCACTACCTACCGCAACGACGGCAACAATGTGGATATAGAGAAAGAAAGCGTTGATGCATCCAAGAACCAGATGCGTTATAACGCCTATGTTACCATGCTTAATGAAAATTTCAAAATGCTGAAGATGGTGATGAGGACGGTATAAGGAAGGTAACCCATGGGAATGTTCGACAGTTTTAACATATCGTCCACTTCGCTCACGGCCCAGAGGCTGCGGATGGACCTGATCAGCAGCAACGTGGCCAACGCGACCACAACAAGGACCCCGAAAGGCGGTCCCTATTGCCGCAAACGGGCGATCTTCGCGCCGGTCAACATACGCCCGTTTTACAAGTCACCGCTTGTTCCGGAAAGAATACAGCATGGTTCCGGCCAGGGCGTAAGAATAGTTAAAATCGAAGACGACACCGCGCCCTTCAGACTGGTGTACGACCCTACGCATCCCGATGCTATTAAAACGGGACCGAAAAAAGGCTACGTTGAGATGCCCAATATTAATATAGTAACCGAGATGACAGACCTTATATCCGCGTCGCGTTCATACGAGGCGAATGTAATGATGGTGAACAGCTCTAAATCGATGTATATGAAGGCACTGGAAATAGGAAGAACAGGGGTGTAATTGCGGAGGTGAGCCATGATGAGTGAGCAGTCCGGAAAGATGGAAATTCATCTATCACATGACCTGTCCAGCGTGGACAGCATGAAAAGAATCAACAGGGTGCGCCCTTTCAGGGAACACCTGTCATATACCCTGAAGAACAACACTGTGGTTATCAATAAAAACGGGGTTATTGTATGAACATTTCCGGTTCGATGGTAAAAGGACATATCGTCACACTGAAGACATCAAATCCGCTGCATTATGCCGATACTCCGGCACAGCGACCTGATGAAAATGTAGCCGCATCATTCGGTGAAGTCTTGATGAATGCGATCGGCAAGGTCAACAATTTGCAGGTGGAATCGGAAGAACTCACCCGGAAAATGATTTATGAACCGGAAAAAGTAGATATACACACAGTCATGATTGCGGCACAGAAGGCTGAGATATCCCTGAGCTTCGTAAAAGCGGTCAGGGATGAGGCTATCAGGGCTTACAGAGAGCTTGTAAACCTGAGATAAAAACGTAGTTTGAGAGTTGGCCGAGGAAAGTTATAATGACCCATGATGATGCTTGGAAATTAATTGAATTTTTTTGGAAATTAATTGATTTTTTGATTTACAATTTTTTTTATATATGCTACAGGCATTATGTCGCCTTAAATCGGGATAATTTTAACGGTTTGATTACGGTGTCCTCTTTATAACGGTAAGGGAGGGTTGGTATGCTGGAGTTTTTAAAAAGAATATGGACCCAGGTCAGGGAAATCTACGGGAAGCTGGATAAAACAAAAAAGATCATAATAGCCTCGGTTCTCGCGGTCGTGATGGTCTCCTTCGTCGTTCTATTTTCGGTATCGACTACAAAATCCAACGTGGTGCTTTTCACTGAACTGGGATCGGAAGATTTCGGCCAGGTGACCAAGAAGCTTGAGGAGATGGGTTTCAGATATGAAACCTCCGGAACGACTTCTGTCTTTGTTCGTCCCGAGCAGCGGGAACTAATAATGACACGCCTTGCGCAGGAGAACATGATACCCAGAGGGATTCCGGGATGGAAACTCTTTGACATTTCAAAATGGACTGAAACCGACAAGGAACTGGATGTCAAGTACATGCGTGCCTTGAGGGATGAGATCAAACGACATATAGAATCCCTGAAAAACATAGAGAAAGCGGATGTGGAAATAGCAATTACTGAAGATGAACTTTTCACGGAAAAAGAAAACCCGTATACGGCGGCGGTGACCGTACATCTTGCGCCGGGTTATGAAAAACTGAGCAAGAAAGAAATAAAGGGAATAATGTACCTGGTATCCAGGGCGGTGGGCGGAAAGCTCAAGCCGGACAATGTGACGGTGACCGATGAGTACGGTAAGATTATATCCGATTTTGATGATGAGCTGGATTCGGCAAAAGCCGAGTACACCATGCTCGAGTACAGGAAAAAGATAGAAGAAAAGGCAAGGGTGCAGCTGCTGAGGGATATAAGGAAGGGGCTGGAAAGGATATATACTCCTGACAGGATACAGATAGTCAGGTTGAACCTGGACTTCAACTGGGACAAGGTGACCGAGGAAAAGGAAGAATACACGCCCATAGAAATGGAGCCCGATAACCCGGCGACCCCTTATTCGGAACGCAAGGTCAAGGATTCGCTGGTCGTTTCAGAAAAATCCACGAAAGAACATTTCGAGGGTCATGGCTGGAATCCGGAAGGACCCGCAGGTACCGAGGGAAACAAGCCGCCCGGATACAAGGCGAGCGATGACCAGTTTTCAAAATATGACAAACAGGAAAATATAAAGAACAACGCCGTTAACAAGGGGATTAAGAAAATACAACGCGATCCCTATGATATCTCGGGAATATCGGTGGCCATTGCAATCGATGGATATCAGGATCTTCCTCGAAAACCCAACGGTGATTATGATCTTGATCCGACCAAGAAACCGGTCCAGACACCCCTGACACGGGATGAACTCAAGCAGGCGGAGAATATCGTTAAAAAATCGATAAACTTCAACGAGGTCCGCGGCGACCAGGTTGCGGTGGAAAACATCATGTTCGACCGCACGAGGGACTGGAACAAGCTGCGAGAGGAGTTCCAGAAGCGCGAACAGCTTAAAAAGATACTCCTAGCGGCTCTCATCGGCGTGTTCGCGCTTTTCCTTGGAATGGTGCTTTTCAGGGCGATAAGCAAGGAACTGGCAAGAAGGCGGAGGATGCGGGAAGAGCAGCTGGCGCTGGAACAGCAGCGTATGCGTGAAGCCGCATTAAGGGCCGCCGAAGAGGAGGGTATTGATGTGGAACTCTCCCTTGAGGAAAAGGCCAGGCTTGAATTGCAGACCAATGCCATAAACCTCGCCCGTGAGCGGCCGGATGATGTCGCCCAGTTGCTGCGTACATGGCTTGCTGAAGAGTAGGGGATTCAGGAACGTGAATTTGGTTTGACTTGGGCGCGGGATGGCCTGTATTTTAAAATCGGTGGTCGAATGCAGTCTGCTTGTTATCAGGGATATAACGCAGTGAGGTAAAAAATGCTTCAGTCCAGGAAGTCACAGCTTACGGGCAGGCAAAAAGCGGCGATTTTTCTCGTTTCACTGGGTTCGGATGTTTCTTCGGAAATATTCAAGCACCTGCGTGAAGATGAAATTGAACAGCTCACTTTCGAGATCGCACGCCTGGATAAAATAGAACCCGAAGACAAAGACAAGGTGCTGATGGAATTCCAGGAGATGATGATGGCCCAGGAATTCATCGCCCAGGGGGGGATAGACTATGCGAGGGAGGTGCTGGAAAGGGCCCTCGGTACGCAGAAGGCCATAGATATAGTCAACCGCCTTACTTCTTCGCTGCAGGTGCGTCCCTTCGATTTTATACGACGAACAGACCCGAGCCACCTGCTCAACTTCATCCAGGGTGAACACCCTCAGACCATAGCGCTTATACTGGCATACCTGGACCCTGCCAAGGCGGCCCAGATCCTTTCGGGGCTTTCTCATCAGATCCAGGCGGATGTGGCGAAACGTATTGCGACCATGGACCGTACCTCGCCTGATGTATTGCGTGAGGTGGAGAGAGTGCTGGAAAGGAAGCTTTCCACCCTGGCTTCAGAGGATTATACTTCGGCCGGGGGTATAGACGCTATAGTTGAAGTACTCAATCAGGTCGACCGCGGAACCGAAAAGATAATTATAGAGGCGCTGGAAGAAGAAGATCCTGAACTGGCCGAGGAGATCAAGAAGAGAATGTTTGTGTTCGAGGACATCGTGCTTCTGGACGACCGTTCTATACAGAAGGTGCTGCGTGAGGTGGACACTCAGGATCTGGCGAAAGCGCTGAAGGGTGTGGATTCAGAGGTGCAGGAAAAGATATTCAGGAACATGTCGAAGCGTGCGTCTTCACTCCTCCGCGAGGATATGGATTTTATGGGGCCGATTCGATTGAGGGACGTTGAAGAAGCGCAGCAGAAGATAGTGAATATCATAAGAAAACTTGAGGAGGCCGGTGATATAATCGTCGCCCGCGCCGGCGAGGAGGAGCTCGTTGTCTAAACTAGTTTTCAAGCCAATGGAAATAGCCATTGCGGGGATTCCCAAGCAGATAGAACTCCCTGAAAAATATCAGAAAAACGTTATGACCGATGAAGAATATCGGGAGTACGAGGTCGATGAAGACGGTAACCCGATAGACGTCTACCAGGGGCCTTCTATTGAGGAAATGGAGGCCGAGCTGGAGAGGTACCGGCGTGAGACAGAGGAAGAAGTCCGCCGTTTGACCGAAGAGGCGAGACAGCAGGCTAAAAAAATTGAAGAAGAGGGTAAAGAGGCCGCGTTCAGGGAGCTTCAGGTGGCCCGCGAGCAGATAAAAACCGAAATGGAAAAATTCCGTGCCGAATCGGAAAGAGAGATCGAGAGAGGCAAATTCGAAGCGGAAAAGATGATTAAGGAGGCGGAGCTAAAAGTTTCCGAGATAGAACATGAAGCTTATAAAAAAGGATACGAGGCGGGCCGTGAGGAGGGGTACAAGGAAGGACAGGCGGAAGTAATGCGCCTTATCGATCGTCTCGGCACCATTGTATCGACCGCTGTTGATATCCGGGATGATATCATACGTTCATCAGAGAAACTTATGACCGAGATGATCCTTATGATAGCACGCAAGGTTATTAAAGACGAGATAGTGGAAAGAAGGGAAGTGGTCATCAATAATATCCGTGAGGCGATAAAACGCGTTAAAGACAGAGACAGGATAGACATAAGGGTTAATTTCGCCGACCTCGATATGACCACGGCTCATAAGGATGAGCTTATAAAGATGATGGAATCACTTAAGAAAGTAAATATATATGAAGATTCCCGCGTAGAACGGGGAGGGTGCATCATCGAAACCGACGTCGGGGCAATCGATGCCCGTATCTCCACTCAGCTCGATACGATAGAAGAAGCCATAAGGAATTCAACCACCTGAGGGGAATCGGAAAGAAATGATAAAAATACTCCCCCATGAAAAAGTAGACATACTCTCCAAGTACAAACGGCTGATCGATGAAACCGACATAATCCATTTTACCGGTCGCGTGGAAAGGATAATCGGACTCACGATCGAGTCGATAGGTCCTGAAGTAAAAATGGGTGAAATATGTAAAGTGAAGCTTGGGCCGGGGAAATATCTCTATACCGAGGTCGTCGGCTTTAACCGAAACAGGGTAATACTGATGCCGATCGGGGAGATGAGGGGTGTGACCCCGGGGGCTGATGTGATCGCGATGGGTTCATCGCTGATGGTGCCGGTTGGGGATGAGTTGCTTGGCAGAGTAATCTCGGGGGATGGCCGTCCACTGGACGGGAAAGGGGAAATTTTCACTTCTGAACGCTATCCTGTGGACGGGAACCCGATCAATCCTCTGGAAAGAAGGCTGATAGATGAACCCCTTTCCGTGGGCATAAGGGCCATAGATGGTCTTAACACCGTGGGCAAGGGACAGCGTATAGGTATCTTCTCGGGAACCGGGGTGGGTAAATCGACTCTGCTGGCAATGATCGCGCGCTATACCACGGCGGATGTAAACGTTGTGGCGCTGATCGGTGAAAGGGGTCGGGAGGTACGGGATTTCGTTGACAAGGAACTGGGACCTGAAGGATTGCGGCGTTCGGTGGTAATAGTCGCCACATCCGACCAGCCGCCGATGATGCGACTGCGCGGGGCTTTTCTGGCACACGCGGTTGCCGAATACTTCCGCGACCGGGGAAAAGACGTCAATATACTTCTGGATTCAGTTACGCGTTTTTCACTGGCGCAGCGTGAAGTCGGACTTGCTGCAGGTGAACCGGCCGCTACACGGGGTTATCCGCCTTCGGTCTTTTCTTTATTACCGCGTCTGCTTGAGCGCTCAGGCACTAAAGAGGGTGCCGGCAGCATAACTGGGTTTTACACGATTCTGGTCGAAGCGGATGACATGAACGAGCCCATATCCGATGCGGTGCGGGGTATACTTGACGGGCATATAGTACTTTCACGCGCTCTTGCGCATAAGAACCATTATCCCGCCATCGATGTACTTGGTTCTCTATCGCGCTGCATGAAAGATGTGGTCGACGATGAACACATTAAAGCGGCCAACCGTTTCAGGGAACTGCTTGCCGCCTATACCGACGCTGAGGACCTTATCAGCCTCGGCGCATATGCCAGAGGATCCAGGGCGGAAGTGGATGTTGCCATAGAAAAGAAAGAGGAAATGGATAACTTTTTGAAGCAGGGAATAAGGGAAAAAGACACAATGGAAAACATAAAAAACCGTCTGGTAGCCCTGTTCCGTAAAAAGGGTAGAAGAGCGGAAGCGACAACAAGGGATTATGTCGCATTCCCGGTTCTGAGAAAATAGCAATATTCAATATCAATACGATATAACGGGATTGTTGAAACAATGAAGAAATTTTCATTCAGATTACAGAAACTGCTGGATATACGTGAAGCGAAAGAGCGGGAAGTTCAGAATGAGCTTTCAAAGGTCCTGGCGATTCAAAACCTGGAGAGGATGAAACAACAGAATTATATGCGACGCCTTGAAGAACAGCGTGCGAAATTTAACCAACGGCTGACTGATGGCGGATACTCTTTCAGTGATATCATGATGTACGAAAGGTTTATTGAGTTCTCTCACCGTGCAATAGAGGTACAGCAGGAAAGGGTAGAGAGCATGGAGCCTGAAATTCAAAAGGTGAGGCAAAAACTCATTGAAGCATCCAGAGAAAGAAGAGTAGTGGAAAAGCTGAAAGAAAGAAAAATGAATGAATATCTTTATGAGGTAAACCGTGAGATTGTTAAGGAAAATGACGACATGAATCAGAAGTTACATATGCGCAGCCATGTGGAAGCTGTTTAGGGGAATACAGGTATGGTTGAAAATATTAATGCAGTAATGAGACGAATAGCAGAAATTCAAAAACGTTTCAATCTGGAAAAAACCGAACAACATTTCGGCCTCGCACGATCATTCGATACTGAATTCAATGAGAAGATATCCGGACAGGAAACGCTGAAGCAAATAAAAATGACGGGTAAAAATACCGATATAAACGCCAGTGAATATGCCAAAAGCGATTTACAACGTCTTGCAGTTGATACGGCCGGAAGGTTTAACGTGCCATCGGGACTGGTTGATGCGATAATCAAAACTGAATCATCATATAACCATAAAGCGGTATCGCCCAGAGGTGCAATGGGTCTTATGCAGTTGATGCCCGGTACGGCGGCCGCGATGGGTGTGAGAAACGCTTTTGTTCCCCGGGAGAATCTTGAAGCCGGCGTCGGTATCTTAAAGTCGCTACTGGAGAAATACGCGTGGGATTACAAGAAGGCGCTGGCGGCGTATAACGCGGGTTCTAAAGCGGTTGATGGTTATGGCGGCGTACCTCCTTACGGGGAAACCAGGGCATATGTGAACAGGGTAATGGCGGAATATTTAAAAAACTCTAAATGATGAAATTATAAAAAACAAAGGTGATATTTTTGATGTTAAAGTCGCGTATAGAGGAGCATCGACATGAAGAAAGTTTCTGACAGAGCAAAACTGTTATATCTCGGGGTCCTGATACTTTTCCTTGTGGCTGCGGGGATGTTCTGGCTGGATTATATAGGATTGATAGACATTGAAAAGATGTTGTACAAAGTGTACAAACGTGAAGCTGTCATGGTGACTGCGGCAAAAGACGACGAACCCTCTCTGGTGGCGAAGGAAGAATTCGAAAAGGAGAAAGATAAACTGAAAGAGAGAGTGGAGGATCTGGACAAAAGAGAAGCGCTCATTTCGGAATCAGAGAAGAAACTGGAAAAGGAAAGAGAAAAAATCGATGATATGCGCAAGGGTATAGATCTCGAGAAGAAACGCCTTGAAGACGAGAAAAAGAAGTTTTCAGGATACCAGCGAAACGTAAAAGACCTTGCCCAGAAAATCACCAGCATACGTCCGGAAGAGGCTGTTGAGATAATGGTTAAATGGGAAGAGCCTCTTATCGTGGATGTACTCAGACAGATAGATTCCGATGCCCAGGAAGCGGGCAAAATGAGCATTTCATCGTATCTCATTTCGCTTATGCCCAGAGACAAGGCCAGCCGAATTATGTACCTGATGACCCAGCTGTAAAACAATTGACATTACTTCTTTCCTGGAATAGAGTAATAATTAGTATTCTTTGTTCATAATCATGATCGATTAATGCTTAAAATGCTGTTATGTGCATCGACAGTGTTCATGCGTATAAAATTATTTATTCGAAAAAATATAACATGAAAAAGCGGTTTATCAACCCCTCTCATCTGGTTCCTCTTTTCATAGCCATGATGCTCCTGGTCCTCTCATGCGGAACCTATCGTGAGTCCAGGGGAAAGTCAATCGGTGGAGCATATGCTCCACGCAAGAAAGAAGCACCCATGGAGATGGAAAAAAAGAGGTATACCGAAGGCGCGGCGGGAATGCGTGACTACTATAAATCATCAGAATATACCTCTGATAAAAACACTGAAGAAACACTGAAATCAGAAAAAGCCCCGGAACGGATGGTTATCCACACCGCCGAGTATTATATGAATGTTCAGAGCGTTCGTAACACAATTGATGCGGTGAATTCACTGGTGAATGGTGTTGGAGGCCATCTTGAATCAGCAGTCACATCGGATTCCTTCCGCTCGGCGAGGGTCTATATAAGAGTTCCAGTTAAGAAATTCGAAGCATTGCTGGAAGAATTCGAGAAGATGGGTGATGTGACGTATAAAAACGTTACTGCGCTTGATGTTACCATGGAATACACCGATATTGCACTCAGGGTAGAAACAGCAAAAAAGGTAAGGGACCGTTTTTATGAGTTGTTGAAAAAGGTCAAAAAAGTCGAGGAACGGGTAACAATTCTCAAGGAAATAGAACGGCTTACCCAGCTGATAGAATCTCTGACAACGACATTGAAATCCCTGGGAGACCGTGCTAACTTTTCGACTGTAATTCTGAATCTGAAGGCGAAGGTATCAGATACGGTGAAGAACTATATCCCTTCACCTTTTCCGTGGATATCGGGATTGAATCCGGACAGGAGGACCATCCAAAAAAATGCAGATGGCATGGACTTTACAACACCATCCGGGTTCTTCATGCTGGAAAAACAGTTTTATGAATCAAAAGGAAGGTATCTTTTCATCAGTCCGGGAAATAACGCCGGTATAAGGATAGGTTTGGCTGACAATTACCCTCCCGCGGACATACCGTTCTGGGATGAAGCATTGAAGATAGAAATGAAAAACCGCATGTATCGGGTCGTTTCTGAGGATGAGATCAGCAACCAGTATGCAACGAAAATGAAACATTATCGTTTCGGGATGCCTGGCGATAGAATATACGAAGTGGCCTTTTTAGTGACGGCAAAGGGAATAGTCGTCATCGAGACGGTATATGAAACGAAAGAATCATTTGAACGTTATAAAGAACCGGTTACCGGTTATTTAAAATCCTTAAGGACGGGTAAATGAGACGACTGGTATTGTATATAGTGCTTTTGAATGTCATAAGCATATTGGTGCCCGCCACTCCCGGCATGGCAGGAACGGTTATACACGAAATCGGTTATACTTTTTACGGTTCCGATCCCGTGAAAACCATGAATACAATAAAAAAGCATGTGCTTACCAGAAACGGTTATGTGAAATCATATTCCGCCGGCAACATTGTCATAAGGATACCAGCAGAGTATTTTAAAGATATAAAGACCATCTTGCTGACGCAGGGTTATATATCCGATGAAAGGATGAATAACAAAGACATTTCGGCGATATTGGCCGACCTCCCCACACGTCTGACGGTAAAACAGGTCCATCTGGAGAAACTGTACAGTCTATTCGGCGGGTCAGGGGTCATCGAAACCCTCGAGGTTGAAAAGGAAATCAGCAGGGTGGTCATGGAAGTTGAAAAAATAAAGGGCCAGATACATTATTACCGGGACCGGACCGCAATGGGAGAGATGAAAATACAGTTTTATAGAAGAACTGATGCTTCAGGGACCAAGGGTACCGCGGGTATACCGATAAACTGGATCAACACTCTGGGGGTAGAGAACCTTTTAAGGGGATATTAACGAATTAGGTAGTAACGGATATCGAATATTCAGGATACACGGTCTTTCCAGTGCAAAGCAAACCCGAGCACCGGAGGAGTTCAGAATCAATTTTAAAATGGGTTAACAATAATTGAATGGTACGGCAGTTCTAATCAATTGGCGGAAGATACGGTGAAAGAAACAGTTAAAATCCTCGTAATGGCAGCAATGATGACCCTGGTTTTGAACGGCTGTAAAACCTCGTCGTTCACGGTGAAAACGCCTCAAGGATTTGCCGTATACGACAGGGAAGTGAAAATATTCAAAGCAATATCGCCCGACGGAGTGAGACTGAGGGCATACAGCCGATATAATGAACCTTTTGGTGATGAATCAATGTGGGGGGAGACCGTCAAAACCCATATGATTTCAAAAGGATATCGCCTGGTTCAGGAAAAAGAAATCACCGCAAAGAACAACCTTAAAGGAAGACTTTTTGAATATTCACTGTGGTTCAATGGAGAGGATTATCGTTATGTAATCACTCTTTTCGTTCATGACAAACTGGTATATATTATTGAAACCGGCGGGCCCTCTGTATATTACGAGAAAAGAAGAAGCGCAGTCATGTCTGCAATTGAGGATTTTTCAATTCATTCTGATTAGTTTAATCTGAAAACTGCCTGATAAGAGAAAGTATTTCCTTTTTTCCCTCCTTGGATTTTGATGAAGAAAAGAATACATGATCACGATCCAGTCCCAGCGCGCAGGAAATAACGGTCGCGGCTTTAAGCTTTGCGCTGCGGGAAAGTTTGTCGCATTTGGTGGCAATTACAGCCACCGGGATATCCCTTATGGCGGCAAAAGAAATCATATCGTTCTCTGACTCATCGGGAACACGTCTGATGTCTATAAGGAGGAAAAGCAGCTTTAAAGACTCACGTCTGGACAAATAATTTTTAATCATCGGAGGGAATGTTTTCCTGATTTCTTTTGAAACTCTGGCGTAGCCATAACCTGGAAGGTCCACGAGTGATATCCTGTCATTTAACAGGAAGAAATTAAGAGTCCTTGTTACCCCAGGTTTTGCCCCGACCTTCACAAGACCTTTTTTGCCTGTAATCATATTAATCAGTGACGATTTCCCTACATTTGAACGACCCAGGAAAGCGAATTCAGGGAAACTGTAAGAAGGAAAATGTTTCTCACTGGTGGCACTTTTAATGAATCTGACCTGAGTTATTTTCATGTTTCGGGTATAAATTACTTTATTTTAAATTTTATGCGGTTCTGATTGGTCTTTCCATCAGTATTGCGTGATCGTCCTGGTAATAGTTTTTTCTCAATCCGTTTTCAAGAAATCCAATGGCCTGGTAGAAGCTTCGTGCCGTTATATTTTTCTCACGGACCTCTAGAATAATACGACCCTCGATCTTGCTGTTGATTCTTTCTGAAATATGTTCAACGAGCTTACGTGCTATACCTTTTCTTCTGTAATCTTTTTTGACTGCTAGATTGTTTAATTGTATATCGCCTCCGACATTCCAGACAACGGCGAATCCCGCGATTGTACCGTTGAATTCCGCAATGTAGACACGGGAAAAAGGGTACGTTAATTCAGCCGCGATACCGGCATAACTCCATGGCGAGGGTGAAGAATCCGTTTCAATTTTGTAAATTGCATCCAGGTCGTCTTCTGTTGCGGTTCTGATGGATATGCTCATGTTCAATCAGGCCTGAAAATTAAAGATCAGCATCCTGTGGATATGTCAAAAGTTTTTCCGTTTCAAAGGCGGGAATTATTTAATAAATTTACCTGCATCTGAAAAAGTTTTTGACAAATAGATGTTCACGTTTTTCTTACTAATTTTGTATTATATTCGGAACAGCGGTAGATTTATATAATACTCAAGGCAGATTAGATGGTAAAGACAAAATACAAGGTAATAGTAAAAGCCGATTTATGTAAAGGATGCGGCCTCTGTATAGAGTTCTGCAAGAAGGGTGTATTGATAGAATCGGAAGAACTTAATATACAGGGGTACCATTACGCGACCCCCGAAGGGGACAAGGAATGCACAGGGTGCAAGGTCTGTACGCTCGTCTGTCCCGAGGTGGCGATAGAGGTGTACAGTGAATAAAGTATTCATGAGCGGTAATCACGCTTTCGGAGAGGCGGCGTTGAGGGCCGGTTGCAGGGCGTATTTCGGATATCCGATAACACCCCAGAACGAACTGGGAGAGTATATGTCGGAACACATGCCTAAATTGAACGGGGTTTTTATACAATCGGAAAGCGAAACAGCCGCCATCAACATGGTGGTGGGTGCCTCGGCCGTAGGGACCAGAGTAATGACATCATCATCCAGCCCGGGGATCAGCCTGAAACAGGAAGGTATTTCCTTCCTGGCGGGTTTTCAGCTCCCCGCGGTAATAATCAATGTAATGAGGGGAGGCCCCGGTCTGGGGAATATCGCACCTGCCCAGGGAGATTATTTTCAGGCGACCCGCGGTGGAGGTCACGGGGATTACCGTACACCGGTACTGGCCCCGGCTTCAGTGCAGGAGGTAGCCGATCTGACATATCTGGCTTTTGATATAGCGGATAATTACAGGACGCCGGTAATGGTGCTGGGGGACGGAATGCTGGGACAGATGAAAGAGCCCGTCATATTCCCCGAAATGAAAGAGGACATGCCGATGAAGGAATGGGCTCTCAAAGGGAAAGGGGACGGTCCCAGCAGGTATCTGGCTTCGTTGATTCTGGATGTCAATGAAATGGAGCGACATAACTGGATGCTCGTACGAAAATATCAGGAGATCGCAAAAAACGAAACCCGTTACGAAGCTTTTATGACTGATGATGCAAAGGTAATTGCGGTCGCTTACGGTACAACGGCTCGTATCGCCAAGGCAGCGATAAAACGGGTACGCAAAGAAGGTGTTCCGGCAGGGTTGATCAGGCCGATTACCCTATGGCCCTTTCCAAAAACAGTTTTACAGGATCTATCCCGGCAAATCAATACCTTTGTGGTCCTGGAAATGAGCACCGGCCAAATGGTAGAGGACGTACAGCTTTCACTGGAGGGCAAATCAAAGGTGGTCTTCCATGGACGCCCCGGCGGCGTTGTTCCCACACCGGTGGAATTTGCGCGGATCCTCTACCGTGAGTACGAAAGGGAGATGAAAAAAGTGAAATGAAGCAGATAAATCCATGGCCCAAATATTATAAAAAAGATGTAATAACCCATTACTGCCCTGGTTGCGGTCACGGAATCGTGCACAGGATTGTGGCTGAGGTGCTGGAGGAAATGGACCTGGGGGAAAAATCCATATGTGTGAATCCGGCAGGATGCGCCGTTCTTGCATATTTGTACTTTGATATCGATGTTATCGAATCTGCCCATGGAAGGGGTACCGCAATCGCTACCGGCGCGAAACGGGCGCGTCCGGATCTCTTCGTATTTTCATATCAGGGGGACGGCGACCTTTCGGCCATAGGTACCGCTGAAACAATACACTCGGCCAACCGTGGTGAACATATTTCGGTGATATTCATCAATAACGCGGTCTATGGAATGACCGGCGGCCAGATGGCGCCGACTACGTTGATAGGTCAGAAGACAACAACGACAAATTCAGGGCGCAATCCGAAGTACGACGGGTACCCGTTGCATATTACTGACCTGATCGCCACATTCCCCGGTGTGGTCTATGCCGAAAGAGTCGCAGTCAACGGGCCGGCGGGCATCAGAAACACACATAAGGCGATAAAGAACGCTTTTCAAACACAGGTGGATGGCCTTGGTTATTCAATGATCGAAGTGCTCTCGCCATGTCCCACGAACTGGAAAATGTCCGCAGTGAAGTCCTTTGAATGGATAACCGAGGTGATGACCAAAGAATTCCCACTGGGGGTTCTGACTGACAAGAGAAACCGGGGGAAGTGATATGCTGGTTAAGACTATATTCGCGGGAAGCGGAGGGCAGGGCGTACTGACCGTTGGTAATATACTTGGTCATACCGCAATGATGGATGACCTTTTTGTGACATATCTGCCTTCATATGGGGCTGCGGTTCGCGGAGGCACGGCGAATTGCACTATCAGTATATCAGACGAAGAAATCGCGTCACCGGTAGCCTCGGCGCCGGATTTTGTCGTTGCGCTCAATCAACCCTCCGCCAAAACCTTTATCAACAGACTTGATCCGGCCGGACAAATGATATACAATGCCGATATGGTGAATAACCTGATTTTCAGGGGAGATGTGAGCGTCTTCCCCGTAAACGCAAATGAGATAGCCAGGTCCATAGGCAGTGAAAGGTCGGCGAATATGGTATTGCTGGGATCCTTTATCAAACTTACAAATGTAGTAAAAATGGAAACGCTGGATAAAAGCATTGAATACATGATGGGTGACAAAAAAAAGCTTGTGGATATCACGATTAAAGCGGTTCATGAAGGATATGAAAAATTTTCCTTTGTCAACGGTGAAACCGCGTCATGAAAGTATATGTCAGTTTCTGCTGATTACAATATCGTGTACCGGCGCGGCAAATGTTGATCGTTGAAAACGGGGAGTGGATGTTTTTACGAAATGTTTTATGGTAGCAGAAAGGCATTGTATCGTATACAATTGATTTGAAAAGGGAAAGGAAAACAGGTGAGAGGAGAAGCATAATGCCAATTACCCAGGTGAGTATTTCAATTGAAAACAAACCAGGAAAACTCAACGAACTATGTGATATCCTGGAAAAAGAGCAAATTAACATAAAGGCGATAGTGGCTTCCTCCGTGTTGACACCGGTACAGGTGCATATGATCGTCAGCGATCCGGAGAAAGCCGAGAAGGTTTTAAAAAACAGCAATTTTCATGTATCCACAAAAGAGGTGATAGCGGTCGCCACACCGGATCATCCCGGAGGGTTGAACGCGGTATTGCGACCTCTACTGGAGTCTAAGGTGAATATTGAAACACTGTACCCTTTTATCAATCTACGCGGTGATGAAGCAATCATCATCCTGGAGGTTGACAAGATCATGGAGGCAAAAGAAGTGCTCAAGAAGCACTGGGTGAAAACCTACAGCACTGAAATCTATAAGAACTGATTGAAAATAATCCTGCGGGGGATTTTTCGTCTTCCTCCGCAGGCTGTATTGTGAGTGGTATAAATAAAAAAAACCCCGTACGCATAGGGGTTTTTTGTTTAAATTGACTTATGTTACTTGATCCAGGGTTTTCCTACCGGCAGTATATCCCGGCCAAAGACATCCAGGTAAATCACATGCGCCATCATGTACCATGCATTAAATGCGCATAACATGAGTTCATAACCTGCGATGACGTTGAATACCGGATCTATGAAGTGACCGATATCGAGCAGTATAAATCCCAGCAGCAGCAGGGTGAAGGTTGAAGCCATGGCCCCGTGAACGCGCATTGACGCCACCCACATAACCGCTGTATAAAGGGTCCACGCGATAAGGTACCAGCCGACATCGGTGCCGCTGGCTTTATAGATATTAAAGTAATTGAGCAGCCATATGATACCAAGACCGATCCAGAAAGCGCCGTAAGAAACGAACGCACTGTAACCGAAATTATTGCCCATTTTCTGTTCCTGAAAACCGGCAATCAACTGTGCCGTTCCACCGAAAACCAGACCCATGGCAAGAACGGGTCCAATGCCGCACCATCCTACATTGTGAAACTGAAGAATGAGAGTGGTAAGGCCAAATCCGGCTAATCCGACAACCGCCGGATTTCCATTTTTTTGGTCTGCCATAAGAAGCTCCTTGGAATTTAAAATTTATTGCCATAAATCCGGGCAGCGCTCAAATCATTGCTCCCACCCGAAAGCAATTACAGTTAATATAGAATTTTATAAACATAAAATTAGTCAACACTAAAAAAATGTTTAAACATAATTATTCATTAAAAACAGAGGAAATCCCATAATTTTGTGGGACTTGAACTGAACCACAAGTATCCATGGATTTAATTTTTTTAACAGTCTTTAAATACGGGTTTCCTTTTCTCTAGAAAAGCCGATGTTCCTTCTTTTTTATCATCGGTCTCGCAGAGTTCACCGAAAAGATTCCGTTCAAAACTGAGTGCCGTCATGAATTCCATATCCAGTCCCTCCTTGACTGCCCTCATGGCATTTTTCACCGCCATTCTGCTGCGTAAGGATATTTCAGTTGCGAGTTTCCGTGCCTCATCGACGACCATTCCCTTGGGCGTGCAGCGGTTGACGATACAGTATACCTCTGCCTGCTTTCCCGTTAAAAAATTGCCTGAGAGGATAAGTTCATAGGCTCTTCCTTTGCCTATAAGACGTGTGGTCCTCTGTGTGCCTCCGTAACCGGGTATTATACCAAGTTTAATTTCGGGTAGACCAATCTGGGCGGTTTCGTCCGCAAGGCGGATATGACAGGCCAGGGCTGTTTCAAGACCACCGCCCAGGCAGAAACCGTTAATGGCCGCGATATAGGGTTTCTCTGAATTTTCAATAAGGTTTAAAACCGATTGTCCGTTAATCAGAAAATCACTTCCTTCTTTCCGGGTGGTTATGGGCGTGAATTCATTTATATCCGCACCGGCGATAAAGGCTTTGCCTTCTCCGGTAAAAACCACCACCCTGACTTTCCGGTCCGCGTTTGCCCGTGTCACCGCATCTGCCATATCAGCCAGCACAGGCTTACCGAGGGTGTTCATGGGAGGGTTGTTGATCACCATGAGGGCAACCCCGGATTCATCAACGGTATAATCACAGAATTTTTTCGCGGTCATTGCACTTTCTCCTGTTTTTATATATCATGATACTGTAACAGGGAATTATTCCCTTTCGGAAAATGTGGATTGAGTTACTACAGGCATCAACTTGCGTACTGCATCAATTATATGTTAACCAAACAGGATTGATGTCAAATAATTAATTTTTTCATTGTCGAGAACATGACCGGTGAAGGAGGAGTATGCTGAAATCAATACCTTACCATGAAAAAGGCAAAGGTAATGAAAGTACTTGCAATCCGCATGTAGGGCTATTCAACAAAATCGCCCGAATTTATAGTTTGTTTTTCCGGTATCAGGTATCGCATTTCAGGCGGATAATTCCTTCCGAACTCGTCGAGGCGGGAACGGGGGATGGTGCTACGGTGCTTGATATAGGTTGCGGTTCAGGCGCCCTGGCCTTTTATATGATGTCCTTGGGGTTCAGGGTAACCGCAATCGATGCCGCTCCGTCGATGATACGGTACGCACGGGGGCATGCCAGGCCTGGGGTTCTGGAATTTGTCGTGGCTGACGGTTCCGCCGGTCTGCCTTTTCGTGACAGGAGTTTCGATTTCGTGGTGTCAAGTTATGTACTGCACGGGATGGATTCATACCAGAGGATGAAAATGATGAAGGAAGCAAAACGTCTTGCGACGAAAAAAGTTCTCTTTTATGATTATTATAAAAGAAATTGCATTTCGGATTTCGTGGAACGGCTGGAAGGAGGTGATTATCTCCATTTCGTTGAAAACGGCATGTCCGAGATGAAGGAAGTGTTCGGCGACATTGTACGTGTCAAAACCGGATCGAACATGGCATGGCACATTTGTGCTCCCTGATCAGTACAGGTGCTGTTGCCGGGAGGAATCAGTACATATTTCTATATCGCAGGTGACAGACCGTGTTTCACATCGTCGGTAAGAATTTCAAACGCGGCCCGGTCTCTAGTAGAGAGAAGTATGCTTTTCCCTGTTTTTTTCAGATTAAGATTGAGTGTGCACGACGCAATCTTGGTGTTCAGGCAGTATTTTATCCCACCGGGGGGATTGTAATAGGGCAGACACACGAAATCCTTTTTATCGGCACTGATGATCCCATCCATATACACATCCCTTGAATCAGCCGTAAAATGCCAGTTGAAATAGGTGAAAGAGGCTCGCCCGAAGAGTGTATGAAGCCTGTTCAATGAATACTGTATACCATCATGGCGGAGTACGATAGGAGTCATGAAAGGGGTCCAGAAGGGACCGATCTTGAGTCTGGCGGTAGCAATTTCAAGAAAAGATCCCGGGCTGTTGTCAAACCCAGCCACCTGCCCCCAGGCATAAAGGTCGGTATGTCTGGATCCCCAGTTGTGGTTCTGACTGCCGGTCCAGTTATTGATCGAAATTTTTTTGTCCTTGATCCTGATGTTGCCGTTGAACACACCCAGCGGGAGTGAAACCAGGGCTTTGGCCTTGGGGAAAGCGCCGTGATAGAAGCCGGCGGGGAAATCATATACAGGATCACGTTCCCCGCTGTAGTCGAGTTCCCAGGAGATTGTGGAATCTATACCGCCCTTCAGGGAGTTTTCATTAAGAACGGCACCGCCGATATAGACCTCGAGGGCGTGGTTGGAAAAACGGCACTGGTCTATGGGTACCTCCTTCTTGGCGGCGGTATGATTTGCCTGTTCACCGTCGAAATACACCGCCCAGAGTTCTCCGATCGCTTTTTCCGGTCTGTCTTTCGGGCTGAAGATGGTATAGCGGATCCAGAATGCGAACGGACGTGAAGGATGATTTGCCCTCAGGAAAAAACTCTCATAGTGTCCTTCGGTCTGTCCGGGACGATACCTGGTAAAATGCAGATTTTGCGGATCATCGACGTTTTTCATGATCAACCCCGTTTCAGTTATACCGGTTTTCGGATTATTTCTTAAAACTGTTCCCTGGACTTGATCAGATTATACAGAGTTTCATTGACCGGTACAGGGAGGTCATACTCATGCCCGAGTGCGACGATTATGCCATTGATGTTGTCGATTTCGGTTCTCCTGCCGGATTCCAGGTCTTGAAGCATGGAGCAGCGGTTGGATGAGGTACTTCGGCATACATCCCGTGTGGTGCGTACCAGAGCATCCGGATCCAGATCGATACCCGCTCCGCGTGCCACCGATACTCCCTCCAGCACCAGTCGTTCCTGAACGGCAGCGGTGTGTTCGTTCTCGATTATCTTCCCGTTCGTGATGCCGAGCAGGGCGCCCAGGGGATTGATGCCTGCGTTGATGACGGCTTTTTTCCAGACCACGGCATCAGGATCGGGACTGATGGAAACGGTAAGTCCTGCTTGTCTCAGTACCGAGGCCGCGTCTGAAACGGAATTTTCATCCCTGCCGCCCAGGGATATATCGCCGGCGCCTCCATAGATTACCACACCTTCGTTGTTTTTCGCGGCTCCGATGGTGGTGGACCCGTACACGATTTTCCCCTCCGGCACAAAACCGGTGATGACCTCTTTGTTGCCGATCCCGTTCTGCAGTGATACTATAATGGTGTCCCGGGAGATGAAGTGCCGTATCTGTTCCATGGCTTTAAGGGTTGAGTAACTTTTTACGAACATAAAAACTATTGCGGCACCGCGTACCGTTTCGGGGCTGTCCGAAACTTCCACCGTAAGTTTCTCGGAACGGTTTGCGATCAGGACATGAAGCCCGTCTTTCAGTTTTCCAACTACCCGTGGATTGATTTCATAAATTGAGACGGCGATTCCGGCTTTTACGAAAAAATAAGCAAAGAGCGACCCCATCGCTCCGGCACCTGCAATTGATATTTTCATTACCGAGCTCATATCTCTGAATATTCCATGAAATTCACAATGTCAACAGATTTACTTTTTATAATGCGGGAACCCGACCACGTGGATAATAAACCTGTAGCCATGATGAGGAGGAATTTATGAAAAGAAAGAGATTGAGATAAAAGCAACTTGATTTTTTAAGTTATTCAATATAGTTGGGTTCATTCCAAACATTGAAAAAATTTGATCTTGAATTGAACGTACGATACTATGATACTTATATCGCGATGTGAGGCAAGCAATGGGAATGACCTTGACTGAAAAAATACTCGCCGTACATTCGGGTAATACGATGGTGAGGCCCGGCGACCTTATTGAGGCGGAAGTGGACCTGGTGCTGGGGAATGATATCACCGCTCCTATCGCCATCAGGGAATTCAGGGAACTTGGTGTTAAAAAGGTCTTTGACCGTGAAAAGGTGGTGTTGATTCCTGACCATTTTACCCCGAATAAGGACATTAAATCGGCTGAACAGGTGAAGATACTCAGGGATTTTTCCAGGGAATTCGGCATAGTCCATTATTACGATGTGGGTCGCGTGGGGGTGGAACACGCACTGCTGCCTGAACTGGGGTTGACGCGGCCGGGGATGCTCATCATTGGAGCGGATTCCCATACATGTACCTATGGGGCGGTGGGAGCTTTTTCCACCGGCGTGGGTTCCACCGATATGGCGGCGGCGATGGCTACCGGCAAAACATGGCTCAAAGTCCCTGAATCGATGAAATTCGTTTTCGAGGGAACGCTTGCGCGTTACGTTACCGGCAAGGACCTGATTCTGAGAGTCATTGGAGATATAGGCGTTGATGGGGCGTTATACAGGGCGATGGAATTTGCCGGAACCACTATCGGCAACCTCAGTCTGGAAGGGAGGCTCACCATGGCCAATATGGCCATCGAGGCGGGAGGTAAGAACGGTATATTCGAAGCCGATAAGAAAACAGCGGAGTATATCGAAAGCCGTTCGAAAAAACCGTATACCGTCTATAAAAGCGATACCGACGCCGTGTATGTTTCCGTAAAAGAGTATGACGCGTCCCGCCTGGAACCCGTGGTGGCATATCCGCATCTTCCAGAAAACGTGAAACCCGCACGGGAGAGCGGTGTGAGGATTGATCAGGTGGTGATAGGATCGTGTACCAACGGCAGAATCGAAGACATGCGACTCGCCGCTGAAATTCTGAAAAACCGGAAGGTGCATAAGGACGTACGTCTGATTGTGATTCCGGCAACCCAGGAAGTGTATCGCCGGTCCCTGAAGGAAGGACTGCTGGACATTTTCACCGAGGCGGAAGGCGTGGTATCGGCGCCGACCTGCGGGCCGTGCCTGGGAGGACATATGGGCATCCTGGCCGAAGGGGAAAAATGTGTTTCCACCACCAATCGTAATTTCGTAGGCAGGATGGGGCATCCCCGCAGCGAAGTATATCTGGCAAACCCGGCGGTCGCCGCCGCATCGGCCGTTAAAGGTGTAATCTGCCATCCCGATGAACTGTAATGGAATACGGTTGCATTATTCGACAGGTTGATGCGAAACGAAGGCAATTACTGAATAAAAGGTAACGCATTCTTTACGGAGGAAAAAATGAAATTCAAAGGCAAAGCCTGGAAATTCGGCAATGATATAAATACCGATGAAATAATACCGGCGAGGTACCTGAACAGCTCCGACCCGACTGAACTTGCTTCGCATTGCATGGAGGATGTAGACCCTGATTTCATGAAAAAGATTTCGGGTGGTGACGTGATTGTCGCCGGAAAGAATTTCGGATGCGGCTCATCGCGGGAACATGCGCCCATAGCGATCAAAGCCGCAGGGTTGTCCTGTGTCATCGCCGATTCATTTGCGAGGATATTTTACCGGAACAGCATCAACATCGGCCTGCCGATCATAGAGTCCGGAGATGCCGTGAAAGACATACAGCAGGGTGATGAAGTTGAAGTTGATTTGGACAAAGGGGAGATTAGAAACTGTACAAAGGGGAAGCGTTATTCCGCAAAACCATTCCCACCTTTCATGCAGGACCTGATCGCCAAAGGCGGTTTAATGAACAAGGTGAAAAGCGAACTTGGAATAAAAGGTTAATCGATCCGGGTAAGGTTCTTGCTGTCGGTGACATCTTTTCCACGGGACACAAAAGGGATCACATACCAGCGGCCCTTTTTGTATTTGCCCAGTTGCAGATACACCGGGTTGGGGAGGTCCTGAATGAAATTACCGGTAAACTCCAGGAATATTTTCAGGTCTCCCGCGAGTTGCCGGTTGATCGCACCGTCCATCCTGAGGCGTATGTCCTGTGCGTTGAATACGAATGAGTTGATGGTATAATTACTGCCGGAGATTATTATGTTTCCGTAAATTCTGCTGAATTCCAGGTCTCTCAGCTTGTATTTCAGTTCGGAGAGCCATATCCCCAGACCGTTCTGTATTCCGGTGTTTACCAGCTTGCCGTTATTGATACTGAATTCGACCTTTCCTTCCATTGAATCATAAAAGTTGAAGTCTTTATTGATAGTGAAACTCAGGTCTGCCTTGCCGCCGGCAGTTCCGAAAAACCTGTCTTTGAATTTTTCACTGGTCTTTGTGGCGTTCTGCATTTTTAAATTGGTGAAATTCATGGAGAAGCGGACCCTGGGATCCTTTTGCGCGAGTGCGATATCACCCGTGCCTTTAAAGTCGCCGCCGAGCAAAGCAAAGGTCAAAGGTTCAATGGAAAGCTGGCCGTTGTTGTAACGATAGTGGATGGCGATATTTGAAATCCGCACCTGGTCGACTTTCAGCGAATCCAACGTGATCTTGCCGTTTGCCTCTACAGGCAGTCGAAGGGGTTTGTAACTGATCTGCGTTTTGTTTTTTGTTTCCGGTACATATTCGATGCTTTTTGCCGCTATATCCATCTGGATATTCCTGAAGTTGCCGTCACCGGTAGCGATATACGCATCTATAGGGGAGTTTAAAAAAGTGAACCGTGCATGGGTTTTCGCGATTATATTATCTTTAAGGATTACCCTGGTCTGAAAATCCTTTATTATACTGCCTTTCTTCCCGTAATTTACGTTAGTTGAAAGCGTCCCGGAATATTTTTTATTCTCAAGACTGAGTTCCCCTTTCACTTCCCCGGAGAGTGTATCGGGAAGAAAGCTCAGGATCGGTAGCACGTCGCTGATCTGGGCTTCGATATTGCGTATTTTGAATTTCAGGATATCGCCCCTGAAATTGAAAAGAAAATCATCGATCAGAAAAGAAGTAGTCTGTATCGAAGCCTGGATGTTGGACAGGAAAACACGTTTATCGGGAATACCCACCCTGCAGAAACCGTTAAGGACAAGCGGAAGTTTGTTGGAGAGATTTGATACTCCTTTAAGAAACCCCTCCACAGATTTACTTGTTATTTTCAGGTTCCTCACTTTCCCGGATACGTCATGATAGGGGAGGGCAAGGTTTTTGCCCCAGGTATACACCCACAGGAGGGAACACTTTTCAAGGTTGACGTCACCTGATATCACAAAGTCATTCTCTTTGACTGAAAGGACAATCTCTGGAATGACGACTCCCCTTTTTTCAGGCAGAATGATGCGGCAGTCTGTAATGGTATATCTGCTGTTTTTTTTAAACTCAATTGATCCGTTGACGATATAGTTACCCGCCAGGGGCTTCAACACCTCGTCATGCGGATTGACCAGTGCTATATTCGCGTTTTTCAGGCTGATGGTGTCTATTCTGGTTGAGATTCCGGGACTTTCATCCCCTTTGGAGAGGTGTTTAATCAGGTTGGTCAGGTTAGACTTACCTTCCCGGTCGAATGAAATGTTGAGCCTGAGGGTATCAAGGAATACAAAAGTTACATCGAATTTCTTTTCGAAAATCAGTTTCAACAAAGAGAACCTGACGATGGCTTCCTCGGCCGATGAGAGTACGCCGGCATCGTTATCGGCTTTATTGTAAATGAATATCTTGCGTAATACGATACCCTTGAGGCTGTAATCTATTTCATGAATATCCACTCTGGTTTTCAGGGTATCCTCTGAAAGGGATTTCAGGATGCCCAGAACGCGGTTCCTGGGAAAAAAATGGTACACTCCTACACCCAGGCCGGCAATTATTAAGATGGTGATCAGGAATACAACAAGGAGGATTTTAAATATTTTTGCGGGATTCACGTTTTCTTTCCATTATGGATTTTTTGCGGTAAAATTGCACATTTTTCTCGAGTTCCTCCAGGTCGGTACAGATGATTTTACCGTCTTCGAGTTTAAAATGCTTGTCCTCGAGGATTTGCACCGACAGCACATCGGTTTTATCGGGAGGTAACCCTACCATATTGAAAAGCTCGCGGAAACCGAATTCGAAATTATGCGATTGCTTGGATGCGATCTTGATCTTTTGTTTTTCCACCTGTATGAGCAGGGTATCGTAAATCCTTCCCAGCGAGTCTTTAATCATCAGGTTTTCCAGCTGGCGATAGGCTGTCCATATCCTTTCGCTCAGCAGCTGAATCAGCCGCGTGGCCAGCTGAGGCTGGGCCTCTACCATCCCTTCGAAGTTTGACTTGTTGATTGCCAGGGTCGTCACGTCGCCGAAGGTGATGGCCGAAGCGCTGCGGGGACGGTTTTCAAGGAGCGCCATTTCCCCGAAAATGTCCCCTGCTTTCAACACCGCAAGAAGTACTTCTTCATCAACGATCTTGGTAATCTTGACCTTGCCCGACTGGATGATATACAATTCGTTGCCGGGTTCATTCTCACAGAAGATCATGGTATTGTCTTTGTAGTTACGGCCCATGTTGCCTGACTGGGGGTTTTCAGGCACCTTCATGGGTGATTTCAGGGTTTTGAGTCTCTGTATGGCATTGTCACGGTTCGGCCCGTTGGGACAGTATTGAATATATCGCTGAAAGGCGTACGTGGCATGGTTCAACACCCTTTTTTTCAGATAATATTCACCGATGTTGAAAAGGTGTTCAGGGTCTTCTTCAGCGGTGCTTTTAAACGTCAGGTGCGTAATAGCCTGATCGAAATCCCTCAGTTTTTTACTGAAAAAACGTATAATCTTCATTGCGATGGCGGGGTTTTTCTGGATCAGAATACCGAACTGCTCGCGCTCAACGGAAATGAGGGAAACCCCTGTAAGGCTTACGGAGGTTTCAATCCTGGCATGGCCGCTCATGCATGATATCACTCCGAAAAAATCCCCGGGGCCCAGCATTGAAAAAGGTTCAATGCCCATCACGGGATTTTCCCTCATGACCTTGACCTTGCCGCTGCGGATTATATAAAAATTACCTGCGTCTTTTTTACCTTCAACGGTAATAAAAGATTTTTCCATGTAATTTTCGACTTTAAATTGAGTAGATACCATTACGCCCCTTCAGAAATCATCGCAGATTAAAGTAAGCTTCCATTCATGTGTTGTTTCATGGGGAATATAAGATTTGGCACCGATATGGTTTATGAACGATTGTTCCTCATTATATTTTAAATCGGTATAAAATCAAGCTATTTCAAGGAATTTATTCGATCAAGCATTATATTTGACTGAACCTGTATCAATATACGGATTTTTCGGATAAAAACTCGTGTGGTCGTGAAAATCCGGTTCTAATCGACTTGATATTTTACAACAGAAAATATATCAAAGGAAATTTCGATTTTTCTTTCAAGACATGATGTTGACGGAGTGTGTCCTTCATGGACAGGTTCCCCGGGGGAATATGGGTTGCGACATGGATTACATGATCGGTTTCGCGATCGCACGGGGATTGGAACAGAAATGAAAAAAGTACTCTTCTTTCAGAACAGTTTACAGGGTGGAGGAGTTTAAATGGGATTCAGAAAACAGGTGATAGTTAAATATTATACCTGAAGATGCGATGGATTTTATGTGTCCTGCCCATCAGTGTTTTCACATTATTGAGCATCTTAACGGTATTCTCCGCTATCTGGACCATTTCGAGATGCTTGAACTTGGGGTATTCCCGTATGGTTTTTTCCAGTTCCGCGTAAAGCACCGCGTTTGCTCCCGTGCCATGGTATTCCGGAAGTATGCCGAGCCCGTTTATCAGAAGCCAGTCGGTCTTTTTGTATTCCCTTAGAAGACGATAGACGCTCAGGGGGGTCAATCTGCCGTGGCTTTTCTGAATCGCCGCCGACAGATCGTGAAATCCGAACAGGAAGCCTATGACCTTCTCCTTGAAGGAAATTATCTTGAAGAGCGTCGGATCAGCGATCTGAACCAGGTTGCGGATAAGGTATGATAATTCGTTTTCAGTCAGCACGTAATTCCCGATATGGTCGCTCAGGGTACGCATGAAAACATCGACAACCTCTTTGGCTATTCGCTTTAGATCTTTTCTGGTTTTAAGCCGTACTACCCTGATCTCGTTGCCGGCGAGAAGTTTGTCGGCGGCATCCCTGAGTCCCTGGGGAAGGGTAGTGGAGGTGGGCAGATAAAAGTTGTAATTGTCTATATATTTGTCCAGACCGTTTTTTTCCATATGCGTGCTGTAGTAAGCGTGATTATACATCATCATGGTCATTGCCGCTCTCTGTTCAAAACCATCTATGAGAAAACCCCCGCCGGTCACCCCCCCGAATCCCATCGGGCCTATAAGTTCGTTGAGATTATGACCACGTGCCCAGTCGCACGCCTTCTGTAGCAGCGCCGCAGATACTTCAGGATCGTCGTAAAAGTCCATGAAATAAAAATGGGCGCTGTTCATGGCATGGGTTTTGTTGTACTGGCCGTTCTCGAAAACGAAAATCCTGCCTACCACCTTGTCGCCGCTGAGGGCGATAAAAAAATCCCCCCTGGTATGCTCGAAAATCGGGTGCTTTCGATCGACGAAATCCCTGATATCCTTGATGATCCATGGAACCCAGCAGTTGTTTTCACGGTAAATCTCAAAGGGAAGCTGAAGGAAATCCCTGAAACCCGGATTTTTGGAATTATCAACAGACTTAATATCTATCCGGCTCATAGGGCGCTCCTTTCGGGTAAGGGTGTCAGTCACTACGGGTTCCAATCCGGCAGCGTAGACACCATCAGGAAAGGAACGCAGTGAAATCAGTGTTGGTGTGCAGAAATAACAAACGGTTGAGCCATACTTACTTCCCTCCATCCCCTGTGCCGTTGTTTCCAGTATGGCTGGGAAAGGGTGGGGTCTCCTGACTCATCTCGGAATACCGACACTGAAAAACACCATGGAGTGATTTTTCAGAAAACCGTCAATGGGAAACCGGGAAGTACAGTGTAATATTTTGAATATAAAATCAAGCGAAAATAACCATATTCCGCGCGAAAATAAGCCTGTACCGGCGCAAGAGTGAGTGCTCATTCTATCGGCCGGGAGATGGAAACATACGGAATCCCGGTCGCGGACAGACACCACACGGCGATAAAATCGCATAACGCGCCGTTGCCGGGAATGGTCATTTTGAAAAAGTAATAATGAATCTGGTGCCCTTTTCCCTTTCGATGGTTATGGAACCCTTGAGCTGTTTTACCAGCAATGCCGTGAGGAACAGCCCCAGGGACTTGGAGTTCTCAGGATTGATATCAGAAGGAAGGCCAATGCCGTTATCGGCAACGGTCAGGGTAACTATTCCGTCGGTTGTTTCATCCAGCGAAACGGTAATGGTTCCGCGATCGCTCCCGGTGCCTTCGAACGCATATTTAAGCGCATTGGTTATCAGTTCATTGATAATAAGCCCGCAGGGGATGGCGCTGTCAATGGACAGGAAAACAGGTGTAAGTTCCAGGTTCAGCTCGGCTACAGGGTGTGTCGTGGAATAGGCATGGAAAACTTCATTGGTGATTTTGTTGATATAATCGGAGAAGTCTATGCTCGATATGTCGGGGGACTGGTAAAGCTTTTCATGAATCAGCGACATGGCGCGGATTCGGTTCTGGATTTCCTTGAAAAATTCAATGGAAACGCTGTCCTTCATTGTGTTGATCTGCAGGTTCAACAGGCTCGTTATGATCTGAAAGTTGTTTTTAACCCGATGGTGTATCTCCTTGAGCAGCACCTCCTTTTCCAGGAGTGATTGATGGATTTTTTCCTCCGTGATGGTCCTTTCGGTAATGTCTCTCGCCAGTCCGCGAAAACCGGTAATCTTATCGTTGTTACCCCTGATGACGGATACGGAAGTTTCCACGTAGTGCTTCTCCCCGTCTTTGCTCAACAGTTCCCAGTCGAACGTTTTTTCGGTGATTCCGGTGCGGTACACGCGATTGAAGGTTTCAAAAACACGCGCCGAGGTTTCCGCACTCATGTATTCACGGTAGTTTTTGCCCGTAAGTTCCTCACGGGTATACCCGAGTATATTCGCCATCGAGTCGTTGAAAAAAGTCAGGTTCCCTGAAGTGTCTGTTTCATAGTAACCGTCTTCCATGGTTTCTATTATGTGACGGTATTTGGCCTCGCTCTGCTTGAGGTTTTCCAAAAGCTTTTTTTCGGCGGTGAGGTCGGTCATTATTCCCGTTACCCCTGTAAAAACACCGTGTTCGATAACCGCTCTGCTTGCCGAACGGACGTGGTGCAGCGTGCCGTCCTTGTCTATAATCCTGAATTCCGAAGGCTCGTAAGCCCCCTGTAGCACCCGCTCGTAACTCGCGACGATCATGGGGACGTCGTCGGGATGAATGTAATCAACGAATGGTTTGCCCAGCAGATCTTCAGGAGAGTACTGGCTGAACTGGCTTATTGTGGGACTGATATAGGTGACTATGCCTTCCGTATTATGGGTGAAAATCACCTCGGTGATGCTGTTGACGAGTGCCCGGTATTCTTCCTTTGATTTTCTCAGGGCTTCCTCGGTTTTTTTCCTTTCGGATATATCGATATGTGTCCCCACGAGGCGTGCAGGCCGTTGATATTCGTCCCTTTCTACGATTTTACCCCGGTTGAGTATCCACAACCAGCGGCTGTCCACGTTTTTAATACGGTATTCTATTTCGTACCGGTCGATATCGCCCTTGACGGCGTTCATGTACGTTGAATGGGTTGCTTCACGGTCTTCAGGGTGGACCTGTTGCAGCCATTCATCCCTGGCTGGAAGAAACTCAAATTCTGCGTACCCGAACATGGTGTAGAAGCGGCGATTGCAGTAAAACTTTTTCGTTTCTATACGGTAATCATATATCCCGTCATCGGTGGCTTCTAGCGCCAGTTTCAAACGTTCGGAGCTTTCATTGACTCTTTTTTCGGCAATAACCCTCTCGGTAATATCTTTCAGACTGCCTTCGTAGTAAAGCAGTGCGCCGCTTTCGTCCCTGACCGTGCGGGCGTTGTTTTCAACCCAGCAGAGGGTGCCATCAATCTTTTTCAGCCGCAGGGGATACCCGGAGATTTCATCTTTTGCGGTAAGTATATCCGTCATGGTCTCGCGGTCTTTCGGATTTACATAGAGATCGTTGAGATTGATTTTTAAAGGAGATTCGTGTTCCTGAACTCCGAACAGGTGGAAAAACGCCCGGTTCCCTTCTATGATCTGACCTTCAACCGTGCTGCGGTATAGCGGGATAGGGGTCTCGTAGAACAACGAAAAGTAACGTCTTTCGCTCTCCCTCAGTTTGTTTTCAAGATCATAACGATACAGGGCCATTTCGATCGAGGCGTACAGATCGTTGATGTCCAGCGGTTTCATGATATATCCGAAGGAACCGGATTTCTTGATGTTTTGAAAAACCGAATGGTCCACGTGGGCGGTTATGAAAACCACAGGGATTTTCAGAATCTCCTGTAGGTGACGCGCTGTATCGATACTGCTTATGGACCCGTCTGAGATGTAATCCATGAGTACAAGATCGGGCGTTTCTTTAGAGGCTAGCGTAATCACTTCATCATTGTTGAACACGGGTCCCATAACCCTATAGCCGAGTTGAACCAGGCTGTGGGAGAGGTCGGCGGCGATGAGAGCTTCGTTTTCCAGGATGAGTATGCTGACCGGTTTCATTTTCTGATTCTACGGACGACAACACTCATGAAGATGGGGAAACTGTCTTTCATGACGCCCGTCCTGTATATAGTGATTATGCCTTATTGTTGAACCAAGATGACCGGGTGTACAGGCCGGTCCGATATTCGGTGTTTTGGTACGGAATTAAGCGGTGGAACGGCCCTGATCCCGTTGGTAATAATACTTCCTTAACTGATATCATACATTAATTACTCGTTTTTTCAAATAAATTTATCGGCATAGTAATTAATTTATCACTGTACAGACAGGAAATATTATCGGCAACCGGCATTTACTACGAATAACTTCCAGGGGGATAAAGAAAGGGGCACTCAAAAGATACCGCCTGCAAGATGTGTCAGTCGGATGAGAGATACTTCTCCAGATACTCGGTGAGATCGTGTATGTTTTTACGGATCATTCCCTTGAATTCCGGGGGTATGTTCTGCGACATCACCACTTTATAATAATTAATGGCGTCTTTAACCTTGCGAATGCGTATAAACTCGTTTGCCCGTTCGAGCATGGGTTTATACTTGTAGTATGAGTACTCGAGTATGTTCTTTTCCCTGGCGAGGCTGAATTCGTCGGGCAGCTTGGTAAAGTCGTAACTGACCTTCAGTATGGGCAACTCGCGCTTTTTTCTTTTATGGTGTTGCAGGAATTTTTCGTAGAATTTTTCTTCCTCCCTCTGCTTCAGTTCGAATTCCTTGTCATCGATATCGTATTCCCTTTCCCTGCTTCCTTTCTTATCTCCCAGGATCTCGTATTTCTGGTCCTGGTCGGGTTTGTCCACTTCCAGTATTTTTGCAAAAATATCCTCATCGGATAATTTTTCGGCGCCTGCCGTCTCATCTTTGTCGAGGTTTTTCAAGAGGTCCCATTCGTCGGTTTTGTCCTCTTCCTTTTTCAAAAATTCGGTTTTATGATCTTCCGTTTCATCGACGGTTTTATTACCCCTGACGGAGGGGATTCTATCGAGAATGTCTATTATAGGTTTGGGATCAATGATGACGGGAATGGGTGACTCGTAGCGTGCCTCTATAACGGCGGGCATTTTACCGCTTTCAGGAACGGGGCGTTGTTCAAGATCGGTGATCTTTTTTTCCAGCCGTTCAATATCTGAGACATAACGGTCCAGTTCTTTTTTCTTCGCCATTTCTTCGGTGGAGAGTACCTGGCCGTCATCGGAAGGTATGATTTTACCCTCTTTGAGGCGGCGGGTGATTTCCTCGGCGATATTGTTGATGTCGATTGACATCGGCGGCTGGGGAGGGGTTGTTATGCCGATCTGTATATTGTCAGGGATCGAAAGGGGACCGTCGAGGGAAAGCCTGATTTCCCTGGGCTTTTTTTCACCGAACGATTCAGGGGCGATCTGACGCTTTTTTTTCTCGGTCAGGTGTTCGCGATATCTTCTCAGATAAGTAATGTTGGAATCGATCTTATGATTGGTTTCGAGATCGTTGATCCTTGCGTTAACTCCTTCATAGAGGGAAACAGCCGTGGCAAAATCGCCTTTTTTCGCGTAGATTTCGGCGTTGGCGATGGTTCGGCGATAGATTCTGAAACCAGACGACTCTGGAATTATTTCATCGATACTGTAGGGCAAATTGAAGTCGGAATCAACAGCGCTGATTTTTTCCAGCTCCTGCATATCCGATCTGCGCCGGTACGATTTCCGTTCGTCCGGGAAGCTTTCCTCGATTTCCCTGTCCGAGGCCCTTCTCCGCAGGAGAATATCAGGCTCAGGTGTTTTTGCCTGTTCGGCTTTTATCTCTTCCTTGCCGAAGAGCGCCCAGATCAGTATCAGGATGATCGTCAGCAGTGTTATTATCAGAACGATATTCATAATTACTCTACAATATATCCGGAAACCCGGAAAAAGTACATATAATAATATTGAAATTGCATGAAAGAGGGGGCTGTTTCCGCTCCCAAATCACCCTGTTATACCGCTGTTATTATTGTCGTCATCATCTCGGCGGTAATTTATCCGGAAATCATGACCACCGACGAGAGAGGAGAGACCCGATAAACGGCCGTTTCAAGGACGGGTTCAGACCCTTTATCAGGTATATCCAGTGGTGAAGGCTGTGCGGTGTTGATCGCGAGTTTCCAGGGGTTTCCCGAGGGTGCTGGAGGGATTTCCATGTCGACCTGTTTGTCGGCGGCGTTGAAGATCATGAAGAAATCACTGTCGGCCGAGCCGTTCTCCAGTTTTCCGTATTCACCGTAGATCAGACAGGCGACAAAATGGCTGTCGTCTTCCCAGTCAGGCGTTCCGGACGAGGGCCCGTGCCATGAGATATCGGGTCCGCTGAGGCTGTCACCGGGTTTCCCGGTGAAGAAGTGCTTGCGTCTCAGCATGACATGGTCTTTTCTGAAACGGATCATTTCCGCGCAGAAGCGGAAAATCTCACCGTGTGCGCCCAGGAGCCCCCAGTCGACCCACGATATTTCATTGTCCTGGCAGTACGCGTTGTTGTTTCCCCGCTGCGTACGCCTGAATTCGTCCCCGGCGAGCACCATGGGAATCCCCTGGGAGAGGAACAGTGTCGCAAGAAAGTTTTTTATCTGTCGAATCCTGAGTACTTCTATTTCATGCGGCGCCTCTGGTCCCTCGACGCCCAAATTCCAGCTGTTGTTGTAATTATCCCCGTCATTGTTGTTCTCACCGTTTTCGAAATTGTGTTTCACATTGTAGGTCACCAGGTCATTGAGCGTAAATCCGTCATGGCAAGTGATGAAGTTGATGCTGTGCAGCGGGCTGTGTTTGTCGTAGTAAAGGTCCTGGCTCCCGCAGAGCCTGGTGGCAAAGAGGCTGGCGCACCCCTTTTCCCTTTTCCAGAACCTGCGTATATCGTCCCGGTATTTCCCGTTCCATTCAGCCCAGCGGCCCGGGAAAGCGCCTACCTGGTACGCTCCACCCGCGTCCCATGCTTCGGCGATAAGCTTGGCGTTTCTGAGTATGGGGTCTTCGGCGATACGTTCAAGGAGTGGAGGATTGCTGGTGATGTTTCCGTCCTGGTCCCTCCCCAGAATAGAGGCGAGATCGAAACGGAAACCGTCGACGTGCATCTCTATGACCCAGAATTTGAGACAGTCCAGAATAAAGTCCCTGACCAGGGGATGATTGCAGTTGAAGGTGTTGCCGCAGCCCGAGAAGTTTTTATAGAACCTGCGGTTTTGTTCCAGCATGTAATAGATCCTGTTGTCGATGCCGCGGAAACACAGTGTCGGTCCCAGGTGGTCCCCCTCGGCGGTATGGTTGAACACGATATCCAGGATCACCTCGATACCGGCATGGTGAAAATCCCTCACCATCTCTTTGAATTCCTGGTACTGCTCACCCAGGGACCCCGAGGAACTGTATTTACCCCTGGGTGCGAAAAAGGACATGGTGCTGTAACCCCAGTAATTGCTCAATTGTTCGCCGGTTACAGGATTGATATTGATGTTTTCCGTTTCATCGAACTCCTGAATGGGCATGAGCTCGACGGCGGTGATCCCCAGTTTCTTCAGATAAGGGATCTTTTCCGCAAGTCCCTCGAAGGTGCCTTTTTTATCGCAGCCCGAATTCGGGTGGCAGGTATATCCCTTGACGTGCAGTTCGTAGATGATGGTTTCAGTCATAGGGATTTTGATCTGACGGTCGTACCAGTCGAAATTGGGATTGACCACCACGCACCTGGGCGCGCCGGGCGCGCTGTCCCTGGTGGAAAAAGAAAGATCCTTGAGAGGCGACGAAGTGTCAAATCCCCGGGCGTCGGAAAGGTCCCACTGGAAGTTGCCCGAGACGGAACGGGCGTAAGGGTCGAGCACCAGTTTATGACGGTTGAAACGGTGCCCGTTGTGAGGATCAAAGGGTCCGTCCAGCCGGTAACCGTACAACTGTCCTTCCCTGATACCCTCGATCCATATATGCCATATGTCGCCGGTCCGGTTGATATCGGGATCGAAAGGAACTTCCTCCGATGGAGAACCGGGTTCGGTGGATTCAAAAAGCACCAGGACCACATTGCCTGCATTTCGGCTGAATATTGAGAACTGGGCGCCGTTTTTTTCCAGTGTCGCCCCAAGAGGAAGGGGGTACCCCGGCAAGGTGATCCTGGTTGACGGCATTACTTGTTCCTCGCTTCAGAAGAGTCTTTCACCCTGGCGCTGACGGTAAGGGACACCCTGGGGCGGCTGCTGTCATTACTGTAAACTATCACTTCTTTAATAAGAAGTCCCGGCCTTATCCCGGTATACAGCGTAACTTTTATCTTTCCCTCGCCCCCGGCGGGGATATCCTCCTTCGAAAGGAGGACTCCGGTGCAGCCTCACCCGGCATGAACTTTATGGATCAGCAAGGGTGCACCTCCCGTGTTGACAAACAGGAAAGTATGGTTCAGGGTCTGCTGTTGATCGGTTTCGCCGAAATCGTGCCTGAGTTCCCTGAAGCTGATCCTGGGAGTATCACATCCGGTAAAAAACAGGAACATCATTACGCAAAGAAGTTTTAGAGTGAACAATGGCGCTGTGCGATGCGTGTGGTGGTGCAATGAGTTACCCCGACATTCTATATTCTTTAGTGTATTGCCGCAAATTGATAAAATTGAAGGATTTTCAGTCAATTATACAAGCTTTTTTTCATTTCACAGGGAAAAACAGTTATGTGTACATAAACCCCGTGCCGTGGGCGATCACCACGATAATCCAGAGTGTATGCAACGATGGTGAGTGTTGTCGGTAAAAATATATACAAAATACGTATATGAACACAGATCAACCGGCATGCGGCATCATTGGGGTGGGAATAGAACAGCATTTTTCAACAAATAATAATTGACTCATCTGGTGAAGTAGGTTTTGTAAACTTGTTGTCACCCTTTACTATTATAATATTTCTTATCAAAGCGTTATATTTCTATAAGGCCGGATAGGTGTCCAATGAACGGTTTTAATATTGCGGTCGGCGTTTTCGGCGGATTGGGGCTTTTCCTTTACGGAATGAAGATCATGAGCGAAGCGCTGCAGATGGCCACCGGTGACAGGCTTAAAAGCATACTGTGGAAAGTGACAAATAACAGGTTCACCGGGGTACTGACCGGTATGGGCATTACCAGTATCATCCAGTCGTCTAGCGCGACGACGGTTATGCTGGTAAGCTTCGTCAGCGCGGGTCTCATAACCCTCTCCCAATCGGTAGGGATCATACTGGGCGCCAATATTGGCACCACTACGACGGGATGGCTGGTCGCCCTGTTCGGGTTCAAGGTGCATATCAGCTCGTTCGCTCTTCCGGCGATAGGGCTGGGGTTCTTCGTGCGTTTCGTCAACAATGAGAAATTGAAACATTACGGCGAAGTGCTGCTGGGATTCGGTGTGCTCTTTTTCGGCCTTGACATAATGAGCGGGGCGGTGAGAGACCTCCGTGGATCGGAAGCGGTGATGAATTTCATGTCCAGCTACCATGCCGATACGATGATTTCGACAATCCTGGTGGTTTCAATCGGAACTGCCGTGACCATGGTGGTGCAGTCATCGAGCGCCACCATGGCGATGACCATGACAATGGCGGTCCACGGCATCATCGATTTCACCACCGCCTGTGCGCTGGTGCTGGGCGAGAACATAGGTACCACGATAACGGCCAATATCGCCTCTATAGGCGCTTCGACTGACGCCAAGCGCAGCGCCCGCGTGCATGTAATATTCAATGTGATAGGGGTCTGCTGGGTGCTTGCGGTCTTTCACTGGGGGTTTGTTCCCATGGTGGACAGAATAGTGCCCGGTGATCCGTATTCCTCTCTGCTTACTGAACGGGCCAAGGTAATCGCCGACCACCTGGCGGCGTTCCATACCCTGTTCAACATCAGCAATACCATACTCTTTCTCCCCTTCGTTAATGTCCTGACGGGAATGGCCATGAAGATAGTACCCGAACGAAAGGATACCGGGGCTAAAAACGTTCCCCATGTAATGTATATCACAACCAACCTGGTGGCCACACCCAGTATAAACCTCAACCAGGCGATGCTGGAGATCCGAAGGATGATGGGTCTGGCCATTGAGATGTATGATCTGGTGATCAACGTGTTCAGAAACCCCGATGCCAAGCTGGGTGACGTGGTGGAAAGTATTGAGATGAAGGAAAACACCCTGGACCTGCTGGAGAAAGAGATATCGGACTTCCTGGTGAAAATCTCACAGAACACCATATCCCAGGAACAGAGCCAGGCGGTGTCATCGAAACTGCACATGGTAAACGACCTTGAGCGTATCGGCGACCACTGTGAAAATTTATTGAGGCTTTTAAGGAGAAAATACGAATCTAAACTTTCTTTTTCGGAAACCGCCAGGGGTGAAGTCCATGAGATTGCCTCGAAGGTGAGAGAGTTTCTGCAGCTCCTGATGGATTCCTTCAGCCCTGGACAGGTGAATATACTTCCGCAGGCTGAAACCATCGAAGACCGCATCGATGAAATGCGGCGTTCCATGCGGACCCGTCACGTGGAAAGGCTGTGCACCGCCACCTGTGATGTGCAATCCGGCCTGATATTCATCGACATGCTCAATAACTTCGAGAAGATAGGGGACCACGCGCTCAATATAGCCCAGATCATCTCGGGTAAAAGGATTTTCTGAACGGAGAGTCCGTCACCTTTCGCAATATGAACCTGCCGACATGTCGGAATACGTGGTGAAGGTACATGGAGAGTATCATGCCAGTGCCCTCTGCGATGAGCCATGAGGTCCTGCCCCGCGAGAAACGTAAAATCTTTATAGTTAAACAGTCCCAGATATATTATTCCACCGGTGAATAAAGTATTCTGCCGGTGGCCGCCGCGAATAAAATACAATGATAAATGATTGAAAATATACGCGAAATACCGATCCTGAACGTAAAAGGTAACCGAAACGCATATCGACCGGTTTGTGTGTACGCAAGGGTAAATTTTGGTTGTCAGATTTCCGGCAGGCTGTTTTGTGGTAGCGTTGATTCCATGCGGGATGCCCGTTACGACGTTATTCCAGGGGAGCATACATGCTTCTATATAGAAGGCATTGAAGTTATATAATCGAGGAGCAGAGGGGCCATGAAATTATCACGGTATGTACTGCCGACACTGAAAGAAGTCCCCGCCGACGCGACGGTGATGAGCCACCGGCTGATGATACGGGCCGGTCTTATACGGAAGGAGTCGGCGGGTATGTACGTGTACCTGCCGCTGGGACTGCGCGTGCTGAGAAAGATTACCGACATCGTGCGTGAGGAAATGGACCGCGCCGGCGCGCTGGAGTTCCTTATGCCCGAGCTCACCAGCGCCGATCTCTGGAAGGAATCGGGCCGCTGGGAGACTATGGGTCCCGAGATGTTCCGCATAAAGGACCGCAACGGGCTGGAATACGCCCTGGCGCCTACTCACGAGGAGGCTTTCACGGGGGCGGTGCGTTCGGTGATTTCCTCGTACCGCGACCTTCCCCTCAACGCCTACCAGATCAATACCAAGTTCCGCGACGAGATCCGACCCCGCTTCGGCGTCATGAGGAGCAAGGAGTTCATCATGAAAGACGCCTATTCCTTCGACATGGACGAAAAGGGCCTGGATGTATCGTACCAGGCCATGCGAAAGGCGTACCGGAGGATATTCAGCCGCTGCGGCATCGAGACCATCCCGGTGGAGGCCGACACCGGGTCCATGGGGGGCAGCGACTCCGAGGAGTTCATGGTGGCCTCCGAGGTGGGAGAGGAGGTGCTGCTCATCTGCCCGTCGTGCGGCTACAAGGCGAACCAGGAACGGGCCGAGTACCGCCGCGGGGGAAAAAGGGGGCCCGTTACCGAAGACAAAGTGGAAATCGTCGACACCCCCGACGTGAAGACCATTGACGACCTGGTGAAATTCTTCAGCACAGGGGCCGACAGCTTTCTTAAAAGCATTATCTACCTGGCGGACGGGAAACCCGTCATGGCCGTGGTGCCCGGGAGTCGCGAGATAAACGAGGTGAAGCTGAAGAAGGCCCTGGCCGCCGCCGCGCTGGAACTGGCGCCTGACACGGTGGTCGAGGCGACGACGAAGGCGCCGGTGGGTTTCGCCGGGCCGGTGAACGAGTTCAGCGTGCGGACGATATGCGATCCCGCCGTGGCCGAAGCGACGAACGCCATAACCGGCGCCAACAGCCGTGACCGGCATTACCGCAACGTGGTGCCCGGAAGGGACTTCATCATAAAAGAAGAGGCCGATATCACCTCGGCCAGGGAGGGCGACGCGTGCCCGCGGTGCGGCAAAGCCATGATCGAGCGTCGGGGCATCGAGGTGGGACACATCTTCAAGCTGGGATACAAGTACACGAAGTCAATGGGCCTCACGGTGCTCGACGAGCACGGCAGGGCGGCGCATCCCATCATGGGGTGCTACGGAATAGGGGTGAACCGCACCATGGCGGCGGTGATAGAGCAGCACCATGACGACAAGGGCATCATCTGGCCCATGAGCACCGCGCCGTTCCAGGTGCACCTGGTGGGGATCGCCAAAACCGACGACGAGACGGCGGCGGTGGATGAAATCTACGGAATGATGATCGCGGCGGGCATAGAAACGCTGTACGACGACCGCAGGGCCAGTCCCGGCGTGAAGTTCGCCGACGCCGACCTGGCGGGGATGCCGCTCAGGGTGACCGTGGGTAAAAGCTATTTCACCGGCGGCGAAGCCGAGATCAGGCTCAGGCGGGGCGGAGAAGTCATAAAGGCGGCGAAGGCGTCCCTGGTCGAACAACTGAATCATATTATCGCGAAAGAGATGGCGGCGCTTTCAGGAAAGGAATAAAACAGGCATCTCCTTCCGGCAGACAATGTAGGGCAGGGAAGGGCGGGTACCAGGTAATTTTTTATTGACACCGGTTTTTCCGGGCTATAATGAGGGTAGTTTTCCGGGGTGTAGCGCAGTCCGGTAGCGCACCTGGTTTGGGACCAGGGTGTCGTAGGTTCGAATCCTATCACCCCGACATACGCGCCCGTAGCTCAGTTGGATAGAGCAACAGCCTTCTAAGCTGTGGGTCCCCCGTTCGAGTCGGGGCGGGCGTGCGTCGTAAGTACTGGAAACTTCAGGCACTTCACGAAACGCTAAAATACGAAACCACAGAAAAACGGAGGTGTAG
>CAZUXY010000009.1:0-86496 GCA_964624235.1 uncultured Leptospirales bacterium | reverse complement strand
AATATATTACGAAGTTACTGTCAAAAAATAAAATGGAATTGCTAAAAGAACAGAGAGTCTTAATAAAGGGTGCGGACAAAGTTCATTTTGATATGTTATTTTCAATACTAATTTGCAAAAGTCAGCAAGCTGATTAATGCCATTGCTCGCACCCGCAAAACACCTGAGCCGATAATTAGAGGGCGATGTAATAAACTAATATCGGAATGTTGTAAACAATAGCAGAAAGCCATACATTTAAAGTTTTCCTATATAAAACAGCTTGTAAGATTCCGTATAGTCCAAATAGTCCTAATAAAAAAATACTAAAAAAAGAATTATGTTCTTTACTTGAAAAATAGATAATTCCTATTATTAAAAACATAATCCCAAATATGAGCATAATGATTGCTTTAATGAAAAAATGTATATCCTTAATATTAAGTGGTAATTCCTGATGCTGTCTCTTCGCAGATTGTCCAATTTTATCAATTGAACCTTTAGATAAATGGAAAATATTCGATATTATCTCAAATATTCCTAAAATAGAAATAAAACTCATGAAGTATATCATATTAACTCTCCTTTATAGTTATCATTTTTTATTCTATCCAACATTTTATTCCATTTCTCAGTAAAGAGAAAACTTTCTTTCGCAATAGAACATATTTCTAAATACATTTCAAGAGGCATTGATAGAGATGTTATTTCTTTTGGGAGTACCGGTCTAATTGCGATATCATGCAATCCCCAAAATGCCTTATTTATTCTTTTTTTTGCATATTGAAGTGGAATTGTAAAAAATGAAATGCAAGCAGATGCAAATCCAGTAATAATTCTATCATTTGAAAGTGGGCTACTGTAATGTACTAAATATACAAGGGCACTAATTTGATCCGGATTTGCAAAAAGAATAACGGCCTCTGGTCTTTCATTTTCTCCGAATTTAGTAAGAGGTTTAAAAATAATCACTTCCTCTCTTAATTCACTGTTTTTTAACGATTCAACATATTCTTTTGCAAGTTTTGGAGTCTTTACAAAACGTTCACATTCTCTGCCGGGAAGCGGCCCCTTAGATAAAAAATATTCAACACCAGGAAAAATCCATTCTTTAAATCCTAAATAATAAGCAGAACATGGATATCCAGTTGAATTCTTGTCAATAGCAACAGTTTTGCCTTTAGCAGCAGAAAAGATTAATGGTGCAATGCAACCTTCGCCTGATTTCTTAAAACCGATAGCATTTTCGGGTTTTTTATCTGAGAACATGAATCCAATTGGTTCATATTTCATGCCCAATCGTTCAATAAGCATGTTTGTTTGTTCTATAATCTCTTTCATATTTCAATATCCTCTGGTATTGTTGTATATTTTATTAAGTATTTCGATAAAAATTTTTAATTCATTTTTGCTTAATCTTTTGGAAGCTTTTTCATTAACAGACATGGCTACTGGAATTAGGCTATTTAATAGTGTTTCCCCTTTGTCAGTAATATATATTCTGTACAAACGACGATCATCTCTATCGCTTTTGCGTTCGATTAATCTATTCTTTTCCAACAGATCAAGCATTCTTGTTATATTCGTTCTATCTTTCATACTTTTTTCTGCAATATCGCTCTGGATTATGCCGGGAAATTCCTGAATTATATTCAATAAACCCCATTGTTCAGCTGTTGCATCTATGCTATTTTCTTTTATAGCTTTGTTAAAATACGTCCTCATAGATGCATTCGTTTTACTGAGCAGGAATCCAAGAGATTTATTAAAGTTAAATTTTCTGATCATGATAAACTCGAAATATATTTATTTAATTGGTATAACAATTGTTGCTATATCAACAATATAACAAAATTATTATAAAAAGTCAATCAACAATATAAAATTGATTGCTTTTTATATTTTATAAAAATAATTTAAATTTAATCAGTAAATGAAAATTGATCTAATGGGGATTTATGCCAACAGTTGGGCAAATTCTTACAAGCTTGAAAGAAATCGCAGTTACTTGGAGACTACTTGCTATTTTTTGACATTTGGATTTTGCCGGAAAAATTATTTCATTGATCTTCGGGTTACGTCCATCAAAGCGTATTTTAGGCATTCTTCTATGAATTCCACTTCTTTCAGTAAGTATAATTGCTTGGACATATTTTTAATTTTTTCAATGGAGTTATTTTTGCTGTAATCGGAATTTTGTTAATGTTCATTTCAATTAGATATTTGAATGAAAAAGTTCAATTCGCTCTGTTATGGATAATAATAACTGGAGTAATTTTGTTTATATTTGGTTGGCTTTATCCACACTTTTTAGATGAATTCAGTTGGTTTACTTATTTATATTCAGCTCCAATTGGTGTCATTCCATGTGCAACACTTTCAATTGTAATTGGATTAACATTAATATTGAATAATTTTAATTCTCGCAGTTATTCATTAGTACTAGGATTTACGGGATTATTCTATGGGAATACAGGCATTATACAGCTGAATGTATTAATTGATTTGATTCTATTAATTGGTGCAGTGTTACTTGTCACAATTGCTTTTGTAAAAAAAACATTCTAACAATAAAATCCAGCTTGATGCGAAACACAATTTGCTTTAGTTTTAAATTGCGATTGAAGTTTTCGCTGGTCTTGCTTCGTGATTCTGCATCTCGGTTCGCACAGCTGATTTTGTCGTTAGATGCACCCCTTCGGGGGATTAATATTTGAGGATATAATGGAATTGTTGAAAGCAAAATTAGTCGATCATAAAGAATTAGCAAAATTGAACTATGATTTGATGGTTGCTGAAAAATATGATAATATTTTGCCTATTGAAAATTTAATTAAAAGAATGAAAACTTTCTTACGTACTGAGTATGATGCATTCTGGGTTGTATATAATAATAGCAAAGTTGGTTATATTCTAATAAAACGAACATCAAATCCTATTTATATAAGGCAATTTTATATTATCCCAGAGTTTCAACGGAAAGGACTTGGTTCTGAAACAATAAGGCAAATTAAGAAACAATATAATGTTAGTATTCTCGATGTAGAGGTAATGATTTGGAATGAAGTTGGTTTCAATTTTTGGAAAAAGATTGGTTTTAAGCCACGCTGTTACTCAATGAGGATGACTGAATTGTAATTTAGTAAATAAATATCAAAAAATTAATCATTTTGAATACTAAATTGGTGTATGTGGAAAAAATATTGTGAGATTTATTGGAAAAGATGAAAATATATTAAGTGTGTTATTATAAATTGAATATGAGATATGATACTTATGAAATACAATAACAAAATAATTAAGAAAAAGAGAATAGAGAATTTCATCTAAATCGCTTCAACCGGACGGCGCCCCCGGAGCGCTTCGGTGATGTCCTCCACACGTCTGACTGACACGCCGGCCAGGTACATCTTTATCAATCATACAAAGTCCTCCTCTGATTTTAAAGTGTGTGGTAACTCTTTATTTATCAGATCGAGGACTTTTTTTTCTACTCAAATGTGCGAAAGATATGATAAGTAATCCCCGATCCTCCCTCCACCATCAAAAGCCTTTATCATAACACGGCCGCTCATAAGAACACCGCATACCCTGTCTCATGCTCACCGGCGGAATTGTGTGATGATGAGTCTTCAGAAGCACACGCGCGGGTAACACCGGGCGCGATAAAATTTTATTATCATGCCATAAGCAATTTTGATGTATCGGCGTTCCCGATGTCTTGACAGGGGAAGAACAGCTGTTGTTAATACTGATCATTCAGTACCCGGAATGTCAATTTTATGATATAAGATTTCAGGCATACCTGTTCGCTTCGACAACTGCATCCGGCAGATCATCCGTTGAATAGATGCGATGCTGAATGGTAAAATATACTTTTATAACAAACAATCAACATCCAGGCATGTTATCACGCATCATATCAGGTGCCTGCAAAACAAGGAGGAACTATGAAGAGATTGTACCGAACCATCGTTGTTGCCGGTGCGTTGTTTCTTTTTATAACCGGCGGCTATGCAAACGACGCGGGCCTCGACGAAAAATACGGTGCGCTGTATCCCCCAAGCTATATCAAGCACTACGAGGCCGACCGGGAACACAGGATTGTCAACAGTCCCTATTTTCAAATCGGCAATAAAGACAATCCCCTCTACCTCGACGAGGGTGAGACGTACCTGTGGGTGATAGACGCCGATGGAAATTTACGAATAGTTCCGGAAACCACCTCGCCATGGGGAAAAAAACACGAGAAGGGGATTATGCGTCCATCCGACGGCAAGCCGAAGGAATGGGGCTACAAGGAAAAGTACGGGCATTCTTCCATGATCGGCGGGGCCAGTGGACGCATGGCCGGAGAAATTTTCTTTGAAAACGGCAAATGGTACATGAACAATAAATCCGGCCGTTACAACAGAAGGCCCACACGGGACAAGAAACAGCTGCAAAACGCCATCGACTATTTTGAAAGCATCACCCCCCAGGTCAAAAAGGGGTCGGTTGAAATGGAATGGCTTAAAGATTACGCCTCATCAAAGCCGGTTACCATGAAGGATATGGAAGAGGTGGAATACCATTTCAATATAGATCTCAAGCATGCCTGGGACGGCGAGAAAAAGAAACTTGATAAAGAATTTGTCAAGAAGACCCCCTTTATCAACTGGAGGAACAAAGTCAAATTCAAGGAAATATACTACATTGATACCGCCGACCGTTTTCTTAAAAGCAGGAACCAGTCCCTTCGGGTTCGTCTGGATGTAAGCAAGGTAATCAAGTCAAAAATCACGCAAAAATCACGGAGCAGTGACCTGAACAGGGTGGAACGTCTGGCTAAAAGTAAAGGTGAAATCGACGTCACCGGTGATCAGGTCAACTACAACATGGCGACCGATATCAATTTCAATTTCCTTGTATTTGATTTCTATAAATCGAGGGTAGAGGATGTCGTTAATTTACTGAAAATAAACAGCTGGAAGGCTTACGCGCAGATAACACCGCTGGTTCGTTATGGGTATGACAGAATACTGAAGACCGATCTTATCCGCGCTTCACAGTACAAGGGCTGGATAAATACCGGTCCTCACAAGGGACAGGAAGTTGAGGTCCAGATATGGAAAAAGATCATCGATCCCGGCAAATATGGAAAAGGCGGAAAATACGGCAAACCTTTCGTCATGGAAATCGCCTTTGACGGAGATTATGAGCGAAAAAAGGATCTTGATGAGGCGTACAGATGGCTGGGAGCCGAGCTCGGCAACAACGGTCTGCTGGCAAAAGAACAGCTTTTCTCTAAAGCTGAAATGGCTTTCGCCGTTTCCGGCAGGTTTAAAGAAGCAAAAACGCCCAAGACCCCGCCGGTCGCTCCTGTTAAAAAAATTCCCGGCCTGACCGGCCTCAAAACCAGAAATCTGGACGGAACATACAATGTGGTCGTAGGGAACGCCGCCGCGAAAGCAATGGGTAAAAACGGCCACACGGGCACTGTCGTCCAGACCGAAAATTATAAGGTGATTGTTCTGGGAGCAAAACCGTCGGCCGGTACGGTCAGGGCGAAACTTATCGGCATGGACGGAAAGTCGGTGGTGCTTGTCCAGGCCGGATCAGCTCTTGACGATGCCGCGACGATCAGGGAACTGAAGCGGACCGCCGGCAAATCGCGCAATAACGCGATAACCAGGATCGGGGATTCCGCCGTTGCGTATCTGGAAAAGACCATAAAGAGAAACAACTGTAAGAGGGAGACCAGGATTTATTACTGGCCGGGTTCTACAAATCAATAACTCAGCATCGTATCATAAACATACTGGGCCGTCTGAAATCGGTGTTTCAGACGGCCTTTATATTATCAACTACCGGGTTGATTCCTTCGCGTGATACCGGTCAGGGCAACTGCCGGGCACAGGTATAGACGGGATCCATCGGTAATATGGGATTGTTACATTTCCAGGATCACAGTACCGGCCGGGATAGCACCAGGCCCGGAACAATGCCGGTATCACCATGGCGAAAACCGGTGCATTCATCGTTATGCCCGGCGGTGTTCGTGATATACTAAACTGAACTCATACGATTGAACCTTTATGACCGTTCAACCCTGAGCAGGTAATCGGTAATCGCCTTATGAAGGGTCATCACGGCCAGGATGGCGCAATGAATCTCCGCCGTGGTAGGGACTCTTTTTGAATCGAGCACGTCGGCGGGTGAAATTTTCAACGCCTCACGGATGGTCCTTCCCCTGGCGAGCCTTGCCGCCTCAGACCCGCAGGTGACCGACGACATGCATCCGTCGGTGTTGAAGAGGGCTTCCATAATGCGCTCCTGGGATATGCCGAGATACATCTCCATGGTGTCGCCGCACAGTCCCTTGATGAAGGCCGAGCCGTCGGGATCATTCATGCGGCCCATGTTGTCGGTCGGCACATGACGGTTGTTCAGATCCATAAGTCACCTGCTGCGTTAAGGTTTTGTGTTCGGTGCGCGGCTGCCGTATATGCCGTCTGGACGGAATACCCGGCAACAACGGATACAGATGTGAGCGAATGGGGCGGGGTGTGGCAAGCATTTTTTAAAAATTCAGAAACCAGCGTGCTGCCGCTTATTTTATCCTGATGTGAATATCGATTGTGTTAGAGGGAAAATCATTTCCTGGCAGGCTGACTCGTAAGACCGCTCCGCTCTCCGCTCCCGCCGGGATAGGAACGGAGAATCTGGTATACCCCTGGGGTCCGTCCATAATGAATTGTTTTTCGGTGCCCACGCGCGCCTCCTCGGGCGAGATATCCACAACGCAGGCATAACTGAACTTTCTGCAGCGGCGGAACATGCCCTTCATGCCGCAGCATCCCATGCCGCGTCCGAACACCGCCGCTCCCGGGCCGCTGCAGTTGAAGCTGTCTGCGCTGTGGGTGAATCTAACCCTGCGCGTAAGGTCATATTCTCTGCGCTTCGAGGGGTCGGCGAGAATGTCGTAGGCCGCCGCTATTTCTTTAAACTTTCGCTCGGCCTCTTCATCGCCGGGATTTTTATCAGGGTGGTATTTTAAAGCGAGTCTTCGAAATGCGGTTTTTATTTCATCCCCGGTTACGTCTTCATTGACTTCCAGCGCGGAATAGTAATCGATGGAATTCATCCGCTCTCACCCGTGTCATTAAGCATTTCCATTACCTCGCCGGCCAACCGGTGGCCCGTCACGGTAATCGTAATTTTCTTTATGCCTTCAATGTTCTCTATTGCCTTCCTGATTTGAAAAGCGAGCGTTACCACCAGGGGGCATTCGGTTGATGAGGGTTTGAAAACCAGTGATAACTCGCCGTTTTCATTTACCTGAAGGTCTCTTACCAGGCCCATGGTCAGTATGTCCGCGTTGGTGCCTGGGTCTATCACTTCTTTCAGCCTGTTGCGTGCCGTCCCGGCAAGGTCTGTGTACGCGTTATTCTTCAAGGCGTTCCTGAATTCGTTCCCACATCGCTTTCACTTCAACGGTCACATTGCCGCAATCGTGTTCCGCAACGGACATGTGCTTTATCATGGCCCTGGTTACCTCGGGGTTGTAGTGGATCTTGCCGACGACCTCCAGTCCCTTTTCGACGCAGTAAGTTTCAATAGCGGAGGCGTTGAAGGGATTAATATCGTATTTATTAATGCACACAACAGCCGTTATGCCGAAATGCCCGGCCACATCAAGGATCCTTTTAAGGTCATGAATACCCGAAAGCGTCGGTTCGGTAACGGCCAGAAGGAGGTCCGCTCCCGTGATGGCGGCTATTACGGGACAGCCTATTCCCGGTGGGCCGTCGATTATAACCCCGCGTTGGCTTTTGTCCTCAGCGGTGTTCGACGCGAATTGGCGTACAAGAGTGACCAGTTTCCCGGAGTTTTCTTCGGCGGTACCGAGCCTTGCGTGGGACATTGTTCCGGCCCTGGTGTTGGATATGAACCAACGGCCCGAGAGAGCCTGCTTCATAACGATTGCGTTCTCGGGACACGCCCGGGCGCAGAATCCGCAACCTTCGCAGGAAACCGGTTCTACAGTGTAGTTCTTTATAGCGTTGAAACGGCAAAGCCGTTCGCAGAGTCCGCACCGCGTGCATTTGGTATCGTCTATTGCGGCGACTTTGCCTCCGAAGAAATCGCCGCTTTTCAATGGTTCAGGATCAAGAACAAGATGAAGATCCGCGGCGTCGACGTCGCAGTCGGCGATTACCGTATCACGGGAGAGGACCGCGAGTGCGGCGGCAATGCTGGTTTTGCCGGTCCCCCCTTTACCGCTTATTACTGTAAGTTGTTTCATTTTTCAAAAGCTTTGCTTTAATATTTTCCCAGAGTTTACTGAAATGCTCGCGGTATTCCCACAGGTTCTGAAAAACAAGCCTGCCCGCCGAATACTGTTCGGCAATGCGGCGGTCCCATGGCAGCGACATCAGCACCGGCACACCTTCACGTTCGCAATACGCGCTCACCTGATTGTCACCGATGTTACATGAATTGATCACTACCCCCATGGGCACGCCCAGTGTTCGTACCATCTCCACGGCCAGCACCAGGTCATTCAGGCCGAAGGGGGTAGGCTCGGTTACCAAAAGACAGAAATCGGCGCCCTTGACGGTTTCTACCACCGGGCAGGATGTTCCTGGTGGTGAATCAATGATTACCTTACGATTGGGGTCGATACGGGACTTTACCTTTCTGATAAGCGGAGGGGACATGGGTTCCCCGACATTGAGGATCCCGTGGATGAAAGAGATGTCATCGGCTGATCCGGTTTCAACGACGCCTATAATACGATCTTGCTCGCGTATAGCCTTCTCGGGACAGAAATAAGCGCAGGCGCCGCAGCCATGACACAGTTCAGGAAACACCAGCACTTTCTTTTTAATGACCGCGATGGCGTTGAACTCACAAACCTCTTCGCACACGCCGCAACCCGTGCATCTGGATTCGTCGATCACGGGCACGGGAAGTCCGACTGTTTCTCTTTCCTTTATTTCGGGTTTTAAAAACAGGTGCGCGTTTGGCTCTTCAACATCGCAGTCAATGAATTGTGCATCGCCGATATAATTTGCCAGGCTGGTGGCCACAGTGGTTTTACCCGTACCGCCTTTGCCGCTTGCTACCACGATTACCATTTTTCCTCACTTACTCAACATTGTTTCACCGCGTTGCAGCCTGAGGTTGTTAGAGCGGTGAATCGCTCTTCAGTGCAGGGTCGAGCACCGTAACGTGGGCGCAAGCATGCCGATGATGACCATACCGGTTTCTATGCCGTCGCTCCTCTGAAAGCGTCTTATATCTGTGTATCCCATTTCAATTACTCGTGTTACCTCAAAGATATCGCGCCTGAAGGGCATGCCCTGACGCAGGCGCCGCAGCCGATGCACACGCCGGCTTCGATTACGGCGGTATCGCGCATGGTGATGGCGCCCCTGGGGCACACATTAACACAGGCACCGCAACCGCTGCAGACGTGGGTGTCGACCCATGCGACAGGCCTTTCCGCTTTGACCCTGGCGCGGGCAGTCCCGCTGTCTGAATGCTCATAAGGCGGTGATGTGGGCCGCTGCATGTCCGGTTGCCGGTTTTCAAAGAAACCGAGTACGCTATGCAGGGTAGTTCGCCATAGTTCCGCGGCGCGATGCAAAGGTCCCGGTATCGCAAACCGTTGCCCGGCGGGGAAATATCCGGCCCGCCACGGCACATTGCCGAGGGCCCTGTACCCGCGCTGTCTTCCGCGCATACGACGAAATCCTCTCCCGCGCGGCATGGGATTAACCCTTTAACCCCGAGTGGGCGGGGGCGGTCGCGTCCTTTACCGGACGGCTGTTGCCGTAAACGAAAGAGCGTACCGTTTCCTCGACGCTGTTCCCCGCCGAGACGGTGATAACCTCAACCCCGGCGGCGTTCAGGGTCCCGAATGCCTTCGGTCCGATATTGCCGGTAAGGACGGTTTTCACGCCCTTGTCGGCGACGAATTTCGCTGACTGAACACCAGCCCCGCCCGACGCGCCCGCGGAACCGTTTTCAAAAGACTCAAACTGCATGGTTGAAGGATCGATAAAGATAAAATACCCGCACCTGCCGAACCGCGCGTCCACCGCGCTGTCCAGGGCAGGTCCTTCCGACGTGACACATATTTTCATAACTTACCATCCGGTTGCATTTTTTACCGCGTATATCCGTGGTGTGAAATCCCACCGCCGGCACCGGTTAATCATCAGCGCCGGCGGCAGAGGAGACTTATCTGGACGGCTCGCCTTTCTTTGCGGCGATATCCTCAAGTTCCCTGATGCGCTCGTTGAGCACTTCGATCTGTTTCTGGAAGAATTCGGCCTGCGTTTTAAGACCTTCCATTTCGCGCTCCGGGGTGTACTCGCCGTAATAGCCCGGTCCAGGATACCCGGTCCAGGCCGGAGCGGGGTAAGCGCGCGCCCATCCGGGCAAACCCGTGGCGTAATACATATTCCGCCGCCCGCGGCCACCGCCCCCGAAACCCCTTCCGCGCCCGAAGCCGAACCCGTAACCCGCGTTCATATAGCCCGGTACGCCGTAACCCGCGCAGTAACCCATACCGCGCCCCGTCATCGGCCCGTAACCCGAAGGACCTGTTCTGTCGCCGCCTGGCATATCAAACCTCCTTATATTAAATAAAAATGAAAACCATTTTCATTATAAGTCCAAAAAAAATACCCCTACCTGCAGCGTTCGCAAAATCCGTAAAACCCGATAGTGTGGTCGGTAATAGTGAAATTATACTTTTTTGAAAGCTTGTTCTGTGTTTTACCGATGAACTCGATCTCTTCGTCCAGAAATTCAGTATAGTCGATAATGGACTTGCAGCGCAGGCAGATGAGATGATGATGATGCTTCTTCCCACCGGGGTTGTTGATCAGTTCATAGCGGGCCTTGCCGTCGCCGAAGTCGAACTTCTGCACAATTCCCATCTGGGTCAGCATGTCCAGTGTCCGGTATACCGTCGTCAGCCCGATCGAGGGGTTGACCCGGTGCGCCTCCACATACACATCGGCGGCGCTCATGTGGTCATCCGTCTTCTGCAGAATATCCAGCACCACTTCCCGGGGAGCGGTGATCCTTGCCCCCATGTCCTGGAACCTGTCCTGCCACCATGCCCCGCGGCCTCTCATCGTGATGACCTCGCCCTTTTATTATTGGAAATGATTTTCATTATCAATATATTCATTATCCTTATATTTGTCAATACTATTTGCATTTTTTTTGAATAAATCGCCGGGCGCTGCAGGGCCACAGGCTATACGGCAGACTCCCCTGCGGGCGGTGGGAAAAATCCCTTGACAGAGGCGGCATTAAATGAAAACAATTTTCATTATCAATAAGTTCGCCATGGCGGCATCATGCACGAGACCGGTCTTTCTGTCCCGGCGGAAAACGATGAGGTGAAATGTACAGCAGTGAAAAAATTGAGGCTCCCGCATCACCCGGCTGTGGGGTGCTGTATGAAAAGCCCGAGGCGCCGGGTCATACCTGTGTGCGGCGGCCGGCGGTATGAAGTACGTGTTCGGTCCGGTCCCGTCGCGCCGTCTCGGCCGCTCGCTGGGGGTCGACCTTGTGCCCTTCAAAACCTGTACCTACGATTGCGTGTACTGTCAGCTGGGCAGAACGACCTGTAAAACCATGGAGCGCAAAGAATGGTTTCCCCTGGACGAGATTGTACACGAGATAGGGGAGCGGCTGGCTTCCCGGCCGGATTACATAACCCTGAGCGGTTCCGGGGAGCCGACCCTCTATTCCAGGATGGGTGAACTGATCGAAAAGATACGCTCTATGACCGATATACCCCCGGCGGTCCTGACCAACGGTGCTCTTTTATGGGACCGGGAGGTCCGGCGGCAGCTGGCCGGCGCCCGGCTGGTGGTCCCTTCCCTGGATGCCGGCGACGATACGGTCTTTCACGCGGTAAACAGGCCCGTGCAGGGCATAACCTTCGAACGGATGGTGGAGGGTCTTATCGATTTCCGCCGTGAATTCACGGGCGAGATATGGCTCGAGGTGTTCATTCTCGGCGGGTACACGTCCCTGCGCGAGGACGTGGTGAAAATCGCGGGGCTGGCGAAAAAAATTATGCCTGACCGTGTTCAGCTCAATACGGTGACCCGGCCCCCGGCGGAGGAATTCGCCGCGGGGGTTTCCGGGGACAGGCTGCGCCAGATCGCCGGCTTTTTTGACCCCGCCGCCGAGGTGATCGCCGATTTCAAAAAGGATTCCCTCTCGGATGAATTCACCGCCACAAGGGAGTCGGTGCTGCAGACCATACTCAGAAGGCCCTGTTCCGTCGAGGACATCGCCGGCGGCCTGGGTATACACAGGAACGAGGCGCTCAAGCACATCGAAGAGCTGCTGGTGCAGGAAAAAATAGAGAAATCCGTTCGCGGGGGGACAGTCTACTTCCGCCGGCCGGGCGTATGAAGGAGGAGGGGGTGAAGCGTGCCCCCACTATATGCCCCGTCCCTTGTGAAATAATCCAACTCCGCTTTTGGAAAAAATGTAAATAAAATATTTTGTTTTTTCTTCACGGAACCAGTATAATTAGTGTAGAGCTTTTTATGACATTCATATTATTATTGCATAGTATATTTTTAATTACGTCACGAGGGTGTAAGATGAGGTTTTCAAAACTGCACATTCTGTTACTGGCGGCTTTTGTTTTTCTTCCCGGGTGCGGGCAGGAGGTTATTCCCGAGATGAAGGAGTGCATGGCTGCGCACGGCAACATGCAGAAGTATCAGGAGGTCATAAAGAAATACGCCGCGCCTGAATTGCTCCCCGATATAACCATATGCTGTACTCTTGAAAACAGCAGGGTAATCCATACCGAAAAAGTAGGCGATGTTCTTTATTACTGGGAAGAAGGGCGACTTCTTGAGAGCAGCTATGAAATCCCATCGCAGACAATCCAGATGATCAAGGTCGGCTGGAAAAACAAAAAAATAGTATACCTTGAATTCCTCGGACCGATGCGGTTTCATGAGAAGAAGTTTGTTAAAAGCCCGGAAGCGCTCTTGAAGGAAAGAAAGATAACCCGCTAAGGTGGAAATGCTTTTCCTCGGAAGAGGCAACTCCTTCTTCCTGGTGTATCCGGGAGGAAGGAGTTTCCGCGTTAAGTGGTAAAAAGAAATGCTTCGGTTTTACATTCAGTTGCATTGAAATTGCGGCAGCGATACGTGTATTCTGAATTTCAGCATCAACGATGCGTAACTCCTTGCCCCGGCTGACTTTTTATAAAACCACTCGTTTATCGGCCGCATGGGTATCATATGACAGTACTCGTAGATCCATGAGTGTATAACCCTACACATCACGTTTTCCCGCACCTCATACTCCGCCGGCTCCTGTGCCGTAAAGGTCGCCGGTATGAGGGCCGTACACCGCTCCTCCGCTATTTGAATTCCGAACGCTTCACCCACACGCTGAGGGTGCTCAGGTCACCGCTTTCCGACTTCGGGTAGATATACCCCACCACGAGGGGGGATAAAAACGGCAGCGGCATAAATTTGTTCTTTTTAAGCTCTCCTATGGTCATATACCCGAATTTCTTCGCAGTGTACAGGGGGTAGGCATCGGTGACGGTGAGAAAATCCTTTTTTTCGGGATGGTAGAGCAGGATGAGCTGCCGGGTGGCCTTACCGGATTTCGCGGGCAGCACATAACCCAGGTTGTATTTGAAACGGTACTTGCTCAGGTCGATTTTCCATTCCCTGCCGCCGAAGGTCCAGTACGAGACGGAACTTGGCAGGGCGTTGGTATTCGGATCGCCCACCATGGTCAGGGTTTCTCTCGTCTCTGAATGTTCATAGAGGTTCAGCGGCATGCTTCCTGATTTCCGGTTGCGGAGCACCTTGCCGGCGGTCATGACATTCCAGTGGCTCGAATAATTGAAATAGCGGTGCTGTGTGGAGGTGATATGATCTTTTGCATACACCGGTTCGACTTCGTAATGGCTCAGAAGCATCCGCGTATCATTGTTGCCGATCTCTCCCGTGGCCATGCCTTTAAACAGGACCACCATCATATGAGCAAAGGCAGGGCGCCAGGCTTTTACAGCCTTGTTCTTGATCGCATCAAGACCTGCATCAGTGGCGATTGATAAAAATCCGACACCGAGTTCATCGAGAAGAAACCTTAATCCGAATTTACAAATCTCCGTGTATACTTCCGACATCATGGGATTCCCTCTTTCGAAAATCCTGATGTGTGAAACACGGTATTTCATGTGGCTGTAACCGGATTTCGTCCCTGTCGAGGAATTTTTCCGTAGCTTGAAATAAATGATCATCGTTTCATCGAAATCATGTTTCCAGATGTGGTCTATTCTTACTTTGCAATGTATAACGGTATGATCGTCCCAACCTGCCGTTCCATCGAATATGGCATACTCTTTCTCTGCAATGGCACTGTTCGGATCGGATTTGGCGTCATCAACATTCAGATGGATTTCCGGCACGGATTTTAATCTCAGGTAATTATTATAGGCATCCTTCGCGTCTTTACCACAATACCGCTCAATAAAGTCTGCCTTGCTTAAAAACCCTCCCCGGATCAGAATAAAGGGCTGTAGGTGAAACCCGTGGTTTTTGTAATCAAGGGCGGTTTCATGTTTCTTCGGTTCCGCCGCGTTGGCCTTCATCATGGCCTGGTTGAATGCATGAGAAATCTGTCCGTATGCCCGGTTTGTCGTTACCAGGAGCGCAAGGACCCCGAACGCAAAGACAAGGGGTAAAAGTTTTTTCATTGAAAACCTCCCTTGATGTTTGTGTAAACGATTGATAGAGTACATGATTTTGACCCGGAACCCTGTTGAATATCGCCGGTTTCAATACCTGTGTTCATTCTCAGTATGGCAAAGACATAATGTGCGCATAACGCCTCTACAATACCGGTGGATCGGTTCAGTAAGACGGAAAATTCGACAATAGATGATGTCCAAATTGTATGTAAAAGGATATTATTACCGGAGCAATTTCTTTAAAGTAAATGAGGAACTGATTCAATAACACCCCGGAGTATATATTGATTTTCCGCTTTTTACTCCTTTTGTCAACGACAAATTCATCGCCCGCATAACGGTACCGCCGGCAACATGATGTGAAACGGTTTGCAGTCATAAACACGATAGCTCATATATCACCATGACCTTCATTCTCCTCCGGCTCTTGTGCCGTAAAAATCGCATCCCGGGGGGGCCTATCCCTCCTGACCGCGCTTTTTGGTTGAAATAAACCCGAACCGGCGTCACACTACACCGTCGGGCGAAATTTTTTCAGAGAGGAAATTAAATGAGCAAATACCGGGATTCCCTGCGTAAAACCGAGAAGATCACCAAAACGGCCCTGGCGCTGATCAGCGTGATATTCAGCATTTTCCTGATCCTGCTGGGGAACAAGGTCCTCGATGATGTGGACGGCATTTTCAAAAGGCCGAAGATGACCGATTTCAAGCAGCTTGCCGACTTCGCGGAACTCGACGGCAAGATCGAGCCCCTGAACGGTGAAGCCGCCAAGTTGCGCGAGCAGAGGGAGAATTACGAGAAGACCCTCGGCGCCGTCAGGAAAAACTACGACAGCGAAAAAAAGGCTTTCGATACCTGGATCCAGACCCGCCAGGCGATAGGGAGACCCACCGAGGATAACACCATAATCGTAAGGGCGAGGAAACTGGACGAATACAAAAACACCGAGATACTGTGGCAGAACAGGATCTCCCAGATCGATTCCTCGATACAGAAGCTGAACAAAGAAAAGGAAGGTTTTGAAAAGCTTAAAAACGATATTGTTCAGAGGGAAAAAGAAAAGTACCAGGCCGAGCTCAAGAAGTACGGTCTGAAAATATTCGGCATCAGGCTGCTCATCACGCTGCCCATACTGGCGGCGGGGGTCTTCCTGTTTATCAGGTATCGTAAGAACAAGTTCGCGTCGCTCCTCTGGGGATACATCATCTTTTCGCTCTATATCTTCTTTTTCGGGCTGGTGCCCTACCTGCCGAGCTTCGGAGGGTATATACGCTATATCGTCGGCATCATCATCACGGTGATCGCCGGCTACTACACGATCAGACAGCTGGCCGCCTACAACGAGAGGAAAAAGAGCGAAATGGAAAAATCGTCGGAGGAGCGCGGCCGGCAGGTCAAGCACGAGGCCGCCCTGAAGGCCTACGCGTCGAACGTGTGCCCTTCCTGCGACCACAATTACCTGGTCGGTGTCGTCGAGAAGGACCGGCTCCCCAGTTACTGTCTGCACTGCGGCCTGAAGCTCTTCGAGAAATGCGGCGGCTGCGGGCAGCTCAACTTCGCCCATTTCCCCTTCTGCTGGAACTGCGGAAGTGTGATTAAAAGCTGAAAGGGACCGCCTGACGAAAGAAGGGCAGAGTGCGCATGACCGTATCTGAAAACACCGTAGCCGGCACGCGGCGGCAGTATGTCGCGTACGGCGCGATAGTGGCTGCCCTGTCGGTGCTGCTTGCGTTCACGGACGGTGCGGTGTACAGGCGCTTCACCGGAAACGTTTCGCCCCTGGGAACATATCTCGCCGCGGCCGTTCTCGGCGCGGCGGTTCTGTATTGCATGCTGAAGCGCCGCTGGTTCTCTATTCTGAAAAGGGGCGGGCCGGCGGAACGGTGGAGGGTCCCGGCGCTCGCCTTCGTATTCGGCGTCATCATCGCCGTCGCGGATTGGGTTATCGTCTTCCCGGAGGGGATGAACGTCCCTTTCCCGAGGTCACTGATCTTTTATCCGGTCATCGGGTTCATCGTTGAGGTTTTTTTTCATCTGCTACCGCTGGGTCTACTGCTGTATGTAATATCGAAAACGTTCGGGGTAACGCGCGCCGCGGGAAGCAGGGGATTCAGTATAGTGATCGTGTCATTGCTTGAACCGCTGTATCAGGCGGTCAATATGTACGATCCGCATAGATACTCCCCGGGAACGGTGGCCTTTGTCTTTGTTCATGTCTGGCTGGTCAACCTGTCGGGGCTCTGGTTCTTACGTAAATACGATTTCATTTCGATGTACACGTTCAGGCTTTTTTATTACCTGTGCTGGCACGTAATATGGGGGTACCTGCGTCTGGGCCTGCTCTTCTGAGTGCGGCAGGGGGGAGCGAAACCGTATGAACGGTGTATAAATATGACTGCTGGACACGCACTCAGCCAGGGATACCCGACAAAGCCCGCCGGAGCGGTTGCGTGCTAATGGGTGAAACCATGCGTACGGGGTGCCATGTGGCTTTCGGCCCGGTGTCCCGCACGGAGGTGTGTACTAATGAAAAAAATTATTTCCTATCTCTTCCCCGCGGTGTTGATCGCCGGGATATGCCTGCTGGGATATCGCAAGATCGCTTTTCACTCAGAAATCTGGCAGGGTTTTTTCATCAATGCCGATTACGCGGTCATCATGGTATATCTCCTGTGGATACTCTACGAGTTAAAGGTGTCGCGCACCGACGCGACACAGAAGCAGGACGTGTCGGACTACGGCACCAGGGAGTTCTACGCCCTGAGCCACGGCCTCACCGTACTCTCGGCGCTATGGTTCACTCCCCTGTGGACCGGGCCAGGTCTCTATCATGCGGCCGGGTTCGTCCTTCTGGTCTGCGGTATCCTCATCCGAACCTGGGCGGTGCATACCCTGGGGCGCTATTACTCGCACGTGGTCAGGAAGATCGATGAACACAAAATAATCGATACCGGTCCCTACCGGCATGTACGGCACCCGGCCTACAGCGGGATGCTCACGGCACACGCCGGCGTCACGCTGTTCTTTTTCAACTACGCCACACTGGCGGTCTATGCGCTGCTGCTGGTCTTCTCGATCGTCGTCAGGATCATGATCGAGGAACGGACCCTCATGGGCATCGAGGGATACAGGGAATTCGCCGCGGGTCGTAAACGCATCATTCCGCACGTGTGGTGACCCCGGGCGGAGACGGGCCCGTATGGTGTTCATTGCGTAATGACTGGAGGATATTCGAAGCCGGCCGCTGGTGATCCGGGTCTTTCCCTAAAAAAGCCCGGACAGGTATCACACTATGCATTTCGTCCCTTATAACCGGTAAAAAAGATTGACCGATCCCGGGCAATTTCGCCATATTGTTTACCGAAAAAAACACCAGTTATTCTCTGAAAAAACACACGGCGATTTGCGGTTATGAATATGCGATCAGCGGCGGTCCGTTCCAAGGCGGCGGTTTTCATTGAATACAATAACGGGTATGTACCCGTGGGCTCCCCGGGCGCCAACCCGCAGGGGCACCGCCCGTACGCCGGCATAGCCCTGCGTAACTGAATGCGGAGAGAAAGTAACGCATACCGTTAGACCGGTATAAGAAAGGTCAACCTCCGCGTATGAGGAGAAGTACCTGGAATAGAATACCCGTCCCTTTTGGTTCTTTACATATATTAAAAAAAACCGGTTACACAGACAATTCCAGTGGTAAAAAAAAGTGCTGCATTCAGACCGGTTCATACCATATAATACACCGGTCGTCCGTCGGCACCGGCATCGTGGGAGGATAATCGTATGAACAGGCTGTTGAACCGTGTCCTGGATAAATACCCTCATGAGAGTTACGAGAAAAAGGGCAAAATCCGCATGCTTTTCTATTTCATGATAGGGATTCTGCCGCTGGTAACGACCCATTTCCTGGTGATGATACTGATTCTGGGAGGCAGCATCTCCTCCCGCTTCAGCCTCATCATGATAGGGCTCATTCTCACCATTGCGTTCTGTCTGTTCCTGTTGTCGAGGGGGTATTATTCCTGGTCAGGGCCCATACTGCTCTTTTTCGTCATCGCCCTTCTTTCATTCAATTCCTACAACACCATGCTGTCGACGCGTTCCCCCGCGCGTTTTCTGACCAGCCACTTCCCCCTGCTGCTGACCATACCCTTCAGCATTTTTTTTACCAACAGAAAGATCTTTCTGGCAGGAATAATACCGGTGATCGGCACGGTGGTGTTCAATACCATGAACGCGGGGGAGATGCTGCAGAGCGTTGAAGCCAGTGTGTCGATGGCGGTGACGATACTCACCATCGTACTTACCGCGGCGCTCTGCCTTGCCGTGTCGGTTATTACCGAAAACGCCACGAAGCTGCGTATTCAGGAATATGAAGAGACCCGGGACAAACAGCGGTCGATCAACAGGGACCTGCTCGCGTCGCTGGTGCATGTCTCGGGGCAGCTGGACGACTCTTCCAGGGAGATGAAATCCCACTCCTCGGGATTCTCGGACAATATGCAGAACCAGGCCGCTTCCATGGAAGAGATCACCGCCACGGTGGAAGAGATCTCGGCGACCCTGGACAGCGTCACCAGGAGCATCAACGACCAGAACGCGGCCGTGGAGTCGCTTATCGGCCGTATGGACACGCTGTTCGAGGCGGCCCGCTCCATGCAGCAACGTATCGCCGGCGCTTCCGGGCAGATCGCCTTTATCTCAGGTAAGGCCATGACGGGCGGGCAGAACATGGAGAAGATGAGCGCAAGCATCGCCAGCATCAGCGATACCTCCAGGGAAATGACCGGGATCATCGGTATAATCAACGATATCTCGGACCGCATCAACCTGCTCTCGCTGAACGCCGCCATCGAAGCGGCGCGCGCCGGAGACACGGGGAGGGGATTCGCCGTGGTGGCGGACGAGATATCGAAACTGGCCGACCAGACCACCGCCAGCGTGAAGGACATAGGCGCCATGATAGGGAGAAGCGAGAAGGAAATCTCGAACGGCATGGCGAATACCCGGGATACGGTGGCCACCATCGGCGACATCATCAACGGTATAAACGAGATCAACACCATAGCCGGGTTTATTGAAAAGTACCTTCGCGACCATGCGTCAGCCAACGACCTGGTGAAAGAGGAAACCGGGAAGGTTAAGTCCCGCCTGGACGAACTGGTGATCGCGACCAGGGAGCAGAAACGGGCCGCCGGCGAGATCGCGAACTCCATCAACAGTATGAACGAACGCACCCAGTCCAGCGCCGAGGGCGCGGAAATGATCCACCGCAATGCGGATCTCATCGCCGGTATGGCCGGTGACCTGAAGGAGAAAATAAAGTTTTTCGACCGGGACTCGCTGTAAGCAAAACGCCGGTTATTCATTACTCTTCCCGCGCAGTGGACGTATCGTGAAGCGGTGTATGGCGCGGTTCGGTATTATCCCCGGGTGACGGGACCGTCTGGACAGAAGCATGTTCTTCACTTCCGGTATCGGGTCCCCTCGAAGGTGCCGGGATTTCATTTCATCCGACGCTATTCTTCTTGACATTTGCCGTAGTTGATGGATTTCTTCAGGGAAAAAGATTACAGGTGGTTACTATGAAAAAGTATATCTTGTCGTTTTGCATGCTTGCCCTGATGTTGACCTCTGTACAGGCTGCGCCGAAAATAAAGGAAATTGAAAGTGTGGTGTCTAAGGATGAGTTGAAGAAAAGTATCGGCTTGATCTCGATTGACTTCAAGATCCTCGATTCCACTTATTTTAATTTCGTTATTAAACATACGAGGGAATCCGTAATCGAAGACGGCTCTTTGCCGCTGGCGAAGAAAAATGAAAGGATCGCCTATCTTGAGACCTTCCAGAACGAGAGAAAAAACTGCCTGGTTTTCAGGATACGGCACGACAAGCCGGTCCACCGGCAGGAAGGGGGCGTGGTGATCGGTTTTTTTGACGCAAAGGGGAAGCCGGTTCCCTATAAACTGCTTGATGTGACCGTTAAGACGTCCGGGGCCGGGACCTTATACGAACAGTATTTTCTGATCAAGCCCGATAAAAAGCTCGCAAAGGAAAATTACACCCCGGAAGAGGTCCCTCTTAAAGTTATCATCACTTTCATGAAGACGCAGAAAAAGGTATACAGCGTAACGCCGAGATGATGAAGGCGTTACGCTTTTAAAAGACGCTTCACCGTCAGGGCGTTCCGGACCGCGTAGCCCAGGGTCTCGTTGTTGAAGTAGATATAGATTCTTTTTAACCGCCGTTCTTCGGCCGGTATCGATACACGTTCGGTGCAGCGCCGCAGTTCGTCGTCGCCGTAGAGGGTGTCATACCGTGCGCCGTGGAACCGCAGGTAGGCGAAACCGGCGGTAACGACGAGATCAGGCGGCATGCCCAGGCCGTTGACCGTGCAGAAACCGCACCGGTTTTCAAGCAGCGCACGGCACTCATCGCGCCACCACGAGGCGTGTCTGAATTCGATGGCGTGATCATAGCGGCCGTCCAGCATCGATACCATACGCTCGAGCCTCGCCATGTGCTCAGGCGTACAGTGAAACGAGGGCGGCAGCTGGAAAAGGACACATCCTGCTTTGTGATGCAAATGCTCCAATAGTCGGTAAAACGCTTCCAGGGGTTTTTCCACGGCGGACAGCCGCTGAATATGGGTAATGGTCCTCGGGGCCTTCAGGGTAAAGACGAAATCGTCCGGCGTTTTCTCGAACCACTGTCGAAGCGTCGTTTCCGCGGGCAGGCGGTAGAAGGTCATGTTGATCTCGACGGTGTCGAAGCTCTCCGCATAGAAACGCATCCATTCCTTTTGCCCGAGTTTTTCAGGATAAAAAATCCCTTTCCAGTGCCGGTAACTCCATCCAGAGGTGCCGATACGGTATTCAGCGGTCACGGGAGTTCCTTTGTTCGCCGCATTGTCTCCTTCACGAAAAGCGACGCGACCAGCGCCGCCGCGGCACAGCCCAGCAGCACCGCGAAACCGTTGCGGTATCCCGTCACGGTGAAGGCTCCTCCGGTCATGCCGGATGATTCGATGATGTGGCCCAGGAGCGGCTGAAAGACCGCCCCTCCGGCGAAAGGAAAGAGGTTCACCAGTCCCGTGGAGGTGCCGGCCATACGCACGGGGAAGAGTTCCTTGGCCGAGGTGAAGCCTATCACCACGATCGCGTTGGTGGAAACGCCCAGCAGAAAGAACACGGCGTAAAGCCACGGTACCGCGATACCTCCGGTGGCGCATACCAGGGGTATCATCCCCGTGACGGCCCCCAGGCTTGCGAGAATGAGCACCGGCCTTCTCCCCCGGAAGAGCCGGTTGGAAGCGTAGCTCAGCGCGGGGCTCCCGGCGATCATTCCGACGGCCAGCATGGAAAGCACGTTCCCCGCTTCAGTCCTGCTCATCCCGTACACGTGTATCAGGTAGGGGCCTCCCCACAGTCCTCCTATGGTAAAGAAGACGGCGCAGATAAAGAAGAACCACAGCGCCAGCGGTCAGAAGGAGGCGGAAGTGAGTACGCGCCGCACCCCTTTCCACAGTGAAACGGTCTCGCCGATGCCGGTCTCGCCGATGCCGGTCTCGCCGATGCCGGACCCGCCGACGGAGGGGGAGGGGAGGCCCAGTTCGGCCGGACGGTCCTTTACGAAAAACCATATCAGCACGCTGATCCCCAGGGTAAAGAGCCCCACCAGCATGAAGGAGACCCTCCATCCCACCGCCGCCGAGAGGAGCGCCAGCGGGGTCATGGCGATGAGGGACCCCGCACCCCCCAGGGCGATGAGTATACCGGTCATGAAGGCGAACTCCTCCGTACCGAACCACTCGGCCAGTATCTTCATGGTGGGCACGAAGAGCATGGCGACGCCTATCCCCACCAGGGTGCGACCGGCGATGGCCGCGGCGGCCGTGGGAGCGAGCCCCAGCAGCACCGAGCCCGCCGTCGCCGCCAGGAAAAATGACGTGATGGTTTTGCGCGGTCCCAGCGAATCCGAAAGGAGCCCCGCCGGCAACTGCATCAGGGCGTAGGGATAGAAGTAGGCCGCCGCCAGCATTCCTATGAGCACACCCCCGGCATCGAGGTCGCGCATCATGTCCACCGCGACCACAGGGGCGCATAGCCGGTGGAAGTAGACCAGTATATAACCCGCCCCCAGGATCGAAAAGATTATCCAGCGGTACGAAAGTGTTTTTGGCGTCGGGACCGTGTTCGCATGCTTCATCGCTGTGTGTCCGTTTTCATTGAATTGAGGGACGTCCCTCTGTCATTTCCGCGGGGCATTCGCGACAGCCACGGTGTTTCCCGCACTCTAGCGCGCGCTCCACGTTGATTCAAGCATAAAAGGTGGTTCTGACAAATTTGAAAACCGGCAACCGTGAGATTACCTGTGTTCCCGGGGTGCCGGGGATCAGTGGTGGTGTTTTTCCATGGGTATGATTAATCTGTAATAATGGAGTTTTTCAATCCGTTTCGCCGTCATTGAAAAGGTATTGCCTGGTGCTACAATAGATATATAACAGACCACAATGAGAAGTAAAGAGGTGATGTTATGACAAAACTGTCCGAGCGTTTTGTTGATACCGACGTGCTGATTATAGGCGCCGGCGGCGCCGGAATCCGCGCCGCCATAGAAGCCCATAACGCGGGCGCGAAAGTCACGGTGGTATCAAAAGGAGACTACCCCTCGGGCTGCGTTACGGCGATTGCCATGGGGGCCATGTCTACCCCGCTGGGCAGGGAGGACAGCAGGGAGCGGCATTATGAAGATACACTGCGGGGAGGTTACTACCTCAACAATCCTCGGCTGGTGCGCCTGCTGGTGGAAAACGCGTTCGACCGTGCGAAAGACATAGAGCGCTACGGGACCGATTTCGAAAAAAAGGGCGCCGAATACGAAATGTTTCTTTATACGGGAAATTCGGTGCCGCGCGCCGTTCAGTCGGGTGACCAGTACCGTGGAGGGTTCTTCCGGGGTCTGGTCAGGGAGGCCGACCGCCTGGGAATAAAGGTGCTTTCGCGCGTTATGGTGACCGACCTGTTGAGAAACGGCGCGGCAGCCCTGCGCCTGGATACGAAGGAACTGTTGATGATCCGCGCGAAAGCCATGGTTCTGGCGACCGGCGGTGCGGGTAGCCTGTATTCCCTTACCACTAATCCCCCCGGTATAACCGGCGACGGGTACGCACTGGCGTTCAACGCGGGAGCGAAACTTATGGACATGGAGTTCGTCCAGACGAGGGCCGCCATGATCAGCCCGGAGCCCATGCGGGGGACTCCTCCTCCGGGCGACGGCCTGGTAACGGTGGGCGGGAGGTTCTATAACAGATTGCTTGAGCGCTACATGCGCAGGTATCATCCTGAAAAGGCCGAAAACGTGACGCGTTCAGAGATATCGCTATGTACTCAAAAGGAGATCATGGAAGGGCGCGGTTCGCCCAGGGGCGGTGTGTACGGCGATCTTTCAGGTGTCTCGAATGAGGACCTGGGTAAGTTCAAGGCTTTCATGAAATCGTGCGCGGAGTGCGGGTATGATCCTGCATGGCAGCCCTATGAATGGGCGCCGGGGGCGCATTATTTCATCGGCGGTGTCGTTATCGACGAGGAGTGCCGCACCGCCGTGCCCGGGCTTTACGCCGCGGGGGAAGTTCAGGGCGGCGTTATGGGGGCCAACCGCCTGGGCGGCAATGCCCTTACCGAAACGCAGGTCTTTGGTGCCATCGCCGGCGCGGCTGCGGCCGGTTACGCTAAAACCTCAAAATCGCCGGCTGTTGACAAGGACGAAACGGAAAGGGTGAAGCGGCGTATCGAAACCCTGTTAGGCCGCAGAAACGGTATAGATTACCGCGAGGTGAAGAAAACCCTCACTGAACTGATGAGCAGGTATGCCGGCGTGCTACGCAGCGGGGAGGGTCTCGAGACCGCCATCGAGGCCATGGAAGAAATCAGGCTGAATAAAATCGATCGTATCTGCATTGTACAGGATCCGTCGCCGGATGACCTGGCCGGCATATTCGAGACGGAAAACATTCTGACCATAGGCCGCATCATACTGCGGGCCGCGCTCCTGCGTACCGAGAGCCGCGGCGCGCATAACCGTGCGGACTATCCACAGACCGGCGGGGACTGGGTCAAAAACATCATTTTTGATAAAAAAGGAGATGAAATACTATCACGGGTGGTACCTGTCCCGAAGGCATAGCCTGCACAAATGCAGCGGAGGGGTGCGCCGGAGTTGTAAGAAAGACAACCGGTCCGGCCCGCTGCATCAGTCAATACCGTAGTCCCTTCCTGCCTCTACCGGATGGGGAATATGCGGATATACTTACCGCAAAGGGCCCTACAGCCCGAAGGAATACACCGCCGAAAGGGTGACCCCGTAGAAGGTATGAATGGCCTGCGGGAGCAGCTCCGCGTCGTACGTCGCGACCACCCGTTGGAAGCGCCCTCCCAGGCTCACGGTGGTGGAGATGCCGTCGATGTACCAGGCCAGGGTAAGCGAGGCGTTGTATCCTTTTTCGATCAGGTCAGACTCGAGCGACACGCCGAGAGGAAACAATGTTCTCTCGTGTCCCCATCCGTAAGTGCCCGAAAAGTTCCCCAGCAGGAACACACTGGAACCCAGGGGCAGGGTGATGCCTATTCCCAGTGCGGGGCTGGCCGTGCGGTGGTAACCCGTGTCGGATTCGAAGTCGATATAAATGACCTTCGCACCGCCGAACACCTTGATGTAACGGTTAATGCCGTAGTTCAGGGCGATGTCCGAATCGAAGCGGTCAAAGTCGTCGTTAAACCGGTTTTCGTGGAACCGTCCGAAGAGCATTACCGCCGTAACGCTCCACTGCTTCGAAAATCCGAAGGCCAGCATGGGGCCGAACATGGGGAAGGGGTCGTAGTCATTATCGACTCCTTTCTGATCATGGTCCCACCAGGCGTACCAGGTGACGGCGCCGACGCTCATGTCGGCGGCAGGCGCCGGAGCAGGGACCAGCAGCGCGGCTGCAAGGATAATGGCTGACAGTACAGTGATATTTTTTTTCATGTAACCTCCAGGGAGGAGATATTAACCGCGGCAATGGCGGTATCAGGTAGTATACATGGAATGACAGTTTTGTCCATTTTTGTTTTACTCCGGTCACGGTTTTTCAAAACCGTCGCCGGAGGGGACGCTCTTTTTTCCATGAACTTCAGGAACGGATGGATATGACTTGTCCGGCCGGTAATTACGCTCGACAGGAATAAACGTCTGTGCATAATAAACGTGTATCGCTGATATTTTTCCCGTCGCCGCTCCGTTGAATGAAAAGGAAGGGTACTATTATGAAATCATGGCAAACCGTGAGCGGTCTTACCGTTACCAGGGTGCTCGGCGGCCGATGCAACTGTTACGCGATAGGGAATGGAAAGGATTTTGCCCTTGTCGACACCGGCAGGACCTCCGCCTGGAAACGTTTAAGGAAAAACCTTGAAGCACTGGGGGTGCGGAGGGGAAACCTGGCGGCGCTGGTGCTTACCCATGCCCATTTCGACCACGCCGAGAACGCCGCCCGGGTAAAAGCGGAATACGGGACCATGCTCATCTCACATGCCGCCGAAGGGGGATTTCTCGCTGAAGGCGACTGCCCGCTGCCCGGGGGGAGTATTTTCCCGACACGGGTGGTCATGGGCCTGTTCGGTGAAAGGCTCCGCGCCCGGTTCCGCTACGATCCGGTCGCGCCAAACGTCACGGTGGATGAACGGCTGGATCTTGGTTATCTGGGTTTCGACGCGTACCTGCTTCACACCCCGGGCCACTCCGCCGGCTCAATGAGCGTCATCGCCGGCGGTGAGATCGCCCTGGCGGGTGACGCCCTGTTCGGAGTGATCCCGGGGTCGGTGTTCACCCCCTTCGCCGACGATATACCCCTCATGGTGCGCAGTTGGAAGAAGCTCATCGAGACCGGGTGCCGGCTTTATCTTCCGGCCCACGGCGGCCCGGTTACGCGGGAACTGCTGTCTCGGCAATGCGGGAAACATGCCCGACGGGATACGGGAACTCCGTAAAAAGAACTGTTTTATGCTGAGGCGTGAGACAGTCCGCGCTTACCTTTCACCTCCCCGTTTCTTTAAATAATCGTCGATGCCGCGATTTTCATCTGATTCCGTTATCCTGTCGAGTTGCGGAACCTCTTCGTCGGCCATCGGCGCTTTCAACAGGTGATCGGGCAGAAAGGCCATGTTGGCAATGATGGTGGGTATAACCGCGCTCGCGATGACCGCGGCGATTAGAAAAGAGTACTGGTCACGGCTGACGATACCATGGGTGAGACCATACAGGGCGGATATGGAACCGAAGGTGAGACCCGTGGACATGAGCAGGGTATAGTACCATCGTTCCTTTTTGCTTTCCTTGAATCGACCGATAACGGGATACAATCCGAATATCTTGGATACGACCTTTCCGCCGAAAAGCACCAGAAACACCGCCGGTGCGGCAATGATCGCCGGTATTGACACCAGAAAGCCGGCACGGAGAAAATATATGGGCGTGAGAAAACCGATAGTCAGGGTACGCAGTCGACGAATAAAAAACTCATCCCTGGCGACGTTCCCCGCAAGTACCATACCGGCGATATAGGCGGGAAGAACCGGTTCGCTCCCCGACCAGAGGGCAAGCGCCCCGAGCCCGAAGAGCACGAATACGATCCATTTGGTGCGTATGGCCGCGGTACGGTTTCCGTATATGCGGGTAAGGCGCATGGTGAGTGGGGGCAGAAGAAACACCACAACAGCGCATGTCGTTATAAAGATGAGCGTTTTGTAGGTAAATGGTGCGAAGATGAGGCCCAGGGCGATGACAGTCCCCAGGTCGTTGATAAAGCAGGCGCCCAGTATGCCCTTGCCGTATTCGGTCCTGTTGAAACCGTACTCAAGCATGACGGAGTAGACCACGGCCATGGAAGTTGTAGAAAGGGCGATACCGCAGAGCAGGCTTGCCCGAGGGTTCCATCCTAGTATATAGAATGCGATCGCGGCGCAACCGAGGAAGGGGGCAAGGAACCCTATAACGCCGACCACCGATACCTCCTTGATTTTGGACTTCATTGAAACAGGGTCGAGCTCGGCGCCCGCAAGAAAGGTCAGTAAAACCGCTCCTGAACTCGCGATAAAACGTATCCATTCGGCGTCAGGCTTCATGATCCCTGGTTCAAAAAAAAGAGAAACAAGAAATCCCGCCAGCGCCCCAATGCAAATCTCCATCAATGCCATCGATATTTTAAGCCGGTTGGCAAGTATTGTGGAAACCACGGCCAGTGCAAGCCACGCGGTGGCAACAGTGAACATGTTGAGCATGAAATCCTCCAGAAAAATAAAAAATCCACCGTGCGGTGGATTTCGTACTGTTGCGAACTCCTTCCGCACGGAAGCGGTAGGAGTCATTAGCCGTATAAAGGCGGTTACAGGGGGAACTCCATCCCCGAAAAGCGAGAGTCCTCTTTAAAAGCACCATCTATAAAATTCAAGGATTTTTTATGGGAAAGGGGTTATTAAGAAATTAAAAAGGAGATTAAAAACTCCCGTACTCCCGGCAGAATCATTACAGACCGTTGCGCTTCATCTCCAGCCGTATGGCCCGGCGCGCCCTGGCTTCCTCGTTTCTTCTCTTTTCATCAGCGGTTTCGGGGATGAGGCCCGGCGCCTCCCGCGGCCTGCCGTTGCCGTCCAGGGCGACGAAGGTAAGATAGGCCGAGGCGGTGTGGCGCACATCGCCGGTGAACATGTTCTCGGCCTCCACGCGTACGCCCACCTCCATGGAGGTCTTTCCCACCAGGTTGAGCGAAGCCCTGAGCCTCAGCAGATCGCCGATAAATACGGGGCTGTGAAAGTCCAGGCGGTCGAGCGAAGCGGTCACCACGTTTGAGCCGCAGTGCCGCGCCGCCACGATGCCGGCGGCGATGTCGATATGCATCATGATGACACCCCCGTGCACGTTGCCCGCCAGATTGGCGTCCTGGGGCCGCATCTGCTGGACGATGGTGATGGTGCTGTCGGCGACGGTTTTTTCCTTCATGTAAGTGTTCCTCTTAATTGTGGATTGCGTGTGTTGATTTACGGGGCGTGCCCGCGCATCACTGAAAGGGCGATTCGTTAAATATACACACTTTTAATGGAAACGACTTTAAAATTTATAGAAATACTGCCGGGGAGAAAATAATCCGTTACGGGGTTTGGTTCCAGAAATTTAAAGAAGGAGTCTGGCGGACAGTTTGTAATGTCATCAGCGGGGTGTCCTCTGAAGATCGTCAAAGCGGCAGACGCGGTTTTTCCCCTGCTTTTTGCCTGCATAGAGCGCCTTATCGGCCTGGTTGAGCGATATCGGGAAAGTGGTCTGCCCGCGGCATTCGGACAATCCTATGGTGGCGGTAACGGGAACGGCCCTGCCTTGGTAAATAAACCCGTGGTGTTCTATGGCGTACCTTATTCTCTCGGCAATTTCGCTGCTTCTGTCGCCGGCCAGATTAATGAAGATGATAAGAAACTCCTCACCGCCCCAGCGGCATGAGAAATCCTCTTTTCTTGTGAAGGACTGTAACAGCCTTCCCGTCTCAAGCAGTACCAGGTCGCCGCATTCGTGCCCGTAAGTGTCGTTGATTTTTTTAAAATCGTCGAGGTCCAGAAGTGCCACCGATGCCGTACCCCCTTCATTAAGGAGGCGCAGCATGTCCGATTCAAGGGATTCGGTAAGGCCCCGCCGGTTCAAAAGACCGGTCAGGTGGTCGGTTCTGGAAATGTCGCGCAGTTTCTTGTTCATGAGCGCCATGTGCCTGGTGGTCTCTACCAGGGCGTCAATGGGGGCCGAGAGCCTGAAGATGATGAAATACAGCACCGCCAGTATGACGCCTATGATAAGGACGCTTCCCGCGATAAAGATTATCAGGACGTTTTTCGCGAGCAGGCGGCGCATCTCATCCTGTATCGATAACTCCAGCCATCCGACCGGCTTCTGACGGGCATCCGGGAGCGCGACGATCATGCCGTTTTCAAAGACGTAGGGAGCGAACGGTTCATGCGGAGGCGGCGGTTTGCCGGGCCTGTCCCGCAACGGCATTTTTCGAATAATCGCGGTAAGAACATCGGTTCCCCGGGGTTGATGAAGAGCGTAGGAACGACCGGTGGGGAAAGGGCCCGCGCCGAAACGTATCTTGAGAAAGGGGGGAAAGTGCTTTTTTATCTCTTCGGTGATATGCTCGTTGTTCGTTACCCTGAGGCCACCCTTGTACAAACGGCCGTTGGAGACGTTCCATTCCCCCGGGCTCTCAAGCTCTATATAGAGCAGAGCGGTCCTTAGGTCCGAGACCAGCCGTTCCTTCCCGTGTCTTTCCCCGATGCTTTTCACATACAGGTAAAAGCTGAAAGCGGCCATGCCGAAGAGCAGCGCGATCAGGAAGACAATCGACAAGGACAGTTTCATTCTGAGGGACCATGCCTTGATCATAGTGCTTATGATAATTGAGGTGAAGGTGAAAAACAAGGATTTCTTTATAAGAGAAGGAGGTTCAGGGTGGATAGACCGGGGCTCGTCATGTAACATGTTGAAAAGTGGTGGACATGTGCGGATTGTGGGTGTGTGTTGATGGCCTTCATTGTTCTGAACAAATACGGCGGCAATTACATGATCTCGGAACCGTCGATGCAACGGCTCTATCGTAGAAACATACTCAAGCTGAACCTTATACGGTTCCTCTTCTGGATGCATTTCTTCGCGGCGGTGCTGGTGCCCTTCTACACCGGCTGGGGAAAGATCAGCCTCTTCCAGGTTTTTTTACTGAACGCCTGGTTCATGCTGTGGAACTTTCTGCTCGAGGTGCCCACGGGCACGGTGGCCGATTACCTTGGACGAAAGACTTCCCTGGCCCTGGGATCCCTCGCCGCCATGGGTGCGGCGCTGGTGTACGTGAGCGCGCCCAGGTTCTGGGTGTTCCTGCTGGCCGAGATCGTGTTCGCCGCGGCCTATACCCTGCACTCGGGGGCGGACGAGGCACTGGCGTATGACAGCCTGGTAGAGACGGGTGAGGAACGCCGTTCCAAGGGCGTGCTCGCACGTATGGAGTCTTTCAAACTGGCGGGGATACTGGCGGGCACCGTGACCGGGGGCTTCATGGCCGCACGCTGGGGACTCACGGCCCCCATGACGGCCCAGGTGGTCCCCGCATGCCTGGCCGCGTTTACCGCCCTTACCCTCAAGGAACCAGCGGCGCGGGTGGCGGAGGGGGACAAACCTTCGTACATTAATATACTCAGGGAGGGTGGAAGGTTTTTCCTGGGACACCGCGTGGTATTGCTGCTCACGGTCGAGATGGCCGTCACCAACGCTCTGGCCTTCACCATTATATGGCTCTATCAGCCGCTCCTGGGCCGGTCGGGTATGCCCCTGAAATACTTCGGCATTGTCCACGCAGCCTGCGCCCTTGCGCAGATAATGTTCCTCTTCAGGGTGGAACGCATCGAACCGCTGGCCGGTTCCAAACGGCGATTCCTGCTGTTCATGGCCGTCGCCGCGGGTGCTTGCTTCGTGCTACTGGGTGTAGTGCAAAACCTGCCTGCCGTCGTCGCCGCCGTGGTTATCGCCTTCACGGCGGGGCTGCCTCGGGTGCCGCTTTTCAGTTCGTACCTCAACAAGTATATCCCCTCCCTTCAGAGGGCCACGGTGCTTTCCTTCGTCTCCATGAGCCGCACCCTTGCGATCGTGATCGTGAATCCCCTGGCAGGCCTGCTGGCCGACTGGTCCCTGGGCGGGACTATGATCGTACTGGGGGTATTGCTGATTGTCCTTTCGGCCCTTTCGCGCATCGAAGAGGGGCACCTGGTTGATTGATGCCGCATACATGCACAGGCGGTGGTTACCCGTCGCAGGCTTAAATCAACGATAAACCGTAAAAATATATATTTCCCGTGCATGGTTACGGGAATGTTATTCATGCAACCGTAAAAAATTTGTTTGCATTATTGACTCAATGGTGCCTATAATCAGTGTATAGGCATAAGGTTGCAATTAACTCATGCCGAAGAGAGTAAGATCATGAAAAATAAATCCATTCTCGTAGCGTTGATCGTCATCACCGCGGTAGTTTCAGCGGGTGCCCTCGCGCTTGCCGTAATGAACCTGGGACAGGATTTTATCGTGAGGGAGTCCATTAGCCGGGAGCGGCTGAGACTTTTTCCCGTGCCCTCTGATTTCAGGAATTATTTTCTGCTGCAATCCATCGACGACACCACCAAAATCCTGATAGGTGATTTCGTCGGGGCCGAAAAAGTCCTTTGCCTGGTTACCGACGAGGGGGGTGACAACACCGTCGACGGCGTGATACAGTATTATCCCGACAATAAAAAATTCACCGCCCCTGCCAAACCTACCACGGGGTTCTTTACCAACCTAAAAGACATCAAACAGGATATCATCGATGGAACGATATTCAGGAATTCATACTCCAATAAAATGGTATCGCTGTCACACCTTAAACAGAGGCTGGAGAAGGGCACCGATATATTCAGGGCTGGATACGGCTATTCCGTAAAGGTATTTGATCCTGACAAACCATCCACCATCATGAGCGAGTTTTATTTCAGCAAAAAGGAAGGGAGGTACGATCTTATATTCACTACCTATTATTACATGATATTCCGCACCAGAATATACCCCGCCGTGTACTTCTCGGTATACTGCCGCAACACGAAAGACCCGGTGGTGGCCGAAACGGTTGAATCGCTCTTAAAGCTGGTGCCTTCCAGATAACGGCACACGGGACGCCGGGTGTTATTAGCCGCCCCGGTGTTTCAGTGTCTGGATCATTTTTGTGAACAGTTCGTAGAACTCCTGCAGTTCGTCATCCTTCCTCAGTTTCCTGGGCGCGGGGATCTTTCCATCGATGATGTCCTTCATATAGCCGGACATGACGTAGATGGGTCCTGAGATCTTGTGGGTTTTCCTGATCATGAAGACGAACAGGACCGCTCCCTGCAGAATCACCAGGATAACCAGGACCAGCAGCAATATACGGTTGCTTTTAATTATGGTGTCGTTGTCATCAATGTTCTTTTTGATGGTGGTGATATCCGACTTGATCGAGGTGAGGTTTTTATAATGGGTCTGCGCGATTTCCCTGACAACGTCGGCTTTCGGTATGGCTCCCGGTTTCTGCACCCATGTCATCATCGTTTCCAGGATATTGTCCTGGACCTGCATAACGCCGTCCAGGTTTTTCATCATTTCGCCGTTTTGCCTGGTTACCTCCGCCAGTTTCCCGTTGTTGGTCGCCGCGCTTATACCTATGATGCCTATGATTATCGCCACGACGAACAATATTATCCCCACGGTCAAAAAAGTCTGTTTCAACTGGAATTTACGGTCTATCAGGTACTGTTTTCTTTTTTTCATCGCGTTAACCTCTCCACGGTTCTCTTTGGCATCATCTGTGTCGGCAGGGTCCGGAATCTCCGCTATCCCGGTCCCAGGAAGCCGGTCTTTCGAGAAGAAGATACATCCCATGCGCCGACCGGAACTTCCATCGGGCAACGTCAGCATGAAATAGTATCGCCGCTTTGGTGTAAATGTCAATTCATTAATCCACGGATCCCTGTTCGCATTACGTTATGGGTACACAATGAATTAACCCGCACCCTTTATGGAATTAATTCAGTGTCGCCTGCATCTGGGATGTACAGCGTGTGCAATGGGAATTTCGACGGTGTCGGGACGCGTTACCCTCCCGCTGTATGGGGAATTAATCTGAAATAGATTATTGGTCCGAACACCTCAGAGTGTGATACGCGTCCCGGTTTGCCCGCGATTCCAGACGAAACAGAGGCATGAGGGTGGAAACCGTGTGCCGCTGAACGGAACTCCGGGTGTCGGCCGATGGTCCGTACGGTGACATGACCTCAGGGAAATAAAGCGTCGACGCGTGAGACAGGCCCCCTGCCGCTTCTTCCGGCTTACCCCTTCCCGAATCCCCGGGGGTCTTTCTGTTCCCTCTTTCGCCATTCCATCATGGCGGTACTGAGCCTGGCGGCGATATCGGGATAAGTGTTGATGACGTTGTAGCTTTCGCCGGGATCGTTTTGCAGATCATAGAGCAACGGCCAGCGGTTTCCCATCTGTTTTTTCCCCATTTTATCGGGAAGGGAAGCGGCGTCCATGGCGATGGGCCACACGTAGCGGTTCATCCTTTCGAAATATTTCCACTTTCCCATACGGATCCCTTCCAGCAGGTCGTAGTGGTAGAAGTAAATGGCTTCGTGAGGAGGTCTCGCATCCCTGCCCGACAGGACGCCATGGATATTTTTTCCGTCTATGATGCGGTCTTTCGGGATCTCTACCCCTGCCAGAACAAAAAGGGTGGGAAAGAGGTCCAGGTTCATGATGGGGATATTGCTCACTCTGCCGGCAGGTATACGGCCCGGCCATCTGGTGATGAAGGGCACCCGGAAGCCCCCCTCGTAGCTCTGGCCCTTACGGCCGCGAAAGGGGCCGGAGCTTCCCTCGTACCAGGGGCCGTTGTCGCTGGTAAAGACGACCAGGGTGTTCTGTTCGAGTCCCTTGGCTCTCAAAAGTTTCATGATCTCACCCACGCTCCAGTCGATCTCTTCGACGGCATCGCCGAAGAGCCCCGCCTTCGATTTTTTCAGGAATTTCTCAGACGCGTAGAGCGGCTGGTGGGGGAATGTGTGGGCCATGTAGAGGAAGAAGGGACCCTTCCCCGATTCATCGATGAACTTAATCGCCTCCTTCGTGTACATGCCTGTAATGCGGGCCTGGTTCGCGCCGATGTCGGGCTCCAGCATTTTATCATCGCGGAAGAGCGGGCACGGTATCATATCGTTCGAGTGGGGCACGCCGAAATAACGGTCGAAGCCGTGCCTCAGGGGGTTGCGTTCCGGATCTTTGCTGTAATCGCCCAGGTGCCATTTACCCACCATGCCGGTGCGGTAGCCCGCTTTTTTAAGTCCCTCGGCCAGGGTGATCTCCTGGGCGTAAAGTCCCATGCCCGCATAGTTCTCGCGGGTGTCGAATACGCCGAGTCCCTTGAGGGCGTCGCCGAATTTCCGGGCCAGGACACGCCCCAGGGGCTCACCCTTCGGGAATGGGTTGCCGATCACACCGGTACGGAAGGGATAGCGGCCGGTGAGCAGTCCCGCGCGGGAAGGCGCGCAGACGGCATTACACGCGTAATAATCGGTGAAGCGGGTCCCGGCCGCCGCCAGGGCATCGATGTTGGGAGTGCGGATGGCCCTGTTCCCGTTGCAGCCGATATCGCCGTAACCCAGGTCGTCGCAGTAAATGATGATGACGTTGGGCTTCGGTGCGTTCGGATCGGCGATCTTCAGTTGGTATTTTTCCGCCCCCGGAGGACAGGTGCCGTAGAGATCTTCGATGGAGGGCTGTTTCAGGAATGAATAGACACCGGCGCAAAGAAGCGCCGCACCGCCGGCCGCGGTGCCGATCTTTACCGACTTTTTTATGAGCTGGCGGCGGGAAAGTTCTTCAGACATCGCACACCTCCTTGCTGCCTGCATGGTCCCCGGTGCAACGGGTAGCGCATGGACGACCTACAGTATGGCACAGGCGGCCCATAGTTCAAATCTTTTTTAGCGGCGCCCTTGATCGGTCCAGGAAGGAGGGATGCCATGGCCGGTGGGTTCGGTGAACCGGCAGGCCATGGAGTATAGTCCGGATAATACAAAGCGAAATCCTCAGGATCGGATGACCCTGCAGGTATCCCGCTGATTATTACTTTTTGTAAATCACATAATACTCGTCTGCCACATAGCTTTGCCGGGAAACCGGTTCCATGCCCACGCTCTTCATCCAGGCGGTAAGATGGGCTTCGGTGAATATTTTAGAACCCTGAGGGTGGTTGCGATAAAAGTCGATAACCGCGATACGGCCGCCCGGTTTCAGGTACAGGGACATCACCTTCACATATGCGGCCGGGTCGGCCACATAGTGCAGGGTATCGCATATGAAAATTAAGTCCGCCCGGGCAGGCAGCTTCGGATCCATTTCCTCCGCTCTGACCGTCACAATCGGGGCCGAGCCCTCCACACGTTTCCGCGCATTGATATGATTCAGGAGTTTTTCATTGATGTCAACGGCGTAAACCGTGCCTCCCGTACCTGCTTTCAGGGCTATTTTCCGGCTGAAGAGCCCCGAACCGGCGCCGATATCGGCGATGATGTCTCCAGGCCTGATATCCAGATCGTTAACGATCCGGTCTACATGCATGCGCGCGATCCTTTCCTCCCGCTCCATATGGTCGATATAGAATACGGCCTTAATGTAATGCCGTACCCGTGTCAGTAACAGGGACGATGCCGCCAGCATAATTATCCCCAAAGCGAAAAACATCCATTTTCTCATGAAAGATCCTCCTGCGAGCTGTTACTGAAACAGACGTAATTGAGTGACTGTTATTGCATTTTCTGGTTATAATATGCGGCGTAATGTCCTAACTTTGCCTGCCCAAGGCATTCCGATAAAACGGTATTCCAGGCTTGCCGCCTGCAGAGTGCTTCCGGGTTCGGAATGATTGAACCATGAAGATTGCACTCCATTATTTCAGAATTAGTTGCGGTTATGGTATACGCATATATCTATTTGACATTTTCCGTTTTTAATGCTATCCTGTTCGATCTGAATTCCGGTCGAACGCCTGACGGCACATTACAGTGGGGCTTTATTCGGACGAAGCACAAGCATATCAGTTTATTTTCGATAAACTCCAGAACAGGACTATCCGCCGGGGACATAATGGACCTCATGATAATCATACCCATCGTACTGCTTTCATTCTGCATCGGGGTCTTGATGGTGGGCAGCATTATCTTCTTCTATGTGTACCTGAATTTTCGGCGGGTTCTGTATCTCGCTGTCCTTATTGTAGGGATCCTGGGGCTTATGACCCTGGGCAGTGAGCTTCTGGTGGTGATATGCGGTTACACCGGCATGGGACAGCTCGGGATGCAGTTCCATCGGCTCGAGGCGGTCTCGATTACACTCTTTCTTTTTGCGCTTCCCTTCGCGTTTCACAACTTTCTTGAGCTTAATTCAACGCTGAGGCGCGTCAATAAAGCGGTATATACCTCGGGCCTCGTCACGGCCCTGGTGATTATAGCCACGGCATACGTCTTTCCCGATCTTTTCCTTTCATTCAATAAAAAGCCCGGCACGGTCATAACGCCATGGAATGTAGGAAGGGCCGCGCCGGGTATCGTCTATCGTATCAGGGACCTGCTCACCATACTGCTGGCCCTCTACAGCATAGGGCTGATGCTGTTTGAACTGAGGGTTACGAGGCAGCAGCAGTATGTCAGGTCGCTGCTCCTGGGCCTGCTTGTCGGGACCGGCACCGGCGCCGCCGACCTGCTTCTGGCGATGAAGGAGTTCGATACGGGGCTTTATTCCATAAGGATTTTCTCGGTATTCAGCATCGGCCTGGCTGTGTTCATAATAATGTCGATGAGCGCGATAATGCGGCTGTATATCGACCAGACGAACGCCCTGGAGAAGGCAAGGAGGAATGAGTACCTTGAGCTTCTGGCCGGAGGAATCGCCCACGATTTCAATAACATCCTTACGGGAATACTGGGAAGCGTGTCCCTGGTGCGGACCTCCGGCGATGACCCCAATCGGGAACTGTTTGACGAAATTAAAAAGGCGGCCCTGAGGGCGAAAAACCTGACCCAGCAGTTGCTGACCTTTTCCCGTGGAGGCGTGCTCCACCGGCAGGTAATCTCGCTGTCGAAGCTGATCACCGAAACGGTGGGATTTCTGCTGCACGGGTCGAGTATAAGCGTCGAATACGCGATATCACCTGATCTATGGAACGTTGACGTCGACAGCGATAAGATCAGCCAGATGGTCCAGAACATCGTCATCAACGCCAAGGAGGCGATGTCGGGCGGAGGTATCCTAAGGATCACGGCGAAAAACCATACTGTTGCGAACGGGAATCCCCTACTCGCGACGGGCAAGTACCTGAAGATCGAGTTCCGGGACACGGGGATCGGCATCAGGCAGGGGGAGGAAAAAAAACTTTTCGAGCCGTATTTTTCAACGAAGAAAACCGGTGCGGGTCTGGGCCTGGCGATCTCTCATTCCATAGTCAGGGCCCACAGGGGGCACATTGAGGTTTCGTCGATGGTCGGCGAGGGTTCCACCTTCACCGTGTATCTGCCGGCGACCGAAGATCCAATCGTGGAAAAGGAACACGCAGGCGGTATAACCGATCGGCCGGTCGCACAGATGAAAGGACGGGTGCTCCTCATGGACGATGAGGAGCCGGTGCTCAGGATCGGCAACAGGATGCTTGCGCACATGGGTTTCGAGACCGTGTGTGTAGGCAGGGGTGAAGACGCGATCAGCAGTTACCGGGAAGCGATGGACATGGGAAATCCATTCAACCTGGTGATCATGGACCTGACCATAGCGGGCGGCATGGGGGGCAAGGAGACCGTAAAGGAAATCAGGAATATGGATCCCGGCGCCAGAGTGCTGGTCGCCACGGGGTACTCTCAGGACCTGGTGGTGTCCGATTACCGTAAGTTCGGATTCAGCGGCGCGATCGTCAAGCCGTACACGGTGGACGATTTGCGCGAGGCCATTGAGAGAATTCTTGATAAATGAAGGATGAGAGACATAATGAAGAATGCCCGCATAAGAAAGTCAGTTTTCGCCGCAATCACGGTGATAGTGTGCTTCCGGCCCCTCGATTCAGCCGGGCTCCCCGATCGGACCGTGCTCAGGGAAGGGGACATAATCTTCCAGGAATCGGCTTCAGAACAATGCCGCGCCGTACAGCTGGCCACCCGCTCGCGTTATACGCATGCGGGAATAATCTTCACCTATAAAGGGGGGTTCATGGTGCTTGAAGCGGTGCAGCCGGTGAGGTTAACCTCCCTCGACTCATTCATTAAAAGGGGTGTGGGCGGCCACTACGTCATCAAACGCCTGAAAAACCGCGACCGCGTTATCGGCCCGGCTGAGATCAAAAAGATGAAGTCGACGGGTGCGTCATTTCTGGGAAAGAATTATGATATATACTTCGGCTGGAGCGATGAAAGAATTTACTGTACCGAGCTCATCTGGAAAATTTACAAAAGGGCCCTGGGAGTAGAGGTGGGGGCATTGAAGAAGCTTTCATCTTTCGACCTGTCCCAACCCGCAGTTAAAAAACTCATGCGCAAACGTTATGGAAGCAACATTCCCTACGATGAACCGGTCATCTCGCCACAGGGGATGTTCGAGGCGACAAACCTGGTTACGGTGGCAACCGACTGAAGGCGATCGGGTGCTTCCCCCGACAGGCCGGTTGACGGATTATTGAATTGCTCTTTGTCGGTGTGTGGTTTATACTCGTTCCGGCGCTGATCCTTGCCCAGTTGCAGGAGGGTTTCATGAAAAGAATACTCGCCGTAACAGCCGTCATTCTCGCCCTTGCCGCCGCCGGATTATACTTCTTTCTGCGTACCGGACTTCCGGATTACGATAAAAACATCATCGTTGAGGGACTCTCGGCGCCGGTCACCATTGAACGCAACCGGTACGCCATGCCCACAATCACCGCGCAGAACCTCTCGGACCTCTTCTTCGCCTGGGGATACGTGAATGCCCAGGACCGGCTCTTCCAGATGGAATTCACCCGCCGGGTGGGTCAGGGACGCATAAGCGAGTTCGCCGGTGAAAAGGCCCTTTCCAGGGACATATTCTTAAGGGCGGTGGATTTCGCCGGGCATGCAAGAAGTTCCATCGGAGGACTGGATCCCGCCGTCAGGACCCTCTACCAGCGCTACGTTGACGGAGTGAACCACTATCTCGAGACGAAAGGACCCAACCTCTACATGAAACTCCTGGGCATGAAGAAAGAGCGCTGGGAGATCGCCGATTCCATCCTGGTGGGGGTGATGCTCAACTGGAGCCTTGCGTACAACATGAAGCATGAAATACTCTATCACCGCATTGTCAAAAAGATCGGCCCCGGCAGGGCGCGGGAACTCATCAACTATGTTCCAGCGGGCACCCCTACGGTGATCGATGACCGGGTGGCGGGTGATCCGCCCGACGGCCCCCTCGCGGCACTCGTGAAAAAGTTAGACTGGCTCCTGGGATGCCGCTCGGCCTCCAACAACTGGACCATCGGTCCGAAAAAGACCGCCCACGGCGGCGCCATCCTCTGCAGCGACATGCAGGTGCACCAGTCCAAGATGCCCAACGATTTCTACATCATCCGCGCCAGGACCGGCGATTTCGACGTGACCGGCGCCCAGGTGGCGGGTCTCCCCTTCATCGCCTCGGGGTACAACCGTCACATGGCATGGGGCCTCACCAACCAGGGGGCCGATACGGTGGACCTTTTTAAAGAAAGCATCGACTGGAAGAAGAAGAGTTACCGGTTCATGGGTAAAGACATCCCTTTGACGCAAAGGACCGTTGAGATCAGGATCAAGGGGAAAGCCCCGCTTAAAAAGACCCTCTATTACTGCGGCCGCCGGCCGGTGTTGTCCGAGGTGTTCAAAGAACTGGGATTCGACGTGAGCCTGGACTGGACCGGTTTCGACGCCATGGACATACAGGGATTTTTCAAACTCAACCAGGCGCGGAACATGGATGAGTTCCTGGCCGCCGTGAAACACATCCGCATATCCCCCCAGAACATGGTGTATGCCGACGATAAGGGGAACACCGCCTTCAGGGTGGTAGGTTCATTGCCGAAGCGGAAACCGGGTACCGGCAACCTTATCGCCGACGGCACGAAAACAGCGGGCAACTGGGAGGGCAACATTCCAGATGAAAAGTATCCCATGATAAAGAATCCCGCCCGGGGTTTTATCGCCACCGCAAACAACAAAAATGTGAAAAACCTGCCCTTCGACATAAACGGCACCTACGCGCCGGGCTACCGGTACGAAAATATCGCGACGATGCTGCGGGAAAAAAACAAAATAGATGTGGAATACTGCAAAAAGATGCAGACCGACACGCACACGGTGCTGGCCGTCAAAATCCAGGCGCTCATCCGAAAGCATGTGAGGATTGATGAAAAGGATGCCGTAATGAAGAAGGCCCTGGAAACGGTGCTTTCATGGAACGGCGATAACCGCAAAGACGCGGCCGGAGCCTCCATATACAACACCTTTTATGTGCGCTTTGCCTTTCAGACCCTGGCAGACGAACTGGGAGACGAACTCGCCGCGGAGTATATTGCCGAGCGCTACATCAGCATGGAAGCTTTTCTGCGGATGGTTGTGAGCGGCAGTATCTTTATCGATGATGTGCGGACCCCCGCCGGGGAAACGATCGGCGACATCGCGACCCGCGCTTTCCGGGAAAGCTGTGATATGCTGAAAAAAGAATACGGCGGCGACCCCTCGAAATGGGTATGGGGGAAGATACACAAGATCAGGTTTGACCATGTACTGGGGAATTCGGCCCTGTTCCGACCCCTGGTGAACTACGGCCCTCTTTCCTTCGAGGGCGACGGGGAAACAAACAACCGCGCCAGGTTCAACGAGGTGAAGCCTCCCTTTATCGCCGACCTGGCCTCGGCACCCCGCATTATCGTGCGTTTTGATCCCGCACCGAAGGGTTATATGATGCTCATTACCGGCGAGTGCGAGCATTTCATGAGCAGACACGATACCGATATGATCGACGCATGGCTCGCCCATGAGTACTTCAGCGTGGAAGATGAAAAGGCGAAGTACCTGATGCGGCTGGAGCCGCCCAAGGGAAAGCCGCTGAAGTGAGAAAATGGTCGCCCGCGTGTGGTGTTAAGGACAGAATTTCAACAAGCCCTGTCACGATAAGACAGGGAAGGAATGATCGCCCCGTTCCATGGTAAAAGCCCCCGGAATGCCGATGGTGGGGGTGAGAGGTGGGGGGCCGTTGAAAACACCCTGCATGGAACCCGACCGCCCTCCGGTAAAGTGAAAATACTTTTATCGTTCCGAAGGGTCTGCTGTTCAGACCGTGGGGACGAGCTCGAACTTTCCCGTGAGGTGCCGGGTACCATGACCGGGCATGCCCCGCGGGGAAAGACGGTGAAATAGTATAGACGGCATCAGGTATTGTGTCTTTTAGAAGAATCAATTGATCCGGAGAGGAAAATATGAAAATCAGATTTCTGCTTCATGCGGCGCTCGTGTGTGGGATGGCCGGCACGCTCTATGCCGGGACCGCCTCACAGAAACTGGTGTTCCCCCTGCACGGTTTCTCCATCTCTCCCCTGGAGGAAACCTCGGCGACCGCCAATTATGTGGTGCTGTTCATGAATATGCCGCCTACCGACAATTTTTCCCCCAACATCAATGTGATGGTTCAGCAGTATGCCGGGTCCCTGGCGGACTTTAAAACACTGTCAGAATCACAGTTTATCGAACAGAAGTGGGTGCTCATCAAATCCGAGGTCCGTGATAAAAACGTACTCGTGCTGGAATACGCGGGTAAATACAACGGTATCGATATGCACTGGTACTCACGGGTCATGAAACGGGGCGGACAGGCATATCTGGTGACCGGAACGGCCAGGGAAATTCAGTGGAAACAGGTCTCGGCCCGGCTCACGGCCACGGTGGACAGTTTCGTGCTGGACAGGTGAATCTTAAAGAAAAACCGGTATATAGCAATAGAAATGATTTTTATTTGACATGGGGTGTAAATCAGGAAAGATGAGGTGATCGGCCGACCGGTCCAAATTGTTCCGCCTGTAACAGACACCTATGCCGCTGAAGAATCAGGACATCACCACCCGGCCTGAAAAGGTCCAGGCGATCATCGAGTCAGCATACATGATGACGGGGGAAAAAGGCTGCTCAGCCGCTTCGATGGCCGAGATAGCGCAGGCGGCGGGAGTGAGTAAATCCCTCCTTCATTATTATTTCAAAGATAAAGAAGAACTGCTGCTGGAGGTATACCGCTATGCCCTCGACAAGTACCAGGCCATAGGGGTGGCGGCTCTGCTGCGGCCGGCGCCGATCGCGGAAAGGTTGAGAAACCTGTTCCAGACCTTTCAGGAATTCATATCCGACAACCCCCTGTGGTTCAAGGTCATTATGGAACTCACGCTCTATGGCGTACGCAACGCCGAAACCAGGAAGGAGATTCTGGACCGGCACCTGTTTTTGAGGGAAATCGTCGCCGATGTGATACGCGACTCGCGCATCACGGGCGAATGTGCCAGGGAATTCAATGAAAGCGTTTTGTCCTCCCTGATGCTGGCGATGGCAAACGGCTTCGCTTTCCTGCATACGATAGCACGGGACGCCTCCGATTTCACCAGGCTCTCGGCGTATTTTCTCAGAATGATGACGTCTTTTCTTGATAAAGACCATGCATTGTAAGGGTACAAGGCGGTAAAGGGAGGGGCAGAGACTATTCAGCGTCCCTGATTCCTCCTCCGCGTCCGATTTATGCTCGTTGCCATGCCGCCGGCGGTTTTCTTCGTGCAAAAAGCGCTCACGGTGCCTTCATTTTATCCGGCAGCTTTACCGCCACCACTCTTCCCCTGGCGCAAAGGACACCGTGGACGGTAAGGTCTGTTTCCATGGAAACCTTCCGGTCAGAGATATCGGTGATGCGGGTCCGCAGATCCAGTGGCCCCTCGATGGGAGTGGGTTTCACAAAGTCCACCTGCAGCGAGGCGGTGACAAAACGAAGCGGCGGATTTGAACCCATTGAGCGTCCCTCCCTGCGGTACATCGCCGCAGCGGCGGTCCCGGTGCCGTGGCAGTCAATGAGCGAGGCGATAAGTCCTCCGTACACGTATCCGGGGACAGCGGTATGGTATTCCCGGGGAGTGAAACTGCAGACCGATTCTTCGCCGTCCCAGTAGCTAGAAATATGCAGCCCGTGTTCATTGCGGGTACCGCAGCCGTAACAATGGCTGTAATCCTCGGGATAGTATTCCTGGAATGATTTTTTATCCATTACGCGTTCCTTTTTTCATGTGACATGGCAGGGGCCGGCGCCCGCTCCAGTCGGAACACATACTGCATGATGACTCCGTAAAGGGCAAACGTTTATTACCGGTCCGGGAGCAACCCGCATGAACAGGGAATGGTAACCGGTTCCTTTCGGACGGGGATAAGCAAGGAACCATGCATAATGTATATATTGACAACTTGTGTTGACTTATAATGGGTTTAACATTAATTCCTATATTCAGTTAAAATTAATTTGCTTTTTTATGCTTTTGAATATATTATGTCTCATGAAGCGGGTAATGAGTATAGTAGCTCTCCGTTTTCAGGGGGTGGGTCGTTATGAAGCTTGATGATTGTAAAATATGCAAATATCATTCGGGCGCCATGTTTGACAACATCGCATGCCGTAAAAACGGTGCCACCGGTTATCACGTGGTGGCTCGAGACAAAAAAGGTGTGTATCTGGTGCTCGAGTGTCCCCTGGAAACTGAACATGTAACCCGGAAAGCGTCAGAGTGGTACAAAACACTGCACACGCTCAATAACCCCTCACATGTAGAAAGCATTAAATAAGCCCCCTGGAAGGCTCCTCCCTAAGCCCTTATCGCTTACAAGTCCTCCGCGATGACAGGGGGCTTTTCTTCCTTTCCCTGAAATCGAACAGGGATCCCCGGCGGAAATATACGATTAACGATAGTATTCTTCCCTGCGGTCCAGAAAAAGATGGTTCAAGTCGGTGATGTTTTTTTCCAGGGCCTGTTCGGGATCTATCTCCACGGCGGCCATGTATTCTCCGTCGGAGGTCATCTGGAGCAGGTACTCTCCACGGGGAGAGACGGCCTGTGAGCCGCCGGTAAATGTGTTCTCAAGTGCCCCGTTCAACTCTCTCCCGACCCGGTTTGCCGTTAAGATGAACACCCTGTTTTCCAGGGCCCGCGCGTACATGGCGCGCTGGCAGTAGGGCAGCACCAGGTTCGCGGGATGTAGTATCACCTGTGCCCCCTTCAGCGCCAGGGTACGGGCCGCTTCAGGGAAAATCCAGTCAAAACAGATCATCATTCCCATGGTAACTCCCATGAAATCGAAAACCTCAAAACCGGTATCCCCCGGCGTGAAGAATTCTTTTTCGTGATAAAACAGGTGGGTTTTGCGGTAATTGGCGACGATCTTCCCCCCCGCCATGAAGAATGATGAATTGTAAATCAGTGCCCCGTCCTTCTCGGCATAGCCGCCGCAGATGCCGATGTTTTTCTCGCCGCCGAGCGAGAGCAGGGGTTCGAGCATACTGTCGCTGGTTGAAATGGAACAGGCTTCCGCCTCTGCCGCGGTTGCGAAGGTATAACCCGAGAGAAAGAGTTCGGGAAAAACCACCATGTCGGCATCCGCCTCTCTGATGAAGCCGAGTGCTTTTTCCAGGTTCGCGGCGATATCGCCGAAGACCGGGTGGAACTGTACCAGCGCTGTTTTCATGGAAATCCCCTGGGGTGTAATAACCTGACGCCACTTTAGCGTTACCGGGAGAAATGTCATCCACAATTATCTCTGTTCGCGGTATGAAGGGACAGGGGATAGAAATACCTGATTTTATCCCCCAGGAAAATCTTAACCCCCTCTCCCGGAACAAAACCTTATACAACTCCCGAGAGAGGGGGTAGATGGGATGAGGGTATAGTGTTTTTATGGTGTATGACTTAATTATCTATCGCAGATATTGCGATATGACAAATTTTTTGTGAGGTTTTTTAAAAATACAGTTACACATACGGTGATGTTACGATACCCGGTAGTATCATCAGTGGTAAGGGAACGACCGTCGTCTTTCACTGGTGCCATAGTCACGTGGTAAAAGGAAAGAACAGGATAAATTTATTATTTACATCAGTGTTGAAACGGCGGTACCGTATCCGCATTACCGCGGGCGACCGCGATGATGACGTGTGCGACGCTTCAATATTACAGGATTATGAGAGCAGGAAATGAGGAAACCGGGTATCGAGGATATACTCACCGCGGCAGCGCGCATCAGTCCCCTGATCCACAGAACGCCGGTGCTTACCTGCGGAACGCTGGATGCCCTGACCGGTGCGAAGCTGTACTTCAAGTGTGAAAACTTACAGAAAGTAGGGGCCTTCAAGTTCCGGGGAGCGGCGAACGCGGTATTTTCCCTGGGCGATGACGAGGTACGCAAGGGGGTGGCGACCCATTCCTCGGGCAACCATGCCCAGGCCCTGGCGCTTGCGGCGCGCATGAAGGGGGTCCCCGCCCACATCGTCATGCCCGAAAACGCGCCGCGGGTCAAGGTCGAGGCCGTGCGGGGGTACGGGGCCCGGATTGTCTTCTGTGCCCCCGGCCAGAAGTCCCGGGAAGAAACCCTCGGCGTGGTGGTTGCTGAAACCGGTGCCGCGTTTATACCTCCCTACAACGACCTCCGGGTCATCACGGGCCAGGCGACCTGTGCCCTTGAACTGATTGATGAGGTGAACGACCTGGATATCGTTATGACGCCTGTAGGCGGCGGAGGGCTCCTGAGCGGAACGGCCCTGTCGGTCCATTACCTTTCCCCCTCGACCATGGTCATCGCCGGCGAGCCTGCAGGGGCCGACGACGCCCTGCGCTCGTTCCGTAGCGGCAAAATCGTCCCCTCGGTGAACCCCCAAACCATCGCCGACGGACTGCTCACCTCCCTCGGCGACCTTACCTTTCCGATTATCAGGGAACACGTGTCGGATATCATCACCGCACGGGAAGAGACGATCATAGAAACCATGAAACTGGTATGGGAACGCATGAAGATCGTCGTGGAGCCTTCGGGAGTGGTGCCGCTGGCGGCACTGATCGAAAAGAAAGAAATGTTTGCCGGCAAAAGAGTCGGCATCGTGTTCTCGGGAGGCAATGTGGATCTGACGAAACTGCCCTGGTTTCAGCAGCCCGCGGCGGAAATCTGAATAATAACAGGGTGATTTGAAACTGCGATCTTTTCGATTTCCATATCTCCCTTCCTGCGTCGTTTCATGGCGGCCCTTGCGAGGAACCCGCGGGTATGTTTTAAGGGAAAAACCCTCCGGCAACTGAATAAAGTTCTTGTATATATATTTTAATAAAATAGCATATCTTTGTTATGCCATAGTGAAAGGGGGAGGTTGTGAGTGATCGCGGTTTCGTTCATCGTTTTATAGTCCCTCTGCTGGCCGCGGTGGGAACCATGACGGTTTCCAGTCTTATCTATCACGGATCCAGCGGGATGGAGCAGGGGGTGGCAAGGAATATCATCAAGGACGTCTCCGGCGGGGTCATCTTTCTTTCGCTGTGGTTCTTCGCCTTCATAGGACCCGCCATGGCCTACTTTCGGGGGGCCTCTTTCATGGAGCGTATAGTCGTGGCGTACGCAAACCCGGTCATCTGGCTGGTCCGCATGGCCTCGACCGTTTCATGCCAGTTTTCGGCGGTGGAGATGGTTTATTTCTTTTTTCTCCCCTGGACCTTCGGCGCCGTATGCGTGACCCTCTTTGAGTTTTCAGTTTCAGACATCCTCTGCCGTGCGCTGGACCGCCGTCGCGGCACTCCCGGCGTCAGGGTGATGCACCCGCTGGTGATCTCACTGCTGCTGCTGGGAGCGGCAGGGGTTTATTTCGGCCTTATCCGCGGGCAGGAATGGGCCTATGTGGTGGTGAACCACTACGCCGATCACTTTGTGCGGTAGGGGGCCGATATGGAAAAAACAAAAAAGCACATCGCAACCGGTCCGATCACCCGCCGCAGCGCCCTTACGATCATGGGAGGGGCCCTGGCCGCGGCGGCCGGCCTTCCGCTGAAGAAGCGGCTTTATGCGCAGGGGGCCCACCGGCGTCCCAATATAATCTTCATTCTGACCGACGACCATCGCTATGACATGCTGGGGGTCCTGGGACATCCTTTCCTGAAGACGCCGCACATGGACCGCCTGGCGAAGGAGGGGGTGCTTTTCAAAAACGCCTTCGTGACCACCTCGCTGTGCAGTCCCAGCAGGGCGAGCTTTCTCACCGGTCAGTACGCATCGAAACACGGCGTTATCAACAACTTCACCACCTGGAACGAGAATAACGTGACCTTCATGGAACTGCTCAAGAAGAGCGGTTACGACACGGCCTTTATCGGCAAATGGCACATGCCGGGTGGTGGGCTTCCCAGATTGCGCGGAGTGGACCTTTTTGTCTCCTTCACGCGGAAGGACGGGCAGGGCGATTACTACAACTGTCCGCTGTTCGTGAACCACAGGCCCGTGCCGAACCGGAAAGAATACATCACCGAAGAACTGACCGATTACGCGCTGGATTTCATAAAGGAGCGTAAAGACAGGCCCTTCTGCCTGTACCTTTCCCACAAGGCGGTTCATCACGACTGGAAGCCGCCGCGGCACCTGAAGGGCCTTTATAAAAACGCGAAGCTCGATTTCCTCGCCCCCGAATCTGACCAGTGGAACACCTGGAGCGGCAACAACTGGCTCGAGGGATCCATGGGCTCCATGCACGGCATATACCGCCGCTACTGTGAGTGCCTGGTTTCCGTGGACGAGCAGATCGGCCGTGTGTTGAAACTGCTCGAGGAAATGAAAGTACTCGACGACACCGTCATCGTCTACGCCGGCGATAACGGCTACATGTGGGGAGAGCACCGCCTCTATGCCAAGCACTGGCCTTACGAGGAATCCATCCGTATACCATACCTGGTCCGTTACCCGCGGCTGGTTGCCGCGCCGGGGCGTCACGCCGAACAGATGGCCCTGAATATCGACCTTGCGCCGACCCTGCTGGAACTGGCGGGCGTGAAGGCGCCCGCGGAGATGCAGGGTAAGAGCCTGGTGCCGGCGTTAAGAAATCCCAAAGCACCGGGACGGAAATCTTTCATGTATGAGCTTTTCAAGGACTTTCCCTTCGGGGGGAGGGTCCCTCCCAACAGGACGCTGCGCACCGAACGATACAAGTATATCAGGTGGGACTCGTGCCGTGCACCGGAACTTTATGACCTGTCGAAGGACCCGCGTGAGATGAAAAACATCATCCTTACCCCCGAAGGTAAAAAGTTACTGCCGGGTTTCGACGCGGAACTGGACGGCATCATGAAAAGGTCAGGCGCGAAGCAGGGGAAAGGCGCGGCCGGTACGGATTATCGCCCTGGTAATAAATAACTTGACCCTGTCGCCGCCGGCTGCAGAATAAAGAAATTCCCGCCGGTTCAGCGGAGCGTCTTTGTATGGAGAGAATCCCGCCGCCCCGGCACTCAGCATATATCCGATAGCCGGGAGTTCTACAGCCTGGATGAAGATTATCATAGGTCACAACAGCATGGATCCGGACTGTATCGGCTCCATGGTACTGGGCCGCTGCCTGTACCCCGACCACCGTCCCGTAAAAAGCCGGCTCATGCGGCCGGTGGCGCGCAATATTTACAACCTGTACAAATCCCACCTTGATTTTCTTTCGGGCGCCGATATCCGGGGCCGGTCCATCGACTCGGTGGTGGTGGTCGACACCCGGTCCTCGGGGCGTATACGTGAATTCCTCGATGCCGCCGATATGTCGAACGCTGTCTTCGAGGTCTGGGACCATCACGGTGCTGAACCCTCGGACATCCCCGGGGCGGTGGTAAAAAGCGGCGCCTGCGGGGCCAATACCACCCTCCTGGCGCTGGAGGTGATGAAGAGGGGAATCGATATCGCGCCGGATGACGCGACCATCGCCCTCACCGGGATATACGCCGACACGGGCAACTTCACCCATGAAGACGTGGCGAAGGATGATTTCGACGCCGCCCGTTTCCTGCTGGAAAAGGGGGGATCGCTGCGGCTTGTAAGGACGTTCCTGGCGGGACTGAAAGAGGAATACCAGATAGGGCTTTTCCACGAAGTGCTCTCCCGGCTTATCTATGAAAACATGCACGGCCATTCCATAGTTTTCTGCTATAAGGAGATGGAAGTCCAGGCGGGCGGCCTGGCCGCGGTGGTGGAAAAGATATACGAGGTTGAGTCTCCCGACGCGCTCTTCGCCGTGTTCGGTTTCCGGCGTGATAAAAGCACGGTCATCATCGCCCGCAGCCGCGGGGAAGAGATAATGCTGGACAGGCTGCTGGCCCATTTCGGCGGCGGGGGACATCCGGGGGCGGCGTCGGCGCAGGTGAAGAACAGCACTTCCATTGAGGTGTTCCAGGAACTTCGCGCGTATCTTGCCGAAACGCTGGCGCCGGCGGTAACGGCCGAGCGTATCATGTCGAAGGAAGTACGGACGATGAAAGAGGACTGGAGCCTGCTTGAGGCGTCCATGTTCCTGGAGGGAGTAAACCTGACCGGAGCGCCCGTGACCGACGGTTCAGGCCGTTTGACGGGCTTCCTTACCCTGCGCGACATCATGAAGGGCCGAAGGTCGGGCCATATGCACGCGCCGGTAAAAGGCTATATGGCGAAAAAACTCGTCACGGGAGCGCCGGACGCCACCCTGCGGGAGATACAGCAACTGCTATTCAAGAACAATGTAGGACACCTGCCCATTGTCGACAGGGGCAAGTTACAGGGTATCGTTACCCGTACGGATTACCTGAAGTACCTGGGCAGCCAGGGAAAAGAACAATAGGAACGGTTATGCATACTGTCACCATAGGCGATTACCGCTGCTTTCAGCTCTCCGACGGGTATTTCCGGCTGGACGGGGGCGCCATGTTCGGCGTCACTCCAAGGACCCTCTGGGGGAAATACTACGAGTACGACGATAACAACCGCATACGGCTGGGACTCACCTCGCTCATCATCGCCGGCAGGGGCATGGTGCTTCTGGTGGAAGGGGGCGCGGGCCAGGTGTTCGACGGGAACGAAAGGCTGGCCGCCATCTATCACATGGAAAGCGTAAACCTGCTGGAAGCGGAAATGAAGGCCGCGGGATTTTCCGCCGCCGACCTGAATACGGTGGTCTACACCCACCTGCACTGGGACCACGCGGGCGCCGCCTGCAGCAAACACGAAGGTGTATACCGCCCCCGTTTCCCCGGCGCCGGGTACATCGTCCAGAAACACGAGTGGGAAGAAGCCGTGTCGGGGAACGCCGAATCCAGAGGAAGCTATATCCCTGAAAGCCTGCTGCCGCTGGAGACGGCGGGGCAGTTGAGAATCATCGACGGCGATTATTCCATAAATGAAGACATACGCCTCATCGTGACAGGAGGGCATACACGGGGCCACCAGGTGCTTATCCTGGAATCGGGGGGGAAGTCCCTCATGTACTGGGGTGACCTCATACCCACTCCCCAACATGTCCACCTGCCCAACATCATGGCGTACGACCGCTACCCTGTCGACACGTACCGCATGAAGGAACGCCTGCTGAAAAAGGCCGTCGCGGGGAACTCCACCGCGGTCTTCCCCCACAGCCTTTCAACCGGGTTCGGCATAATACGGCATGACGGCCGGCGGTACGGGTTTCATGCCGTCGAACCGTCGGCAGTCTGAAAACAGTTCACGCGGATCACCCTGATGTTCATCCTGCCCCCGCTTTTTTTTTCATAAAATCATCCTGGTTATCCCGTCGGACAGAGCGAATTCCCGGAAAACAGTATCACGAAGGGCCGATACCGCGTGGATGATGATAACCGTATAAACTTCATGGTATGTATGAAATAATGATTTACAATTAAACATGAGGGGAGCATAAGCCTTAAATTCGCACAAGGCAGGATTATTAAGGAGGTGAGATCATGGGTTCGATATTTTCCGACCGTATCTCGGATGTGCCCCGTTCGTTCATTCGAGAGATACTCAAGACGGCCGTGGATCGGGATATCATCTCCTTTGCGGGAGGATTGCCCAACCGTGATCTCTTTCCCGTTGAAGAGATCAAAGACTCGGCAATGAAGGTGCTGTCTGAAGACGGCAAGGACGTTTTACAGTACAGCACCTCCGAGGGGTACCTTCCCCTCAGGGAATGGATCTCCCGCCGCTACCGGGAGAAGAAGGGACTGGACGTGCCGCCGGAACAGGTACTCATCACCAGCGGGTCCCAGCAGGGACTGGACCTGCTGGGCAAGACCTTTCTGAACGAGGGGGACGATGTGGTGATAGAAGAGCCGGGGTACCTGGGCGCCATCCAGGCGTTCATGATCTACCGGGCGTCGTTCCATCCCGTTCCGCTCAACCGCGACGGTATCGATACACCCGCGCTCAAAAGGGTTTTGAACGCGAGCCGGGCCAAGCTGTTCTACACGGTGCCGAATTTCCAGAACCCCTCGGGCATCACCTACTCCGATGAGGTGAGGAAGAAAACGGCCGAACTCGTTGAATCCACCGACGTCATACTGGTGGAGGACGATCCCTACGGTGAGTTGCGCTTCCTGGGCGCCGATGAACGTTCCCTTAAAGCCTATGCGCCTCACAATACGGTACTCCTGGGGACCTTTTCCAAGATCGTGGCGCCCTCGTTCCGCATAGGCTGGATCGCCGCAAGGCCCGACATCATGGAAAAACTCATCGTGGCCAAGCAGGCCACCGACCTGCATACCAATTACGTGGGGCAGCGGATAATCCACCGACACCTGGAGGATCATGATCTCGAGGCGCACATCGCGAAGATCCGCGAGGCCTACGGACGGCAGAGAGGGGCCATGGTGGAGGCTATCCGGGAGCATTTCCCCGAAGGGGTGTCATTTACGGAACCCGAGGGTGGTATGTTTCTCTGGATCACCCTGCCCGGCGGGATATCTTCACTTAAGGTATTCGACCGCGCCATCAGGGAAAAAGTTGCCTTCGTGCCGGGAAACCCCTTTTATGTGAGCAGCGGGGACGTCAGCACCATGCGGCTCAATTTCTCAAGCGTCGACGAGGAAACCATCCGTACCGGGATAGAGCGGCTGGGCAGGGTCATCAGGGAGTTTGTGTGATCGGCGTCTACAACTCTCGATCATCCGGAAGGTGACGTGGTTTCTTCATGCGCTGCACTCGACACGGCATGAAATACAGTTGACCGATTCCTCAATCCGGTGGATGCATTCCAGATAACAGCACCGCCGGGTGACAGGCAGATGAACTACGACTTCGACATCGTTATTGACCGACACGATACCGGTTCCCTCAAGTGGGATGCCGTCGGTCGTCTTTTCGGCGATCCCGACCTGCTTCCGCTGTGGGTCGCCGACATGGATTTCGCCGCGCCTCCCGAAGTGCTCGATGCGCTGAAGGCGCGGGCGGATCACGGCGTTTTCGGATACACCTGCTGCATGCCCCCCTATTACGACGCGGTTTCCGCATGGATGAAAAAAAGGCACCGGTGGGAGGTGGCCTCCGAATGGATCGTCTTCAGCCCTGGGATAGTGCCCGCGCTGAACCTGCTGGTGGAGACCCTCACCGCGCCGGGAGAGGGCGTCATAGTGCAGCAGCCCGTCTATTACCCCTTCATGGAAGCGGTGAATAGGCACGACAGGGTTTTGATGAATAACGCCCTGATCGAGGAAGCGGGCGTGTACCGGATGGATTTCTCCGGTCTTGAGCGCATGGCGAAAGATCCCTCGGCAAAGCTGATAATCCTGTGCAGCCCTCATAACCCGGTAGGCAGGGTATGGAAAGAGGAAGAGCTGCGGCGCCTGGGGGACATCTGTTTCGGTAACGGTGTGACCGTGGTCTCGGACGAGATCCATTCCGACCTGGTGTTTCCCGGGAATATCCATCTTCCCTTCGCCTCCCTGGGAAGGGAGTACCTTGAACATTCGGTGGTCTGCACCGCTCCCAGCAAAACCTTCAACCTTGCGGGTCTCCAGGCATCGAACCTGATCATCGCCGATCAGGAAAAACGGCGGCTCTATCGAAGGGCACTTGACCGGTACGGCCTGGGACTTCCGGGCTCCTTCGGCGTCACCGCCCTTGTGGCGGCGTACCGGCACGGTGAAGACTGGCTCGATGCGCTCATGGCCTACCTGTACGGGAACCTGGAATTTCTGAAAAATTTCATCAAGGAGCGTATACCGGAGATATCCATCACCGAGCCCGAGGCCACGTACCTGGTGTGGCTGGACTGCCGCAGACTGGGACTGGACCGGGAATCGCTACGGTTGTTCATCAGAGAAAAGGCCCGTCTCGCCCTGGATGACGGATTTATTTTCGGTTCGTCTGAAGGCGACGGGTTCCAGCGCATCAATATCGCCTGTCCGCGTTCGCTGCTGAAAGAAGCGCTGCTTCGTCTGGAGACCGCGGTGCGCCGCCGGTGAACGTATTTCAGTCCTGGACCTCGACCCGGTTTCTCCCCCCGCTTTTCGCCCGGTAGAGGGCCCCGTCGGCGGCGGCGATAAGGAGTTCGGCGGACCGGGTACGGGCATCGGTTACGGCGACGCCCAGGCTGATAGTAACCGAGGTTTCCTGTTCCACCGCCGCCCTCAGTCTTCCGGCCACATGCTCTGCCGTCGACAGCGGTGTCTCGATCAGCAGCATCAGGAACTCCTCCCCGCCGTAGCGGTACACCTGGTCGGTCTTTCTGATTTCACCGGCCAGTATTTCCGACACCTTGACCAGTATCCTGTCTCCCTCCAGGTGGCCGTGGGTGTCGTTGTATCTTTTGAAATGGTCGATGTCCGCCATGATGATCGAGAAGATCTTTTCGTAACGCAGGTACTCGTCGATGCGTTTTTTCAGTTCCGCCTCCATCGCCCGGCGATTTGCGATGCCGGTCAGGGGGTCTTTCAGTGACTGGGACCTGGTTTCCTCATACTGCTGGGCGTTGCTTATGGCGATGCCGATCTGATTGCCCACCGCGGACAGCATCCTGTAATCCCTTTCTTCGAGCAGGTCGCTGCTGGAGCTGAAGAGTGAAAGAACGCCCACCGTTTTGTGAACCGCGGTAAGCGGGATAATCAGGTTGGTGAATCCCGCTGTTTCATTTTTACCGTGAGAAGCGCCGTTCCCGGTGTCGAGGGGACAGCTCTGGATTATCCTGCTTTCCCTGAACGCTTCAGCCCAGGATGAATTGCCCGGGATAAGGTCGGCATGACGGCTGGTGTAGTTGTCAGAAAGGCCCAGACTGCAGGCGACGTTCAGCCTGCCGTTTTCCATCAGGAGTATGGCGCCCATGGGCTCGAACCGCAGACGCTGTATTGACATCATAGATTCCAGAACTTCCTTGAGGAGCACATCGAGTTCAATGCTTTTGCCGGTGGCGCGCGAGATGTCATAGAGATTTTCCAGGTCGCGGTTGATCTGCTGCAGTTCCTTGTTGCGGCGGTGGACGGTTTCCTCGGCGAGCTTTTTGTCGGTGACATCGCGTGAGTTCAATATCACCGCCGTTACCCCTTCCTCGTCGCGTATGGTTTTCCCCAGGGACTCCAGGGTCCTCCAGCCTCCATCGGCGTGACGGAGGCGGTATTCGACGGGGCGATACGGAGTGCCGGCGTTGTCGTCGGACACGTCGTAGACTGCCCGGAACGCGTCCGTATCGTCGGGATGGATATAGGCGGATATGGTTTCACCGATGAGGTCAGAGGGGTGGTAACCCAGCACCCTTTCTGAAGACGGACTCTGGTACAGTATAATGCCGTCTGACGCCACGATGCTGATCAGGTCCATGGAATTCTCGATCAGGGTACGGAAATTCCGTTCGCGTTTTCTGATTGCGCGTTCAAGACGGCGCTGCGCCGTGATGTCCCTTGCGATGGAATGGAGTCCTGTTATTTTACCGTTTTTCAGGATCAGGGTCAGGGTCTGGCCGACCCATATCTCCGAACCGTTCTTTCCGATCAGCGGAAGCTCATAATAAGCTATCGGATTCCCGGCGGCGACCTGTTGGCTGTACAGCTTTATCTGGGGTTTTCTCTGTTCGGGGTGGATGAATTCATCGTAGCGTCTGCCGATAAGTTCTTCACTGCGATAGCCGGTAATGCGTTCCGCCGCGGGGTTTACATAGAGTATCCTCCCCTCGCTGTCGGTTTGTATAATGATGTCGTTTGCGTATTCCACCAGCTGGCGGTATTGCTCCTGCCGCTTTTCTATAATGCGGCGGCTTTCATTGAGTTCTTTTTCCAGTTCCAGCCTCTGCAGGGACATCTCTATGGTGATTTCCAGTTCGCGGTCCTTGAAGGGTTTCAGTATAAAACCGTAAGCCCCCGCGTTCTTCGCCCTTTCCACCGTGGTCGTATCGGAATGGGCGGTGAGAAAAATGACGGGAACGCCCATGGTGCTGCGGATCACTCCGGCGGCTTCGATCCCTTCCATCCGGCCCTTGAGCTTGATGTCCATCATCACTAGGTCGGGACGGATTTCCTCCGCAAGCCTGATGGCTTCTTCTCCGCTGTCGGCCGCGGCGGGGACTTCAAAACCCATCTTACCCAGCGTACGGCCGAGGTCCTGGGCCACCAGCGATTCGTCTTCGACAACCAGTATTCTCGCGCGTTTCATCGGCGGTTTTCCTTCCTGCCGCGCAGTATAGACCATCAGGAATTACAAATCAATACTTTATTCAGGAGCTGTACCGGGTTGAAATTTTGTAGATGACAATGACACGGTTTCCACGCGCCGGGATATCATGATGACGTTTTGGTGTCGGGGTGTTTCTTCGCACAATGAAGAATATGTCGCGCATTCGGAGATTCGTGGTTGACTTTTCAGCAAACAGCGTTTTCGCTGGGGTGTGCCGGCGGATTGCAGGTGCAGGTATCCGGAGCGGAGACTACAGTGTTCAATAAGAGGGGGTAAAGGCCAGATGAAAACCGGCGGGATCAGGATGCTCAGCGATTCAGAGATCGGGGAAATCCACCGGAAGTCCCTGGAGGTTCTCGAGGAAACGGGAATCAAGGTTGAAGTCAGAAAAATGCGCAATATGATGGCGGACCTGGGGTGCCCGGTAGACGAAAAAACGAAAATAGTGAAATTCAAATCTTCGGTGGTAGAGGACTGTCTGAAAAAAGCTCCGCGCGAATACATCCTCTGCGGCGCCGATCCGGAGCAGACCTGGCCCATCAACCCCGAAACCAGGGTTTTCGGGGGACTGGGTACGGCCATCAACATGTACGACCTGGAAACCGGTGAGTACCGCACCTCCACGTTCAAGGACCAGATGGACCACATCGTGCTGTTCGATCATCTGCCCAACATCGTTTCCAACCAGATGGACATCTGGCCGCACGATATTCCCATGCACACCATCCATGCGGAGGCGATCCGCCAGTGGGCGAAGAACTGCACGAAATCATTCGGCATGGGCGCATACGGCGTCATGGCCACGAAGGACATGATGGAAATGACCGCACTGGTGATGGGCGGAAAGGAGCACATCAGGGAAAAACATCCTTTTATCACCATAGTAAGCATTCAAAGCCCCCTCTCAACGGCCCAGATACAGCTGGAAGGGCTGATAATCCTCGCCGAACACGGGCAGCCGGCCCTCATGTCTCCCGAGGCCATGGCCGGTACCACCGCGCCGGTAACCCTGGCCGGGCTCCTGGTGCAGCACAATGCTGAGGTGCTCTCTCACATCGTAATGGCGCAGGTGGTGAATCCGGGGACCCCCGTCATGTATGGTACGGTTTCCACCATTGCCGAGATGCGCAGGGGTACGGTGGCGCTGGGGTCTATCGAGACGGGAATGATCAGCGCCGCGTCCGCGCAGCTTGCGCATTTCTATAATATACCCTGTCGCGCCGTTGCGGGGGCCACCGAGTCCAAACTCATGGACATTCAGTGCGGCATTGAACGTTTCCATTCGATGCTGATCGCCGCGATGGGCGGGGCCAACTACATTACCTCCGTGGGCACCATCGAATCCACCACCGCCGGCGCCCATGAACTGGCGGTGATAGACGACGAGATCATCGGTATGGTCGAAAGGGCCGTTCGGGGCATTGAAGTGAACAGCGAGACCATGGCGCTGGAGGTGATCAAAAGGGTGGGTCCCGACGGGAACTACCTGATGGAAGAACATACCCAGCGGCACTTCCGCGGGGAACACTTTATTCCACGGCTGGCCGACCGCGACAAGCGTGACATATGGGACAGGGCGGGCAGAAAGGACATGGTTTCCAGGGCCAGGGACCTGGCGCTGAAAATCCTCGCCGAACACCGCGAGAGGGAGCTGGATCCGGCCGTGTCGAAGGAACTTGACGCCTATGTGGAAAAAGTTAAAAGCCGTACCCTCGATGAGTACTATGCCGCCGAGTGGGAGGCGTGACACGAAGGTATCCGTTCCCTGTAAAAAACCGAAAAGCGAGGCAGTGTAACTTGGATAAACGGCACTATCCGGCTTCAGACGAAAAACCGCTCGGCCTGATGCAGATTGTGTTCTACAATCTGGCGGGGCTCACTTTCAATCTTTACGATACCATTCTGTACGCATGGCTCCCTTATTTCTACACTCCCCCGGTGGACTCCGGGCGCATGCAGTATATACCGCTGGCGGCGCTGGGCATAATCCTTGCCGGGGGACGCGTTCTCGACGCGGTGACCGATCCTCTCATGGGATACATCAGCGACCATACGAAGTCCCGGTGGGGCCGCCGTAAACCTTACATTTTCGCCGCGAACCCCGTGCTCTTCATTTCCTTTATCCTGGTATGGGCCCCGCCGGTTAAAGGAATAAGTTACCTGAATATCGCCATGCTGGGAGCGGTACTCTTCTTTTATTATATAGCCTATACCACGCTGCTTATTCCCTGGTTTGCGGTGTTGCCCGAGATGAGCCTCAAAAACAGCGAAAGGGTGAAGATCGCCTCGATAGGGGTCGCCATAGGAGTGATCGGCGCGTTGCTGGCGGGCGGGCTGTCGGGCCCGTTGATGGAAAAACTGGGCATGTTCAAAATGGCCCTGGTCCTCGGTGTAATCGGGTTCATTGCCGGTGAGCTGACCCTTTTGGGGGTCAGGGAACGCTACCGTATAGGTCCCGAGGAAGAAACCCCTCCTTTCTTCCAGGTGGTGCGGGAGATCTTTGTCGACAGGCAGGTGCTTTCGTTTGCGATCATGATCATGTTCGTGCAGCTTACCTACCAGCTGATGCTGATGAATGTCCCCTATCTCACCACCCTGGTGCTGGGACGCCGTGAGGCCGACGCATCGATCATCATGGGGGAGGTCATCATCCTCATGGCCCTTTCGGCCCCGCTGTGGTACTGGCTGCTGAAAAAGTATCCGAAGCGGAACGTGTTCCGGTTCATCATCGCGGCCATGACCCTGGGTTTCGGGATGAGTTTTTTCATAGGGAAGCTGCCGCTGTTCTCTCCCATGGTGCAGGCGATGCTGATATTTCCCGTCGCCGCCGTCCCGGTGGGGGGGATGTTCACCGCCGTGCTGGGCATCATCGCGGACCTCACCGATTATGACGAGATCAAGACCGGCAGGCGCAGGGAGGCCATGTATTACGGAATTTACGGTATAGTGAGGAAAACCGGCTGGGCCCTCTGTTCGCTGATACTGGTGGGCGTGTATTCGCTCTTCGGTTACAGCGCGGGGAACCCCATGGGGATCAGGGTCATCTGGCTGGTATGCGCCCTTTCGTGCATAATTGGATTTGCCGTGTTTATACCCTACCGGCTCGGCGACAGCAGGGAAGAAACCAGGCGGATCATGGGATTATGAAACTGTAGTGTAAATTATATCCGTCCCGGTCGGTATCGCCGAAGCTCCATAACGGGTCCCGAGGTGCGGGGGTACGGAACGGGAATATGAATTCGCTGTTGTCATGATTTCCGGTGCGCGGGCGCCTGCACGGTAGGGTAAAAAAGATTAAAGATGATACTGATACCACGGTGGCGTGACGACCCTGCGCTGAAAGTGTAACACCGGGTTGGTCCGTACGAAATAAAAGTACCATATCATACAGGAGTCCGCCATGCACCCTTTAATAGAAAAACTGATCAAATCCGGACCCGTGGTGACCGACGGGGCCTGGGGTACCCAGTTGCAGAAGCGGGGCCTCAGACGGGGAGAATGCCCCGACTCGTGGAACCTCACCAATCCCGCAAAGGTGGAGGAGGTGGCGCGGCTCTACGTCGATTCCGGCAGCAGGATAATCCTGACCAATACCTTCGGTTCCAACCGGTTCGTGCTGGGGAAGATGGGGCTGGATGATAAAGCGCGCGAGATAAACCTCGCCGGTGCGCGTATCTCCCGCCGGGCGGCCGGGAAGGACTGCCTGGTGTTCGCCTCCATAGGGCCGAGCGGCAGGATGCTGATGATGGGAGACGTGACCGGGGAAGAGCTCACCGGTGCGTTCAAGGAGCAGGCCGACGCGCTGGCTGAAGGGGGGGCCGACGGAATCGTGATCGAGACCATGATGGATATCAACGAGGCTAAAATCGCCGCCGCCGCCGCGAAGACCACCGGGCTTCCGGTGATCGTGAGCATGGTCTACGATTCGGGAAAAAACAAGGACCGTACCATGATGGGCAATACCATCGCGGAGGTGATCGAGGGGATCGTCCCGCTCGGCGTGGACGTCGTCGGCGCCAACTGCGGTCAGGGTATCGAGGGTTTTGTCCCCCTGTGCGCCCGCATGAGGGAGCTGACCGATATTCCTCTCTGGATCAAGCCCAATGCGGGGCTGCCCGAAATGAAGGACGGGGAGGTGGTGTACACGACGGGACCGCGGGAATTCGTGAAACACGTACCCGGGCTGCTTTCGGCGGGTGCGAATTTCATAGGAGGATGCTGCGGCACCGACGGCGCGTTCATACGCGCGATTGCCGAAATAGTGCGGTAAGAAACTCTTTACCCGCCGTTTCCCCGCGATGAACTTCTTCATCGGGGTGGCGATGCCGAACACGCCGCGCGTGACACGACAGACCCCGCCGTTAAATGGAACGTCACCCTCGTATTTAACTTGAAATTGCCGTCCCCGTGTAGTACGTTATTACTATGACACACAGTCGATCGATCATTCACGCCGATAAACAACACAAATAATTCAAAAGGGGAATGTACCATGGAATTGAAAGATAAACTGATCAAGGAATTCGAAAACAGACCGATAGGTGACCTGCCGGGCGCTCCTCTGTACGCGTTGCAGGGGGTCAGTCCCAAAGACGCGGATAAACTCAAAAAAGCGTTCAACCTGAACACCATACGGGACCTGGCAAACCTCAAATACGCCCAGTGGGCGAAGGAAATCTGCGAACTGGCCGATGCGGGGGATGACGCCGGGGAAGTGGAAATGCTCCGCTTCAAGGAACGACTCGACAAAAAGTATGAAAAGAAAACCTTCAAGGCCCTTACGAAAGCGCCGCTGGACGCGCTCCAGGGACTCAGTAAAAAAGACGCGCAACTGCTCTACAGCGCCTTCAGGATAAAGACCATACGAAGCTTCGCGGCACTGAAGTATGTGGAATGGGCCAGGGAGATAGTGCAGGAGTCGCTGAAGGCCCGTAAGCCCGCACCCGCGGCCCGCGCTGAAAAGAAAAAGGGGAGCAGGATACCGGTTCTGGTGCTGGTGGTCGTGCTGGCGGTGATTGCCGGCATACTGCTGTTTCCCAGGATAATCAAGAAGACGGAATCCCCCAAAACGGGCCCCGATAAAGAGCCTGTGGTGCCGGCCGAAAGGAAACCGGGGGAGGTTGAGCAATTGAAGGATATAGCGGCGATAAAGAAGCCCGAAGAGGTGCGCAAGCCTGAGGAAGTGCGCAAGCCCGAAGAGAAGATCGTAAAGAAAGCAGCCGTTGTCCCTGTTAAAAAAGAAGAGGTACCGGCCGAGGGTTACGAGTTCTACACCGTACAGGAAAAAGAGGGACTGATCCAGATTGCTGAGAAACTATACGGCGACTGGAAACGGTGGAAAGAGATCTATGATGCCAACAAGGGTAAGATAGTGCACCCGAACCTCATCTATAACGGCCAGCGTATCCAGGTTCCGGTAAAGAAGTAAGCGGGTAACCGGGTCCGCCGTTTTTCAGTCGCATTCTGAACCCGCCCGCAGAAGGGTGCGGTTTCAGGTCGGCTGACAAGCTGTTTTTCGAACACTGTAGTTTAAGAGGTGTAAAACTCCGCCCCGATGACTCCGGGGTGGAGTTTTTGTGTTGTTTCAATTATCAGCCCGGCTTCCCGGCAGCAGCCGCAGTTCGCGGGTGTAGTGTCTGCGTATCCCCTCGGCGCTGAAGGGCATGGAGCGGTTCTTCACCTCCAGGTAGAGAGGAAGCATGTCGTCGTAATGCGGGCTTGAAGGATTGCCCGACTGTCCCATGGAGAGCACCAGATACAGGGGTTCGTCCCTTCCGAAATCCACCAGCATACGCATCGCCGGGATCATCCAGACATCGAAATTTCTTCCCCACATGAATCCCGCCACGTTGATGGTATGGACATCGCCGCCCGCGGGGAAGGGACCGCGGTTCAGGTAGTTGTTGAAGAGTGACGTCGCTTTGGAAATATCGTGCTTCCAGTGGTAGGTGTGAATCTTTCCCCACTGCCATCTCCGGCGGTCCCGTCCCATTTTTTTCTCGCACAGTTCCACCGCGCCGGCCAGCGATTCGGCGATAATATGGGCTTTGGTTTCCTTTTGCCCTGTCGTGATGTTGTCCCAGAAGGGCGAGTCGTCCCGCTGCAGCAGGTGGTCTTCGGGGGCCGAGTAGGATATCGCGTTCAGCTCGATGAAGGAATGCCACCGCGTGCTTTTTTCCGGACCCAGCTCGTCCAGGAAGGTCCGGTGCACAAAGGCGTGGAAGAAGCATCCCATGACCGCCGCCGGCGCCGATGACTCCTTCATTTCGCCGTTGAACCTCGAGGGATCGAGAAATGAAAGCGCTTCAAGGGCGCGCCGCTTGCGTTTCCCCTCCTTCCATGAGTCGATGGTCTTTCTGATGTCGGCCGCAAGAGCGCCACTGAAAATCACATGACGGGCCTTGAGCGCCATGGGCGAGATACGGTCGGCCTGGAGTTTTTCCATGTCTTCCAGCGTGGCGTTCTTCATGGGGCCGAGCGCTTCCCTGAGGCGGTCCGCACGGTCGGGATGATACCATGTCGCCGAAAGGTTATAGGGGAAGTCCTTCCCCACCGTCCGGTTGTTCGCCGTGGCGAGGTAACCCGCCGGGGGGTTGATCCGGCGGGGGAGTTTTTCGCAGGGCAGAAAACCCGTCCAGTCGTAATGTCCGTCCCATCCCGGCGAGGGGAGGAGTCCCCGTCCCTTTTTACGCACCGGGACCGCGCCCGTAACCTGCCAGGCGATAGTGAGGGCATCGGCGTATACCATGTTCAGATATATGCTTTTAATGTCCTTCATCGCGCGTCCGGCCTCGGTGACTGACCTGCTGCGTGAGAGATTATAGAAACCTCTCAGCGATACGCCGATACCCTCCATCGCCCAGCGCAGGGCGAGGCCGTACGGTGATTTCATGGGAACGGGTTGCACCGGGAGCTCGGCCGGGTAGGGCATTTTTTCCAGCGCGCTGTTGAGCAGCACCCCGTGCAGGGTTTTTCTTACGGGAAGGATGTAAGGTTTTTTCCCTTTGATCTCAATCGTTTCGGTGCGTTCTTCCACGGGTATCCATCGGTTCCGATAGAGGTACCAGGTCTTTCCGTCCGCTTCTTTCAGTTTTTCTATGAAGATATCCTGGCTGTCCGCGGTTACCATGGTGGCTCCCCAGGCCACCTTGCCGTTGTATCCCAGCGTTATTATGGGGATCCCCGGCACCGCGACGCCCGCCGCCTCGTATCCCGGGCATTTAAGATGAACGGCGAGCCACTGGCAGGGCATAGCGAGCACCAGGTGCGTGTCGTTGGCGAGGAGGGATTTGCGGCTCCTGGTCTTTACCGGCGCGAGGGCCCAGTTGTTCGATGCGGGGACGTTCAGGGGGATGAATTTTTTAAGGCCGCCGCGGATGTCTTTCCACCGCGCCAGGAGTCTCAACAGCTCCTGCCCGGGGATCGATGCGAGCTTCTCCGCTTCGTCGAAGGGCAACGGTTCGTCGGGATATACAGGCACCAGCCACGCGGCCTTCCGGTAGCCGATCGCCTGCGAGACCACCAGGTAGTCCAGCTCTTCCAGGAAATTGAATGAGAGAAAAAGGTTCAGCATGGCGAAAATGTAGAGCGAGTCCTCGTCCTTCCAGGGTTCGGGCCGGTAACGGGCGAGGATGAATTCCGCGGGGAGATCCTGATGGCTCCGGATATAGGCGTTGACCCCTTCGGCGTAATTTTTGAGGATACGCCGGGAACGGGGGTCCAGCTCGGACATGGCCTCCGCGACATGGGACTTCACGTTCAGGGTGCGCATGAACAGGTCTATGGGCAGGGTATCCTTTCCTGATATCTCCGACAGCCTGCCCTGGATGGTCATCTTCATCGTGACCATCTGCCACAGCCGGTCCGAGGCATGGGCGTAACCCGTCGCGAGGAAAAGATCGTCTTCATTGGAGGCCTCGATGAAAGGGACACCCATGGAGTCGCGTCGTATAAAGGCTTTCCCTGAAAGACCTTTCAGCACGACCGTACCCTCCTGCGGGTCCAGGGACTTTCTGAACCGGGGTTGGAGCAGGGCGCAGCCGGTGAACAGTACCACGAGGACCGTTCCTGCTATGACTTTTACAGGCGTGTTCATCTGGTTGCGTCCCGGTTATGGTATTCCCCGGTAAACACCGAGGGCTTCTTGTTACTCAACCCATTCCCTTTCATAAAGAAAATGCGCGCGGTTCTTTTTCAGCCGCGTCTCGTGTTTTTTGAACATTCCGTATTCTTCCCAGAGACTACGGGTGAAATAGGCAGGTGCAGGTTTGACATCGACATCGTCTTTGCCGGTTATTACCGTGCCGGGACGCACCATGTCAAAGAGATGGTTCCAGGAGATGACCCGGAAGATTATGGGCGGGGCGAACCTTCCCGTGAGCGAGACATCCCGGTGGGTCACCCCGAACTTCTTCGGATCATAATCCTTCGCTGTTTCATAATCGATTCGCACGATTACGCCCTTCGGGTCGATCGTGAAACCGACCGCCTCTACGTCACCTTTTCCGAACATGGTCCGCTGTAACTTCAGTCCTCCTGTATACAGCATCCGGCTGAGCAAGGGCATAAGGCCCGGAGCATGGTTGGTTTCACGCTCCCACACCGGGTGATAGGCGATATGCGTGTTCCCTTTTTCATCACGCGACGCACGGTAGTACACCGCTGTCGGGACGCCGTATTCCCGAAGGCAGCGGAAGACCGGTGCGTATTTCAACGCGAGGGCGTCGTCTTTAAACGGCGTAAAACCCGGCGCACTGGTTTCATGCACCTTAACGGTGACGGTAACGAAGCGGAACAGGCCTATGAACAGCACCGCCGGTACGGCGAAGAGCAAAAATTTTTTACTATGCATCAGGGGACCTCACGGTTTATTTTTTCAGAATGGTCACATGATAGCACCGCTGGCGTTTTTCCAGTATGGCGTAAAGAGCGCCTTCCTCCTGCATCTCCAGCAGCGTATCGGCCAGCACCGCCCGGAGCTGACGGCGCAGCGTCCCTCCCAGCATGAATCCGAACCGGTGGTTCAATGCGGCCTGCAGCCGTTTCGACAGAGGAAAGACCCCCCGTGGTTCGGGAAGCGCGAGGAAGTATTCGTCGTAAAAAATGTCGAAGCTGACGCCGTAGGGATGGGTCGATTCCAGGCTTGCGTTCTCGTTTCTTCCCCTCAGGTCTTTCTGATAGGCCGTGGGCCGCACGCACGAAGAAACGGCGATTTTAACCGGCGGCACCGCGGTTTTCCCGTTGAGTTTACGCTGGAACCGTTCGCAGATGCGGTTGAGCCCTTCGGCGGCGAAAGGCGCGAGGAAACGGTATTCCTTTTTTACGTTATAAAAAAAATATAATCTATCACTCTCTGACAGAGACACCAGGAGTTTTTTTTCGGCCTGAACGGCGATATCGGTGTCGTTTCTTGCCGGCGCGCGACCGGTTTTTCTGACCGCGTCGAGGTGCGCGCCGAGTAGAAAGCGTCTGAGCGCGCGCTCTTTCTCCGGTGTCGCCCAGTCTTCGTATATGGGATGGTTTTCGATTACGCTTCTTTCGACGCGGTACACCGTCGTCAGGTAGCCGATGATGTCCCGGTGCACGGTGGTGGTGAAATAATAAAATCCTCCGGCAACGACGATCGCGAGTATGCCTGCAGCGAGAATACTCCATCGGCCTTTACGGCCGGTGAGGGTTGCCTGGTTCATGAGTGATGTCCTCTGTTTCAGGGCCGGTTTCACTGTATAGTTTCCACGCCTGCGAATGAGGTGTCAATAACAATACTCCCGGGACGATAAAGGGTTGACTAATGACACCGGCGGTGATTCGGTGGGAAAATTATCTGAACGGCAAGGTAAGAGTATTAATGGATTTAAGTCTCAATCCCACCCAGCGCATGGTCAAAAAGAACATGAAAAAGTTCTGCGCGGAGGTGCTGGCGGAGTGGGCCCCCGTAATGGACAGGGAATCGACGCCGCTCCCGGCGCACGTGGTGCAAAAGATGGGGGACCTCAACATATGGGGCATCCAGGCTCCCAGGGAACTCGGCGGCGCCTGTCTGGACTCGATCAGCTATGCCATCGTCATCGAGGAAATATCACGCGTGAGCGCCGCCGCGGGACTCGCGGTTACCGTGCACAACTCGGTGTGCCTGGCACCGATCCTCGCTTTCGGCACGCCCGCACAGGTGCGGCGGTTCGCTCCCGACCTCGCGGCGGGAAGAAAAATCGGGGGGTTCACCCTCACCGAGCCCCACGCGGGGTCCGACGCTTCTGGTCTGCGGACCACCGCGACCGTCGACGGGGATTGCTATGTACTTAACGGCCAGAAGGCTTTCGTCAGCAACGGTGGCACCGGGGACGTATTCATCACCGCGGCGACCTTCGACACGAAGCTCAAGACCCGCGGTATCGGGCTTTTCATCACCGAGAAGTCCATGGCGGGCTTCGAGGTGGGCAAGGTCGAAGATATGATGGGAATGAGGGGAAACCCTGTGTCTGAAATATTTTTCAACGGTGTGCGGGTGCCCGCCGAAAACATGCTGGGGAAACCGGATGACGGGTTCAGGCTTTCGATGCGGACCCTCGATATGGGAAGGATCGGCATCGCGGCCCAGGCGCTGGGCATCGGAACGGCGGCCTTTGAGGCGGCCGCGGAATACGCCGGAAAAAGGACCCAGTTCGACCGCCCCATAGGAATGTTCCAGGGTGTTTCATTCAAGCTTGCCGAGATGAAGACCCGCCTGGACGCCGCCCGTCTCCTGATATACCGTGCGGCGCACCGCAAGGACCGCACGAAGCCCTACGCGACCGAATCCGCCATGGCAAAGCTCTATGCATCGGACGCGGCCATGTTCGTGTGCCGTGAGGCGCTGCAGATATTCGGAGGTTACGGGTACGTGAAGGACCTCCCCGTCGAACGGTACTATCGCGACGCGAAGATAACCGAAATCTACGAAGGCACCTCCGAAGTGATGAAGATCATCATCGGGAACGCCATCGTGAAGGAGTTTTCCAGGACCTGATGCTCGATATCGCGGTGTGCATAAAACAGGTCCCGGGGACCGACACGATCAGGGTGGATCCAAAAGGCGGCACCCTGGTGAGGACCGAGGGAGAATCGATCATCAACCCCGACGATCTGCACGCCCTGGAGACGGCGCTTTCCCTGAGGGAACGCTACGGCGGCACTATTACCGCCCTCAGCATGGGACCCCCGAAAGCGGAGGAGGTGCTGCGGGAGGCGTACAGCCTCGGCGTGGACCGGTGTGTGCTCGTTTCGGACCCGTGTTTCGCCGGTTCCGACGCCCTGGTCACGTCAAAAATACTGTACCGGGCCATTCACCTGCTGGGTGAATTCTCCATAGTGGTTACCGGCGTCGAGAGCCTGGACGGCAACACCTCGTCGGTGCCTTTCCAGCTGTCCGAACTACTCGGGATACCCCTGGTCACCCAGATACACCGGCTTGAACTTGCCGGCGGTTCCCTGCTTGTCGAGCGGCTGTACGGTCATGAATTCCAGAAGATACAGATCGATCCGCCGGTGCTCCTGGCGGTGAACCGGGAAACCAACGTGGTGCGGTTTCCCTCGCTGGCCGACATCAAAACCTGTTTTGAACGAGCGGTGGAGGTCCTGACGATGGACCATATCGGCGGCAGTGAGGATGAATTCGGCATCAAAGGGTCCCCTACCAGGGTGCTGGAGTCGGAGGTTTTCGCGCATCGAAGGAAGAGGGAAGTGATCGAAGGGGATACAGCCGAAAAGATCGATGCGCTCATCGCGAAGCTGAAGAAGCATGATGTAATAAGGTTTTAGGAACGGGTTAAAGTGCCACGGGGATACGGAGACACAGAAGTATATTAAAGTATATTTCGAGAAACCTCACCTTTTGCCATTGTTATTAAATTATTGGAGAAGGTTTGAGCTACGGGAAGAAACCGGACAATGATTGCACTCACTTTTAAAAATGCATTGGGATTATTCCGTTGTCTTTCTCTGCGACTCCGTGCCTCTGTGGCGGGAACTCCCTTGTAATAGTAAACCGGTTAGTTAAAATGAAAAAAATGAACTCATTGACACCCTCCGAATGCCGGGACGTGTGGGTTTTCGCGGAAATCCAGGACCATGAACGCGTGTCCGAGTGCGCGCTGGAAATCCTCACCCGTGGGAGGGAACTGGCCGACCGGCTGGGCGAGAAACTCTATGCGGTGGTCCCGGCACTGGACGCCGAGCAGTACCTGGACACCGTAAAGAAATACGGTCCGGATCGTATTATCTGCTGCAGTCATCCCAGGCTGAAGCACTATCACGGTATGCTTTTCCCGGCCCTCTATACGGAACTGATCCGGCGCTATAAACCTTCCATTATGCTCTTCCCCTCGTCAGAGGCGGGCAAAGACCTGGCGCCCCGGCTGGCCCTGAGGTTTTCCACCGGTCTTACGACCCATTGCTCGGGACTGGATCTGCTGGAGTCCGCGGAAAACGGCCCCATCCTGCGAATGAAGCGTCCGGCGTTCAGCGGCAACATGGTGGCCACCATCGTCTGTCCCTCCGCGCGTCCCCAGATGGCGACGGTACAGCCAGGGGTTTTCACGAAGAGGGAAGCGCCGTCGCCCCGTACGTGCGAAGTGATACCTTTCGAATTCGATTACGAAGGGCTGTCCATAAGGGAAAAAAGCCTTGCGGCTCCGCTGCGCTGGGACAAGCCCCAGGTATCCCTTGAAAAGGCGCCGGTTATCGCGGCCGGCGGAAGGGGGATGGGCAGCCGGGAGGACTTCGAAAAGCTCCACGAACTGGCAGACCTGCTGGGAGGGGAGGTGGGCGCCACCAGGGTGCCGGTATTCAACCGCTGGTGCGGTGAGGAGCGCATGATCGGGCAGACCGGCAAGACCGTCAAGCCCCGGCTCTACCTCGGGTTCGGCGTATCGGGGCAGATACAGCACACCGCGTCCATTGTGGGTTCCGACATAATCGTGTCGGTCAACCGGGACCCCGAGGCCCCGCTCAACGACATCGCCGATTACGTGATACATGAAGACGCCCCGTGTTTTCTGAATTCCCTGGTGGAGCGGTTAAATAAGCTTCGGAAAATCTAGAAGGGACGCGGCCGTAAAGGCATACCGTCCCCTGTTTCCCGCTGGACGAGTGTCAAAAAAATTACTGAAAACAAGTTTTTGCTCACAGGGATGACGCCCGTGAGGCCGGCCGGCATCGAAATGAATATCACCACCCAGGGAAATACGGTCATAAAGGGAACCGCCGTCACCCCCATTGTTTTTCTGTGCCTCTGTGCCTCGGTGGCGGATTCTTCAGGCCGGTCGCATGAATGATACTGTATCAATACCCTTCGATATATTTCCCCAGGGTTTTTACCATCAGATAAAGGTTGTTCCTGTTCACCCGGTCCATACAGTCCGTAACATCATGAAATCCCCCCTCGCCCAAACCGGGTATTCCCGTGTGGCCGACGGTTATGGCCGGTATACCCGCGTTGATGAAATGGTACGCGTCGTCGGTGATGGCGCCCCCCGCTACAGGCGGTTTCCCCGCGACATCTTTCCATGCGGCCGCGATCCGTTTTTCCAGTTCCTGATCATGCCCCTTGAAAGAAAGGAAGACGCCGTATTTTCTCCAGTAGACCATGGTGCCGTTCTGGCCGACCAGTTCCAGGTTGACCAGTGAAACGGGCAGGGAGGGTTTCGCCGGCGCGTCCCTGAATCTTTTTTTAACATACCAGTACGATCCCTGGGGACCGACCTCCTCCCCGCTCATGAATATGATGGTGATACTGGATTTTCCGGTGTTAACTTTACCCTCTTTGATGTTCTTCGCAAGGCCGAGTAGGGTCACCACCGCTCCTCCGTCGTCCACGGCCCCGCAGCTCTGTTTTGAAAGGAAAATGTATCCGCCCATCCCCAGGGCCACCAGTCCCCAGTATGCCGCCAGGAGCGCCGCAAAGGCGACGGTCAGGGGAGCGAAAAAAGGTTTCCGCAGCGCTTTCATACGTGTGCGCAGCTTTACCCAGAGCGCCATGAGCATACCCAGCACCCCGGCGACCGGGATGAAACGGTAGATCTTCGCCCGTTCCAGGTGGTCGAAGAAATCGGTCTTGGAATCATAATGGGCCGCGAACACGAGTTCCCTCATGGCGTCGGGAGCGTTGAAAGATACTATGAGATTCTGTCCACCCTTCGTGATAAGCGGGCTAACCACCGGAATAAAAAACTCGTATTCCAGTATCATGAGCACCGGTATGGCCAGCGCGGCCGCCAGTATTGGCAGCGGTTTTTGCTTTATTACAAAATACAGCGCCAGCAGCGCCAGAAAAAAGCAGGCATACCCCACCAGCAGCTGCTCACAGGGACGCAGGGTGTAGTGCTGTACATCGAAAGGGATGTTCCACGAGGTGAGCAGTCCCTTGAGGTAGGCGGCGGTTTTGTCCACCGCGTCGCTGTGGTTCGGTCGGGGAACGGCAATGGTTTCGAGAATTTTATACAGATCCATACCGGCGTCCTCCTTGTTTGCGTTAAAGACGGTCACATGAAGCCGGGACCGGCAACAGGCGTCAATGGTCCGATAAGCCCGGAGATCAGTACCATATCATGAAACGCCCCGGTGTCAATTATTTAAGGAAATAACGTACCCGCCGGCGGAATTGCGGTCGGCCCCGGGGACTTTATCGGGAACCGGTACGTTAAATGTGTTTGACTTTGACCGCGTAACGTACTAGTCTCCGTTATGCACTTATATGTGTTCCATTAACCCCCGAGGGAGGTAACTTACATGGCATCTATTCCCACACCGGTCACGGCGGCCCCGGACAAACCGGAACTGGCCGGCAGACTTTCGAAGGTCCGGGCGCTGATGCGGGCGAAGGGCCTGGACTACTATGTGTCTTTCGATCCCGTTAATATCTATTACCTGACGAATTTCGCCAATAACGTCCACGAAAGGCCTTTCATCCTCATTATCCCCGCGGAAGGCGCGCCCACCATGCTCTGCCCCCTGCTCGAATCGGCCCACGTGAAATCGCGCGCGCTCGGCGAGCTCGGGTATGCCACCTATTACGAATATCCGGCGCCCAGAGGACAGAACTGGTTCGATGTGTATAAAACCCTCATACCGAAGACGGCCAGGGTGGGTATCGAGTCCGCCATGCCCGTGGGCGTCGTGAAGAAAACACCGGGCAAGCACCTGATCGCCGACCTGATAGACGAGGTGAGGCTTATCAAGACCGAATATGAGATCGGGCGCACCGTACACGCCTGTTCCATAGTCAGCGAAGGGCACCGTAAACTTCTCGAGGTCACACGGCCGGGGGTCGCCGAGATCGCCCTGTACAGCGAAGTGGTGCGCCTCATGATGGGACGCATGCTGGGCGATATACCCGAGGCGAACCTGATCATTTCCAGATTCATGGGTGCGGTATGGCCCCCGTCTATTTCCCACGATCCGCACCTGGTTCCCGCTCCCCTGACGACTATGGAAGAGGGGGGTCCGCACGTTTCCATCGTTTCCGCACAGGTGGACGGCTATGGTGTCGAGGTGGAACGTACGTTCTTTCTGGGGAAGGTGCCCGAGCACGCGAAGAAACCGTTCCAGGCGATGATGAAGGCGCGCGCGCTGGCGTACAAGCTGGCCGTACCCGGAGCCGTACTGGAAAAGATCGACAAGAGGGTTCGTCACGTAATAACCAGGGCGGGTTTCGGCGATTACCTGCTCCACCGCACGGGACACGGTTTCGGTATTACCGGCCACGAGGCACCTTATGTGGCGATGGGCGACAGGAGAAAACTGGAACCGGGCATGATAATCTCCATCGAGCCGGGAATCTATATTCCGGGGCAGGGCGGATACCGTCACTCCGACACCGTGCTCATCACCGATACCGGCAACATCTGTCTCACCGAAGCGCCCGATTCCCTTAAAGATCTGACGATCAAGCTGTAGCGGGAACCGGCAAGGTACTGTTTCTCCGGCATGTAACCGGATACAGCAGCCTGGATCAGAGAGCGGAAGTATAAAGAGCCCCGTTTTTCCACCAGGAGAGGAACGGGGACTCTGCCCCTGACTGCGCACAGAGGCGCTTTGATGAACCCCTGACCGGTGTTCGTCTTACCGGGCGTTGTGATGCGTAACTGATGATATAATCCCGCTTTCTGCTTCCATTATCGCAACGGATGAGGGAAAAGAGGAGCAGTGATGTCGTTAAAGCGGCTTCTGTGCCGTCGGCATTAACGTCTACGGTCTCGCAATGAACCTGGTCGCGGCGGCGGGCAGGTTCGAAAAATAACACACGCACCGCAAACCCCCTGCCTCACTACATGCATGTACCGGATTCCCCGCTGAAATCCGCCCGGTGATTTCTTTGAGCGCTGCCCGCAGAAGTTTCAATAATGTATACCGCACCTTTCCGCATGTTGAAGCGTCAGGGAAGGACTATGAACAGCATTCAGTCGGTGAATTATGATTAACAGATCAAATAGCGGGAAACACCGCAGGTAAATCGAAAAGGGCCTGTACAGGCCCTTTATGCTGCCCGGCCAGGGTTCGAACCTGGACATTTCTGGTCCAGAGCCAGACGTGTTGCCAATTACACCACCGGGCATTACTGGTGCCATAGGTAGAATAAACTTGAGATTTTGTCAAGTATTTGTGGCCGGGTACCGTGTTTTGCGGGTAACCGGTGTAATGCAGCCTGGTGCGGGTACACGTAATAATGTACCCGGCCGGCAACTACCTGTTTCAGAATAAAAAGTTGCCTGTTCCAGCGCTTCCGGTGGTACCAACTTGGTTTACCATTTTGGGAGGGAATATGCCGAGTTTCATTGAGCTGTATGATAAAAACAGCGGCACCCGGATAACATATAAAAAATATCTGGTAACGCTCTACATGGTGTTTCTCGGGTACGGCTTCGCGATTATCATGACCCTGGCAGGCAAGGCCCTGGGGCTTACCAGTATCAGTTACAGGGTAACCCTGGTCATATCCGCGACGGTGCTTGTGTATACCGGGGGCACTATCCTGATCACCTTTCTAAACAAAAATATGAATGAGCTTTACGGGGAAGTGCTCTTCTACAGTCATTACCTGCTGTTCATACTGATGTACTGCATATGGATATACCACCTGAATGAACTGCGGTGGATGGGTATCACCTGTTCCCTTATCGCGGTGTCTTTCGTGATTTTCATTACCGATCGTAAAAAGTCGCTGGTGATGTCCATGGGAACCCTCACATGCCAGCTCCTGGTAACGATATGGGCGGTGCGCTATGCGGGCCAGAAGGGTGATCTTACCGGCGAGCTTTTTTTTATCTTCTGTTTCATGCCGGTGTTTCTCTTTCTTTCATATGTGGCCCAGCAGCTGGACCTGAGGAATAAGGAGATTGAAAAGGCCCATCTGGACCTGGAGCAGGCAAACATGGACCTGCTGGTCATAAACCGTACACTTCACGAGGCAAACCGCGTCGATGCCATGGAAAGGGAGATTGCTTCTTACCTGCAGGCCGCCGTGCTGCCCAAGGGTCCCATCGTCGCCCCCGGCTGGGACATCGCTTTTTCTTACCGGCCCCGGTCGGGGATTTCGGGGGATTTCTACGATTTCTATTTCGATGGGGATACACTCGCCGGCATGTGTCTATATGATGTTTCGGGTCACGGTATTTCGGCGGCGCTGGTGACCATGCTGGCCAAACCGGTGCTGTACCGTTGTTTCAGGAATCACGCGGATGAAACCCTGAGCAGCGTGGTGCGCGCGGCGAACGATGAAATAGCCCTGGAACTGGAACACGCCGACATTTTCATAACCGGGATCATGCTGAGAATGGCGAACGGTAAAATCGAATATGTCAATACAGGCCATCCGGACATGCTGCTGCGCCGGCACAGGACCGGCGATACGGTCGCGGTGGGAGAAAAGCTCGGCAATTTCAAGGGCAAGCCCATAGGAATATTCCGGTCAGACAGCGTGATGAAAACGGTGCGGTTTTCCCTCTCTGAGGGTGATTGCCTGCTTTGTTTCACCGACTGTCTTCTTGAGTCCAGCGACACTATGGGCAGCGCATACGGACGCGATCGTATACTCGCTTCCTTTAAAAACGCGCCTGAAGGCACTGCCCGGGAAACGCTCGATTATATGCTCGGAGAGTTTTACTCAACGGTTGAAGAGAAATATATCAAGGACGATCTCACGGTGATTCTGGTGAAAAAGACCTGAGAAGACTATCGGTGTCACGTGGTTTTAAAGAAGCCTGTACGGTGGTCTTTTAATCTGATTACACGTTTAGGCTCTCTCACCCGCTATCTTCGCCCATGTGTCCCTGAGTCCCACGGTACGGTTGAACACCGGCCTGCCCGGCGCCGTGTCCCTGTCGGCGCAGAAGTAACCGGTGCGCTCGAACTGGAATTTATCCATCGGGTGCGCGTCCTTCGCGCAGGGTTCCAGAAATCCCTGTACTATCCTCAGCGAACCAGGGTTAAGGCCCGAAATAAAATCTTTTCCCGGCGCGGTCTTCATGGGGTCCTCATGGAGGAACAGGCGGTCGTACAGCCGTACCTCCGCCTCGACCGCATGGGCGGCCGACACCCAGTGGATGGTGCCTTTTACCTTCCTTTGTTCCTGTGAGCCTCCGGGCCTGGTCTCGGGATCGCGGGTGCAGCGTATTTCCGTGACCTCCCCGGCGCTGTTTTTCACCACGCCGGTGCACCGTATTATATAGGCGTACCGCAGGCGCACCTCGCCGCCGGGATAGAGCCTGAAGAACTTCTTCGGGGGGTCTTCCATGAAGTCTTCCCGCTCGATATAAAGCTCCCTGGTAAAAGGGACTTTCCGGGTGCCCATCGAGGGGTCTTCAGGGTTGTTGACGGCATCTATCTCTTCGGTACTGCCTTCAGGATAGTTTTCGATGACGAGCCTGACGGGATTGAGTACGGCCATGATGCGCCGGGCGCGCCGGTTGAGGTCGTCCCGCACGCAGTGTTCCAGCAGCGCCATATCGACCACATTGTCCCGTTTCGCGACACCGACACGGTCGGCGAATTCCCTGATAGACTCCGGCGTATAGCCCCGGCGCCGTAGCCCCGAGATGGTGGGCATGCGGGGATCGTCCCATCCCGTGACATGACCTTCCTTCACCAGCTGCAAGAGCAGTCTCTTGCTCATAACCGTGTAATTCATGTTGAGCCGCGCGAACTCTATCTGGCGGGGGCGTATGCGCCCCGGTTCCGCTACCTGGTCCAGGAACCAGTCGTACAGGGGCCGGTGCACTTCGAACTCCAGGGTGCAGATGGAATGGGTGATGCTTTCAATGTAATCGGACTGCCCGTGGGCGAAATCGTACATCGGGTACACGCACCAGCGGTCGCCGGTCCGGTGATGGGTCGCGTGCTTGATGCGGTACAGCACGGGGTCGCGCATGTGCATGTTGGGGGAGGCCATTCCCGTTTTTGCCCTGAGCACCCTGGACCCGTCGGGAAACTCCCCGTTCCTCATCCTTTCGAAAAGGTCCAGGTTTTCCTCCGCCGAACGGGATCTTCCGGGGCTTTCCCTGCCCGGCTCGGTGGGGGTCCCCCGCGTGGCGGCCACCTCCTCGGCGCTCTGGTCGTCGACATAGGCCAGTCCTTTTCTGATAAGCATCACCGCCCACTCGTAGAGCTGTTGAAAATAATCCGAGGCATAGAGGGGTTCCCCGTTCCAACGGAAACCGAGCCACCGCACGTCTTCCATGATGGATTCGACGTACTCGATGTCCTCCTTTTCGGGATTGGTGTCGTCGAAGCGCAGGTTGCACCTCCCGCCGTATTTCAGCGCCAGGCCGAAATTCAGGCAGATGGATTTCGCGTGGCCGATATGAAGGTAGCCGTTCGGTTCGGGGGGGAACCGGGTATGCACATGAGGGCTGCGCCCTTCGGCGAGGTCGGCGTTGATGATTTCTTCGATAAAGTTTGACGGCCTTACGCTGTTCTGCGATTCCATGGTATTTTTACTGTAGTTCCTGTAGTTTTTAAGTCATTTACGGGCTTTTACCGGGTCAGAGTACGTAACACCGGGGTCTTCTGTCAAGAGTTTAGCGGCGGTACCCCGTTTCGCCTGTGTAAAATGCGGAACGGTGCGGAACGACGCGGAACGGTGCGGAACGACGCGGTGTGGGAAAATCACCTGTACAGTGATAAATTGTGTAAACCCTCCCCGCAAATCTTTCGAAAATAACAATAATAATCCATTTTTTAGAAAGGAGTGCCCCTGCTTCCGGATGCGGATGGGGTGCTGCCGGTCCGGAAAGAAAGAATATGAATGAGAATGGTTCCACCGAACGAATGTGGCGTAAAAAGATCCGGTTTTTTCTATTGCCGATCTACCGGAATTTCGCTTTTAAGCTGTTCCTGGTGGGTTTTATAGTAATGTTCTTCTTTTCCATAGGCGTATATTACATCGAGAAGGACCATATACGCTACAAAGTAGTCGACGGGAAGTGGGTGGAGGAGAAGGTCAGCAACATTAAAAGCCTGGAAGAATCGGTCTGGTGGGCGTTCGTCACCTCCACGACGGTGGGATACGGAGACTACTATCCCGTGTCCACGGCAGGCAGGATGGTGGGGGTTCTTCTGATGTTTTTCGGTGTGGCCCTTGTCGGTGTGGTTACCGGTAACATCGCCTCGTTCTTTGTGGAAAAACAGCTGAAGGAGGGAAAAGGATTGAAGGAGCTGAAGATAAACGATCATTTCATCATATGCGGATGGAAGAGGGAGATGAGCAGGTTCCTCGCCGATATCATGCGCAAAAACCGGAATTTCCTGCCCTCGGAAATCGTGCTGGTAAACACGGCCACCCAGGAAGAGATGGACGCCCTCCGCGCCGATCCCGCCTTCGCCCATGTCAACTTCATCTACGGCGATTTCATCGACGAACAGGTGCTGCGCAGGGCGAACCTTAAAAGAGCGAAAAAAGTGCTGGTGCTGGCGGACCGGCTGGTCAGCGGCTCGGTGCAGGAGGTGGACTCACGGACCGTTATGGCCATCATCACCATAAAATCAATATCCAAGACCGTGTATACCTGTGCGGAGCTGCTCGACGAGAAATTCGAGCGTTATCTCAGGTTCTCGAACTGCGACGAGATAGTGCTTTCCAGCGATTACAGCCGCACGCTGGTGGCCAGCGCGTCAGCGGGCAGCGGCATATCCCACGTCATCAGCGAACTGCTGAACGTCAATGCCGATGTGTCGATCAACACCGTCGACTTTCCGAAAGAATTTATCAACCGCTCATACGGGGAACTGTTCGATCACTATCTGAACAGGGACGGGACCGTGCTTGTCGGCATTCTCGAGAACACGGGGAACTTCTTCGCCAGGAAACGAGAGGCGCTGCAGGAGGCGCAGAAAACCCCGAATATCTCCACCCTGGTGGACAACCTCAAGATGGTCAAGACCCTGGTGGCGAATCTCCCCGTCATCAACCCGCGCAGGGACTATGTCTTGAAAAAATACAGCCGTTCCATTATCATAGAAGGCAGGGGTACTTCCCGCCACGGAAAAACAACGGAGGGCGGTCATGTCGCAGTCCAGTGATACTGCCGGAACCGGCATTATAGAACACCTGAAGGATGTTTCCTTCTTCCACATGTACGCGGAAAACCCTGATATGATGCGGCGAATAGCCCGCATGTGCAAAAAGAGATCATATCCCCGCGGCGCCACTATCATCGAGGAAGATGAATTCGGCGATGAGCTCTATATAATCGTCAACGGCGAAATCGACATCGAAAAGAAGACCATGCAGAACGAGCGCTATACGGTGACGACCCTGGATTCCTCGATGGGAGGGCTTTACGTGGGGGAACTGGCGCTTATCGATAACGACCGGCGCTCGGCGTCGGTCATCGCCAGGTCAGACTGCGAGAGCCTGGTGATAAACCGGGAAGATTTTCTTAAATTCGGCGACGAGAACCCACAGGCCGGTCTGGCCATCACCCGCGCGATCGCGAGCCAGCTCGCGGGCAGGCTGCGAAAAACCAACGAGGACGTGATAACCCTGTTTTCGGCGCTGGTGGAAGAGATCGCCAGCATGGAATAGCGCCGCGGTTTACCTTTGCGCGTGTGATACTGATATCGGATTATTTCCCTTCCACAAAAATCCCTGTAAGATACTATCCCTGGAGAAAACCAGGGATTGGATTCAGGAGCCGTGGCGTCCCGTGCGGGCCAGTCCGCTCCCGACCAGTCCGATCAGCTGCGCGACAAGTTCCGAAACTTCGACGCCGGTGAAACCCGTGCTCTGTTTCACCTCGAGCACAAGCACACCGTCGATCATGCCCCACAGGGCGACCGCCGTTTTCCACGGGTCCACCCGGCGGAATTCACCCGAGCTGATGCCGTCGCTGATGACCGATGCGACCAGGGAGAGGATGTTGCGGGTGCGTTCCTCCAGCTGGGGCGCCATGGAACGGTTCATGAAAAATTCCCGCTGCCCCAGGTGGATGATGGCGATGATATCATAGTACTCGCGTTCTTTCATGAAGAAGTCGGTATACGCCCCGGCCAGTGCGCTGATCTTTCCGCCGCCGCTTTCCCCTCCTTCACGAATGGCCCGGGTCATCATCCTTTCCAGTATCTCCATCCCCATCATGTTAAGGGTGCGGTAGACCTCGATCTTGCTGTCGAAGTAAAGGTAAAAAGCAGCCGGGCTGAGTTCCGCGTCTTCGGTGATCATTTTAATGGTGGTGGTTTCATAACCGTGCCGGGAAAAAAGCTTTTTTGCCGACACCAGGAGCTTTTCCTTTTTAAGCTGTTTTTCATCATCGGTGCGGGCTCTCAGTTTGTTCATGGGCCGGTGTACTCCTGCGCTGGTTTTTATCAACTCACACCATGGATCCGATAAAATTGCAATAAATAAACTGTTATTTATTTATTGACAAATAAATAAATGAGTGTTTATTTATTTGTCATCTAGAGATTATCCATAACTGAAAGGAGGATATCATGGCCTTCCTTGCGAAGTATCGGTTCAGAAAATGGCATGTGGTTCCGGCCCTTGCAATAATCGTGACAGCGTACCTGTATATCTCACGCACACCCTTCGGCACGTATACAGTCGTTCCCGATACGTCTCATGCGGGCAGTGCGGCGAAATCCTATTCGGTCCCCCTGGATCCCGAAAGCCCCTGGCCCAAGTTTCGCGGTAATGAACTGCAGAACGCGCGCAGCCGGGTCATACCGGTTACGGACCCTGTACTTAAACCCTGGATGTTCAAGACCGGGAAGGGAATCTTCAGCTCGGCGGTGGTGGACGCTGAGGGTACGGTGTATATAGGTTCGGCCGACCATTATTTTTACGCCGTCAGGGAAACCGGCGTGCTTAAATGGAACCGTAAAACCGGCGAGGTCATTGATTCGTCGGCCCTGCTCGATGACCGGGGCAGGGTGTACGTGGGTTCCGGCGACGCGCACGTCTACTGCATGGACAGGAACACCGGGAAGATATTATGGAAGTTCAAAGCCGACCCGGTCGGTGTGGTGGAAAAAAAATATAGTATCAAGTCATACAATGTGGACTGGTTTGAGGGTAACATCGCCATGCTGGAAGACGGCACCATCGTGGCCCCCAACGACAACTTTCTCGTTTACGCCATTGACCGCGACACCGGCGCACGGAAGGCCGAATACCTGGGCAATGAACTGATGTGGTCCCTGCCGGCGGTGAACCCGAAAACCGGACGTATCTTTTTCGGGTCCCAGTACATGGCGCTGAAAAACGTGTTCTGCATCGATGTTAAAACCGGCAGGCAGAAATGGACCAACGGCGGACTGGGCTCCAACGCCGCTTCGCCGCTTTTGACCTCTACCGCGAAAAAAGGCGCCGTGGTGCTGGGCGGGTATGACGGGTACGTACGCGCCTACGCCCAGGACAGCGGTAAGCTTTTATGGAAACGCGGCCTCAGGGACCACATTTACGCGAGCGCGGCGCAGCTCTCCGACGGCACCATCATACAGCCGTCCGCCGACGGCACCGTGTACGCGCTGAACCCGAAGGACGGCTCGGTGAAATGGGCCTTCGACACCATGGAGCCCATCCGCTCGTCACCGGCCGTTGACGGCAAAAACCGCGTATACGTGGGTTCGGGCGAAGGTCGCCTCTTCTGCATAAACCCCGACGGTACGCTGCGCTGGGCCTATCTGTGTATCGACGAAGACCGCAACGACCTGAACGGGTCTCCCGGCCTGGGCCGAAAGGGGGTCTATATCGGCGGGGAAAACGGCGGCGTATTCTTTGTGCCCTATGATTACCCCATGACTCCCGCGGGCAGAAAGGACCCGCGCTGCACACTGGGTCCCGGCGAAGTGCTGCCCGCCCGGGGCGATTTCATGGTCTATACCGGGGCGTTCGGTAAGCTCATGGTTGACCCGCCCTCGGTCATAGACGCCAACCAGCCCCTGGCGTTTACCCTGTTCGTACGGCGCGGGGGGGACACGGTTAAATCCATGATCGATCCCGAAAGCCTCGTGGTAACCGTCACGGGCAGTCCAAAAATGAGGGTGAAGGTGTCGGCGAACCGGCAGTTCTTTATCATGACCCCCATGGAAACCTGGACCGGTCCCGACGGCGGCGTCATTACCGTTTCAATCAGGGGGGATTACAGGGTGGACCCATGGCGTATAGGGCTGAAGTTCTTCGGAGGCAAAAAGGGAGGCAGCTTCGCGCGGACCTGCACCTTCAAAGTGCCGCCGCGTCTTGCCGGGAAGATGCCTTATCGTGTTCCCGTGAAACCGGGTGATCCTTCGGCGGTCTTCGCGTTCTACCGCCTGGCGGCACCGAATCCCACCATGCTGCCTTCATGGAACCAGATCGGGTTCGACTCGCTCCATTACCTGGGAGGCGCGGTCGAGGGCAGGGGCAACAAAATACTGGTGTGGGTGGTTCCCGGCAAACTCCACAGGGGCGGCACCGTGGTGAACCCCGATCTCGAGGCCCGCTTTCCCCTCACGCTGGAGTATGACGGCGGACTCCTCACTTTTTACAACTACGACGGTTTCAAGATAAACTTCATCGGCTCATGGGACATGCCCTTCGGCTTTTACCGCGTGTCCACGGCGGCAAATCCCGCAACCGGCGTAGTGCTCCGTCCGCCGGTGGTGAACGTCATCGCCCTGTGTGATGAACTGGAATACTACGGCCGGTTCCTGAAACTCATGGGCATGTCCGAGTTCGATACCGGTCACATGCCGGTCTTCGGCGGGATGAACCTGCGCCTGCACGGCAGGGGCCATGCGGAACCGCCTGCCGGCGCGGGGAAAGCGGCCTTTACCATTAATGAAACCTCCGCATCGGTGAAACTGCGGGGATGCACCTTGAAGAAAAAGGACCATGTCTTCAGCCTGCTCCTGGTGGACGCCGCTACCGGGCGTGCCTTTCCCCTCTATTATACCAAGCACACGGAGGTGAAAACCGGTCCCGACGGCACGGTCACCGGCATATCGGTGCGTTACAAAAAAGGGCAGGTAAAAGGGGACGTGCGCCTCTATTACCTGGTGGACACCTGCGCGGTCGCGCGGGAAACACTGAAGATTTAGCCGATACACGGCGGTCGGCATGGATGATCGGCTTATGGCGGGAAATAATCATTGCGCCGGGCATGGAAATGCCGATCGCCGGCGCAGTGTGTTCGTACGTATGTAAAAGCATCAAGACACGGTTTTCCACGGTTGACGGTTCCCCGTTACCGGGAAAGCCGTGTCCCCGTTTTTTATAAAAACTTCAACTTCTTCTGATATTTTCAATAACTTTCAGCGCCAGGTTGAGCGGAAAAACAGGAGACGTGTATGCCGTTTTTCAATACCACGGTGAAAGTAATGGCCGGCGCCCTTTCGTGTGTTATCAGGGGTCGCTCGCCGATGCAGCTGGTGGTCCAGTTTACTGATCACTGCAACGCACGCTGCCCTCAGTGCGGTATGAGGGTCGGCGAACGATTCAGTCGTTCCATACTGGATATCAATACAATCACCGGGATCATCGATCGCTTCGCGGTTCTGAATGGCGCGGCCATCTCGTTTACCGGAGGTGAGCCCATGCTGCATTTTAAGCAACTTTCCCATCTTATTTCCCACGCGTCGAGGAGGGGAATACCCCATATTCGCACCGGCACCAACGGATTTCTCTTTCGCGACCATACGGGTCACGGTTTCACGGACCGCGTGCGCCGTATTGCCGAAACCCTGGCCGCCGGAGGCATCGGCACGTTCTGGATCAGCATCGATTCAGCCGATCCTGAACTGCACGAGACCATGCGGGGTCTTCCGGGTGTAATCAGGGGTATTGAAAAAGCACTGCCGGTCTTCGAGTCGTTCGGCATATATCCATCGGCCAATCTGGGGATTAACCGCAACACCGGGGGAAATCGTGTAAAGCCGCTTCGTGACAGGAAAGGCGGTATTACGCAGACCGAACTATATGAGCATTTCCGGGATTCCTTCGACGCGTTCTACCGTTTCGTTACAGAACTGGGTTTTACCATAGTCAACTCATGCTATCCCATGAGTGTAGCGGCCGACAACGGGCTCAATGCCGTCTATGCCGCATCTTCCGCCGAAGATATCATCAGTTTCACCCCCAGGGAAAAAACGGCGGTGTACCGCGCCCTGTTCGATACTATTCCCAGGCACCGGTCGCGAATACGAATATTCTCCCCCCGTTCGTCGCTGCATGCCATGGTCCGGCAACACAATGGTGAAACCGGAGCGGGATATCCCTGCCTTGGAGGAGTGGACTATTTTTTTATCAGCGCCGGGGACGGCCGAACCTATCCCTGCGGGTACAGAGGCGATGAAGATCTGGGTGACTTCAGGACCATTAATATGAAAAAAATTCCCTGTGTGCCGGACTGCCGCGGGTGTGATTGGGAATGCTTCAGGGACCCTTCGGTACTTTTGGGTCCGCTCCTGGAACTCAGACGTTCCCCCTTCACCCTGGCGCGCAGGCTTATCAGCGACAGGACATTTTTTAAGATATGGCGCGAGGATCTTGCGTATTACCGTGCCTGCGATTATTTCAGCGGCCGAACGAAACCCGACTTCGCCCGGCTGCGGCGCTTTACGAAAGGGGCCGATTCCGCGGGTAACGCGCATATAATGCCTTTCCCGGGCCGGCACGATGACGGGGAAACCGTTACACCGTAGCTTCCATTCCGACCCTGCTCGTTTCCGCAACCGGCGCGGATTTGTCACCCCGGAAGGTCTCGGGCGGTCCAAGGATACTCTCAAAGGCCGATTCCCAATTATATTTCACGGCATTCACGCGGCACACTTCCCTGAGTTCGCGATACCCTTCGATATCGCGCTTTTTCATTTCAACATAACTTGAAATCTCGCGTACCCATTCCGCGGTATCGGTTGCGTCGAGTATGCTGCCTGAATGACCGTTGATGACGACTTCCTGGGGCCCGCCGATGTTGGAAACCAGGGCGGGCAGGCCGCAGGCCTGCGCTTCGAGCACCACCATGCCGAAGGTATCGGTGATACTGGGGAACACCAGTAAATCGGCCGAAGCGTAGAGACGCGGCATCTGGTGTCGGTCTATTCTGCCGGTAAACACCAGCCCTTCGACCTTTTCGTGTTTTTTACGATACACTTCCAGGTCGGGGCCGTCTCCTGCGATGAGCAGGTGTATGTCCGCACCCTGCCGTCTTAGTCGTCCGTATACCTCCAGAAGAAAGTCCAGGTTCTTGTCCCGGGAAATCCTTCCGGCATAAAGCAGGGTAAATTCGTGGACCAGGCCGTAGCGTTCGGCATACAGGCCCGGTGCGGCCGCTTCGGGAGTGAAGAGCGAAGCGTCGATGGCGCGTTTAAAGAGACGCATTTTAGGCCGATCGATACCCCTTGCCTCCAGGATCTCCATGTATTCACGCGTGGGCACCAGCACCTCATCGGTCGATGAATAGAACCACCTGGTATAGCTCTCAACAATATCGAAAAGGGAATCATCATCCACGAGCTGGCGTGCCTGCATGGAGAAGTCGGTATGGTAAATTCCGGTGCATTTGATGTTCATCAACCGGGCGAGAAGCAGACCCAGAAGTCCCACGGGTCCGGGCGTGGATATGAAGACTTCGCCCGGGTCGTATTCGCAGAGCTGCCTGATCGACTTGAGCATCGAAGGCACCCGAAGCTCGATAGTTTCATAGTTCGGGACCCTGAACCCGTAAAAAGAAGGCAGGTCGATTACCGCCGGTTCCGGCTGCCCCTGGCGGGATGAAAGGCAGGTGACGACCCGGATTTTCACACCGGGAGGGTAAGTAAGACGACTGATCTCTCTCAACGTGGAGGCGACCCCGTTGAGCTCATCGAATGTATCGGTGAACCAGAGTATCCTTCTGCCTGTTCCTTCTTTGTTGAGATCAAACCTGCGCGCAAGTTCATTCAGCAGGCCGCGCCCTTCGTACATCACCTTCATCGTGGTAAAAAAAGGCGCTGAAAGAAAAACACCGATCAGGGACGAAGAGACGCTGCGCAGAAATCCCTCAAGGTTGCCGGAAGAAATGTCCTTCATCAGCGAATCGATAATGATACTGAAAAAACCGTCGGTGATATCGCTGATTTTTTCATATACCATGTCAATGCGGCTCTCCATGTCGTCCCGGTAATCGCCTTTGAGGCTTTCCAGCATTTCAAGCAGCAGTATCCTGATGTTGCCGTCGCGGTGTTCCTTTTTCGATTTCAACAGTTTGGCCGAAAGCTGGTTCTTGAGACTGAGCGAACCGCGGCCGAACACGGACTCGGTAATGTTCGCGAACAGGGACTTGGCGGGCCCCGATCCCCTGGATTTCGAGAAATCGTAGGCGATCTTGTAGATCATAAACGCGAGCGACTGGTAATTGTTGTGTCTGCCGTCGGGAAGGGATTTTTTAATCCTCAGCGACCCAAGATAGTCTTCTACGCCGGTTGCGTTCGCCAGGGTATAGGTCTTCCCGATGAAAAGCCCCGCATGATCGTCGGAACCGGCGGTAAAACCCTTGATCCAGGGATCGTCGCTCGCCGGTTTGATGCGATGCGCGGCGTACAGATCCTCCATGAGGTCCGGGGTAAGTTGATGCAACACACGCATCCAGGTCGAGTTATGCAGGCGGTTTCGCGCGCCGTTTATACCCTCAAACACATCGAACAAAAGTATCAGCTTCTCGAGATGCGCAAGTGTAAGCCTGCCGTTGACGGAATACGTGGCGTGAGCCACCGAGTGGGCGAGACCGCGCGCCAGCAGAAAGTCTCTTAGATCATAGATGTTCTCCCTTAAACGCTGGACCTCGTCGAATTCCTGCGACGAGAGGCCGTAGATGAGCACATGGACCTTGCAGCCGTCCTCGGGGAAATACGCGGTCGATTCGACCCCGGTGATGACCTGTTTCGGAAAACGCTCCTTAAGCCACATGGCCCCGTCAATCCTGTTATGGTCGGTAATGGTGACGAAATCCATTCCCCGTTCAAGGGCGGTTCTGTATATGAATTCCGGGTGCGTATAGGATTCTGATGCGCCGATTCTCTGAAGAAACCAGTGAGAAGGATGTTTCGAGTACATGGAATGAACATGCAGGTCGGCTTTTGACATGGCGGATGCCCCCAATCATGGTGTGCGGGCCTGTACACTATATACGGTCCGCTGAAACGAGGATCGGGAAGAATGAACAAGTTTTATTTAAGAAATCATAAATTTTGTTTTAATTTATCGCTTCGACGGTGAGTTGTATACAGTCACCTCAGGGCTTCGTACGTCACGGACGGATTAACCGGCATATCGGATTTGACACACCGCAGTCCCCGTGATGAAGTACCCCGGGGCACGGGGATTATGAAAATAGAAAGAATCGAACAGCGCGACTTGCCGGCAGTCAGCGAACTGCAGCCGCCCGACTGGCCCCCGATTGTACCCACCGTTGAGTTTTATATTGCGTCCGCGTACTGCGATCCCTTCAAAGCGGTGATAGGTAACGGTATCGCCGGTATAGGAACCGGTATAAGGTTTATCAACACCGCGTGGCTGGCGCATATCATTGTGGCCCCGGCGCACCGTAACCGGGGTATCGGTACCGCCATACTGGATTTTCTTATCGGCTCCCTGAGAGAGCGGGGATATGATACCATAAGTCTAATCGCGACCGAATACGGGGAACCCCTTTATCTGAAAGCGGGCTTCAGGGAGACGGCGCGCTACGGTTTTTTCAGGAGGGAGGGGCCTGGGTGGAATCATGAATTTCCCGGCAATGTGGTACTATGTAATGATACACACCGGTCCATGATCCTCGATCTGGACCGCGAGGTGTCGGGAGAAGAAAGGGGCGCGCTGCTGCAAACGCATCTTTCGGACACGCTGGTGCATGTGCGGAATAACAACGTGACCGGTTTCTATATGCCGAATCTGGGTGAGGGGTTCATCGCGGCTACGGACG
>CAZUXY010000008.1:71843-87307 GCA_964624235.1 uncultured Leptospirales bacterium | reverse complement strand
CACTCCCTGCTGGTTCAATTTCATGACATCACCGTTGGCGGCAACGATAAAAAGAAAGCCGTTATTAAGCATCATGTCCGATACGACCCGGCTGAGTATACTTTTCCGCCATTCGATCTCGTCCCTGCGGTAATTATAACAGACCAGTTCACCTCTGGTATTGGCTGAATAAATGCGGTTATCACTCACTATTATGGATGAGCCGGCCAACTGTCCTATCTCGGGTTTGAGAATCATCAGCTTAAGATTGATATCAATCCCGTACAATCTTCCGTCCTGGACGGGTACAAAAACCAGATTCCCTTTCACCACCGGAGTGGCATGAATCTCGCCCGGCATGTGCATATCCCATATCAGGTTTCCGTTTACACTGAAACGATAAAGACGTCCCCGCGTAGTCCCCACAAAAAGTCCCTTCCCGTCCAGCGCCATGCCTGAAGAGGGATGGAGCGAACCGTCAATTTTCCATCTCCATAATACGTTCCCGTTTTTGAGCGACAGCGCCTTGATATTATCGTCGGCAGTAGCAATGTACAGCCTTCCATGGTCCCATACAGGAAAGGAGGTGAGCGGGAATCCGCCCTTGTGGGACCACAATACTTTCCCGTGCATCAATGCATCGATTCTGCCCTGAGCATCAACACTGATGAACATGGGCGGATCATCAGAGGCCAGCAGGTATGATGATTTGACGGCGGCCAGACTGTCATGTGAAACTGTGCCATCACCGCTGCCGCTGATTCTTTCCAGAGATACTTCAACTTTATTGCGTCGGCCGGCCAGTGCCACATTGATAGTCTTGCTTTCATAGCCGCCGGCACTGATCAGTACCCTGTGCCGACCCCTTGTGGTTATATACGAAATACTGCCAGTTCCCCGATAGAGGCCATCCACATAAATTTTTGCCTGATCCGGAACGGCATGAACCAAAAGGACGGATTTATCTTTACCGACAACTGTCTCTGCCCCTTCTTCGGGTAAGAGAGTTTTCATGTCAGACAGCGCGGTTAATCTGGGACTTCTGAACCTGTATACCGAAGAACGAGCATCCAGATACCTGAGTAATCTTTCTTCAGCAACAGAGCCTTCCTCTTTCAACATACTCTGTAAAAATTCGCCAAGAGCACTGTAATCCTTATCGGTGATCGTATATCCTTGTCCGGGGCCGAGCACCAACGCACGGCTGTTAAAGACTCGATCGAGTGTTGAAGAAACCATGTCCCCCTTGTTTTCTCCTGATCCCCTGACTTCGGCAGGCAGACGATACCTGACATTGATTTTACCTTCAAGTACTTCGTACATTACCGATCCGTCATTCTGAACGTTAATGCCGAAAACAGTTCCTCTTACCAGCGCCATGGAGTTAGGTGTGGCAACAACTGCCCTGTCGGCATAGAGGAGCTTTTTAAAATCCAGAACGAGAGTACCCTTAACCAGTTCAAGATCACATTGGAGTGCCCCGTTTTTCCTGCGGCCGAGGTGATGGATTTTCAAAGTTGTCTCGCCGGTGATTCTTAGCCTGACTTCATCCTGATAACCTATCTCGGCGACAGCACCCTCCTTCATGGTGATGACATCGTTTTCCCTTATGACCGCACCCGCTTGGAGATCGATGTTTCTGTTTCCACGTTGTAATTTGACTTCTCCGCCTGAAGTAAGAACTTCTATGCCCGGGCCGGCAAAACGTACAGGCAGCACCGTGAGCAACAAGGCGGAAGTCGCCAGCAGGAACAATAAGACCAGCGGCACAAGTGCTGCGGGCCGGAGCAATGAAAGCAGCGTGGATTTTGTTGATGAGGGGTCACGCCAGGCCTCTGCTTTGATTTTAAACAGCTCATCCCCCACATTGAAAGCGGGTTCGGGGAACACGGCCTGTTTGAACATGGTCACCAGCTTATTACCATTCACGGACCTGTATTTTCTTTTGTTAAGTATCCGGACCAGCAGATCCTTGATTTCATTCTTTTCAATCATCATAATCGCGTCTCTACACTCTACCGTATATGCGTCAGACCACGTCCCTGTCTTTGAGGTGGTCGATTATTTTCTCTATCGCTCTCTGCATTCTCCATTTCGCCGTCCGTTCCGGACATTTCAATATGGATGATATCTCACTGTATTGCAGGCCCTGTTCGAATCTCAGCAGAAATACCAGCCTGAATTTCTCTTTCAGGGAATTAACCGCTTCATAAAAAGAATTCATATCCTCGTTGCTTAAGATGATCTCCTCGGGCGAAACGTTGTTCACTGCGTAATCCGTGTCCATCTGTTCGCTTTCAAGATACATAATGTCCCTGCGGTTTTTCTTGCGGTAGTTTTTACTGCAATTCACCGCTATCCTGTAAATCCACGAGGAAAAGGACATATCCGTTTTAAACGTATCTATGTGCATAAAGACCCTTAAAAAAACATCGTGAAAAACGTCGCTCGCCTCCTCGGAATCGCCCAGATAATAATAAATCAAGCGCTTCAGGCGCGAAGCATAACGCTCATAAAGTTCATCGAAGGCCTTCTCTTCACCTTCCTTGAATTCCTTTACGAGGTCTTCGTCACATAGGGTCTTAAGACCTGTGTCCATGCATGTACTTGGTTTACTTGATCTTTGATTTAAAAGTGTAAAAATAATTATCTTCTTTGGTTGTGGAAAGCTTTTTTTCACCTTGGAGCAGGGTTTTTAGCAGGTCATATAAGGAGGGTTTGCCTTGCTGAAATAAACGACCTGTACTCGGGTCACTATCCGTAGCAAGCAGGTAATTCAGGGTTGGTACAACATACTACATCCGGTCTGTGTTCTCGTTATACCCTGAATAAATGTCACCCACAAGCCCATCATCAAGGAGGGATATAAGCGTTTTGGTCTTACGTTCCAGTTCGGTGCTTAAGCCCGTCCTCAATTCCTTAAGCTGGTAGTACTCATCGGCGATATTAAGCGCCGCCAGTATCGCGATTTGCGTAAGATTGGCATTAGCGATACCGCGGCCGACCTCTTCCATTTTCTCGTTCACGAATTCCGCAAGCTTCTGTACATATTCGGGGGAAGCATCTCCCTGGATGCAGTAATTATTCCCGTAAATTTGCACCTTTACCCTGTTGTCCATCGGATACGACCTCCCTCTCAGAGCAGAGCGGAAAACCCGCCCGCAAGCCGCTTATTTTGAGTCCTCTTCAATAATGAGGAATTCCTCATCATCGTCAGCCGCAGCAGCGGAACTCTTCTTTCTCGGCTTTGTTTCAGTCTCGTCGATAATAGTCAATTCCTCGTCCACATCATCGATAACGATCTCATCCTCGCTTTCATCCAGGAGAATGATTTCATCTTCCTCCATCCCGCCTTCAGCGGCCGACTCAACCATTACATCCGAATCACCGGCAATAGTATCATCATCAATAATAATGATGTCATCGTCCTTTTCGCTCAGCGTCATATCGTCAGATTCCTCGACGGTCTCTATACTCACATCCTCGGGTATTTCTTCTCTCACGGGTATATCTTTTTCTATCACCGGTTCTTCCCGCACCTCGGGTTCCTTCACGACGACCGGCTCTTTCCGTCTGGGAGGCGGCGGAGAGGGTCTGGCCGCAATACCGGCGCTCGATATACCCGCTCCCGCACCTCCGGTGAGTACATCGAGTTTGCCCAGCAGCTCTATTACCTTTTTCTCGAGCACCTCTTCTTTCTGCTTGAGTCCCGCCAGTTCCCTGGCTGTCTGGTCCAGTTCTCTCTGTATCTTGGCTATTTCCTGTTCCTTCTCTTCAAGACTCAGCTTCGCTTCTTCGGCAATGGTTTTAAGGGATTCGTTATCGGCTTCAAGCCGTGAATTTTCAACCCTGAGATCTCCTATCAACTGCAGGGCCTTAATGATTCTGCTCTCCAGTTCTTCAAGTTGCTGCATGGTAATCATTAAATAATACCTCCGCTCAGTTTTTTAAATAATACGCCGCTTTTCCCTTTATAATTATGGATTAACCGCCGAAATCCGTTTAATTTCCCTTATGCGTCTTATATTATTTTCGGCCGTAATCCCATCCCGGTAAATAAAAAAGATATATCCCTTTCAGGGAAATTGCACGTTTGTGACTTCTACATATACTTTTTTAGTGTATGAAGACTGCTCAATATTATCAAGTTTTATTTTTTTAAAATTGAATCCCTAAATCCATACCAAAAGTCTCCTCCTGGAAACCCCTGATCCTTACCAGATTTATGATACAATACAACCCGCCATACGCGGCCCGTGTAAAGAAGTAACGCCCCCCCGCGGAAAGCATAACGGGGAAAATACCACCCCCTTCCACCGGCAGTTCATCCTCCCTGATCGTTCCACCGTTCAACCTGAAAGATGTATACACCTCCATAAAAGGGATAAAGGGATAAAAATACTCCGTATTTACACCCAGTGCGACGACGCAATAATCGTTTCTGAGTCGTGCAGGCTCAAGGAATGTTTTTTCGGCGGTGAAGTTCAGACCGAAAAGTTTTTCATAGGTGTTCTGGTCCAGCGGATTCAGATAGAGCGTATCGTATAATCCCTCCCCGTCCCTTTCCCTGAACACGTAAAAAACATTGAAATGAAGGTATACCCTATCCAAGTCTTTCTGGACTACGGGCCCGATCCGAAGCTCGTTGTTTCCGAATGCCAGTGGTCTCCAGGTTTCGCTGCGGTAGGCATTAACACCGGTGGGCAACCGCATGAGGCCCATGAGGCCCACGTGCAGGGTGTCATCCCAGTAATCCCCTATGAATAACCACAACCGGAGAAAGGAATCCCCGATTTCACTTTCCCGGGGTTCAAGTATACCGCGGTGCAGATATTGGAAGTAGAAGCTTATGGTAAGAGCGGGCAGTATCCCGAAAGAAAAACCAAGTGTTTCCTGTCGAAACCCGCTTCCGTGTGTGTATATCCTCTCACCCGCGATCAGTTCGGTTTTACCTTCAGGAAGCGTGCCGATGGTCTCGGTCAGAGGAAGGGACGCATGCCCCGGGATCGGCAGCATATAAAACAAAACAAGCGCCACCGCGGCGGCGCCTCTTTTTATCAACATACCACCATCCTCCCGGATGCCGGAACGCCCGGACTCAGGATGTTTTTTCTTTTACTGCGTCAACGATTTCCCTGAATGCGTTTGGATCGCTGACCGCCAGCTCAGCCATTATCTTCCTGTTGATATCAATTCCCGCGGACCCCATGCCGGCTATAAGGCGGCTGTATGAAACACCGTAAAGCCGGGCCGCCGCGTTTATCCTGGTGATCCAGAGATTCCTGAAGTCCCGTTTTCTTCTTCTACGGTCTTTATATGAATTCTGGAGCGCCCTCCTGCGGGCGTCCTTCGCTGTACGGTACAGGTTTTTACGGGCTCCGGTGAAGCCCTTTACGTCATGTAAAAGCTTCTCTCTTCTTTTATGATGAACTCGTCCTGTGGTTGCTTTTGGCATAGCATATCCTCTTCAGCTGTAAAAAAATTAATTTTATAAAGTGTTTCAAGCGTAGGGGAGCATTGTTTTTATTCTTTTCTGCTCTGAACTGCTCACAATGCTCATGCCCCGCAGTCTGCGTTTGCGGCCGGCGGACTTTCCCTCTAAAAGGTGGCTTTTCCACCCATTGGCTTTTTTCACTTTACCGTTCTTGGTTATTTTAAAGCGTTTTTTCGCGCCGCTGTTAGTCTTTAATTTCGGCATTTCTTACCTCGCATTATAAAAGCATCTATTTTTTCATGCCGCTTGTCACCAGCGGCGTTACGATCATGGTAATGTTTCTTCCTTCGATAGAGGGGAACTTTTCAATCTGGGCGATATCTTTGATATCTTCTTTAATATTGTCCATGACCTTGAAACCGAGATCCTTGTGAATTATCTCACGCCCCCTGAACATGAGGGTAAATTTGACCTTGTCGCCCTTCTCGATGAATTCCCTTGCATGGTTTACTTTATGCCGGTAATCATGAGCATCTATCGACGGCCTGAACTTAACTTCCTTTACATGAATGACTTTCTGCTTTTTTTTGGCCTCCTTGGCCTTCTTAATCTGTTCAAACCTGAATTTACTGAAATCAATGACTTTAACCACAGGAGGGTCCTGATCCGATGATATCTCCACCAAGTCCAGGTCCTTGCTCCGGGCTATAGTGAGAGCGTCTTCCAGTGAAATTATGGCGGGCCCTCCCTCCTCGCCTACAAGCCTGACCTTTGCCGCTCGGATCTGGTCATTGATCCTGTACCGTTTGGAATCTGACTTGTCTATAATCAACCTCCCCTACACCTAACAAAAGTGGATATAAATTCAGGGTTTGTAATGGATTATCGCTATCCACGCAACCGGACGGCTGCGGACTACACGATTACTGAATAATGTGCCACAATGATAATATATATCTATATAAATCAACAAAATTTCAAGCTTATTTTCTCAAAACCGGATGGTGTGTTATATTTATCCGCCGTTACGGGTAACACCTCAGAAGCTGACCTTCTTTTCTATTTCATCTTTAATCTTCACAACAAGTTCATCTATTTGCAGGCTCCGAGAGGACTGTTCACCCCTCTTCCGTAAAGAGACGGTCCCGTTTTCCAGTTCCTTTTTCCCGATGACCCCGATATAAGGGACCTTTTTCTCGATGGCGTCCCTGATTTTATAGCCGATGGTCTCGTCCCTGAGGTCGGCTTCGGAGTGTATCCCCTCTTTCATCATGCGTTCTTTCAGTTTTGCGGTATGTTCGGCCGCATCTCCAGTCACGCTGAGCAGTTGGATATGTACCGGAGACAGCCAGAGGGGGAACTTCCCGGCATAATATTCAATAAGAACGCCGATAAACCTCTCCATGGAACCGAACAGCGCCCGGTGAATCATGTAGGGACGGTGTTTCTGGCCGTCGGGCCCCACGTAGCTCATATCGAACCGTTCCGGCTCGTTGAAGTCGAACTGGATGGTGCTGCACTGCCATTCCCTTCCCAGGGCATCCTTTATCTTGATGTCGATTTTGGGACCATAGAAGGCGCCACCCCCTTCGTCCACCGAGTACTCCACGCCGGCCCTTTTCAGCGAGGCTTCCAGGGCCTCCGTCGCGTCTTTCCAGTTCGCTTCGTCACCGACGAATTTCTCGGCGGGGCGGGTCGCCAGATAGAGATTGAAATCCTCAAACCCGAAAGAACGGAGCATGTACAGGCTGAAGGCCAGTACACGATCGATCTCGGCGGGCATCTGATCGGGCCTGCAGTACAAATGGGCGTCGTCCTGCGTGAAGCCCCGCACCCTCAAAAGCCCGTGCAGCACGCCGCTGCGCTCATAACGGTACACCGTACCGAGTTCGGCCCAGCGCAGGGGATAATCGCGGTACGACCAGCCGCGGCTCTTGTATATCATTATATGAAAGGGGCAGTTCATCGGCTTGACGTAATAGTCCTGCCCGTCGATGTCCATGGGTGAATACATGTTTTCGTTGTAGAAATCCAGGTGTCCGCTGGTCTGCCAGAGGTTCGCCCGTCCGATATGGGGCGTAATGATAAGGTCGTACCCGTTTTTATAATGTTCATCGCGCCAGAAATTCTCGATCGAGTTGCGCAGGCGGGCCCCGCGGGGGTGCCAGTGGATGAGGCCGGGGCCGACCTCTTCGTGTACCGAATAGAGATCCAGTTCCCTCCCCAGACGCCGGTGATCCCTTTTTTCGATCTCTTCGAGTTTTTTCAGGTGTTCGTCCAGCTGCTCCCTGGTGCTCCAGGCGGTTCCGTAGATACGCTGCAGCATGGGCCGCTTCTCATCACCCCTCCAGTAGGCGCCGGCGATTGAGAGCAGTTTGCAGGCTTTCAGGTACGAGGTGCGGGGCACGTGCGGTCCGCGGCACATATCGGCGAATTCACCCTGAAAGTACACCGAAACCTTCCCATTCGACATTTCATTGAGCAATTCGACTTTATACCGTTCTCCACGTGAGGTGAAAAAATCGATTGCCTCATCACGGGACATTTCCCGTCTTTCCACCGGCAGGTCTTCTTTTACTATCACCGCCATTTCGGCTTCGATCTTTTCCAGGTCTTCTGGTGTGAAGGTTTTTGGCAGATCGAAATCATAGTAGAATCCGTTTTCTATTGAAGGGCCGATCGCCAGCCTTGCATCAGGGTAAAGTCGCTTGACCGCCTGAGCCATAAGGTGCGAACCCGAATGCCGAAAAATCTCCCTGCCCTCCGGATTATCAAAGGTTACCACCCTGAGAGAGATGTCCTCACCCGGGCGAAGGTTCAGGTCAACCAGGGCCCCGTTGACCTCGGCCGCCAGCGCCGCTTTCTGGAGACGGCCGCCGATTTTACCTATTATTTCATGAACGGTAGCGTCCCTGGGTGCCTTAACAACGGATTTATCGGGAAGGGTTACATTTATTTCACTGCTCACGGTACTGTTCCTGTTGGTAGAGAAAAAAATCTGGGCGATATCGGAGTTGAACCAATGACCTCCTGCGTGTCGAGCAGGCGCTCTAACCAACTGAGCTAATCGCCCAAATTTCCCGGAATTGTGTTTTGTCTACAACGCGGGTAAATTTTCATTTCCACATACCGTGGAGAACAATTCAATGTCAAGAAATTTTTACCAGCCCCCTTCCTCCACCGGGGTACAAATAAGGGTGGACAGGAATTTCCTCCATGATACCACCAAACGAGACGACGGGTGAACACTACATGGTATGCATACCGCCCCGCGGACATTCCGCCGCAGATACCGCATGGCCGAAACCGCGACTGACACCGTACAGCAGGTGCGACACTGTGTACCCGTCGGGTGGCTGTTGCGGCCGACTACGTTAACACATGAATATCAGCCTCATCAATTTACATAGTAAAAGAGGTACCCAATGCATGTTAACGAACTGTTCAGTCTGAAAAAAAAAGTGGCCCTCATAACGGGGGGAGGAAGAGGAATCGGCAGGTTTATCGCCACGGGGCTTGCGGAAGCCGGTGCCGATGTGGTGATCGCATCGCGTAAAATCGATACCCTGGAAAAGACCGCCGCCGAACTCGCGAAACTCGGGGTCAAAGCACTCCCGGTCAAATGCGACATGGGGAAACAGGAGGACATTCTGAACCTGGTCAAAACCACGGTAAAGGAGTTCGGCACTATCGACATACTGGTAAACAACGCGGGTGTGACCTGGGGCGCCCCCACACTGGACTTCCCGCTGGAACGCTGGGACAAGGTCTTCGAGGTAAACGTGCGGGGGGTATGGATAATCAGCCAGGAGACCGCAAAAATCATGAAGGAAAAGGGCGGCGGCAAGATAATCAATATTTCATCGGTGATGGCATTCCGCGGTTCACTCGAGGAAGCTCATCCCGCCGTCCCTTATAATTCCACGAAAGCGGCCATCAATCTGCTTACCATGAACCTGGCAATCAAACTGGCACGTTATAAAATCTACGTCAATGCCATAGCGCCCGGTTTTTTCCATACCGATATGATGGGATATCTGGACAGGGAAGAGATGAAGCCGCTCAGGGACGCAATGCTGATGCAGATACCCATTCCACATATGGGTGAGGAGGACGACATAAAGGGGCTTGCTGTTTTTCTTGCGTCGAAGGCGTCCGATTACGTAACCGGCGCCATTATTCCGGTGGACGGAGGCATGCTGGCGAAGTAGATCACCGTAGAGAGGGCGGGGTGCGGCCCTGCCCTCACGCTTCTGGCTTTTTACGGGCGAAATACCCCACAAAGTACCGTTCTTCAACGACATCCCTGTCGTTGAGGGAATAGAGGGAGGTAAGAACGTCCCGCCGTTCTTTCATGAAATCCGTGACCATTCCCACCGGGTCGGTTCCTGTATACTCCTTGAAATAGACCATATCCGCGGAAAGCTCCCTGGGGAAGTTCAACAGTGTTCCTTTTACAAAACGAAAATCCTTAAGCTCCAGAAAGGTCTTCAGATCGTCTTCCAGATAATAGTCGTTGTGCAGCGGAAAAAGCAGGTGGATCAGTTCATCATACACGCCATCGATATCCTCGTTGTTAAGCACGACCGTACCGAGGAACAGTATGCCTTCAAACTGCAGCGCGCGTCTGAATTCGTCCAGACACCGGCTCGAATCGATGATATGCAAACTGTCCACACAGATCACCATATCGGCCTTGTAATAATCCACCGGCAGGTCTTCATAGAAACCGTTGATGAAATGGGTCCTCTTCAGAAAATCCTCTCCTTTATGCTTTTCCCGAAACTCCCTGATGAGGTTAAGAGACGGCTCAATAACTACAATATAGCTTTCACATTCCCGTGCAATTTCGTACAAAATGACACCCGATCCCACACCGGCCTTAATGATAACGGAGGGATTATATTCCTTGATAATATCAAGCACCTTCCCCCTGATCGATGCATGTCGCGCCGAGGGTTCAATAAGATAATTTTTCTTTTGATCGAATTCCAGGAATTCCACGAGCTTCTTGTTTCTGGACATTATGTTACTAGGCCTCCATTTAACAACGTTCAGGTTTTATACCATGACGTATCACGCTGAAGGAATCCTGTGACGCGCCTGTGTGCGGATATGCATACACCTGCTCCGGGTGATCATATTTGTTCTGCTTTCAGGACCTTTCATGAACCGGCAATCAGGAGGTATTTTCTTATTGACACTTTTCCATTTCAATTAAAAATTTCTCTTTACCGGTTATTTTCATTTTTTACCGGAATAGAACATTGTTGCCCCGCACAGGTGCAACTCCTCCAAAAAAGGCCTCAATGAAACAGCCGCGGGAGAATGCCGTTATGGATGATTCGGTTTATTACGATTCCTGGAAGGAAGAAAGGGACATACTGCTGGAATACAACCAGGTAAAACTGGACGACGTAAATATCGTCAACATACTGGGTATAGGTTTGCATAATGTTACCAGGTCACAGGCGGTGGTCAAGGTAATGAAAATGATTGAGGGCGGGGGTGTGCATCATGTAATACCGCTCAATCCCTACAAACTGCACCGTCTGACCACCAACCGCGACCTGAGCCTGATCGCGACAAAGAGCTCGCTGCTGTTTGCCAGCGGTGCGGGACTGCAGTGGGCGGGAAAGATATTAAAGACCCCGCTCAAGGAAAGGGTGCTGATGCACAGCTTCATCATGGACCTTGTAAGAATCTCTGAGATCAAGGAATACTCAATTTTCCTGGTGGGAGCAAGACCTGAAATAGCTGAAAAGACCTTCTTCAATATCCGGAAATCATTCTCAAAGATCCGCATCGTAGGACGTCACGGCGGCTACTTTAACCCTGAACGTGAACTTTCGGTAATTGAAGCGATTCGAAAGTCCAACGCCAATATCATCTTTGTCGGGATGGGATTCCCCAAGGAAGACAGGTGGATCAACGCCTATAAAAATGAGTTCAAAAACGCGGTGTTCATCAGCGTGGGCGGAAGCATCGATTACATCTCAGGGGAAATCAAAAAGGCCCCCGCGTTTTTCATGGCGAAGGGCCTGGACTGGTTTTACCGGATCATCACCAAACCCTGGCGCTACGGCCGGTTGCTGAGATTACTGCTTTTCCATATACAGGTGATTTTCAAACGGATTTTCAAGTGACGTTTACGTCAGGAATTGTCCAGCCGCAGGGCTATTATAGAGACATCCTCGCGCCGTTCCAGGCCTTCGGTATAATCCTCCATCAGGCCGACCAGTGCATCTATGGCTTCGTCGGGAGTCGAGAAATTTCCTTCAAGCTGTTTCATCACCCGCTTAAGTCCAAGGAGTTTACCTCCGCGGTTTTTTAAATTGATCAGCCCGTCGGTAATGATCACGAAAAAGTCGCCACCCTGCAGTTTTACCTGTATGTTCTTGAGCTCTTTACCTTCAAAATCCCCTCCCAGCCTGATATATCGTGACGTGTTGTCCCGCACCAGGATGGGATATGCCAGGCCGGCATTGGCGAACTGCAGGTTCAATTCCTTTCCGCGTACTATACCATAGAACAGGGAGAGTGTGCTTTCCGAAAGCTGAAGGTCTTTTACCGAATCATAGGCCCGCCGCAGCAGCATCGAAGGGTTTGCCCCCTTTACGGCGGAAAGAGCCCTTACGGCTCCGCTGGTTATGGAAGCATAGATCGCTCCCGGGATTCCCTTTTTCTGCAAATCGCCGAGCGCTATTCCGATGAAGTCGTCTTCGAGATAGAAGATATCGTAAAACTCTCCCCCGACTTCCCTTGCGGTGAATGAACGGGCGGCGATCTTTACATTACCGTGCTGACGGCTGAAAGACGGCAGCAGCGAGCGCTGAATCGCATGGGCTGAACTCAATTCATTTTTTATACGTTCCTCTTCAAGCGCATTCTGGAAAAAAATGGCGTTCTGTACCGCCAGCACGCACTGGGTGGCGAAGGCGTTGAACAGTACAATATCCTCGTCATCGAACCCGGGCTTGTTGAGCGGATTTATGGCCTGGATCACCCCCTGCAGTTTTCCCTTGAACAGGAGCGGCGCGCACAGGATTGATTTTGTTACGAACCCTGTTTTTTTATCGAAATTCGGGTCGAACCTTTCGTCGCTGTAGGCATCATTGATATACACCGTAGTGCGGTGCTCGGCCACCCAGCCCGCTACCCCCTGGCCCAGCCTGACCCTGTATCTCTCCTGAAGCTCCCTACCCGCCTCTCCCAGCGCAACCTTGAAAACCAGGTCCCTGCTCTCCTCTTCATACAGCAGCAGCGTGCTTGCTTCGGTCTCCATGATGTCCTTGATTATTTCCATAATGAGGGTGAGGAGTTTCGCCATATCCAGGGTGGAATTGATAATCGTGTTGATATCCACCAGCCTGGTGAGGTTATGAACCTGCCGCTCAAGGTACTTGAGGTTGTAGCTTTCACGGCTTTGAAACTTTTCGCTCATGATACACCATGCCCTTTTTCTCAAAGAATGGTTGAATCATTATAACTATCGACCATATTGAAATAAAAAGTTACCATCCCGGGTGTTTTTATAAGTACTGAAACAGCGGCGAATGCAATCACGGTATTCAGTATCGACTGCAATCAGACGTTTATGCCACCCGTATCACCGGCCACCGCCGAACCGCCGGCACCACTCCATTGGCCCCTGCCGCCCGAAGAACGGGTATCCGTCGTCATCCCGCCCGGTGTGTACTGTTATAGAGATTGATGAGATAATAGGCCATTACTCCGCCGGCTACGGCCACATTGAGCGACTGCTTGATCCCGTACATGGGAATCTCGACGGCCATATCACACAGCGCCACCATTTCCTCCGTCACTCCTTCGACCTCGTTTCCCATTATAAGACACAGAGGGAACCGGTAAGCAGCCTTCGTATAGTCAACACTGCGGTTGGTATGCTCCAGCGCGATCAACTGATATCCTTCCCCTCTGAGCCCGTTCGCCGCCTCTCTAGCATCGGCATGATACCCCCATGGAACGCTCTGTGTGCTTCCCAGAGCGGTTTTATCGATTTCCCTGCGGGGCGGAAAACCCGTGTATCCGCAGAGATAGAGCTTTTCAAGCAGTGCGCCATCGGCCGTGCGGAAAATGGAACCCACATTATAAAGGCTGCGGATATTCTCCAGCAGAAAGGTCACGGGAAACCGCCTGGCCGCCGAAAGCGTGTCCGGGAGGGGACGGGAGGCCTTTATCTCTTCAAAACTTAATTTTTTGATCATCGGTCGCATGGTGTTATCGCACTGGAGGGCACTGTACCCCTCGGGTTACATCATAATCCGTTCGACCCACAGGTACAGCAAAAAACGAGTATGCTCCACAGGATCGTTGCTGGCAGTGGACGGAATAAAAAACAGAATTATGTTTTTCATAACCCGGTATCTTATGGGCACCTCGAAAAATTAGAATTTTCCGAAATACCACTATTGAAAATTCTGATTTTATCCTTAAAATGTGACCACAAGGGAACAACCAAAATGTGATAATTTAGAGGTTCGCTTATGGTATTATTACAATGAACTGAAAAAAAAAAGTTGAATAAAACGAAATGGGCCGGATAGTGGCAGGTTCACTATCACTATAGGGGAACATGACATTTATGGGCGGAGTAAAGATATCATACATGAACGGGAACCTTTCGGTTCCAGACGAACCGGTGGTACTGTTTATCGAGGGGGACGGCACCGGTCCTGACATCTGGAAGGCCACACGCATCGCGGTAGACGCCGCGGTCGAGAAAGCATACCGCGGGAAAAGGAAGATACACTGGGAAGAGGTCCTGGCGGGTGAGAAAGCGTATAACCTTACCGGTGAATGGCTGCCGGAAGAAACCATACAGAAGATTAAGGAATACCGGGTCGCCGTCAAGGGGCCCCTTACCACTCCGGTGGGAGGAGGCATACGCAGCATCAATGTAGCACTGCGTCAAGTTTTGAAACTTTACGCCTGTGTGCGCCCGGTCCGTTATTTCAAAGGCGTCCCATCGCCGGTCAAAAATCCCGAAAAAATCAACATGGTGATTTTCAGGGAGAACCTGGAAGATCTGTATGCGGGCATCGAATGGCGGGAGGGAAGCGGCGACGCGTTGAAAATAATCGATTTCATCAATCGTGAAACGGGACAATCGATCCCCCGTGATTCGGGTATAGGCATTAAGCCCATAAGCATCACCAATACCAAAAACCTGGTGCGCAGCGCCCTCACGTATGCCGTGCGGAACAATCGCGGGAGCGTCACCCTGGTCCATAAGGGAAACATAATGAAGTATACCGAGGGTTCGTTCCGCGACTGGGGGTACGAGGTCGCGAGGGAAGAATTTTCCGAAGTCTTCATCTCAGAAGACGAACTGTGGGACCGGTACAAAGGCCGCAGGCCCGAAGGGAAAATAGTAATTAAAGACCGAATCGCCGACAATATGTTCCAGCAGGTGCTGCTGCGGCCCGATGAATATGATGTTATCGCCGCGCCCAACCTGAACGGCGACTACCTTTCCGATGCGCTGGCCGCCCAGGTGGGAGGGCTCGGAATGGCGCCGGGCGCGAACATAGGTGACGACCAGGCGGTTTTTGAGGCTACACACGGGACCGCACCGAAATATGCGGGGCAGGACAGAGTGAATCCGGGTTCACTTATTCTGTCGGGAGAAATGATGCTGCGTTTCCTGGGGTGGACCGAAGCGGCGGAGGGGCTCATCAGAGGGCTTGAAAAAACCTTCGAACAGAAAAAAGTAACCTATGATCTCGCCCGCCAGATGGAAGGGGCCACATTGCTCAAATGTTCAGAGTTCGGCACCGCGGTGGCGGGAAACGTACCTGCCCGATGATTTTTCGACGAATGCGGAGGGATATGAACCCGGCAGTACTTTACCGGCAATGGGCTCAGCCGGCAATACGGAACCTTCCCGGCAAGAACTTCTCAGAGGTGCACGGCCTTAAGCACGCGAAGCCGCCCCACCGGAAAATTCATGCTTCATCTGTTCATCGGTCAGAAAGTAAAGTCCGCCGATATCCAGTACCGCCAGGATGCCGCGGTTTACAATAAAAAG
>CAZUXY010000008.1:25676-71833 GCA_964624235.1 uncultured Leptospirales bacterium | reverse complement strand
AAAAGAAAATCCAGCGGCGTCCATACGCCTCCCCGGCCGCAGAGGCCGATAATAAAGACCGCGGCATAGGCGCCGTGCAACTCCATAACAGCCAGCTGAATAATACGGCTGCGGGCTTCCCTTGAATAAAACCTGATAATATGTATGGTAAGGAGAACGACTGCCGAAAGGCCCGCCGTAAGCGCAACGACTTTACCGTACAAAAAACCAAGGGCGATCATGAAATATATGATTTCAATATAATACAGCACGTTCCCATAGGCCCAGATCATGGGCATCGCCCGTGTAAACGAGCGTTTCTGGGGGAATCGGGATTTCAGGAAGCGCATCATTTCATGGTTGAACATATGGTTGCGGCGGTGGAGTGTCAACGATGATTCCATTAAACCCGGAGTTTTCCGAACCATGAGGAGGCCCCCCGGAATGAAAGCGAACCGCTTCTGGAAAAAAGTGCTATACAGAAACCCGGTTCGCGCCATACCTTCAGGGTCTGCCGTTGTAAAGGAAGCTAAGGTGGCGGAACCGAAAGGACGAACAGTATGAACGGGGAATACAGGGATATCACCGTACCTGAAGAGTACCAGGGGGAACGAATCGACCGGTTTCTTGCCCGGGGCACGGAATTGGATTTTTCCCGCACTTACCTGCAGAAACTCATCAGGGAACACTGTATTCTGGTCAACGCCGCCCCGATAAAGCAGAATTACAGGCTCAGGACCGACGACTCTATTTCCATTACCATACCCGAGCCCGTACCGGTACAACTGGAGCCGGTGGACATACCCCTGGAGATACTGTATGAAGACAATGACCTTGCGGTGATAAATAAACCACCGGGCCTGATGGTTCATCCCGGACCGGGGAACTGGGAACGGACCCTGGTTAATGCGCTTCTCTTTCACCTGAAAAGTCTTTCGGGGATCGGAGGTTACGAACGCCCCGGTATTGTACACCGCCTGGACAAGGACACGGCGGGGGTCATGGTGGTGGCCAAAAACGACAAGGCCCATTCATTCATGACAGCGGAGTTCGCCGAACGCAGGGTAATGAAATACTATACGGCGGTAACAACCGGAAAGCCACAGCCGGCGCATGATATTATTAATACACCTCTGGGCCGGCACCCGAAATACCGTCACAAAATGACCATTCGCGAAGACGGACGGGAGGCGGTCACCGAATACGATTTAAAAAAAATCTGGAATACCGGCCTTGGGCTTTTTTCCCAGCTGGACATACGGATCCATACCGGCCGGACCCATCAGATACGCGTCCATCTTTCATCGAGAAACCTCCCCATTGTGGGCGACCCGGTGTATTCGAAGAAATGGTCCAGGTACAGGGTCCCCTATCTGCTGCTCGCCTCCCGTTATCTGGAATTCACCCACCCGGCTTCCGGCGAACGAATGACGTTTTCGGTACCCTTGCCCGATCATATAGCCGTATTTATCAATAAACTTGAAAAACTCACGGCGCCGGCCGGTTAAAGCGGCGTAAAACCAGAATAAGCATGGTATTTCCAAAAAACAGATGTTGCAACAGGAAAACCGGCAGGTCTCGGTTCGGTTTCGGCACGACAGGTGATTTTTTCTTGCCCGGCCCTCATGGTACTGTGTATCATGAGAAACCGATTATAATGATTGATTCCATCCCTATGCATACTGAAATTATTCCGTTGTCTGAATGGCGTCTACTGTCATGACCAGGGAACTGATATCCCGTTCAGAAGAAGACACCCTCGGATTCGGCAATGAACTCGGCGGCAGGGCCGTAAAGGGGACAGTCTATGCGATCACCGGAGACCTGGGTTCCGGCAAAACAGTACTGGCGAAAGGTATAGCCCGGGGACTCGGCATACACGAGGATATTACCAGCCCGACATTCACCCTGCTGGAGGTCTATGATGCTCCGCTTCCGCTGTATCATTTCGATCTCTACCGGGTGGAGAATATAAGGGAATTCGATTATCTCGGGTTCGAAGAATACTGGGAGGGGAAGGGAGTATCGGTCATTGAATGGGCCGAAAAAGCCCAAACCCTGCTTCCAGACAGCACAATAAGAATACGACTGGAATACCTGGACGGCACCTCAAGGAAGATTACCGTTGAATATCCTGACAATTGACACTTCCACCACGGTAGAAATGATCGCTGTTTCAAAGGACGGCCGGGTATCCGATAAAACCACCCGCTCGGGGGTCTCCCATTCAATAACCCTGTTCGACCATGTGAATGCGGCCCTGTCCGAACAGGGTCTGACCGTTAAAGATATCGAATTGATCGGGGTGGGACTGGGGCCGGGTTCCTTTACGGGCATAAGGATCGCCGTATCCACGGCCAGAATGCTTGCGCAGTTGCTTTCAGTGCCGCTGGTCGGCATACATTCACAGCTCTTCTATGCCGTTTCTGTTCCCGCCCTGCCAGGAGACGCGGTTCTGGTAGCCTTCGACGCAAAAAAAGGGAGGGTGTTCGGCGGCCTGTATATGGAAACCGATAATCCGCTCCTGCCTGAAACCCTGATCCCTCCGGCCGACCTGCCCCTGGAGTATCTGCTTCAGCATACAGATAAAGATGTCACCATACACCTGGTCGGCAACGGTATAACCCGGTATTACGGAGAACATCCCCGGTCTGATAACCATATCATGCGGAACGACCTTGTTCCGTCGGGTAAAGCGTCATGTGATCTCACGGCACTGTTCTACTCGAGAAACCCCCTCCTATATACCGATTTCAGCACGGTTTTGCCGCTATATGCCCGCAAATCAGACGCCGAAGTGGTTCTGAAAAAAAACCAGAAGCACACTAGAGGTAGATAACCGCAGTAATTCGTGGATGAAAGAGGAAAATCAGCCGTCAGTGGTCAACCGGAGGGGCCTTTACGTTGTTTCATTTCCTTGATTAACTTGCTTTTATATTCCAGTTCCATGGGTTTCATGACCGAGTAGAAACGCTTCATCTCGTCCTTTCGTGAGGAGTTGCCTGCAAAATCCACTCCCACATACACATCGCCCTGCTCATCCTCAAAGGTAAACCGAATTTCACCGTATATGGTGATCGGGGCCTGCAATTTGAAAACGATGTCGAATATAAATCCTTTGGTGTGAAGCACGTTCTTTTTCAGATTTTCATCAGTAAGCCGCAGGCGCGCTCCCCCGATGCTGATATCGACTATTTCCTGATGCATGTTCAGCAACATGGTATTCGCGTCCCGTATGCGGTCAACGAGGGTGAAACATTGCTCCTTGACATCAAGCAGGTTTTCCATTGAAAGGGGGGTATTCTTTGAAATCAGCTGAAAGTACGCGAAGGGGATGGAGCCTCCGGAATCGTTGATATAAATAACAGGGGAGATTATTATGGATTTGAATCCCCTCTCAATATTTCGTTTTACATAACTGTTCAATTCGGCACCCAGAACCTGGGCTATGTCCAGGAAGTTTTCATTCGGCGGCGTAAAGGTCGAGGGGTCGTTCAGGTCCTCAAGAAACAGGGTCTGGCCGGTTTTTTTAATTTCATCGAGCACCTTGTCTCCGGGAGTAAAAATATCGATCCTCACTACGTCTGACATGCGCGCATTCTGCGACTGGAACTGGTCGATCATCACTTTTATAGAAGTGGGGATTTTATAATCGGTAATCTCCAGTGCATGGCGTGATATTTTAAAATTCGTAGCTACAACCTTATCTGGGGAAACCTTGAACCTGAGATCGCGTCTGCCCTGTGAAGCCCTGCGCATACCGGTAATACCGCAACGGAAATAGCCCGGGCCCCGGGCTTCCTCCACCTTCAGATCTATTTCTATGTACTTATCCAGGAGACCGTAAATTATAATCGAACCTTCCGGATTGTAGTCGGGATCTGTAACCACCATAATGGTATTGTCTTCCAGATACTCATTGATCTTGGCTTCCCGGTCTTCAACCGTATATTTGATATGCAGTTTCCGGTTTTCGAACTGGGTTTTCAGCATGGTTATGATTTCATCCACGCCGGTAACGCTCTCGAAATTCCGTTCTTTTCTATGTTTATACAAAACCACCCTCGCATCTCCCATTATTAATTAGATAATCAATTAATGCAATAAACCCTAAGTTTCAAGTTAAATATACCAAAATCATCAAAATAATTGCATTTTTATACCCACAAAGGCCCCAACAGGGACAGATAACGGTTCATGGTATTACAAATGAGAATTGGAGGGAATTGTCTTTTAAAACTACTTCTCGGCGTTATCGGTACGGGTTTATGGTACCATTCAGAACCGAGTTCGAGAAATCGTGCAGAGGGCCGTTCAGTGTTGTTCCCGCTTGAAGATACGTCTACCGCTCTTGAATGCATTTGACCTCAGTTGGGTACTTTCGGGAACGGCATCAGCCAGGAAAGAATACTACGCGTGAGCTTTCAGATAAACAGCCAGGGGAGCTCCCTTCTCCCCTTTTCAAACAATGCTTAATAAACTATTAGCTTTATTATACTCTTTAATTATCTTTTCTTCTTTGCGGGTTTTTTCTTTTTTGCCGCTGCTGCTTTCGCTGCCGGGATCGCTTTCTTTATGGCCGCAACAGCAGATTTCTCTTTTTTCAGTTCAGACTCGAGCTTTCTGATCTTGGCGTTTTTCCTTTTCTCATCAGCCTGCAGTTGTTTTAGTGTTTTACCCATCTATCACACCACCTTAATTTAAAATTTTTCGGCTTCAGGGAAGCCTAGATGCTTTGGGATGCTCCTACAAATCAATTAATTGACTATTATTTGCCGCCCAATTTAACATCGTTCATAATAATAAATATATTAATATTTTTTTCAAGTAAAAAATGATTTTATCATGAAATTTAATTTATTCTTTTAAGTCGCGGCATCCATGCCCGACGATCGGGGTCAGGCCCATCGCGTAACGATCATGCATGTTGCCCGGTCTTCTTCATACGATGCCGCATGGCGTAACATCCTCCGGTCTGTGATTTTATTATCTTGAAAAAAAACAATGTCACCTCTATAGTTGCTCTCGTCGTGGAACGCACAAAGTATGATGCATGTTTGATACTCGTTAAGGTGCGATCTAAAAGTCCCGAGTTAATTTATCACTATCAACAAGATCATGTCAAAAAAAGATCCTATCGTGTGCATTGTGGGCAGACAGAACGTCGGGAAGTCCACCCTGTTTAACGCGCTCATAAGGCAGAAGAAGGCCATTGTTGACCCGACACCGGGACTTACACGCGACATCCTGTCATACGGAGTACAATACAGGGACGCGTCCTTCATCCTCTCGGATACACCCGGGCTCGACATTAGTGACTCATCAAACCTTTCAAGGGAAATACTCGAAAATGCGATGTCTTTTCTTTCGCGTTCTTCGGTTATCGTGCTGTTGCTTGAAAATCCGGCGCCCGCCTCATTTGATCATTATCTGGCGAAGACCATCCGTAAACTTTCCATCCCCGTGGTGGCGGCCGTCAACAAGATGGATAAACCGTCTGACTTCACGAGCCTTTCGAATTTCTATGAACTGGGTTTCGATGATATATTGCCGATTTCGGCCCTGGGGAGGGTCAATCTCAATCTGCTGCTCGATAAGATCCTGGAACACCTGCCGGTAAAACGCCTCAGCACAGGAAAGGTGGATGTGAAGATCGCCGTCGTGGGCAGGCCGAATTCCGGAAAATCGACGCTGCTCAATTCATTTATCGGGTACACAAGATCCATTGTGTCCGAAATACCCGGCACCACCAGGGATTCCGTTGATGAAAGCTTCATTTTTCACGGGAAAAACATCAGCATAATCGATACCGCCGGCATAAGAAAAAAGAGCCGCATCAGGGACAATGTGGACTATTACTCACTGAACAGAACCATAGAATCACTGCATCGCTGCGATGTGGCGATCCATCTTGTGGATGCAAAGGAAGGCCTTAGCGAAACCGATAAAAAAATCGCCGATGAGGTGATAAAAGCGGCAAAACCCCTGATAATCGCAGTTAATAAATGGGATGCCATTGAAAAAAACCATAAAACCTTCGATGAGTTCCGCGACAAGATCACTTTTAAATTTTACCGCGCCGCCGATTTTCCCATTATATCAATTTCGGCGAAAGAAAAACAGCGAATCCACCGGCTGCTCGTGACTGCCCTGGATTTGCACGAGAAGGCACATCGCAGAATAGAAACATCAAAATTGAATAAAATCATTGAAACCATACAGAAAACAGGCCGAATCCCACTGCTGGGAGACCGGTTGAAGGTATATTATATCACTCAGACCGAATCATCACCCCCGCGTTTCAAACTCTTCGTCAATAACGCGGAGCTCTTCCGCAAAGATGTAGTGCGTTTTTTTGAAAAAGCCCTGCAACAGAGCCTGGACATCAGGGGAATCCCCGTAATACTCACGGTTGAGGGTAAAAAGAAAAAAAGATAGTCTATAGCTCGATGCGCCCTCCCAGGGACTTCGCGATAGTAGCCGAATCGGCGAATTCAAGATCAGAACCCACGGGAAGCCCGTGGGCGATGCGCATCACCCTGATCCCCAGCGGTTTTATCAGCCGTGCGATGTATAACGCCGTCGCATCACCTTCCACGGTAGGATTCGTCGCGACGATGACCTCCCTGACGGCACCGCCGCCGCATCGATCGATCAGCGCGTGCATGGTCAGGTCTTCCGGACCGATACCATCCAGGGGTGATATCACCCCCTGGAGCACGTGATACAGTCCGTTGTATTCGCCTGTTTTTTCGATGGTGATGACATCCTTCGCGCTTTCCACCACGCAGATCATGGTTCGATCACGGGAACCGTCTTCACAGACGCCGCATCGTTCGGATTCAGCAATACTGCCGCAGATTTCACAGCTTCTGACGTTTACCCTTAGTTCCGTTATGGCAGTAGTGAGGTTAAGGACCTCCGCGGAAGGCATTTTAAGAATATGAAACGCAAGCCTCGATGCGCTTTTAGGCCCTATGCCGGGAAGCCGCGAAAGCTCCCGGATGACCGAATCGAGATGTCGTGGGGTCTTCATTTTTCCTTTTATCAGTCCCGGGGCGCTTTACTTCGGTAACGCCGCCTGTACCGTATGCTCAATCCGCTGTGTGGAAGTGCCGCACCGTTACTTCAGAAAATTGCCCAGCCCCGGTATGTTCAGACCTCCGGTCAATCTGCCCATCTCACGGGCGGCCATGTCCTTTGTTTTATCCACGGCGTCGTTAACCGCCGCAATGATCATTTTCTCCAGTTTGACGCGTTCTGATGCCCCCAGGAGCGACTGGTCGACTTCTATACCCGTTAGACGGTATTCTCCGTTCATTCTCGCCTTGACCATCCCGTCAGAAGTTTCCCCCTGCACCTCGGTCTTCTGGAGTCTTTTCTGTATGTCCTTAAATTCTTTCTGCAGCTTCATAATCTGACCGATGTCACCCAGTCCCTTCAGCATTACTTGTCTCCTTTATCTACAATTTGTCCATGAAACATGTCTTTTATCTTTTCCACCACCGGATTCACCAGGTCCAACTCTTCAACCTCAGGATTCTTCACCATTTCAGCCTCCGGGAGGGGAACATCCCCGTTCTCCACTACCGCTTCGACGGGGATTTCCGGGGTCGAAGACTCGATTTTCAACGATACGGGCCTCCCCGCACGCTTTTTCAACTCATCCTTTATGAAACCGATGTCCTTTTTGTCAAGTATTCCGCTGTAATACCCGTTATCGCCCGTTTGTTCGTAACTCAGTATCACCTGGTCGCCTGTAAAGCGCACCCGCGCTTCGTTAAGCTTAAAGTAAAGATACTGACGCGAATGCTGAATCGAGGACATTAGATCCTTCCAGCACGCCGGGAGGGCGGAAACCGGCGGCGAACCTGCCGATGACGCGGTAGCGGGAGTCCGCGGAACGCTTTCAGTCTCTTTTTTTTCGGGCTGGTGTGTTACTACCGGGGGGGGAGTTTTCAGCTTTTTTTTTTCGGTGTTTTCAGAGGCATCCGGGGACGCCGCGTTTTCCAGTTTTCTTATGATAGAAGCCAGCGACGGCGACGATTTGATTGCCGCCATGTCCAGCAGGGCCATCTCAATCGCTATTCGCTCATTGGGTATGAACCTCAACTCGTTCTGCAGTCCCGACCCGATACGGAAAATGCCCGAGAGTTCGTCATCATGAAAACGGTCGGCTATATTTCCCAGTGCGGCGGCTTCTTCGTCAGAGTATTCCAGTATCTCCCTTACGGTCACTCCGTTTCTGACGAGCCGGATACTCCTTACGCAGTTCATCAACCCCGCAAAGTAACGTGCCAGATCGATCCCCAGTTCCTCGACCCGGTGTATCTCTTTTATAAGGCCCGTTTTATCGCCGTCCGCCACGTATCCGAGCAGGTCGATATAACTTTCAACCGGGACCACCCCCAGCAGCACGAGCGCGTCATGCTCCCGCACTTCCCCTTCAGAAAAAGAGAGTATCTGGTCAAGCAGGGACTGCGCATCACGCATGGATCCTTCGGCGGCTCTTGCTATGGAAAAGATGGCCTTTTCCTCTATTTTAAAACCTTCCTTTTCCGCTATTAGTGCTAGGTGTTTCACTATGGATTCTATGGAGAGTTTTTTAAAAAAATACTTCTGGCACCGTGAGAGGATAGTCTCGGGTATCTTATGGTATTCAGTGGTGGCGAATACGAACACCACATGAGGCGGCGGCTCTTCAAGGGTCTTCAGCAGTGCGTTGAAGGCCGGTTCGGTAAGCATGTGGACTTCATCAACGATATATACCTTGAACCGCGATTTGACCGGGGCGAAATTAACATTTTCCCGCAGTTCACGAATATTCTCAATGCCGCGGTTCGACGCACCGTCGATTTCAATTACGTCAAATGATATGCCCTCCCTGATCTCACGGCAGTTCCGGCACACCCCGCAGGGGGAATCGGTGGGGCCTTCGACACAGTTCAATGCCTTTGCCAGCACCCGGGCCATGGTGGTCTTCCCCACCCCTCTGGGCCCTGAAAAGAGATAGGCATGGGAAATCCTGCCGCTTTTAATACTGTTTTTCAGCGTCCGGGATATATGATCCTGGTAGACGATTTCGCCGAAATCCTGAGGGCGCCATTTCCTGGCTATTACCTGATAAGACATGATGTGTTCTGAGGTGTTTTTGATCTATACTTCATCCGCGCCATTCGGCCGCGGAAAAGAACATCGTAAAGCATGAAAGATTTATATTCGGAGAAGGAGGGATTCGAACCCTCGGTAGCTTGCGCTACACACGGTTTCCAACCGTGCTCCTTCGGCCACTCAGACACTTCTCCCTGTTGCTGGATCCCTCCCGAGGGCGGACCACCATTGCATTCACATAGAATAAGCGGGTATCCTTGTCAACAAACAAAATTACCCGCTTCTATCCACGCGGCCGGCGGGAACAAGCCCATACGTACCGGCCGTTTATCTTCGGAGAGAGAGGGATTCGAACCCTCGGAGGGCAAAGCCCTCAACGATTTTCGAGACCGTCCCATTCAACCACTCTGGCATCTCTCCAGTTTTACGGCATTTCGAACCGGTTATGTCCTTAACGGCGACGGCATAAAAAAACTCAGGGATGCCACATTATACATCACGCCGCGGATTCCGGAATAAAACCACTCCCGGTATTTACAGCCTGGAAAAAGCCGTGAATTTATCAAGGATTTTTTCTGCCTCCGCGGGCAGGTTTCTGAAACGCGGGGACATCTGCGGTCACTGCGGGTTTCTTACCGGCAAGGTGAAACCTGTTTCACGACATTACAGCCGTACACTATCGTCCGTTACGCCATCCGCATACCGGGCATTTGACATCCCGGTACTTATAGAATGTCCCCTGCATGGTCCTGACCACCGCCGCCATCACCAGCGATTCGCAACGCGGACAGTGTTTGGCCACCATTTCGTAGTCGGTGTTCATGTTGTAGTACACCATACGCACCTCCAGGGGGTAGCAACCACTTCCTCCCCCATCTACATTTTCGGGAAAACCCACCGCGTGCGTTTAGCAAAAAAACAGTAAAGGCGGGATTCCCCGCCTTATAGTGTGCCCAGGATGGGATTTGAACCCATACAGGAAATTTCCCACATGGCCCTCAACCATGCGTGTCTACCAGATTCCACCACCTGGGCGATTTGATGTTTGTTCTGGACTTATTATCGTACCGCATATGGATGTCAACCATAAAAATGAATACACCGACCACGGCGACATCTTTCCACCGGCACCCGCGACCTGGTGCACCATGTTCCCGATTCCGACATCGCAGAAAGCCCGATCAGCCGGTGATTCAAGGCCATAAAAAGCTGGACAACCGGTCAGGTCTGCGTTTCAAATGGAGCATCAAGCACTTACAGGAAAGTATCAACAGCGTCAGGCTATGGCGGCACCGTGGTATAACCGATTCGTTTCTCATGAGGACACCGGGAAGGGCAATCTTCCTGAGGTGGCCGGATCGTGCGTTATCCTGGTTTCCCTGCTCCTGCCGTGGGTGATCGTTCAGTATCGTCTTACCAGCGAACCTGTTGCCGGTGCCCAGCTTTTTTTACACCTGCTTTACGGGAGAGAGTATTATTCGCTCCCCCTTACGATCTCGGTACTGTATCTCGCGGTCACTGGTTTTTACACCCTGCTCTCGGCCGGGGCATCACGTGCTGCGGTGCTGGGCGCGGGTGGGGTGCTGTTGACGGGAATTTCGGCTTTCCTTTTGCCCATACCCCTGCTTAAACCCGGTATCGGGATCTATACCGCCGGCGTCGGAGCCATTCTACTGGTTGTCGGATTTTTTACCAGGCGCTGAAAGGGAATTCAGGGTCGTTTTAATCTTTCGGTAGCGGGCCGTCGCTTCCACCAGTTCCGCGATTCGGCACATGGCACGTATGCATTCCACCGGATATTTCCCCACCGAGGTTTCGCCTGAAAGCATGACCACGTCGGTGCCGTCGTAAATCGCATTGGCGATGTCACTTACGTCGGCCCTGCTGGGATACGGATTCTCCATCATGGATTCAAGCATCTGCGTGGCGGTCACCACCGGCTTGCCGGCGCGGTTGCATTTCTCAATCATCACTTTCTGCATTTCAGGCAGGCTGAAAGGATCCATCTCGACGCCCAGGTCGCCGCGTGCGATCATGACCGCATCGGTCTCGGCCAGTATTCCATCGAAATTATTTACCCCTTCAGGGTTCTCGATCTTGGATATTATCTTTATGCCGGTACCCCTGAGCCGGTCGCGAAGCTCCAGCACGTCATCCGCGTTGCGGGTGAAGGAATCGGCGATATAATCGACTTTCTGCGCAACGGCAAACTCAAGGTTGGGCAGATCCTGCGGCATGGTATAGGGATAGCCGACAATAGTATCCGGATGATTGAGCCCTTTTCTTGACCTTATCTGATCGCCGTAAAGGACCGTGCAGGTGATCTTGCCGGCTTCTACGGCATTTACCCTCAGGCCTATATAACCGTCGTCCACAAAAAACCTGTCCCCTTCCTTCACGTACCGGTCGAGTTCACGGTAGGTGACGGGAATGCCCCGGTCGAAATTCTCCACGGCGGGATACTCCGAACCACCGGGCGCGTCGATGTCGGTGCGCAGTATGACGGTATCCCCCGCCCTGATGCGATAGGGCCGGGGGAGATCGCCGAGCCGGATCTTGGGTCCTTTCACGTCGTAGACCACGAACCCTCCCGGATTGATTCTTCGCGAACGCTCTATGGCGAGCCGGTGAAATGCGGGGTCTCCGTGAGAACTGTTGATCCTGATGCCGCTCATTCCCTCACGGTACATCTCCTCAATCCGGTCGATGGAAGCCGGTCCCATCGTCGCCAGTATTTCAGTTCTTTTCCCTGCCGGCATCGGGCCTCCGTGTTATTTTTTTTCTTCCCTGAAGTCGTCCGGTCCTTTCATGAGCCTCTTGGCCTGCCATTCATCGAGGCTGAAGACAAAGGGAGACTCCGAGGAGGTGCAGACATAACGGTTGTTCTCACGTTTTTCGTGAATGACCACGTTCATGACCTTGTCCGCCGCCGTGATCCTCACGGAGCATATCCGCCCCTTCAGGGACCTTTTATCCAGGGCGGGGTATCCTGATGCCTTCAGCGGATCGAAAGCCGCCAGAAACTGTTCGATCCTGTTCCGGTCCAGCCTTTCGGCCGGATGGGTTTTACTGTACCATTGTTCCACCTTTTCGACCGGTTTCTTCTCAGTGCTTTCCTTTTTGTTTTCCTGTTTCACCTCATCGCCGGTTTTCCCTTTTGCCGGCATCTCGAGCACGCGCCTGTTCAGAACGAGTGTACCGCCTTTATATGCTATCTCCACGCCCTGTATGGATTTCCGGTCGACCTTCATCACCTGTTTGTCCCTCACCTCTTCCAGGGATTTATTGAATACATCCCAGAGGTTTCCCATGGCGAGATACACCTCGGGGGCCCTGCCCAGTCTGATATAGGTATGCCGGCGGGTGGAACTGGCCTTACCGATCAAGACCTCGCGCTGCATCCGGTCACCCGATTTCACCGTAACGGCGATGCCCTTTTCCGGAATGAGATCGTACTGTTCGTAATGGGGCTTTTCCGTTATCAGATCGCTCAGTTTCAGCTCGTTCAGGCTCTTTTCCATTTTGGCGACGACATCGGGATCCGCCGGGTACGCTTCACTGTTTATTTTCCAGATACCTCCGTCGAGGCGTATCAGTAGCCTTTCATCTCCCTTTCGGATCGAAATCTCGTCGCTTTTTTCCTTCCACCCGGAAAGCCCGGGGACGGGCGATGTGTCACGGTTTTTGACGATCACAAGCGTCAGTACCAGCCCCGCAATGATCGCCAGACTCACAATGGTTGTTTTATTCACCGGCGGCCTCCTTTGAAAACTCGGTCATGATCCTTCTCCGCCGGGCCGTTCTCATCTTCCATAACACAAGTCCCACGAAAATCACCGCGAGAGGAAGTCCCACGATGTTGACTATTTTCAGCGTGAGTTTGAATCCCTCGCTGCGGTCTTTGAGCGGATTGAGTTCAAGACCCTTGCTCCTCATTTCGGGCACATCGGGACTTCCGTTGAGAAAATCAATCATGTTGTGCACCAGCACGGCATTGGGGGACCTGCCTTCTTTGTCTATCACGTTCGGTGTGGTTATCTCCGAGGTGCCGACTACGATCATGCGTACCGGTTTGACCGATTTTTTAATAAACTCCACGGAACTGACAGGCGACACCCTGCCGGGGACCCGCCCTGCCGCAGGCGCCTCTCTGCCGTCGAAGAAACTGGTAAACCTTCCGCTTGCCAGCGCCGCAAGATGATATGAATTCATTCCTTTCCCGCGGGGAGGGCTCATCGACCACGGCATGTAACTGATCCTGTTCTTCATGAGCCAGCTGCGCGGTGAGGACGAAACCAGCGGGGTCCTCTCCTGCTCCTTCGACCCGTCCTTCGCGATCTCCAGCGATGAGACTTTCAAAAAAACCACCCGTTTGAGGTATTTCGTCACAACGCTGTTTTTGGCGAAGCCGCCCTCATCTATGAGAGGCGCGAAGTAGAGACTCTGTTCCCCGAGGCCCCGCATATTGGTGCGGTAGCAGTTCTCATCCAGGACGATGTCCCTGTTCAATGTGATCCCGAAATGCGCGATCAGCTTTTCCAGGCCGGTCGTCAGCGGGAGCACCATGGGTTCCCTCATGAACATGTTCTGCCCGCCGGGCTGTATCTCACTGAATGAATCAACGAAAAACAGCACCGACTTTCCGCGCATGAGAAACTGATCTATCCTGTAGAGATCCAGATCGGTAAACTGCGATCGCGGCCCGTTTATAATCACCGTCTGTATATCCGAAGGTATGTCCTCTTTGGTAATATCGACCGGCTTCAGGTCGTACATGTCAGAGAGCAGTTCTTTCAGGGTCGCGGCGCCCTCGCGCTGGTCGTTAAGGTCCCTCTCTCCGTGTCCGGTAAGATAGCCGATCTGCGGGTTTATGCTTATAAGGTTGTCGACGGCGCCGTTGAGGCGTTCATCAAGCGTATCGATCCCCGCGACGGTATACTGGCCCAGAATGGTCCTCGACAGTATCTGCAGAGACTCAAAGCGCTCTTTGTATTCCACCACGATGCCTATCATCCCCTCACCCGCGTTCACCCTCCTGCCGTCCATGGTGGTGAAGACCGGCCACTTCAGCCTGGGGATCCCGTACATGTCGGCAAGGTCCATAGCTCCGCGATCGGCGTCAGGATTCACGTAGCGGTACCTGAGCTTGTTGTAATTGCGGGACCCGCATTTTTTTACGATGGCTTCCACCCGGTGGGACAGATCCTGCATGCCGGCGATAGGCAGACTGCCCGAGGCATACAGGGTCACGGTGACCGGCTGATCCAGCCGCTGCAGCACATCGATCTTACCGCTCATCTTGTGAATCAGGGTGGTAATGCGGTACTCGACCCCCTGGGGTTCAGTGATGGAGTTTATGGTGTCGATAAGGTCGCCGTGTACGACCGCGAGTCCCATGTAGGCGTTCCTGGTGGAGACGCGGTCGTTTTTTATCTCGCGGACCTGAACAGGGTGGACCCCAAAATCGGCTGCCATGTCTTTATGCTTCTCCATGTCGATGAACTCGTAACGGAACCTCCTGCCGCCGTACTGGGAATACTCTTCCATGAGATCGGCCACATACCGGTAGACGGAATTATAGGGCGCGGGGAGATCGTTGGAGAAAAATACCTTGACGGAAAGCGGAGTCTCAAGGCTCGAAACCGCTTTTTTGCTGATCTTTGACAGCGAATAGGCGCTGTTCCTGGTCAGGTCCAGGCGGAAATAGAGGAAAAGCCCCACCAGATTGACCAGCAGTATAATTATGATGTTCAGCAGCCACTGGTTCTTTTTATGGAACAGTTCACGCACAGTCGCGGCAAACCTGTCTTTTATTTTATTCATGTCAATCCTTCTCATGACCGGTCATCTCCTCTCCTCAAGGATTTTCGTTGTACCGATCACGGCAACCGCAATCAGCGACAGGAAATAAAGAATATCACGGGAGTCTATGATCCCCCTGGAGATGTTGCGGAAATGATAATCGGCCCCGAGATACTCGAGCACGTTCAGGAGGGGCGAGGGCAGGAAAAACAGGAACTTGTCTATAAGCGACAGTACCAGGCAGATCGACATACCTATGATGAAGGCGATTATCTGGTTCCTGGTAAGGGATGAGGAAAAAACCCCTATGGCCGAAAAGGCACACCCCAGCAGCAGGGCGCCCAGGTAGCCGCCGATGACAGGTCCGGGATCCAGAGAACCCGAAAGCGCCACCGATACCGCGTACACAAGCGTGGGCGCCAGCATCAGGGCCACGAAGGCGGTACCGCCCAGAAGTTTCCCGATCACCACGTCTTCCAGTGAAACCGGCAATGTCATGAGCATCTCAAAAGAACCGGTGTTCTTTTCCTCTGAGAACAGCCGCATGGTGACGGCCGGAACGACAAAGGCGAGCATGAGGGGCAACAGTTGAAAGAATCCCCTCAGTTCGGCCTGCCCGTATAAAAAGAAGGTGGAAAAAAAGAACCAGCCGGTAATTACCAGAAAAACCGATATCACGATATATGCGATCGGCGTGATGAAATAGCCGGAAAGCTCCTTTTTCATAATGGTAATCGAATCTTTAATGTTCATTTTCTCCTCCCCGGGTCAACTCCCTGAACACATGCTCCAGTGTCTGAACCACCGGCGTCATTTCATAGAGGACCCATCCCCTCTCCTTCACCGCATCGAAAACCGCGGGTCGTATATCGGTGTTATCAGACACAAGGATTTCGGCCGAGGTAAGTCCTTCATCATTCTCCTGACGGGTCACCGAACCGATGCCGGCGAGAGCGTTGCTGAACTCCTCGTAGGTCCCTCCCCGGATCTTTACCGACAGCCTCATGCCACTGCCTGCCGATGATTTCAGTTCCGAGGTTTTTGCATCGGCGACCAGCGATCCCCGGTTGATGATAATGACCCTTTCACAGGTCGCTTCAACCTCCGAGAGAATATGGGTCGAGAGGATTACTGTTTTTTTTCTTCCGATTTCCCTGACCAGGTTTCGTATCTCTATGATCTGGTTCGGATCAAGGCCGCTGGTGGGCTCGTCCAGGATAAGAATCTCCGGATCGTGTATCATCGCCTGCGCCAGTCCCACCCTCTGGCGGTAACCTTTGGAAAGCTCGTTGATATTCTTATGCATCACTTCATCAACCCCGCAGATGTCGGCGATTTCCCTAAGGCGGGCATGGTTGGCGATACCCCTGATCTTGCCGACATAGGCCAGGTAATCAAAGACCAGCATGTCGCCGTACAGCGGCGCCGATTCCGGCAGGTAGCCGATCAGCTTTTTGACCTCGATGGGGTTCTCATCCACCATGTGGTCTGACACGCTGATCCTGCCGCTGGTGGGTTTAAGATAGCAGGTCAGCATTCTGAGGGTCGTGGTTTTACCGGCGCCGTTCGGCCCCAGCAGTCCCGTAATCTCCCCCTTGCGTATTACAAAAGACAGGTTATTTACGGCGATGAAATCTCCGTAGTATTTCGTCACCTCGTTGACACTGATCATGCGGTTTTGCACATCCTCCTTGGTTCTGATGGTATGATAGCCGGTTTTAAGGACCGGTTGTATGTTTCTCTCGGTTACGATGGAACGAAACGGCGCCCTGTTGCCCGGCAGGCGGAACGTAAGGCCCTGTATTCACTCTGTATGGTGTAATCGAATATTGTTTGTGTTCCCGGAGATACTATGTTACACAGCGACTCAGAAAACACCATAAAAAATCCCCGTACATCCGCCGCCCGAGGAAATGTCAGGGCGCGGACGGCACCTCGCCGGCCGGCGGGTTCAAGCCCGCCCGAAATCGTCCTCCAGCCGTTCGATATCATCCTCCCCGAAATAGTCCCCCTGCTGCACCTCAATAAACCTGAGGTCCTCGGCACCGGTGTTCTCAACACGATGCACACTGCCCCGGCCGATATCCACCGAGTCCCCTTTGACGAACCGTATCTTCGCACCGTCCAGGGTGACCTCACCTGTCCCATGGACACAGTGCCAGTGCTCGGATCGTTTCCGGTGCCGCTGCAGGCTGAGCCGCTTCCCGGGGTACACCGTTATTCTCTTCACTTTATGGTCGTCCATGTCGGAAAGGACCTCGAAGAATCCCCACGGACGATGATCTGTTTCCAACGTCATTGAACCTCCCCGACGGGCGCCCCTGTTTAACCTTCGGCATGTTTGATCCATCGACGGGCGCCGACCCTGCCCTTCCGGCGCCGCTGCCGAAGGGCCACTTTACCGTATGAAAAAATCAACGCAAGTTAAAATTGCGGCCTGCCGGGAAATTACTTCTCAGCTTTCGCGGTTACGGGAACCCTTTTTACACCGCACATAAAGCCCCCGACGCTATCCTCCATAAAATACTCAAAATACTCCCCTGCCCGCGTATACGGCGTAAAATTTCTTTACAAATGCATCTTTTCCACCGAAGGTGGACACATTATAATCATATAACAGTATACCCTTATCAGTAGTATACTATTGGTACAAAAGAGGTGGATCTATGAACATTCTGATTTTCGGACCCAACGGCAGCGGTAAGGGGACACAGGGCGCCATTATTCAAAAAAAATACAACCTGCCCCATGTGGAATCCGGCGTCATCTTTCGGGAAAACATCAAAAACCGCACCACGCTGGGACAGCAGGCGAAAGAGTTTATCGACCAGGGAAACCTGGTCCCCGATGGAATTACCATACCCATGATACTCAACCGCCTTAAAGAAAAAGACTGTGAAAAGGGATGGCTGCTCGACGGTTTCCCCCGCAACCTCGACCAGGCCAAAGCGCTGAAATCGGCCATGGATGACTTCAAGTTGTCGCTGGACTATGTGGTGGAAATCGTTCTGGACAGGGAAACGGCGAAAAAAAGAATCATGGGCCGAAGGATATGCGAGAACGACGGGAACCACCCCAATAACATATTCATTGACGCCATAAAACCGGCGGAAAAAGACGGTGCTCCTGTGTGCAGGGTATGCGGCGGTACCTTGTCCACCCGTTCCGATGACCAGGATGAAGAAGCCATCAACAAGCGCCATGGGATTTATTATGATACCACCACCGGTACGCTGGCCGCGGTCGGATATTATAAGGACCTTTCCAGACGTAACAACGGACTACCCAAAATAATAGAACTCGACGGCAGGCCCGGGGTAAAAGAGGTCAGCAGCGAGCTCATGGGCAAACTGAAATAGAAAAACGGTCGGCCGGTAACGCCATAAAATGTGGTTGACCTGCTTTTTTATTATACCTTAAACTGAGACGACGTACCACGGTAATACAAGCGGTTCACCGTCCCTGAAGGCAGCGCGTATCCGCGGTGAGGGGAGTGGGCCTTTGCCTGCGCTTTCCCCTGCACCGGCATGAGCGTTCGGAATGTAAGGGTTGTATACCATATAATATTCCTGCATAATACATCATGAAGAACCTGAAAATCGCCTTCTTTCTAATGCTCATAACCGCCGGCATTAACGCACTGGCAGGCGGCGCGCTATACTGGAAGGCGGGTGTATCGGAGTTCAGGGGGTATATCACCGGGACACTGCTCAGCCTCTTTCTTTCCATCCTCTGGGTCCTGGGTGCGCGTAAGGGTATGAAATCCAATACCATGGTGCTCCTGGGTATAACCCTCGGCGGATTCCCCCTCCGCCTTGCACTTCTGGGGCTGTTCGCGTTCGGAGGGCTTTATCTCTTCAAAATGAGCACCATGTATTTCGCCATTGCGTTTCTGATAGGAACCATAGTCAGTTTGATCATTGAGATATGGGCATTCAACTCAATGAGCGTACCGACTCGTAAAAAACTCCAGTAGGATGAAAGGCAGTGCACCAGACAAGTATGGACACCAAAACCCTCCAGTCCCTTCCCAGGGAAGAACTCGTCAAACTCGTATCCGAGCTGCAGCTCAAAATCGCCCTTGAGACCAAGGGGCTTCCCGGCCTCAAGGTGGACTACAAGTACCTGCTGGAATCGGCCTCCGATGTTATATTCGTGCTGGACGATAACGGCAACCTTGTATACCAGAATTCAGCCTGGCAGGAACTCCTTCCCTTTAAAAGGGACGACGCCATCGGCATGCACTACACCCTCTCGATCCCGGCCATCGAGATCGACCGGGCGTCGGCGGTATTCACATCGGTGATGAAAGGCGAAAAAGAGATCCGAAACGAAAAATTCAAATCCATGGACAAGAACGGCAAGGAAATATACCTGAGCGCGAACCTTTCTCCAATCAAATCGGACAAGGGGGAGATCATCGGCATCATAGGTATCCTCCGCAACATCACCGATATGCACCTGATGGAAAAGAAACTGAAGGAAAACTCCCGCCGCCTTGAGGAAAAAATAAAAGAGCAGATCGCCCAGTCCGAGGAACTGCGACAGCTCACCGCGCTCAATCAGGATATCATCGTCAACGCCCCTATAGGTATATTCACCATGGACCCCACGGGCATTATACTCTCTGAGAATCCCGCCTTTAAAGAGATCGCGGGCATGAGCGCCGGCACCACCATAGGCGCGCGGGTGAATGATCTGCCGGGATTCCGGGAACAGGAATTCGACAGGATATTCGATGACGTGATGCTTGCCCGCAAACCCAGAAAGCTGAAAAATGTGACCTACAATCCGACAACCACTGCCGAAGACAACAGGACCCTCAATCTCACCCTGACCCCCATTTTCGATTCAGAGAAAAAAGTCAGAAGCATACTGGTGATGGTGGAGGACGTTTCCGAAGCAGCGCGTATCGGCAGGAGGATACACCGCGCCGAACAGCTCTCTTCCATGGGGCTCCTGGCTGCCGGAGTCGCCTATGAACTGAAGATGCCTCTCAACCTTATGACCATGGACCTGAATTTTATAGAAAACAACGTCAGCGAAGACAGCCCGATGAGGGATTATGTCAAATCGATGAAAGAAGAGCTTTCCAGGGTCAAGCAGATCACCCAGCAGCTTCTGAACCTCTCCCGGCCCGACGAAACCGAAAAAGAGGTTTTCGAGGTGCACAAACTGGTGGTGAGCCATCCTATCCAGATAATCCTGAACCGAATGGAAAAAAACGGCTATTCCGTTTCCACCGACTATCCCGACAACAGCGTCAAGGTACGGGGCATAATGAACCAGCTGGTGCAGGCACTTCTGCATCTCATCGCCAACGCCGAGGAAGCGATGCCCGACGGCGGTGAGCTGAAGATCACCATCGCCTCGGTGGAACACCATGGAAACAATTATGCGGTGATCACCGTGAACGATACGGGTATCGGCATCTCTGAAGAAAACATCGGTAAAGTATGCCAGCCCTTTTTTACCACCAAGGGAGACAAATCCACCGGTCTGGGCATGATGGTAACCTACTCAATCATAGAAAATCATGGCGGTACGATCGGGATAAAAAGCAGGCCGGGGGAAGGAACATCCATACGGATACTCCTGCCTGAAGCCGGGGACTAATTCATTTCAGAGGTCGTTCTATGAACAACAACGCACAATCATCCCGTCCGGGAGCCGGCAAAAACCGGGACGCACATCTGGACTCGGTGCTTCAAGGCGAGGGTTACTGCGTCGTCAGTGCCGACGTGTCTTTTCTCAATAAACGGGAAGCACCGGAGGCGCAGCCGCAGATATACGTTAAACCTTCACGGCACGTGGTGTCGGAGGAAGCCGAAAAAAAACCAGGCGCCGAAACGGGAATCGCCACGCTCACTACAACCATCGACAAGCAGAAATTCGATATCCCCACCACGGTTGAGTACCTCAAATGGCACATGGACCGCATATCGAAAAACGTCATCAACCGGGAAGAGATAATCCGCCAGGCCATGTATGCGATCCTGGCACGTGAACACGTGCTGGTGTTGAGCCGCACCGGGATGGCCAAATCATATCTTGCGAACTACATCTTCAACACCTTCGAAAACGTGCGTGTTTTCGCCTCGCAGGCGAGCAAGGAACAGACCCCTGACAACTATTTCGGCCCCTACAATATTGAAGAGTTCAAAAAGGGGAAAATCAGGCACAATATCCATGGATCGATAATCGAGGCCAACCTGGTGTTTCTGGATGAGTTCTTCGACGCCAGCGACGTGGTGCTCAGGTCGCTCCTTTCTGTGCTTAACGAACGAAAGTTCGTGAACGGCCCGGAAATAATTGACGCGGCGGTGCACACCACCATAGCAACGGCAAACTACATGCGCATGAACGAGGTCACCGAGGCGGTTTTGGACCGTTTCACCTACAAATCTATCATACCTGAGGACAACAACTGCTACACGCAGCTGCTCATCGACCATACCTACGCGTTCAGCAGGGGAAAGGCCATAGAACCGGACCGCAAGATACCCTTCGCCCAGGTTCAGTACCTCTCGGACATCGTACGCAACAAGAACAAAGAGATAAAGGTGGTGACCCCCGATTACGTTTACTTCATGAAGAACGTGATAACCAACAAGTTCGTCTCTGACATGAAGAAGAGCGAGTATAATTTTTTCATAAGCCCGCGCAAACAGGCCAAGCTGGCTGATTTCCTCAGGGCCTCGGCGATACTCAACAACCGTTTCGAGGTCACCATGGACGATGTGCGGGACATGTATTTCGCCCTGTGCACCCTGAACAGCTTCGTTTCGGTCAAGGCCCGTGACAAATCGGAAAAGGATGTCTATCTGGACGCATTCGACCAGACCATGGTGCACTTCAACGTAACAGGGGCGGTCCACCAGGTTGAACTGCTGCTCAACCTGAGAAAGATTTTCCAGGAGATCCGAGAGAATCCCGAGAAGAAGGAAAAGCTTAAAGAGGCCAGGAGCGTCCTCGACGGCCTCAGGGATCTTATGAAAAAAATATTCCCCTCCCGCTTCAAAGAAGATGCTGAGATTACCATCGAATCGCTGCGGAACAGCATCGCCGACATCAATCCGGCCGTAGAAGAGGTGAGGGAGCTTAAAGAAGGAATACTCCGGGATTACCGGGGAATAATATAGGATACATCGGCCGTGCCCGTTTTCTATTCGCCACAAACCTACCAGAGGCCCAGTACCGATTTTTTCGAATACTGGGAGTCCCTCGGTTTTTTCGAAAACCTGCAGGTGATCCTTCCGGCGAAATTCTTTATAATTTTTGAGATCGCCCGTATCATCTTTACACCCGAGTTCATTTCGGAAGCCCTCAATGCTATCGAGGACATATCCAAAGAAGAGAAAATCGAGGCCCCCAACCGCGACGAAACCATTCTCTTCAACCGTGTGGAAAAGATCTCCCCTTTGAGTGACAACCTTGTCATCGACAGTTACCGCACAATTTACGACATGAAGCGTGCGCTCCCGCGCGAGCTGGCGCAGGACGACGAAATCTTCGACATTAAACTTTTCAATAAAACACTCCTGGTCCAGCGTTTTTACGAATCCCAGAGCGACAAGTTCAGGCCGATCTCGACTTCACGTGACGAAAGCGGGAGGCAGGCCAACCGTTTCGACCAGAAGTTCTACCTGCTCCTGGACCGCTCCCGCTCCATGGATTTCAAAATGCGTTCTTTTTTTTCCAAGTGCCTGGTGGCGGAGTTCCTGAGAAGAAAACTGAACAGCAACGCGAAAATTTTTTACCGCCCCTTTGATTCAAAGACCGGGGCGCTGTCCAAGATAGAGCGGAAGGACGACTTTCCCCGCCTGATCGAGCAGGTGCTTCTTACCACCACCGGCGGCACCAGCACAAATCTACAGAACGCCGTGTTCCAGGCGGTGGATGACATCAAATACGACAAAGAACTTATTAATGCGGAGATACTGGTGGTCACCGACGGGATCAGTAAAATCGACAAGTATGCAATGAAAAACAAACTGGGGGCCATAAAACTGAATATTCTGAAAATCGGCGAAGACCTGGCCGAACCGAATTTTTTCGAGATGAAGAAGACACTGGATTACTCGAAAATCGACTTCGATCCGTCTTCGGTCAACATCAAGGAAATAAAACAGAAACTGGACAAAGCGGGCGAAAAGGGCGAGATGGTGCTCAATCCCACCGAAAAGCGCGCGTACAGGTACATGCTGGATTATTCCGAGAAAATGTTTGCCGACCTCAAGGATCTGGCGCACCGATTCGTCGAAATCAAGGACCTTGAGCCGCGTGACCTTTTCATACTTACCGACGAAATGCTGGACAACATCGAAACAGCCGTCGACGAGCTCGGCCGCATCGACCTGAGCCATCGTACAGGCATTGAGAAGGAAAGGCTGTACAAGCAATCGTATTTCCTGGGCCAGTACATCGAGCTTCTGATGGAGTTCGGAGGCAACGCCAAAAACCCAATATTGCAGAAATCAATGCAACAGCTCAAGGGCATTAAACAGAAGATGCTTCAGGACCCTGTACTCTACGAAATGGTGAAGTCGCTGAGGGAGATAAGGGAAGAGAAGGACACCATGAAGCTCGCGCGCAAAGACGTGAAAAAGAAGCTCAAAGAGATGCAGTTCACCAGCAAGACTCTCACCGCAAAGGAAATAAAAATGGCGCAGGTGCTGCTTACCATGGACACGGGTGAGGGATCGATGGGGCAGTTCATCAAACTGCTGCTGGTAAAGCTCTGGCAGTTTGTAACATCCCTTGCGCGAAGGGCGATCGGGCGCCCCGGTGCGGCCGGTGGACGTGTGTAGCCGCCGTTTCAGATTCTACAGTTTCTCCTTCCGGTACCAGTCGATGGTTTCCACAAAAATACCGATATTGTCTTTCTGCGGGATCCACCCCAGGTCTTTTTTCGCCGCGCCGCAATCCAGCAGGAAATTGGAAAGTATAAAAAACACGTGCTCCTTGCGCAAATAGCTGATATCCAGGGGTTTGAGGATACTGGAGAGTATCCTGGTGAACAGCGGCGTGATATGGCGGATCTCGCACCCGAGCCCTGCCTTTTGCTTTACACTGTATACCTGCTCGCTCTGGGTGGGAACATTATCTGAACCCAGATTATATGTTCTTCCGCGGGAAACCTCCGACCCGGCCGCGAGAATCATGGCATCGGCCACGTCGTCGGGATGGATGAGCTGAAACCTGGAATCCCCCTCACCCGCGATATAAAGACGGTTCGACTCCCCCATACCCAGGGCCATATACAGGATTATCAGGATCATGGCATCGTCGACGCCCGGCCCCGTAATGGTGGTGGGCCTCAGGATGGTGATGTCGAGGTCAGACTCCTCCATGAATTTTCTGCAGAGCTTCTCAGCCCTTACCTTGTCCTTCCCGTAGGGGGTGTTCGGTTTAACCCTGTCGTCTTCATCAACCGGCTCCTCCCCGGGATTGCCGTAAACTTTGCCCGATGAAAGGAAGATCACCTTTTTAACGCCTGCCTCGGCCGCCGCCCTCAGTACGGTATCGGTCCCCCTGATGTTTACCTTTTTCATGAAGCGCCGGCCGTAATGTGTCGGGTACTCCACATCCAGCAGGTGATAAATGGTCTCTACGTCCGCGCAGGCCTCGAGTACCAGGTCGTTATCCAGTATACTGCCGTCGATAAACTCCGCGAATTCCGCCGATTCCCTGGTTTTCCAAAGATCGAACCCGCGCACCGGCACACCGCGGGCGGCAAGCTTGCGCGCCAGTGTTTTACCCAGCAGACCCGTACATCCCGTAACCAGAACCATAGATTTCCTCCAACCGGGAGGGTTATGCGACGGTTAAACCTTCATGCAGTTTGTGATATTCGTCAAGTAGATTTGGACGGGCAAGCGGCCATTGTACGTCCTTTTTTATGTTTTCGCACTAACGACCTCAGTGGTTATGCCGGCATTTGGCCCGATGGTCACCCGGAAGGGAACGTCACTCTTATCAGTATCCTTTCCCGTCCCCCACCGGCGATGATGCCGGTAATCTTTCCGATCACCGCTTTTCCCTCTATAAGTTCGCGGTTGTCATCCATTTTTCTGTTGTCACCGGCGACAAATATAAAGCCGGCGGGTACGGTGATGATCTTTTCCCCGGTTCTCCGGGGGGCGATTCCTTGTGCGTCGGCAATGATCGCATACCGCGCACTGCCGTTTATCTCGAAAAAGGTGTCTTCCCTGTTGGGTATCCCCATCAGTGCAAGTTCAGCCGCGGTGTATACACCTACGGCGAGAGGAAATTTATTCACCGAAAATGACCCATCGCTGACCCCGACGGTGTCCCCCGATACCCCGATAACGCGGGAAACCCTCAGGAGGTCTCCCGAAAGGTATACCACGACATCGCCCCTCTTGATATCCATCGCTCCCCTGTAAATGAGGGTATATTCACCCTTCACCAGGGTGGGCATCATGAAACCGTCTGAAACCCTGTGCACGCCGAGAAAAGATGATGAAAGGAGCAGAGCCGCCGACAATCCGATCGATCCGAACAGCGCGTAGAGTATATACATCATGGTGGAGTTGTATTTCTTGAGACTCATGGTTCCCTTTCCTCCCGCGCTCCACACGGCCTCGAACACCGCCGCGAACCAGACCAGCGTGCTCACCCCCGCCATGAGTGCGGTAAACCGTATTTGGGTAAGAGTCATATCGTGCGTGCCGTATACGGGGATCAGCATCAACGGCACGATCCTGAGCAGAAAAAGCACCATGCCTTTACCGGCCTCACCGTTATATACCTGGCCCAGGCCGGTAACAAGGAACGTCAGCAGGCCCGCCACCAGGGGGCAGCGGTGTTTTTTCTGGACCGAAGTGATTATTTTTTCTTTCATCTGCAGACCGGGCGGGTTATATAAACGATTCTATGAAATCCCGCACCTTCTCCCTGCCGACAAAAACCCCGAAATGCCCTTCGCACAGTATGTCGGCCTCCAGCGTGAGCAGATACTCCAGCGATGCGGTATAATCAGCGCGGTTAGACCTGAGCACTTCGTTCAGGGGGCCGTGCACATCCTGGCCGAACAGCACTTTCATGCCGTCGGAGACCATGGTCAGCACCGACGAACCCGGCGAATGCCCCGGAGCGTGATGCATGACAAGCCCTATGCCGCCGACGGTAAATTCCGCCTGTTTCGCCTCTATCTTTACGTCGATCTTCAGGGGTTCCATGTACGTACCGTACCACGATGCGGCCGTGGCGTGGGAATCCCCTGATTCAAGGAAAAAAGCATCCAGATCGTGCGCGATTATGGAACAGCCGGTCGCTTCTTTCAGCTTCCGCGCGCCGCCGGTATGGTCGTAATGACAGTGGGTTATAAACAGCCTGGTTATTTCCTTCAGGTCGACGCCGGCATCGCGTATGTTCTTCAGCACCCGTTCATGCCCGCGTCCCGTACCCGCATCGATGAGCGCGGATTCACCGTTTCCCCTGACCAGATATATCGCCGCATCGGAACCGTGCGACTCGATGGAACCTCCGACCTGGTAAACCTGCGAGGTGATCATCATACCGCCGGGGCCCCTCCGTCACACCCTCTTCCGCCGGGCAAGTTCCCGGTCAAGCACTACACGCACTTTGTCCACGTCTGGCGGCAGTTCGATGGGGCGGTTTGCGTAGGTGCTCTGCACCCCGCCGAGCTTTCCTTCGTGATAACCGACCTTGAACTCGGAGAATTTCAGACCGTGCGCGGTGGATATCACCACCGTGCGGCTGTCCTTCGGGATGGCGCCCTTTTCCACCAGCTTTATAAGGGCTGCCAGCGCCACCCCGGTATGGGGGCAGCAGTACAGGCCGGTCCGGTCGCCGAGGGCGGCAGCATCGGCAAGTTCATCCTCCGATGCCTGTTCCACGATGCCGTTGAAGGCCTTAAGCGTCCTTACGGCTTTCCTGACCGATACCGGGTCGCCTATCTGGATCGCCGACGCCAGGGTTTTTTTAGGCACCATCGCTTCAAAGTCGCTGAAGTTTTTAAGATAGGAGCGGTAAAGCGGATTGGCGTTTTCGGCCTGCGCGAGCACGATGGTGGGTTTTTTATCGATGATCCCCAGTTCCAGCATCATGGCGTAGCCGCTGCCGAGGGCCGAGACATTGCCCAGGTTTCCCCCGGGTATCACCACCACATCGGGCACTTCCCAGTCGAACTGCTGGGTCATCTCGAAAGAGATCGACTTCTGTCCCTCGATCCTCAGGGAGTTCATTGAATTGGCAAGATAGATCGTGTTGTTCCGGGTAATCTCCTGCACCACCCGCATGCACCCGTCGAAATCGGTGTCCAGCGAGAGCACGATGGAACCGTTGGCCATGGGCTGTACCAGCTGCGCCGTCGAAATCTTGTTCGACGGCAGAAACACGATGGAGGGAATGCCCGCATACGCGCAGTATGCAGCGAGCGCGGCCGAGGTGTCGCCGGTGGAGGCGCAGGCCACGGCGTCGATTTTTTTCCCGCGTTTGACCATCTCGTTCACCATGGACACCAGCACCGTCATGCCCAGGTCCTTGAACGATCCGGTATGGCTGTTGCCGCACATCTTGACCCACAGGTCTTTCATGCCGAGCTTTTCGCCGAAGCGTTTGGCCCAGAACAGGTTGGTATTCCCCTCGAACATGGACACCACGTTTTCATTGTCGACCTCGGGACAGACCATTTCTTTCTTGCCCCACACGCCGCTTCCGTAGGGCCATTCGGTTACTCCCACCCTGCCGTCGAAAATGCGCCGCCATTCCAGAGGAGGTATGCGCTTCAGCCGGTCCATATCGTGCCTGACCTCGAGCAGCCCGCCGCATTTTCTGCACCGGTACACGACCTCGTCCAGGGGATACTCTTCATCGCATCCCGCGATGCAGCGGAATACGGCACGGTATGGTTCACTCATCGGATTCACCCTCGGTAATATAATCTTCGACCCCGATCAGGGTGACTTTCCCATCGACGAAACCGAAGCCTCCTATCTCTTTGATCGCGTCCCTGATCCCCGATTCCTGCGCCTTATGGGTCATTATCACAAGAGGTACGTGGGGCATGTTGCTCTCTTTCTGGATTACCGATGCGATCGATATGTTGTAGTGCGCCAGCACCCCCGATATTTTCGCCAGGATCCCCGGGCGGTCCTCGGTGTGGACCCTGATATAGTATCGCGACCGCCGCCGCTCGGGCGGGAGATACCGGGCTTCATCAGGTGTTCGTGCCGCTGCCGCTTCGCCCTCGCCGTGCCTTGCGATCTGCACGATATCGCTCACCACCGCCGATGCCGTGGGATGGCTGCCCGCGCCCTTGCCGTAAAGGGTTACCGGACCGGTCATATCGTTATTGAACATTATGGCGTTGAATTCATTCCTCACCGACGCGAGGGGATGCCTTACCGGGAGCATCGCGGGATGGACCCTGATGTCTACAAAGCCGTCGACGAATTTGCTGATGCCCAGAAGTTTAATCACATACCCCATCTCGCGCGCATAGAGTATGTCCATGGCGCCGATGCCGGTGATTCCCTGTATGGGCACCGCTTTATAATCGATTTTTTTGCTGTATGCCAGCATTGAGAGCAGGGCGATTTTATGGCCCGCATCGTATCCTTCGATATCGAAGGTCGGATCGGCTTCGGCGAAACCTTTACTCTGGGCGTCCTTGAGCGCCTGTTCAAACGACATCGCCTCTTCCTGCATGCGCGTGAGGATGTAATTGGTGGTGCCGTTGAGTATTCCCGTCACGCTCCGGACATTGTTGCCCACGAGCCCGTGCTTCAGGGAAAGTATGCAGGGGATCCCACCGCCCACCGAGGCCTCGAATCCCAGCTGTACGCCGGATCTGCCGACGAGATCGAAGATATCCTCCCCCGCTTCCGCCAGGAGTTTTTTATTTGCCGTTACCACGTTTTTCCCGGACCTCAGGGCCGCCATGATGACGGTTTTGGCAGGCTCGATCCCTCCGATAAGCTCCACCACGGTGCGTATCTCCGGATCTTCCACGATATCATTCCAGCGGTCGGTGACGCCCACACCGCTGGTCGCTGATTTCACCTTTTCGGTCTCGAGATCACAGATGGTTTTCAATTCGATATCGACACCGCTCCGCTTCGCGATGAGCGAACGGTTTTGTTTCAGCACGTGGTAGAGACCGCTGCCCACCGTCCCGAAACCTATGAGCCCAATAGAAATTTTATTCTGCATGACCGACTCCAGAAACACAAAGTGAGGTGAATCCTTCAAATTATTACGCAACACCGCTCTGCCGGTAAAGAAGACACACCTTTATTCCCCGCACAGCCTGCGGCGGCAACCACCAGATGCTTCGGGGATAATCGGTGACAACGGCGCGCTACGTATTATTGGAAAGGCAAGGAGTATTTGTCAATAATGTTTATCCGGGGATTCAGTTAACCACCCTGTTTTTACCGTTCTCATCGGGAGGGTCGCCGAATTCATATTCAGGGACCATTTCACGGACGGCCCTGCGTACTCCCAGCGGATCGAGCCCGTAAATACGCGGAAGGGTGTCTTCCGTAAAAGCCTTTATCCTGTTACCGTTGTACACTTCGTCCGATGAACTGAGGATGAATATCTTTTCATTGCGGGTTTTAACCAGTTTCTCCCGGTCATAGAAAAGCTCTTCGTAAAGTTTTTCCCCCGGACGCAGTCCCGTGTACTCTATCTTTATGTCCCTGTCGGGCTCCAGCCCGTACAGACGGATGAGCTTTCGCGCCACATCGACGACCCTGAACTGACTGCCCATGTCGAGCACGAAGACCTCGCCCCCCGCGGCATACGCCGCGGCATTAATCACCAGAATGGAAGCTTCAGGAATCGACATAAAGAAACGGGAAACCTCGGGGTGGGTAACGGTGACCGGGCCGCCTTTTCTGATCTGTTCCCTGAAAAGCGGTATTACCGAACCGCGGCTCCCGATGACATTCCCGAAGCGCACGATTGCTGTCTTTAGACCCCTCTCGGTATGGTAATACCGGGCGACCAGTTCGGCAAGACGTTTCGTGGCACCCATGATATTGACCGGCCGCACGGCCTTGTCGGTCGAAACCAGTATGCACTCTCCGGTCCCGTGCCGACAGCACGTTTCGAATACATTTCCGCTGCCCCCCACGTTGTTTCTCACCGCTTCAATCTCATTATACTCCATCAGGGGCACATGTTTATGGGCCGCCGCGTGGATTACGATATCAGGTTTGAAACGTTCGAAAATATGGTCGAGCATAACGGTGTCGCGGACGTCGGCCACACGATAGTATATCTCGGTGCCGGAGTCCATATAATAGAGGTGTTCGTTCATGGACTTGGCCAGGGTGTAGATCGAGTGTTCCCCTTTACCCACCGCCACAATTTTTTTTATATCGAACTGCAACAGCTGACGGCAGAGTTCCGAGCCGATGCTCCCGCCCGCTCCGGTCACCAGAATGTTCTTGCCGGTGAAATGTTCCCTGATCGCCGCCACGTCCACGGCAAATTCCTCCCTTCCCAACAGATCGGCGATTCCCAGCTCTCTCAGGTCCGGGCTCAGCGCCCGGTCAAATATCCGTGTGAAGGGAGGAAGCGTACGGATGAGGACCTCCGGGTTGTCGCGCCGTATCGATACTATGATTCGCTCTACTACGGCCGATTCCACCGACGGCATCGCTATGATGACCTCATTTATTTTCAAGGATTCAATGACCGAAGCGATTCCGGCGGTTCCCGCGTACACCTTTTTGCCGTTGAGAATCCGTCCGGTTTTCTCGTGGTTGTCGTCCACGAAGCCGGCTATACAACGCTCCATCCCCCTTCTCTGATACTCCGACAGGATCATCCGTCCCGCCTCCCCGGCCCCGGCGATCAGTACCCGCTTGTCCTCTCCCTGGCGTTTGATCCCCCATGGATCGGTGACCTCACCCGCTTCGGGTACAGTCTCTGATGTCCGCAGCAGGTCCCTCGTCAGGGCTCGGTACAGCACACAACCTCCACCAGTAAAAATAAAGGTAACGACCGCTGTCCCGAAAGATGCCTCTTCGTCAAACAGATACCCCGCCAGCACATACAGGGGAAGGCATGCCGCCAGTATGCACAGAAGGCGATACATGTCTTTAACGTTGGAATACTGCCAGAGTATACGGTACATACCCGTCAGGTAAAATGACGGCAGCAGCATGACCCATGCGGCCGCGGTGAGGTAAAGCGCATGTCCCCAGGGAAACCCGTCAATCTCCCCGGGATGACCGATCAGCAGGGCGGCCAAAACCGCAATCGCCGTAATGACGGCATCGCCTGTAACGTAGAAAAGCCCGGTACCCCTGAGTTTATACAGATATGACATGGTATGTGTTGCACCCCTGCGGTGATCCGGCTTCAGCGCCGGTTTTTACTTGCGATATCGGTTACACATTCGGCGATGTACCCGGCCTTTTCCTCCATTCCGGGATAGATGGGGAGGGAAACGACCCTTTCGTACACCCACTCGGCACCGGGATAATCCCCGGCACGGTATCCCCTGTCACGGTAGTAGCTGAACCGCGGAAGGGGGATATAATGCACGCTGGTGCCGATTCCCCGGTTCTTCAATTCCGTTATAAACCCGTCACGGGATATGCTGAGCGCTTCAAGGTTCAGTTTAAGCGGATAAAGGTGCCATGCGCATACCCGGTCGTCCACAACCCTGTAAGGAATCAGCGGGTCCTGCGACGAAAAGGCCCGTTCATAACTGCCGGCGACATCACAACGCACCTTCCACATCCATTCAAGCTTTTCCAGCTGTTCAATACCCAGGGCGGCGTTGATATCGGTGGTGTTGTATTTGTACCCCAGCATCGTAACGTCATATTCCCATGACCCTTTATCCGAATAGCGGTTCCACGAATCCCTGCCGATACCGTGCAGTCTCATCCTTGACATCCTGTCGGCAAGTTCGTCCGAGTCAGTGGTGATCATGCCGCCTTCACCCGTGACAAGGGTTTTGGTGGCGTAAAAACTGAAACAACAGAGGCCTCCTCCCGATCCGATACCGGCGCCTCGATACCATGCCGGCAGGGCATGGGCGGCGTCTTCGATGACCACCAGATGGTGACGCCGGGCGATCTCCTGGATCGCGTCCATATCACACATTTGTCCGGCGTAGTGCACCGGGATTACAGCCCGGCTTTTAGGGCTGATCTTTCTTTCGAGATCATGCGGTTCCATCAGGTGAGTCTCGCGGTTTACATCCACCATGACGGGTATTGCCTTGAAATAAAGCACCACTTCGGCGGTGGCTACGAAGGTCATTGCGGGAAGCAGCACCTCGTCCCCCTCCCTCAACCCCGCGGCGGCCAGCGCGCAGTGCAGGGCGGATGTGGCGGAATTCACCGCGACGGCATGTTTAACGCCTATGTAGGCTCTGAAGCGTTTTTCGAATTCCAGGGTTTTTTCTCCCATGGTAAGCCAGCCGCTTTTCAATACTTCCGTGACAGAATCGATTTCTTTGTCGGTTATATGGGGTTTATGGAATGGAATCCGCATGAATCTCGTCGCACATTATTAATGTTCAGGTCTGTAGTATTACTATCGGAGGAAGTGTTTCGCCGGATAATCCTTAATTTTCCCCAATCAGGCGGTCTTTATTCATTAAATTTCTTTACAAAATTTGCATTTCTTCAGGTATTTCAGGTATTACACTTGTATTAATGTGTTATGCATTTCAGGAGGAATCTTATAATGAAAAAGATACTGGTAATCATTGCGGGTATTTCCCTTGCCGCGATGATATCGTGCAAGGAAAAACCCAAAAGTGAATCATCCCTGGCGATTCAAACACTGATCGGTGATGTGAAGGTAAGCTCCGCGGGCGCCGAGATTACACCCCAGCCGGGAGCGATACTGAAGAAAGGCGATACCGTCGTCACCGGAAAATCATCCATGACCGACATTTTATTCGGCACCACCGGAATTATCAGAATAAACGAAAACACCAGAATAACGCTCACCGAACTGACCATACAGGACATGCGGCAGGACACCTCCATATCGATAGACAAGGGCAAGATGTTCGTCACCGTCTCGAAGCTCGGCAAGGATTCCACTTTTAAAGTTAAATCACCCACGGCCATAGCGGCGGTGAGGGGCACTTCATTCAGGGTGTCAGCCGATCACAAGACTTCCCGTATCGACGTACTTTCGGGTAAGATTAAAGTCAATCCCGTGAAAGAAGGCAAGGTAATAGAAGAGGCGGAGAAAATCGTCGAGGTCAACAAGACCGTAACCCTGGACCGGAAAACCGTTGATAAGATAATCGAGAAGAAAAAAGAGATCCAGGTTGTTACGCTGAAGCCGGATGAGATCAAGGAAATACGGGAAGAGGTCAGGGACATTACCCCAGCCGAAAAACTGGACCCCGAAACCAAAAAAGAGCTGGAACAGGTCATCATCACACCAGATAAAGACGAAAAAGCGGCCGCCGAGGAGAAGCTGAAAGAAGAGAAGCTTAAAAAGGAAGAGAAATTGAAAAGCGAGAAAGAGAAAAGAAAAGCGGCCATCGAAAGCGAAAAAAGGGCAAAAGCTGAACGCGAGCGTCTTGCGCGTGAACGCCTTGAAAACGAGAGAAAAGAGAAAGAACGCATTGCAAAGGAAAAACAGGAACAAAAGGAAAAGCGGGTAAAAAATATTCCCACTCTGTAAATTCTCCTCCACGGGCGGGTTTGATACCCGCCCGTGGCCATATTCTTACCACATCCATACGTACCGATTCTTCACCATCCTCCCTCACTCCCCTGGAAATCTTAAAACGGCATACAGAGTCCTGTACCTTTCTTTTTGTCCGCCTGGGACCATGGCTGCATGCAGGATAAATGATAAAAAAAAGGCCCTTTGGGGGGCCTTTTGTTGAATAGACCAGACAGTATAATCTCTATGACTTAAGAATCTGCTTCGCGATATCGTCCTGATACTCGGTAATCAGGGATAGCCCGGTTTCTTTCTGGGTTTCCCTGTTTCCCGCGAATATATCGTTTCTGCTGATCTGATCGAGCGAGAATTTGCGCGCTCCGGCCATCAGTTGCTGCAGTCCCGCGGCCAGTTTGTCGCTGAGGGTCCATGCCGCTATGGCTCCATAGGGGATATTTTTCATTTCCGCGGCGCCCACTTTTTTCTGCACATCGTAATAACCGGCAAAAATCTCTTCCACCGACGTTCCGTTTTCCTGTGCCGCATTGGGCAGTTTATCCCAGTTCCCGTTCAGCTTCGCCCTTCGTTCAGGGTGCAGAACACCCTCGATGTTCGCTCCAAGGAACCCGGGGATCATAAGGGCCCGGCCCATGCATACCAGTTTCGTGTAGGGCGCTCCCAGCGCGAGGGCCTTGAAAACATGGTCCTCACGCGCCAGTCCTCCGGCAAACGAAAGATCAACAACGTCGGCACCTTTCTTAGCCAGTATACCGGCGTATTCATGGGCTTTCGCATGCAGAAGCACCGAGGGAACGCCCCAGGTTTCCATCATGTTCCACGGACTCATGCCCGTACCGCCCCCCGACCCGTCGATGGTGAGCAGGTCAAGTTTTGTAACGGTGGCCAGTTTGATTGCCAGGGCCAGGGCCTCCATACCATAGGAACCGGTTTTAAGGGTTATGCGTTTATACCCCAGCGAGCGCAGATATTCAACCGTGTTTACAAAGTTTTCCTGCACTTTTGATGAATCCGAAAGGTCGGTATAACCCAGGCGGCTGTGCCTCGCAAAGGACTTTATGGTTCCGTGTCTGAATGCCTCCTCCACCTCGGGCTTTGTGGGATCGGGATCGACAAGGTAGCCCCGTTTCTTCAGGAAACGGGCGTATTCGATGTCGTTGACCTGTATCTCGCCACCGATATCCTTCGCTCCCTGGCCCCATTTGAGCTCCATTATCACCCTGTCCCCGTATTTCTTGATGATATACTCTGCCACGCCGTTTCGGGAGTCTTCCACGTTCATCTGCACGATGATGGCGCCGTAACCATCGAAATAGCGCAGATAGGTATCCACCCTTCTGTCCAGTTCGGGCGCGCTTTTGATAATCCCGTTTTCTATGACGGCGTCGCGGTCGATACCTGCGACGTTCTCCCCTACCACCACGGGGTAGCCCACCAGAGCGGCCCCTATGGCAAAGGAATCCCAGTACTTGGCGGCGATAAAAGTCGATCCCAACGCACCGGTCATGATGGGTATCCTGAACCGGGTTTTCACCGTCTTTCCGAATTGCCCGTCGATAGTGACATTGGTGAAAATGCAGTCATCTGGATTGTTTGACAACCCTGAAGGTACACCGGCAGAGCCGTAATTATATCCGTTAATCCTTATAGAGTTGTAAGAGACACCTACGTGCGTGGTATTCGAGCTGCCGGCGGTAATGGAACCGAAGTCCCTTGGATAAAGCATTTTTCTTCCTTTCATGCACGAGACCCAGGTTTCGCATTTGCCGGCGCAGTCGGCCCGGCAAAGCGTGCAGAGTCCCGATTCCGCCGCGTTCCCGCGATTTACGGTCCCCAGGGCGTCATTGATCTTTGACCATTGTATCATTGTGTTCCTCCTGAACTACGGTAATGCATTAACTTATATGAGTAACACTAAACCATAGGCCTCACTCCACCATAAAAATCCACCGTGACTATAGTATTTCATGATGAATTTAACATTGATGTAACAATAAGTCATTATTTGTTCATATGTTCAATATATGTATTGTATACATAAAAATATTATTAATCAAAATTTTAGTATAGATAAACCAGTATTTAGCCATACTAAATATCCGCGGTTGGTAATCCCTGCTTCTCGTAAACCCTGACTGATAAAATAATATTTGACCGTGACCGTCGTGAGGACAGACAATACAGCACAGCCCGGGGAAACGGGTGTAAAAAATCCGGAATGAACCGCAATAACGAATACAGCACCGGCATCGAGGGTCTCGACCACGTAATCGATCACATGCGAATGGGTGACAACGTGGTATGGCAGGTCGATACGATCGACGACTATTTCCGGTTTGCCTTACCCTACGCCGAAACCTCACTCACAATGAACAACCGGGTGGTATACATGCGTTTTGCGGCACACGAACCCATTCTTACCGCAGACCGCTGCAGCGTGATATATACACTTGATTCGTTCAGCGGATTTGAGTCATTCTCCGCGGAGGTCCATTCAATCATCACGCATGAGGGCAGAGGGATCTGTTACGTGTTCGACTGCCTGAGCGATCTCCAGTCCGCATGGGCAACCGATCTCATGATAGGTAATTTCTTCATGGTAACCTGTCCCTTCCTTTATGAAATGGGGACCATCGCTTATTTCTCAATCCTGCGAAACAGCCTGTCGTTTAAAACCATCGCCCGCATCAGGGAAACAACCCAGGTGCTTATAGACGTATATAACTCCCGCGGTAATTACTATATACATCCCCTCAAGGCGCAGAACCGGTACTCACCCACCATGTTTTTTCCCCACCTGCTGAAAAACAGTAAACTTACGCCGATTACCAACAGTGTGGACGCTGCCCGCCTTATCGATCATATACAGCAGAAAGGATACGTGGGCACACGACGCACCCTCGATTACTGGGACCGCCTTTTTTTAAGGGCGGAAGACCTTCAGGGGAGCATCGAACGGTCGAATGAACGCAACGTCATGCTTGAAGACCTCTGTCGTATCATGATGGGTAAGGACCCGCGCATACTGGGCCTGGCTGTGCGAAATTTTTCCCTGGAGGACTTTCTGAACATCAGGGACAGGCTGGTCGGAACCGGTTATATCGGTGGGAAAACGGTAGGAATGTTGCTGGCGCGAAAAATTCTTGCCAACAGCGGCGAACCCCGATGGAACGAACTGCTGGAGCCTCATGATTCGTTTTACATAGGTTCTGACGTGTTTTACAGCTACATAGTGCACAACGGGTGGTGGAGAGTGTTCATGGAGCACAAAACACCCGAAAAGTACTTCACCGCAGCCGCAAAACTGAAAGAACTTATGCAGTGGGGCACCTTTCCCGAGGAAATTTACGAAAGCTTTCAGCACATAGTTGATTATTTCGGCCAGTCACCCTATATCGTACGGTCTTCAAGCCTGCTGGAAGACGCCTTCGGCAACGCCTTCGCGGGAAAATATGAGAGTTTTTTCTGCGTCAACCAGGGTCCGCCCTCGCAGAGATTCGCCGGATTCATAGACGCCGTGCGGAAGGTGTACGCCAGCACCATGGATGAAGACGCGCTCGCGTATCGTCTGCAGCGGGGACTGGACCGTCTCGACGAGCAGATGGCCCTGCTGGTGCAGCGGGTCTCGGGTTCATACCACGCCGATTACTTTTTTCCCAACCTTGCCGGAGTCGGCCTTTCGTATAACACCTTTGTATGGAAAAGCGGCATAGACCCGAAAGGAGGAATGCTGAGACTGATAATGGGACTCGGAACCAGGGCGGTCAACCGTACTGAGGGTGATTACCCCAGCATCATCGCGCTGGATGCGCCCATGGCCCGCCCCCACCACGGGCGCGAAGATGCCCGCAGGTATTCACAGCATAATGTGGACGTGCTCGATATAAAAGAAAACGAGATTTGTACGATACCTTTGAACCGGATTATATCCGAAAAAATAAACATCCCCCTGGACATACTTGCAGAGCGCGATACGGACGCCGAAAAAAGCCTGGCGGATATGGGAAAACCCGGATCAGAGGTCTGGGTTCTTACCTTCGCCAACCTGCTTTCAGAGACCTCTTTCGCCGCGGATATGAAAAAAATCCTCACCACCATAGAAAAGAATTATGATTACCCTGTAGATATCGAATTCACCGTGAATTTCACCCAGGACAGGGAATACCATATAAACCTGCTGCAATGCCGTCCCCAGCAGACCCGCAGGCATGAAACGGTGGTCGAGGTACCCTCCGAAGTCGATCAAGAGCGAATTCTTTTTCAATCCAGAGGCCATTTCCTGGGAGGCAGTATCATCCGTCCGTTACACCGCATTATTTACATCGATCCCGAACATTATTCCTCTCTGCCGCTTGCACGCAAGTATGACGTCGCAAGACTGGTAGGCCGCCTCAACCACCAGCTGAAACGCGAATCCATACCGGTTCTGCTTATGGGACCGGGCAGATGGGGAACATCAACCCCGGCCCTGGGAGTGCCGGTGCGCTTTTCAGAGATCAACAACATCTCGGTACTGGTAGAGATCGCGCACATGCGGGACAACCTGATCCCGGAACTCTCCTTCGGTACACATTTCTTCCAGGACCTCGTTGAGACCGACATCTTCTATGTGGCGCTCTTCCCCGAAAAAGAAGGCGTGTTTATCAATAATAACCACCTGATGTCCCGCGAAAACATTCTGAGCGCCCTCCTGCCGGATGATGCGCGATACGCCGATACCGTAAGGGTATACGACACCGAAGGCCGCCTTACCATTGCCGCCGATATCGTTTCCCAGCGGGTACTCTGTTTCGGTAACGCGGAAACCCTCTGATAATTTTACACAATTGTAACAATTCACTGTTTCTTTTGGCACAGATTATTATTGACATCGGTTTTGTTAAATAATTAGTAATACTGTTTAAAAATTTTATATTTATTAGTAATACTAAATATTTACGTCGGCAAGGAGAACCTTTATGTCATTGATAGCTGAAATAATCGCCAAGGTTAAGCAACAGGACCCCGATCAACTGGAGTTCCATCAGGCCGTGAAAGAGGTACTGGAATCACTGGAACCGACCATATCCAAACACCCCGAGTTCGTCAAGGCAGGCATTTATGAACGGATGGTGGAGCCCGACAGGGTCGTTATGTTTCGCGTCCCCTGGATGGATGACAAGGGCCAGGTTAAGGTGAACCGAGGTTTCAGGGTACAATTCAACAACGCCATCGGGCCTTACAAGGGGGGCATTCGTTTCCATCAATCAGTAAACCTGGGCATCATCAAGTTTCTGGGATTTGAGCAAATATTCAAAAACTCACTTACGACCCTTCCCATGGGAGGGGCGAAGGGGGGATCGGATTTTGACCCCAAGGGTAAATCTGACAGTGAGATGATGCGCTTCTGCCAGGCTTTCATGGTTGAGCTATACCGCTATATCGGTGCCGACGTGGATGTGCCCGCCGGGGATATAGGGGTAGGCGCCAGGGAAATAGGTTACATGTACGGCTATTATAAAAAGATCGTAAATGAACATACCGGAGTGCTGACCGGCAAAGCCCTTGCATACGGCGGCAGCCTTGTCCGTCCCGAGGCGACAGGGTACGGCTCGACATATTTTGCCGCCGAGATGATGGCCGCCAGACGCCAGGAGATAAAGGGTAAAACCGCGGTGGTAAGCGGTTCCGGGAACGTAGCACAATACACCGTCGAAAAGGTCAACTCCCTCGGCGGAAAGGTGATAACCCTGAGCGACTCGAACGGCACCATCGTCGACGAAAAGGGCATCGACGACCAAAAACTGGCCTTTGTAATGGAACTGAAGAACATTCGCAGGGGCAGAATCAAGGAATACGCGGATAAATACGGCGCGAAGTATTTCGATGGGCAGAGCGTCTGGGATGTAATAGGGACACAGGGTATCAAAACCGATATTGCCTTCCCGTCGGCGACACAGAACGAGATCGGCGGCAAAAACGCCGAAGCGCTGGTGAAAAACGGCTGTATATGCGTGTCAGAGGGAGCCAACATGCCGTCCACTCCGGAAGCGGTCGATGTATTCCAGGAACATAAAATACTCTACGGACCGGGGAAAGCCGCCAATGCCGGAGGTGTGGCCACATCCGGACTCGAGATGTCCCAGAACAGTATGCGCCTTTCGTGGCCCCGAGAAGAAGTCGACTCCCGTCTGCAGGGTATAATGAAGAGCATCCACCGTTCATGCCTGGAAGCATCGGAAACCTACGGGAAAAAGGGTGACTACGTAACGGGAGCGAACATCGCGGGTTTCGTAAAAGTGGCGAAGGCCATGCTCGCTTACGGTATCGTATAAATGTATTGAAATTTCCACGATTACAGCCCATACATAGCGCGGGCTTCCATAAAGGAAGCACCGCGTTATTTTTTGACATGATCCGAATCCGCGGACAGTGGAGAACAAGGCCATGAAAGAAACCGCAGGCAAGCCACAAGCCGGTGATGCCGCCCCGGCATTCTGCCTTCCCGACAAAGACCGAAACGAGACCTGTCTCAGGGATTATACGGGCAAATGGGTGGTGCTCTATTTCTACCCGAAAGACAACACCAGCGGATGCACCCTCGAAGCGATCGATTTCTCGGCAAGCATAAAGGAGCTGGAAAAACTGGGCGCCGCGGTGCTGGGCGTAAGCCCCGACTCTCCTGAAAGTCACTGCCGTTTTTACGACAAGCACAAACTCAGGGTCACCCTGCTCAGCGATCAGGACCACAGGGTCATGGAGAAGTACGGGGTCTGGGGTTCAAAAAAAATGTACGGCCGGGAAAGCATGGGGGTGGCCAGGAGCACCATCCTGATCGATCCGAAGGGGATTATCAGGTTCCGATGGGACAAGGTCAAAGTCAACGGTCATGTGGAATCGGTGGTGCGCACACTCGCGGAGCTGCAATACGCGCCGCCGACTTGAATCCGGATATTCGTATCGGTATCCAGCCCCACGAGATACCGCGGTTCAGCGTAACAGAGCAGCTCCTCAAATGGATTCCGGTACACATACTCCCGCGGGGAATTCCGCGCGATGTCCCGGCCGGGGTGCATGGATATCCGCAGCCCGTTTTTATATTTTACAGATCCGATCTCATTGAACTCTCGGCTGAAGTATTCCTGCCAGCGGAACCCGCACACGGGATGCGGGGCAAACAGTACGGCACACAGCAAAGGGGCGGGAAATCGCCCGCCTTTTCGGGGTTGCGGCTATACTATGGCGTCCACCTTAACGTGCTTCTTGACCAATTCGGTTATCAATCCCAGGCTCTCCGTACTGTCGCGCGTCAGGAGCGGTTCCATGAGATCGATCTGCCTCGCCACCTGATACGTGTCCGAGGGCACCAGAAGCAGAGGGATGTTCATCTCTGAGGCTTTGGCGATGATATTCGACGGAGGGAGTATGTTATTGGTCAGCAGTATGCCTATGGTTATGGGTTCCAGCGACGCCAGGACCATATCACTGCGGTCGCCGCTGGTAATGACCAGGCGGTTGTCTTTATTGAACAGAGGGTTCCTTAACGCCTCGTTCATCGACATGGCGCCGACGAAGATGTTCTTTACCACGTTGTTGAGCCCTCCTTCTCCGGCAATAACTTTCGCGAAGAGGCATTCCGATAGATATCCCACCGTGAAATTTCTAAGGCTCGACTCATAGGGGATCATGCCCAGTATCGGTATTCCGGATTTTTCAATTGCGCCGAGATAGGTGTTCTTAAAGTCGTCGAGATCATGTATTTTATTTATTATCACGCCTCTGAAGTCCACCCTGGAGGTTTCGATATGGTTTTTTAGAAAAATGATATCATCGACAATACCGTCGTCACCGCCGCTGACCATCACCACGAGCCTGGCCCTGGTACTCTCGGCGATGGAGAGTGCGTCGAGATGTACTGAAATGCCGTATGAAAGGTCTTTTCCCGATTCTATGAAGAGCAGGTCTTTGTTTTTGCTGGTGGTGACAACCAGTTCCTGGATTTTTTCATTGATCCGCTGTTCGTCATACATGTAACGCAGTTTCGAATGTTCGAAACCGATGGTTATGTCCTCCGGGTTTTCATTGAGTCCCAGCACATTGGTCACGAGGGCGGCATCGTAGTCCCACAGCCGCTTCTTGCGGTAGAGCAGCCTGTCACCGAAGGGTTTAATGTATCCATAGGATTTACCCGCGGTTCTGGCAATCCCGATTACAACACTGGTTTTTCCCGCGCTTTCTCTGGAAGATGCAATCACTAGTTTTTCCATACCCCCCCCTTAGTTGCATAAACAATGGACAGTGACACTTATGACTGTATCACGGCGTAATTCCATGTCAAGCCTTTACCCCTCGTCCCCGTTATCCGATGCCGGGCTCCTACTCAGCGGTGGTGCGGCTCCACTCCCGCTTCTCCCTGTTTTGAAATGAGTATACGTACATCCACGGCCTTCAATCCCCTGCCCTTCTCGTATACCACCACCGGATTGATTTCTATATCGGTAATCCTGTTGATCCTGCGTATAATAGTGGCTGTTTTAATAATGGTGTCCACTACCGCGTCAATATCTTTCTGGTCTTCGCCGCGGACACCAAGGAGCAGGGAATACGATCTGACCTCCGACAGCATTTTAACGACCTCCCTGCGGTTGAGCTCCGCATACCTGAAACTCACATCCTTCATAACTTCCACATAGATCCCGCCGAGTCCGCACATGACGATAGGACCCATCTGCGGATCCTTGCGCGCCCCGATGATAAGCTCGGTGCCTTTTTTCACCATTTCGCATATTTCGATCCCGTCGATGACCGCATCGGGCTTATAGGATTTACAATTTCTCATTATCGCTTCATAGGCGTCCAGCACCTCGTTTTTATTCAGGATATCCAGGGCGACTCCTCCGGCATCGCTCTTGTGGAGTATGTCGCGGGACATGATTTTCATAACCACCGGGTAACCGATGATTTCCGCCTGACGGACGGCCTCGTTGATGTTTTTCGCGATGGCGGCGCCGGGAATCATGATACCCGCCGCCCGCATCACCTCCTGCCCTTCGTTGGCCAGCAGGAAGCTGCGGTTTTCCGCCAGGGCGCCGTCGATTACTTTCTCTATGACTGCCGTGTCTATGGACGCTTCATCCACCGAGTCGTCTCTCTCGAGGTTGAAATTGTGATAACGGTAGAGCGCCCCCATGCATGAAATGGCCTCATAGGGGTCCGGATACACCGGGACCTTTTCCCTGCTCAAGACGTCTATCGCGTTCCGTACCGACTCGCCCCCGATGATAGCGTACACCACCGGGGTCCCGCTTGCCATATGGTTGTTGTAGGTTTCCCTTATCATGGGTATCAGATTTTCAGAGTCGAAGGTGGCGGTTTCACAATAGAGCGCCATGGTATTGTGCATCTGCCCGCTTTTCGCCGGTGCGGAAAGGGCCAGCGCGTATGCCGCCGAATCGGCGCTGCCGGTAATATCAATGGGATTTTTCAGCGATCCGAAGTCGGGCGTCGCGGGGGCAAAGACTTCCTTGAGGATAACCTGGTCGTCGTAAAGCTCTACACCGTATTTTTCGCAGGCGTCGGTCGCCATAACGCCGACCCCTCCGCCGTTGGTAACGATGACACCGTTGGGTCCCCTGGGAACGGGGGCGTCGGCGAGGAATTTGCACCAGTCGAAGGCTTCCTGCAGGTTTTCGGCACGCAGGATGCCGCACTGCTTGAGTATGGCGTCGGTAATCTCGTCGGCTCCCGCAAGCGAACCCGTGTGTGACGCCGCCGCCTGTGCGCCCCTTTTTGAACGGCCGGTCTTGATCACCACCACCGGTTTCATCCTGGTGGCCGCCCTGACGGCGTCTATGAAACGCTCGCCTTCCTTTATCCCTTCGATATACATCAGGATGACCTTGGTCTGTTCCTGGTTTACTATATATTCCAGACAGTCCGCCTCATCGATATCGGCCTTGTTTCCCGTCGAAATGATGGTGGAAAGACCGATATTTTCGATGGCGGTCCTGCCGATCATTGCGATTCCCAGTGCGCCGCTCTGTGTGAGGATGGCCACATGTCCCTTCATAATGCTCGATGCGGAAAACGTCGAATTGTAACTTGATGATGCCGAAAACACCCCGAAAATATTGGGTCCCAGTATTCGGGAGCCTTTAGACCTGGCGTATTCTACAATTTTTCTTTCCAGTTCGACCTCGCCGATCTCGGAAAAACCCGAGGTGATTATCTGTATATGCCTGACCCCCTTGTCGGCGCATTCCTTTACCGCGTTAAAGGCCAGCTTGGCGGGAACGGTGATCGTTGCCACGTCGATACTGTCATCGATATCCTTGATATTGGGATAAACCCTGGTGCCGAGTATTTCCCCTCCCTGGGGATTCACGGGGTATATTTTCCCCCTGAAACCGCCCTGCTTGATGTTTCTTACCACACTGTACCCTATCTTGCCCGGTTTTGAGGATGCCCCTATGATCGCAACACTTTTAGGTTCAAATAACAGGCTCATATCAGATCGCTCTTTCATAGCGTCTCTCCTCTGAACTGCATCTTTAATTCATACACGCCGGCACCACTCCTTTTTTCGATATAGAATCCCATCTTTTCGAAAAGGTGCAGCATGGGCCGGTTCTCTACCAGAACCTCGGCGGTGAAACCCAGCAGCCCCTCCTTCTTCGCCAGGAAGGTCACGTAAGAAAGCAGTTCGGTACCGACCCCCTTTCCCTGAAAATCGTCCCTTACCACGATGGCGACCTCGGCCGTGTGAGAAAACTCCTGTTTGCCGTACTGTGCCATGCCGACGACCGTTTCTTTCTGCACCTGTTCTATGCATGCAAGAATGACCAGTTCCCTCGTGTTGTCGATGATGACGAACTCCTGCAGGCGCTCATGATGCATGTCTTTGCGGGTGGAGATGAAGCGCCGGTAGATGCTCTTGTCCGAGAGGGAGTAAAAGAAGTCCTTTAACAGGGGCTCGTCGCTGATCTTCACCGGTCTCATTAAAAGGTTCAGCCCGCTCCTGGTGGTCCTGTTCGTCTCGAGATTTTCAGGGTAGTCCCCCTTCTTGCCGGGGATGAACGCCTGGTCTTTATAGATCAGCCCCAGTTTCTTCGCCTGTTCTATCAGCCACGGCCTGAATTTTGGATGCGCGATTGCGATCAGGTCCATCGCTCTTTCCCTTATGTTCTTGCCGTGGAGGTAGGCGATGCCGAACTCGGTGACCACATAATGGATATCGCCCCTTCCCAGGGTAACGCCCGCACCTTCGCTGAGGAACGGCACGAAGCGTGACTGTTCCCCGTCGTTCGAGGTGGACCTTATGGTGAGGATGGTTTTACCGCCCGGCGCCATCACCGCGCCCCTCATGAAATCCGCCTGTCCCCCGATCCCGCTGAAAAAAACATGACCGATGGATTCGGCCGTCGCCTGGCCGGTAAGGTCTATCTGCAACGCCGCGTTGATGGCCGTCATGTTTTTAATGCTCGCGATGGTCATGGGATTGTTGGTGTATTCAATGGTCCTGAACTCCACGTTCGGATTATCATGGATAAATTCATAGGTGGATTGTTTCCCCATGCAGAAAGCGGCGACGGTCTTTCCCCGGTCGACGGTCTTCCTGGTATTATTGACCGCGCCGCATTTGATCAGTTCCACAAGGCCGTCGGACAAAAGTTCGGTGTGCACGCCCAGGTTTTTCTTGTCCGCGAGGTTCGCGATAACGGCATTGGGCACGCTTCCGTAGCCCACCTGAATCGTGTCGCCGTCCTGGACGATCCTGGCCACGTATTTGCCTATACGCTCGGCAATCTCGTCGGGCACATCGGTGTTGAATTCCAGCAGCGGTTCGTCATGCGGTATAATGAAATCGATATCACTTATATGCAGGAACCCGTCCCCGTGCACCCGCGGCATCATGGTATTGACCTGGGCAATCACCAGCTGTGCGCTTTCCACCGCCGCCTTGACGATATCAACGCTTACTCCCAGGCTCAGGTAACCGTGTTCGTCGGGGAGTGATGTCTGTACGAGAGCGACATCGATATCAACCATCCTGCGGCTGATGAGTTCCGGTACCGCGGAAAGGAATATGGGGGTGTAGTCTGCCAGCCCCTCATTCACCGCCTCCCTGGTATTGTTCCCTACAAAAAACGAGTTGTGCCTGAAGTTATATTTGAATTTCTCGTCGGTATAAGGCGCCACACCGAGCGTCCATACGTGGATGACCTCGGCGTCGAAAAAGGCTTTGGGGTATGAAGCGGCGTAATCAACCAGCGCCTTTACAAGGTACTGAGGTTCACCGCAGGCGGTTCCTATAAAAATGCGGTCCCCCCGGTTTATCCGGCTGAAAACCTTTTCCTCGGGCAAAAACTTTTCAGGAAAGAGCTTCTTGATTTCGTCAAGCCTTGATTTTTTATTTACCTGATCCATTTCACCCAGGCCCCGTACCGCTTCTTTCGGAACTCCGCCTCAGATCACAAGCTGCAAAATATGGATTATTGTAATCTTTTCCGAAGACACCATCCATTCCGGTTTGTTGTTGATTATTCCCCATGATTTCCGCAGGTCAATTTTATTTTTCTAATTTATATATGGATGATACATTTTTTTTAATATTCAAT
>CAZUXY010000008.1:9665-25666 GCA_964624235.1 uncultured Leptospirales bacterium | reverse complement strand
CCTTATTGCGCTTATATTACAATATGAAGAAACGACCCTTGCACATAATCTAAAAACCTTGACGGGACCGGGGCCCATGCTATCTTTGATAGACCGATGCTTTCGGGGAGGTCCCTCCGGGACTGAAAAGGCGCCTGGCGCCCCTGTTCCGGGAATGCTTCCTTTTCTGCAATTATAGCATAAAGGAAGCGGCCTCACAAAACATTTTTATCCGCTGCCCTGAGAGGTAGAAACACCCAAGGGACGGCGATTTCTTCCTGAACAGAAAGAAAACCAGCATGTTGATACGCCGATATGTAGCTCCGTTAGTTTTGCTGTTGTGTATTCACTCACCCGGGACCGGTGCCCTGAACCACAGCGGAAAAGACCTGATGCTGTTAGGGAATTCAGCCCAGTCGCTGGGCAGGGGTGGTACCGGTATCGGCATGACCGACTCGGACCTTTTTTTTCTGAATCCGGCATCCATTGCGGCCCTGGAGAGAATGGAGTTCAACCTCAACTACGTTTCTCCCATGGGGAAATACGGTTATTCCGGAGTGAACGCCGTAATTCCTACCTCATACGGCAGCTTCGGCCTTGGTTTCAACTATTTATCATTGAGTCAAAGCCGTGATACCGAAAAAGCCTGCCTTCTGTCTCTGGGAAACGCCAGGGATATCACCAGGAAACTCATGCTCGGCGCCGCGCTGGACTTTTTGTCAGGTGAAGACTCTTCCTCCAGTGTCCGCTGGTTCGGAGCTTCCATGGGGGCGATCTATATGATGGGTCCAGGCACCCGCGGTTTCAAAGGTTTCGGTATTTTCGAACCTTCCCTGGGAGTTAATCTCCGCGCGGGGATACGCGGCGGCACCATGGGAGAACATGCCGACCTTTCGTTGTTATCGGCGGGATACAGTTTCCTGTTCTACAGGGACCCGGTAGTCCATATCAGGTTTTTCAATGATATCTCTTCCGGGTTCGATCTGGAGGATTTTCCGGTCAAATGCGGTCTGGAGTCCACTATCGCCGGTTCGTATGTCCTGAGAGCGGGGATCATCCTCCCGCCCGAATACCGTTACTGCCGGTACACCCTGGGAGCCGGTTACCGTCTGTATCTGGCCGAAAATGAACTGCGTCTCAATTACGGACTGGGCTATCATAACAAAACCGAATTGACCCACAGCTTCGGCCTGAGCTTTATTTACGGGCGCCTGGACCGTGAACCCCCGGTCGTACGGATCGGATCATCGGAGAAATATCTATCACCCAACTACGACGGCATCAACGACTTCTGCATCTTTACCACCTCCATCGACGATAAAAGCCGCATAAGGGGATGGAAGCTCCGCATCCTTGATTCGGATGGGAGGGAAATCCGGGAATACCGGCTTTCGGAAAGGGAAATGGATGAAAGCGCAGGTATCCGATCCCTCGTCAGGAAACTATGGTCGAAAAAAGAATCCCTGGTGGTGCCGAAGAGGATTTACTGGGACGGCACCGATGCGCGGGGAAAAATCGTCCCCGACGGAAAATACACATGGACCTTTCTGGTATGGGACGAAAGAGACAATATATCACCCGCGATCAGCGGCATTGTTCATGTGGACAACACGCACCCGGAAATCGAGCTAATCGCCGATGACACGCTCTTTTCTCCCAACGGTGACGGCAGAAAAGATTTGCTTATAATCAGGCAGTCCGTGAAATCATCCCCCGACGACCAATGGAAGGCGGAATTCGCAGGCGCAGACGGCACGGTGGTACGCACTTTTTCCTGGAAAGGAAATGAGGTCCCGCAGGTTTTCAAATGGAACGGAAAAGACGGCGACGGCAACAACGTGCCTGAAGGCCTGTACACCTACACCATCCAATCGAGGGACAGGGCCGGCAACAGCGCGCGCAGGACCCTCAGAAATATCTCGCTGACACGAAAATATGAAACCGCCGACATCTCCTGCGCTTCAGATTATGTGTCCCTGGCGGACAACGGGGAAGTCCGGTTTTTCATGAACCTGTCGAAAACAGCCGGACTTGAATCCTGGAAGGTTCTCATAGAAAACAGCGAAAAAAAGACTGTCATGGAAATTCCGGGGACGAAGGAATTCCAGCGGCTCCTCCAGTGGAACGGCCGTAATGCCGCCGGCGTCCCTATGAAAGACGGTATTTACTACTACACACTGCAAACGACATTCGACAGCGGCAACACGCCGGCCTCCTTTACTAAAATGATGGTAATCGACAGCACACCCCCTGAAACGGAGCTGGATTATTCACCGGCGCTTTTTTCCCCTGACGGGGACGGTGAAAACGACATACTGACCCTGTATACAAGGGCCCGCGACCCCTTCGGTATACGCAGATGGACGCTGGATATACGTTCACGGTCCGGTGAGATATTCAAGTCCTTCAGCGGACGGGGCATGCCCGCACCGGAAATCAAGTGGGACGGGATGAACCATGCGGGAGAACTGGTGGAATCCGCGGCCGACTATCTTCTGGAATTTCATGCAGTCGACATGGCGGGCAACATGTCAGTGACAAAAAAAAGACTCCCCGTAGATGTGCTGGTAACCGTGGTGGAACGGGGACTTAAAATCAGGATCAGCAATATAGAGTTCGCATTTGACAGCGCCCGCCTGACGCCCAGGGCGTTTCCCATCCTGAACCGGGTGGCGGAATTGCTGAAAAAATACTCGGCTTACCATGTCCTCATTGAAGGACATACCGACGACATCGGCGAGGAAGAGTATAACCTCACCCTCTCGGAGGAAAGGGCGGGCTCCGTACGGAACTATCTAACCGGGAAGGGCATCGAAAAAACACGGCTGGATTTCAGGGGAATGGGGGAGACCGCACCCTTCCTGCCGAATACAAACACCGAGAACCGCAGGCGAAACCGAAGGGTGGAGTTTCTTCTCATTAAAAAGGACATGTATGAGAGGTAAGGAAATACACCTTGTGTACACCGATCTCGACGGGACACTGCTGGACCATTATACCTACAGCTACCGTGCGGCACTCCCTGGGATCGATCTGCTCAAAAAGAACCGCATTCCTCTCATACTGGTGTCCAGCAAGACATTCCCCGAAATGAAAGACCTGCACCGCGCGCTTGATATACCATACCCTTTTATTTTTGAAAACGGGGGCGGTATCGCTTTCCCCGACGCTGAATCCCCCGACTACGGCTACCGCCTGCGGATCATGGGACGGCCCGCGGCTGAATTAATGGAAATGCTGCCCCTGTTGACGGATACATTGAAATCGCAGATAAAGACCATGGCTGAAATGGAAGCAGGCGAGATCGCCGCGTTGACCGGCCTTACCCCCGAAGAGGCAGCCCTTTCACGGCAACGCAAAGCGTCTATGCCCTTTGTGATCCTATCGGACAAACGTCCGGGTACCGGCGATATGCAGCGTATCAACAGGGAACTTGAAACCCATGGACTCATGATCACCAGAGGGGGGAGATTTTACCATGTTTCCGGGCTGGAGGCCGATAAGGGCACGGCCGCCGACACCATTACAAGAATGTACCGTGAAAAATTCGGCAGGAAGGAAATTCGCACCGTAGGCATCGGCGACAGCGAGAACGATATCCCCTTATTGCGGAAGGTCACCTTCCCCGTACTGGTGCGCCGCCCTGACAATACGGTTATCGAATCGGGTCTCGACGCAATGACAACAGGGGAGATCGGCCCCGCCGGTTTTACCGAAGCCGTCAGGTTTTTTATCCCCGGGCAGGGCCCGGCGTAGTATCATAATACCGCCGTTCGTGTTTATGCGGAAATCACAGAGTGTCGCTTGTTCGAGGGAAATGGCCGAAAGCCCTCTTTACAGGCGTACGGGTTAAAATGGGGACCCGGCGGTTCAAGTGACACCCGGCATACTCCACCCCATCGGCAACCATGTATACCCGCGTCCCTGCGGTTTCATTCAACACCGTATTTTTTCATTTTCTCATAAAGAACGCTTCTGCTGACGCCCAGCAGTCGTGCCGCCCTGGCTTTGTTGTTCTTTGCGAGCTTGATGACCTTTTGCAGATGGGCTTTTTCAAATTCCTGCATCGCGGCGGAGAGCGAGGGTTCAAAAGTGTATGAACCGGCGCCATTATCACTCCGCTCGGGGAGGATGTGCGAGACGGTGTTCCCGGTAATGGTATCCCTTTTTTCCAGCACGATGGCGTATTCTATCAGGTGTTCCAGCTCCCTCACGTTGCCGCTCCATTTATGCAACCTGAGGATCTCGAGCGCTTCATCCTCTATAAAATCGATTTTTTTACCGAGATCGCGCGAATACTTGCGGATAAAATGAGCCGCCAGGAAGGGAATATCTTCGAGACGTTCTCTAAGCGGCGGTATGTTGAGTTCGATCCCTGAAAGCCGGTAGAATAGGTCTTCACGAAACGTTCCGTTTTCAATCTCACGCCGCAGGTTCACATTGGTGGCGCTGATTATCCGCACATTCACCTTCATCACCTTGCTCGCGCCTACGGGCCTGATCTCCCTTTCCTGGAGGAAACGCAGCAGCTTGCTCTGGACCTGCCATGTGAGGTTTCCCACCTCGTCCAGGAATATGGTGCCTCCGTTGGCCTCTTCCAGCAGGCCTTTCTTGGTCCTGTCGGCGCCGGTGAATGCGCCCCGAACATGGCCGAAGAGTTCAGATTCGATGATGTTTTCGCTCAGCGCGCTGCAGTCTATGGGCACGAAGGGTTTCAAATTGCGGTCGCTCTTCTCGTGGATGGTTTTCGCGATCAACTCCTTGCCGGTGCCGCTCTCGCCGAAAATCATGATCGAAGCGTTCGACTGTGCTATCTGGCTGATCATGGAACTCAGGCGTTTCATCACGCTGCTCTCACCGATAAGTATGGTGGCCGCTTTTTCGCCCTTCTCTTTTTTAAGTTTTTCCACCTCCTGCTTGAGACCGTAATATTCAAGGTTTTTCTCGACTTTCACCCGGAATTCCTGGGGCTGGAACGGCTTTATCATGAAATCGCTGGCGCCCTTCTTTATGGTCTGGACCGCGTCATCCACACTGCCCACGCCGGTTATGATTATGATGGGTATATCGGGATTGAGCAGCCGTACCTGCTGAATGACGTCATAACCGTCCATGCCGGGCATGGACAGATCGGAAATGATCATATCGAAACTGTCCGAGTGGATCATTTCAATTGCATCTTTCCCGTCGGTGCACTTTACGACCGAATGGCCTGCGCCCTCGAGAATGTCCCCTATGTATTTTAGAATCGACGTATTATCGTCTACAACCAGAATATTGCCCATCACTGTTCCGTGCTGTCTCCATAGAGTCGTTTGATCCGCCGGCGGAACCGGACCTGTGCGCCTGCCACGATCACGTGGATTTTTTACAGAAACCGCTTATTACGCAAACAGGATTTTTTTGTTGCCGGTACACCCTTTTTGTTTACGACAATATTATTATAGCTGTTCGTAATCCCCGGTCCCGAAAACCGGAAAATTACAGCGGCCCCGCCGAGAGCAACCATCGGGTGAAGCAGGCCGGTTAATAGTGCGTGTCGCGTCTCAAGCGGGATAAGATTATAAAATAAGGATGGACATTTCAAGAATTTCTCACTAGTTTGTTAAGAAAAAATCATGATAAAGGTTCTGCTGACATCTGATTTTCACCTTGGTGCTGAAAATGAGGGATCGCCGGTTCCCGATCCGGTAAGGATCGGCACATTCAGAAAGGTCTGCGCGCTGGCGAAAGACCATCAGGTCCTTATGGTTGCTGGCGATCTGTTCCACCTCCATAACGTATCCAGAAGGGAAATCGAACTGGTCGCCGAGGAATTCAAGGCCCTCAGGGAGAGCGGCGTGTCTATACTGTGTCTGCCCGGGGAATGCGAATGTCTTGAAGACGGCGCGCCCGCGCCATGGCTGGCACAGATCAACGCCACGCACGTTTTCACTACGGATCAACCCTACATCTGCGAGCATCAATCCCAGCGCCTGTTCGTTTACGGCGTACCGGCCTGTCCCGCGGAACCTTTAACATTCCCTCGGCGGAGGGAAACGGACGGTTTTCATATGGGTCTTTTTCACGCCGGGTTCGACATCAATGATCAGGAAAAAGGCCGTGGCGGGTTCGCCCTGAATAAAACCCATTTAAAGGCCATGAACCTTGATTTTTACGCCATGGGGCATCAGCACCAGTTCAGAATATACAAATCGAAAAACAGGATAATCGCCGCCTACCCGGGCAGCCCCGAAGCGCTTTCCCGCGATGAAACAGGGGACCGATACGCCCTCTCGATCACGATCGAGAACGACGAGATACAGCAGATCAAACGCCTGACGGTGAATTCACTGAGGATTGCCGATATAAAGATCCTCTGCGATGAAATCAGTTCCCCCGCGCAGATCGAGGACATACTCGAAACCGAAAAGTCACCCAGGACCGTTCTTTTCCTCACCCTTACGGGAGAACGCGGCTTCACACTACATGCGGAGAACCTGGCCAGGCATTCAGGTAATTATTTCGCCCTTCACATCGAGGACAACTCGGTCCCTTCACTCGAATCGCTAATAAAGGAATTTGCCGGCGAGAACTCGCTGCGGGGGGAATTCTATTCCTGTTTGAAAGAAATGGCCCGCGAAGGATTCCCGCCGGGGACGGACGAAAGGGCCATGGTAAGGATACTGGACCCCGGTTCGCGGAAAGGCCCTGTTGACACGGAGGAATGGTCGTGCTGATCAGAAAGTGTATAACCTCCATCCCCAGGTTGTTCCAGAACAAAGCCTTTACCTTCAGCGACGGCCTCAACGTCATCGTCGGAAAAAACGCTTCGGGCAAAAGCCTGCTGTCCAGAGCGATCACCGATTTGGCATGGTGTAATTTTAACGTAAAACCGCTGCTGGAGAAATCCAGCTGGGATGCCATGTATATGGAAATCCATATTGAAACCCCTCGCCACCGGTACCATGTAACGAGAAACGGTGAGAAACTGCTGTCTGTACGCCATTTCGACGGTGAGAGGGTGGACCCCTTGTTCGAGGGTATACCCACCGATGAGAACCTTGCCGCAGCGGGAAACCTCTTTCTTTCATCGATAAAAAACAAGTCTATCGACAGGGAAACCTGTGATCTTTTATCTAGGATCGACAACGAATCGTACTACACCCTTTCTTTCATGAGCGCTCCCGGAGAAGTATCGGTCAACGGCTCCATGGATTACCATGTTCTGCACAGGCTTTTCCTTGATGACGGCACGGGATTTTATTCCCTTTTCCGCTCCCTGAAAGACGGTTTCAGCCACGACAGCCCCGGCAAGGGGGTCAGCGGTTCCATACTGACGGCGCTCCTTTCCCTTGAAGGCCGGGCAAAAGAAATTGAAAAGAAAATCGAACTGCTTGAGATACAGAAATCAAAAAAGGACAAGCTGTTAAGGGAGCTCGATGAAACCGGTGCCGAGATAGACCGGCTGGAAAGGGAAGAGGAAGAGATAACCCGTGAAGCGGCCGAGATCCAGGGTATACTGAAAAAAATGGAGGCCATAAGGACCACCGGTGATAAAATCGCCGAGATCGACGCAGAACTGGTTCGTTATGATGAAATGACCGGGAAAATCATGGAAAAGGAGGCCATGATAGAGACCAAATTCACGCAGTTCAGGGATTTCAACGAACACAAGAAAGCGAACCTCAGGAAGCTGCAGGAAGTATATCGAAGAATACGTGACATACACGCTACCATGGATGAATGCCTGTTTTCCCGAGAATTGAAGAAGAAAAAAATCCATTACGCGGCCTTTTTTATATTTATTATTTACCTGGGTATCATGTATGTTATCAACCTTGCAAAAATTCCGCTGTTCGCATCGGCCGCGAGATCCACGATCAATCTTACCCTGACGGGCGGCGCCGGCATGAGCATTCTGCTCCTTTATGTTTCACTGCTACTGCCGGGATCCGGCAAACAGATCGAACAACTGGGCGGCGAGCGTGAATCCGCCCACCAGGAACTGCACAGGATTCTGCAGGAGAACGGAATATCCCTTGAGGACAACCGGCTCGAATCAGTGTATGAATTCCTCCTTCAGTATTTCGAGGAGTATGGAGAGTATACCGAAAAACAGCTTGAACTGTTTGTACTCAGGGAAACCCTGAAATCGGGCGAACAGCTGAAAGCGCTCAGGGACGAAAAGCGCAGGCTCTCGATCGAACTGAGAAAACTCAGGCTCGAGGTGCAGAACAGCCTGACCCCCCTGAAGCATCTGGCCGTTAAAAACGGAGACGAAGAAGAACTCCGCCGCCAGATACCACATGCCGAGGTACTGAAGCTGAAGGCACATGAAGAGCGGGAAACACGGAAAAAAATCCAGAAACAGATAAGGGACGATATCAGTTCTACCGCCGACCATGACGGCGAATACCGGGAACTGTTACACGAAAAGAACCTGACAGCGGAAAGACTCAAGGCCCTGAAGGCTCAGAAGGATTCAGCGCTTTTTATTCTCGATATTTTCAACAAGGTGGTCGAGCGGCGCGAGTCGAGCCAGTTCAACCGCCTGCTGTCTATGAGCAGGGATATATTCAACCTGATTACCGCCCACCAGTATGTCGCGACGATGGATGAATCCGTCATAAAAAAGGTGATCCTGCGTGAAGGCATTCCCGAGGAACTCACCGCATCCATTATTCATACAGTAATAATGAGCATAAAAATTGCACTGACAGAATTCATCGACGAACTGAACCTCTCATTCCCGCTGGTCCTTGACGATCCTTTTATATTCCTGGACGATAACAGGGGCAGAATCCTGCTCGATCTTCTCAGGGAGACGGCCCGCAAACGGCAGGTGCTGTTGTTTGCCCGCAAGAGCCCTTATCTGGAAAAGGAAGCACTGCTCGAGTTATGACCATGGATCGGAACGGCCAGCTTACATTTTCCGATGACCCTAATCTGCTGGGCGTCAATGAAGCATACCAGATGATAGAAGAAGGAAGGTTTTCCGATGCCGTCAGCAAAACGGACACGCTCCTCTCGTCAAACCCCGACTATCCCGGTCTTTCTGATACTTACCGTACGGCGAAATTCTGGGACAACCGGGCTTCCGAACTGAAAAAACTCAACAGGGGAAAACAGACCGCCGATTTTCTCATGACCCAGTGGGAACTGTTCAAGACATATGCCGGTGAAAAAAATCTCATCCATACGCCGTCATACAAGGCGGCCATGCGGTACATTTTCTTTACCGCCTCTGAAAACTACAAGATAGCTTTTCAGGACCAGGAGAGCACAACGGACAATTTCGACCTTCTGCTGAACCTGGGCGTGTGTTTTCTGAACCTCGGGGAGTACAAACACACCGTCGAGACCCTGGAGTACGCCCGCAGTTCATACCGCAGCAACGCACGTCTGGTGTCGCTCCTTGCTGAAGCCTATTTCAATCTCAACGAAATCCCCAAATCGCTGCTCTATTTCCGCGAGGCGTTTTTCTTAAATCCTTCCGAAATCGACCTTACCCTGCTTAAGTCCAAACCCATCATAGACCTCACGACCAGGGTGCAGGAGGGGAGGCCCGGCTGCAGGGACATCAGGGAGTGGATCCCGATCTACGGCTTCCTGGACGATGTCTTTTACGTCAAGAGAAACCTTAATTCCGCACAGTTGGAAGGCATCAAGCGCGAAATATACACACTGGAAAAAAATTTCCAGACCATGAGCCGCGAGAAGGTCGAGGACACCAATATCGTCCCCCGGCTGGTCAACAAATACCTCTGGATGCTGGACTACTTCGAGTTCCAGAATTACGATTTCGAAAGCATAACCGAGATACGTTCCCGCCTGCTGCAGATCGACAGGCGACTGTTCGAGGAACATTTCAAAAAGGACAAGAAAAAACAATAAGTACTTGCGTTTTTAAAGCGCTTTCAGTCTCTACCATTTTCAGCAACACCCAACAGGAAAAATCTCCATGGAAAGAAAAACCGCGGGCATCTTCATTTTCCCGGACATCGAGTTGCTTGACTTCTGCGGCCCCTACGAGGTCTTCTCGGTGGTGCGCCTGGACGAGGATAAACGCAGAGTGGAACCCTCGCCGTTCAACACTATCGTTATTTCAGAAAACCTTGAAATCGTCAAAACCAGCGGCGGGATAAAGGTGGCGGCCGACTACACCTTCGACAACCACCCTCCCCTGGACATACTGGTCGTCCCCGGTGGGTGGGGAACACGCAGGGAAATAGACAATCCCGCGGCCATCCGGTGGATAAAGGACCAGTCGGCGAAGGTGGAATACACCACCGCGGTCTGTACCGGAGCGGTGCTCCTGGGAAAGGCGGGACTCCTCGCGGGAAAACGCGCCACCACCCACTGGAAATCCCTCGGATGGATGAAGGAACTGTTCCCCGGTACCGTCGTGGAAAAGGACCTTCATGTCATACAGGACGGAAACGTCATCACCTCGGCCGGCATTTCCGCGGGCATCGACATGGCGCTGATGGTGGTGAAACTCTACCACGGCGAGGCGGTAGCGCGTTCCACGGCGAAGCACATGGAATATCCCTATCCCGAGGATTTCCGCAGAAGGATAACCATATAAGGAAACCCCCTAGTATTATATTTTGGATATTTACCTGGGGCACATATCAAGGTAAAGGTCAGAATTTACAGTAGTGGTATTTCGGAAAATTCTGATCTTTCAAGGTGTCCATAATCCATTCGGCCCCTTATCAAAAACTTATTGACACCGCCCCCTTCCCTTTAAATGATAACCCATTATTTTTCGCGAAATGCGCCGTTTTTCGTCACGGCACACCCCCGTTCCCGGGAAACCCGGGAGCAGGCCCGTGGGTTTCAAATAACCGGAACGCAAAAGTCCGCCACGGAGACCCAGAGACACTGAGAAAAGCGATAGAGTATCCAATCGCTGCCGCGCTTTCAGGTCACCAGTATGGTTCTTTACGGTCACCTCTTCCGCCTCTGTGCCTCTGTGGCCGATAAGCTGTTCTCGTATCGACCCGGGCGCTGATCTGCGGGAGACATCAAACGACACCGAGGCTTGAAACCATGGAACTACCGTCGTCGTACAACCCTAAAGAAGCCGAAGATACATGGTACCGGGTATGGGAAGATGAATACTACTTTCACGCCCGGGAAGACGATAAAAAAGAGCCGTACACTGTCGTGATTCCCCCTCCCAACGTGACGGGCAGCCTGCACATGGGCCACGCCCTGAACAATACGCTTCAGGATATCCTCATCCGCCGTGAGCGCATGCGGGGAAAATCGGCGCTGTGGATGCCGGGTATGGACCACGCCGGCATCGCCACCCAGAACGTGGTGGAGCGCCTCCTGGCCGAACAGAAGAAAAGCAAGTACGACCTGGGACGTGAAAAATTCGTCGAGCGGGTCTGGGAGTGGAAGGAAAAATCGGGCGGGCAGATCAAGGACCAGCTGAAAAGGCTCGGCTGTTCCCTGGACTGGCCGCGCGAGCGTTTTACGCTCGATGAGGGGCTCTCCCGCGCGGTACGGAAGGTCTTCGTGACCCTCTATGAAGAGGGCCTCATCTACCAGGGCTACCGTATCATCAACTGGTGCCCCCGCTGCGAAACAGCCCTCTCGGACATCGAGACCGAGTACCGTGACCTTAAAGGACATCTTTATCACATCAAATATCCGATCGCCGACGGCGACGGCCACATCGTGGTAGCCACCACGCGTCCCGAAACCATGCTGGGCGACACCGGTGTCGCGGTGAATCCCGGCGACGAGCGCTACACCGGTCTCGTGGGCAGGTATGTGATTCTCCCCCTCATGGATCGCAAAATACCGGTATTCGCCGACGCCTTCGTGGACAGGGAATTCGGTACCGGGCTCGTGAAGGTGACACCCGCCCATGATCCCAACGACTTCGAGATGGGAAAGCGCCACGGCCTTGAGGAGATCAACATCCTCACCCCCGCCGGCATCATCAACGAAAACGGAGGCCCTTATAAAGGACTATCCCGTTTCGACGCGCGGAAAAAGGTGGTGGAAGATCTGTCGGCGCGGGGACTGCTGCTTAAGATCGAAGACCATGACCACGCGGTGGGTCATTGCTACCGATGCAACACCGTGATCGAGCCCTACCTCTCCAAACAGTGGTTTGTGAAGATCCAGCCCCTGGCCGACACCGCCATAAAAGCGGTCAAGGAGGGACGCATCCGGTTCGTACCCTCCAGCTGGGAGAAAACCTATTTTGAATGGATGTACAATGTCCGCGACTGGTGCATCTCGCGTCAGCTGTGGTGGGGCCACCGCATCCCGGCGTTTTACTGCGATGACTGCGCACATATCACCGTCTCGATGGAAGATCCGGACACATGCGGAAAGTGCGGTTCCAAAAACATACGTCAGGACGATGACGTGCTGGACACATGGTTCTCGTCGGGCCTGTGGCCTTTTTCCACCCTGGGCTGGCCTGAGAAAACAACGGCGCTGGCGAAGTATTACCCCACCTCGGTGCTGGTGACGGGCTTCGACATCATATTCTTCTGGGTGGCCCGCATGATCATGCTGGGACTCAAGTTCATGAACGATGTTCCCTTCCGCGACGTATACATCCACGCCCTGGTGCGCGATGAGCACGGGCACAAAATGAGCAAATCGCGGGGGAATGTCATCGATCCTCTCATCGTGATGGAGAACTACGGCACCGACGCGTTCCGTTTCACCCTCGCGATGCTGGCCGCCCAGGGCCGCGATATCATCATGTCCGAGAAACGCATCGAGGGTTACCGGGCCTTCTGCAACAAAATCTGGAACGCGACCCGCTACATCCTTATGAACCTGGGTGAAGGCTTCAAACCCCGCGGCATTGTCCCGAATGAGCTAGAGAACTTCGACCGCTGGATACTCCACCGCCTCAACAGGGCCATACGTGATGTAAGCACGGCCCTTGACGAATACCGTTTCAACGAAGCGGCGGGAGCGATCTACGAGTTCTGGTGGCATGAATTCTGCGACTGGTACCTTGAAATGACAAAAACGCGGGTGTATTCTGATAATGAAAAATCCGCTGAAACCGCCAGGCAGGTTCTTTTTCACGTGTTACAAACATCATTAAAGCTATTACACCCCTTTATGCCCTTCATCACCGAGGAAATCTGGGACCGTGTTAAAAAACCGGAAGAAGGACATCTCATCGTGACCGAATGGCCCGAAGTCGACCCCTCGTTCAATTTCGAACCGGAGGCTGCCGACACCGAGTTTTTCAAGGAGGTGGTCTACCGTATCCGCAACATCCGAGGTGAAATGAACATTCCACCCGATAAAAAGATAACTAGTATTTTTAAAACACAAGATGACAGACTTAAAAAACTACTAACAAGTGAAGAATCATATTTGAAAGTTAGTACTTCAACTGCTTCAACTCGAATTGTAGAAGTCTATACTCCTGAAAAAACAGATGCCCCCGCAATGCTCCCGAACCTGGAAATCTATGTGCCCCTGAAGGGGATCATCGATTTCGATAAAGAGCGGGCGCGGCTCCGCAAAGAGATCGACCGTATCGCCGCCGATCTTGATAAAATCAGCCGGAAGCTCGGCAACGAATCCTTCCTCAACAAGGCACCGGCAGACGTGGTGGAAAAAGAGAAGAACAAAAGCGCCGAGCTCGAAGCATTGCGCAAAAAACTCGAGGAGAGTCTCTTGAAGCTGCCGGGGTGAAGCCGTCAGGGTCGCGCGTGGCGCCCGGCAGGGTTCGTTTTTTCAGGAATACCCTGTAATTTATGTGTATCTTTTATATTGAGAACTGATATGATCACCCATATCGGCGGGAGAACCGGAGCATCGTGACTGTTGCCCGGTCCCCGGGCGCCGGAGGGAAGAAAACATGATCTCTTTTGACCTTGAATGCTCCAACGGACACCGGTTCGAAGGCTCATTCAGGGATTATTCGTCGTATACCGAACAGTTTGAAAAAGGAATGGTCCGCTGCCCCCTGTGCGACAGCAGGGAGATCAAGCGGCTCTATACGGGCTGTTCCATACAGGCCAAGCCGGTGTGCCCCGTACGGGAGGAGGGCACCCCGAATGTGTTCGAGGTCATGAGGATGATACGGCGGTTTGTAGAGACGAATTTCGAGAATGTCGGACGAGACTTCGCCGAAACGGCAAGATCGATCTACTACGGGGCCCTGGAAGCGAAAAATATATACGGTGAAAGCACCCGGGATGAGATAAAGGAACTGCTGGAAGAGGGAATCGGGATCATACCGTTGCCCGACGTTGAAAAGCTGGAAAACTGAGCATTACGTGAAACGGCGCACCTGGTCCATTTCCGTTTTTCACCCTTCCATAAGTGGAGGATTTGATGCGGCACCTGTTCGGAAAGATAGCGCGGGACATCGTTGTGTTCTGCTTCCAGATCGTCTCAAAAATCATGAGGCAGAAACCGCACCTCAACGGGAGAGAGCACCTCAATAACCTGCCGAGCCCTGTCATCTTCAGCCTGACTCATGACAGCTACTACGAAATACCGTCCCTCTTCAAGATCTACAATTCGGTGAAACCCTCCCCTGTGCTCACCTTTCTGGCAAAAGCCGATTTTTTGAGCGGCGAATACCTTTCAACCAATTTCGGGAAGAGAAACCGCGCGGCGAGGTTCATACTTCTGCTGCTGGACAAGACCCGCATCCCCGAGGGGATATTCAGGTTATTCCGCCTTACCACCATTCACCGCCCCTTCCTTGAGACCTACCAGCAGACACGCAGCCAGATAAAGCAGGAAATAAAAGAACAGATGGACCGGATCAGGGACGGGATACACCGGGGATTCACCACCATTGTTTTCCCCGAGGGTACCACCTGGGGGTTCGGTGGGCTCAAGAAGATCCGCAGTTCAGTCTATCAGCTGGTCGAGAACACATACCGTGAATATAAAAGGAAGACCTACGTGCTTCCCATCAACGTAAAGGTGGACCGCCTGCTCAAGGGGAGAAAAGATATTTTTATCAATATCGGAAAACCGGTTTTCTTCAGAAAATCAAAAGACGAATTCAACCGCAGGCTGCACCGGATAATGCAGCGCCTGCACACCATCACCTTCAGCCAGCTGGCAGCGTATTACCTCAAGTATCTGGCGGACGAAGCGAGGAAAGGCCGCATCAGACTGGAACTGGCGGCCGATGCCTTCGCCGATTCCCTGGAGCCGATAGTGAACGACGTGGCCCTCATGGTCAAGCGCCGGGTACTGCCCGAATTCGACACCCGCCTGCTGGACAGGAAATTTTTAAGGAAAAAAGCCGCACGCTTTTTGAAATACTGCCTGAAACAGGGATATCTTATCACCACCGGCATCAGTAAACGGATACAAACCTTTTCGTTGAACTGCGACCTCGTGCTGGCCGAATACAGCGCACGGCAGTACCGCAAACTCAATCCGCTGGGATTTCATGCCAATGAACTCATTTCACTGGGCGAGGACATCATTAAATCGATTTATGCACGCAGGCTGGACATACCGGGTGGGGGACATCCTACTCGCGGGTAATGAAGTAGCTCAGGCTGGCCAGCACCATGTAGATAAGCGGCACGGCGATATTCACATAGTATCCGGGGGTAATCACGTGGGGCTGGGCTTTTATCAGTTCCCCGGCCAGCGGAAGGTAAATGACCCAGAAAAGATAATAAAGGTTCAGCGCCATACGGACCATATACTTGATCCTCCCGGTGAAGAAAAGCGAGCCCACCATCACGAAGACTATACCGATCATATAGACGGCTAGGGGGTTATTGATGTAGAAATACGATTCAAATATATAATACTTCGCCACCGACATGATGATCGCGAAAAAGGCCGGTACGGTGGCATAGAGGACACACTTTTCAAAAACCCCCACTTCAAGATACCGGCGGTATCCGGCCGTAGCGAGACGTCCCGCCGTTTCAATGATCCACAATGCGAGGTCTTTTATCTTCATAAGAAGATAAATCCCTGTATCAATGGCTCCCCTTAATAATCCCATTATAGTGGTTCCGGAGTTCTTAGTTTGAAATACCCGTCCGATATCC
>CAZUXY010000008.1:0-9655 GCA_964624235.1 uncultured Leptospirales bacterium | reverse complement strand
ACGGGCCGCATCAGGGAAATACGTTTATACTTACCTGTCAAGCGCAAAGATGTCCCCGTCCCGGGGAAAAACAAACTTCACTTCGCTTTCCCCGGTGATCTTCCGGTTCAGGGCGACCTGTTCCTCGAATCTCACGCCAGCCGGCAGGTACATATGGGTGATGAAACATACCGGAGGAAGAAGGTTTTTTTCAACCAGCGCCGCGACATCGGCGGCTGAGAGATGCCCGGGAAAGGCAGTACGGTCCTGGATGCTCCATTCCATTATTCCATGGGTCGCCGCACTCATCAAGTCCTCAAGAGCGCCGCAATAACCGGTATCCCCGGTCACCGCAAGTCGTATCTCGCCCGTTTCAAAAAGGTAACCGGTGGAGTACTCGCCGTGATCGAGTCGGCGGGAGACCGCGCTGAAACCGGAACCCTTAAAGTGTTCACCCGGGGCGAGTTCCACCAGGTTCACCTCGAAGGGCAGCGGGTAATCTCCCACGAAGGGAAGGAGGCGCTGCCGGTAAAAATTTTCCAGGCCACCGGGACCCACCAGCGTCAGCGGTTTCTCCCTTTTCCCACGAGAGTCCCACATCTCACCCCAGAGCAGATCGGGAAGTCCCGAAACGTGGTCCACGTGAAAATGCGTCAGCATGATCACCGATATGGAACGGTAATTGAAACGCCGGTCCGCGAGCCGCGCCATACGGTGGTACGCCCCGCCTCCGAAATCGATGCACACCACCTCGCCGCCCAGTGAAATCGCCGCGGCGGAAGGGCTCCTATCGGATGCGTTGCAGGTGCCTGTTCCGAGGAAAGCGAGGTGTATGCCCATGATCAGCCCTGAAAAACAAAGGCGCGAATAATCGCGCCTTTTTCGTTATTGAATATAGAGTGACCGCACAGGAACGTCATTGTTTCTTAAACTGGTCCTTGTTGATCTTCATCTTTTCAATCTGGGGCTTCATGGCGTCTTTCTGTTTGGCGGCGGCGTCTTTTGCGGCGTCCTTGTCGACGTCCTTGGCCGCGTCCATCTGGCCTTTAGCAAGGTCTTTGGCTTCCTTCCCCTTGTCTTTGGTTTCGTCCTTGATCTTGCCCATCATCTCCTGGTCACGTTTCTTCTGGTCTTCGACCAGGGCCTTGTCCCCTTCACGCTGCTTCTTGAGCATTTCCTTGTTTACCTGCCGCTGGTCCTCAACCGCCTTTCGGATCTCCTCGCGCTGCTGCTCCATTTTCTTCCAGATCTCCTCGCGCATCGCCTTGATCTCGAGCAGTATATTTAGTGCGCGCAGACGGTCTTCACTGAGCTGTTTTTTGACCATGTCTTTTCCCGTCGGCACGTCGACTTCTTCCTTGCTCGCGACGATCACCGGGGGCTTCCCGGGGGTGGTATTGTTTTTTACCTCCACATTGCCGTCGAGCACGGCAACGTTCCCTTTACCTTCTTCTTCGGAAATAAGGAAATCGGTACCCCTCACACCCGCGGTGGTGGTGGGGGTCTTAACCACATACGAATCACCCTTGGCCAGCTTCTGGGTGACCTTGGAGAAGAACTGTCCCTTTTCCACCGTAAAGGCGGTCTCCTTGCGGTTGTCCTTGACGTAAGTGAGCAGCGATGTTATTTCCACCGTGGTGTCACCCAGCACCTTGACGGCATTTTCATCAAAGTAGATTTCAGCGACTGATTTCTTCCCGACGGTCTTGATTTTCATGCCCTGTTTAACGGCATCACCGATATTCGCCTTGTTCTCTTTACCTTCTTTGCTAATCAGCTTAACGTCACCGACGATGAAATTAACCAGTCCCTGGCGCTCCACCGATTTGTCCTCTTTTTTACAGTTGAACCCTATCGCACAGAGCGATATTACGGCAACCAATGAAACGATTCGCTTCATATATTCCTCCTGAAGATGAATGAATTTTCGATCACGTGTTTTTGTATTAATAAATTGTATCCGCTCCAGTGACGGACCGTCAAGTATTAATTACACGCACAGTTTGTTCAATCCTTACGCGCGGGCAGCCGCAGAAAATCCACGGGATAGGTATCACAGATCTCTTTCACTTCGCCTTTTACCCGGGAAAGAACGGCGTCGTCATCCATGTTTTCGATGATATCGCAGATAAGGCCGCCCACCCTGCGAAAGTCATCTTCATTGAGGCCGCGGGTGGTGAGGGCCGGGCTCCCCAGACGTATACCGCTGGTGATCATAGGCGATTTGTCGTCGAAAGGCACCCCGTTCTTGTTGCAGGTAATCCCCGCCGAGTCCAGGCGGTTGGCCACATCCCGTCCGGTGAGGCTTTTGTTTCTCAGGTCCACCAGCATCAGATGGTTGTCGGTCCCCCCCGACACCAGGTCCAGCCCTCTGGCCTTTAGGGTCTCGGCAAGTGCCGCGGCGTTTTTGATCACCTGCCGGGAATACTGTTTGAATTCAGGGGAGAGCGCCTCCTTGAAAGCGACGGCCTTCGCGGCAACGGTGTTCATGATGGGGCCGCCCTGTATGCCGGGGAAGATGAACTTGTTCATCACCGTTTCATATTTACCGTGCGCAAGGATGACCCCGCCTCGCGGGCCCCTGAGGGTCTTGTGGGTCGTCAGGGTGACAAAATCCGCCAGCGGCACGGGGGAGGGATGGTCACCTGTCGCTACCAGGCCGGCGATGTGGGCGATATCCACCAGCAGAACGGCGCCGATGCCGGCGGCGATTTCCCTGAATTTTTCGAAATCGATGATCCTGGGATACGCCGAAGCGCCGGCAATGATCACCTTCGGTTTGTATTCCTTCGCGATGGCGGCCGCCTGATCGTAGTCGATGCGACCGTCCTCTTTTTTAACGCCATATGACACCACCCGGAAATAGAGACCCGAGAAATTCACCGGCGACCCGTGGGACAGATGACCGCCGTGCGCGAGGTTCATCCCCATGAAGGTGTCACCGGGATTCATTACCGACATGAGCACCGCCATGTTGGCCTGGGTGCCGCTGTGAGGCTGCACGTTGGCGACATCGGCGTTGAACAGCTTTTTAATGCGCTCGATCGCAAGGGCTTCCACCTCGTCGACATGGGTGCACCCGTTATAATACCTCTTACCGGGGTACCCCTCCGCGTATTTATTGGTCATGGTGCACGAAGAAGCTTCGAGCACCGCCCGGGAGGTGTAGTTTTCAGACGCTATCAGTATGAGGGATCTTTCCTGACGCGCGTTCTCCCTTTCCAGGATTTGAAACACCTCGGGATCCGATTGACTCAGTACTTTACCCTTTAATGTTATTTTCGCCATGTTTACCTCATGAATTATGCCCTGTTGCCACACCCGGCGCTACGGGTAACGGGAATCTTATACCCACAGCTTGTAAAAAATTCATATCTCCGTGTCAATATAAATAACACGTGTTTTGGTTCTTTTTGGCCCAGGCTGATGTGATGGGGGCTGGTCCTGCCGGAAGGAAGTTCCTGTCCGGGAAACCTCACGGCGGCCATCTCACAACACCAATTACCACGATACCGCTTTCAATTAATATACCTGTTATTATTCACCCGCGGAGGAACTGCCGGTTTCACCGGTATCCCGCGCATGATATCAGGAGGGGGTTCTTTTCAGCCGTATACGCTGATTGTGCATCCGTTGTTTAATGACGAATTCCGCGATTTCCCCGCTGGTAAAATGGCCTTTTCTGAGGAAGTATTCGCCTATGCGGGGCTGCATCATACTCTGCTTGCCCATGATGGCCATATGCTGGAACGCGCTGATGTATCCTTCCCGCTGGGCGTATTCACCGAATTTTTCGCGGTGATGGCGTTTTTTCAGGATTTCGTGGATGTCCCGGCGCGTAAGCATGCCCCATTCCAGGGCTATCTGGCCGAACCGGGGGCGCCGGTTCTTCTGCCATAACACGGCTAAATGCAGGGTCTTCCACGATATCTCCCCCGTATAATAAAGGTACTGGCCGAATAGCAGTATCGTGGAGGGGATTCCGCCGCGGTAAAAACCGTCGGACATATCCCTGAACAGGAACTCGTCGTCAAATTCACGGTATTCCTCAGTCGCGGAAGCACTCCGGCGGGAATGCAGATAATCCCTCAGCAGTTCATAGGCCCTCAGTATCTCCCTGAATCCTTCGGCCATCTCCTCCTCGGGGCGGCCCAGCAACGCCGCGCGGTCGGGATGGGTATCCATGACCCTGCTGCGGTACGCCAGTTTCAGCGTATCGGTGTTCATCGACTCGGGAAAACCCGAATCGGGAAGCGCGGAACCGTTGAAAAGGAGACGGTACGCCTTTACGATATCATCCATGAAGGCGGTATTCAGAGGGTTCATAGGTATCCTTTACCAGACGATGAAAATTTTCGCAACCGGAATATACTATAAAAATCGGCAGGAAACGCCGGACTAAAGAGCGTTATACCGCGGAAAAGTTCCGTGAAATCTTTGGTCATGTCGACAGGTACCGCCTCCGCCGGAGGAGCCGAACCATTGAATTCACCCATTTTCTATTGACACGAACCCCTGACGGCGGATGATGGAAACAAGGAGAACATTATGAATTTTAAGGAAAACCGCCCCCTCTACCGCCTTGCTGAGATCGCCGCGATTCTGAGAGGCGAGAACGGCTGCATGTGGGACAAGGAGCAGACCTCCCGCACGCTGAAACCCTATCTCATCGAAGAAGCCTATGAAGTGTACGAGGCCATAGAAAAGGAAGACCACGGCCACCTGAAGGAGGAACTCGGCGACCTGCTGTACCAGGTATACGCCCACGCCCAGATCGCCGGCGAACAGAATAGATTTACTATCGACGACGTCGCGGCGGGGATCATAGATAAACTGATCAACCGCCATCCCCATGTCTTTGGAAACGAGACCGCCGCCACCAGCCGGGAGGTAATCGACCGCTGGGAGAAGATAAAAAAGAAAGAGAAATCCGCACGGGAATCCATACTCGACGGCGTACCTCCCCACCTGCCTTCACTGCTCAAGGCCTACCGTGTCCAGCAGAAGGTCTCCCGCCTGGGATTCGACTGGGACCGTATAGACGGCGCCATGGAGAAACTCGAGGAAGAGATCGGTGAGTTCCGAGAGGCCCTGGCAGTGAACAGTGCGGACAGCGCTAAAGTGGGGGAAGAGATCGGCGATATCCTCTTCAGCATAGTCAATATTTCCCGCTTCGTCGGCGTGAATCCCGAAGATGCCCTGTACGCCACTGTCGAGAAGTTCATGACACGTTTCAGGTATATAGAGCGGGCCGGCGCGGCGAAAGGCAAAGGGGTGGAGGATATGACCCTCGAAGAGATGGACTCCCTGTGGGAGCAGGCGAAGAAAACGGAAGCTCCATGAGCTTCACCATTCCCGCCGGGGGAGATACCTCAGAAGGTCTTCATAAAGCGCGTCCAGTTCGTCGGGTGCGGCCCTTCTGCCGGCGTATTTGATAACATTAATCCTGACGCGTACCTCTTCCAGCGCTTCAGGCACGACGTCACGCGCGTTTGACGTATAACCCTCCATTATGCGCCGCACCGCCTTTTCGGCGGTTTTCAGGAAGCGGTCATGATCTTCCCGTTTCAGGGCAATGTAGAGTTCCCTGCGGAAATCAGGCTCCCGCGACGCCTGCGTCTCGGCGGGCAACTGCGGGGAGGGGTCGTTCCCCCTGTTCATATGGCCCCTGTAGCGGCGGACCTCCCAAAAAACGATACCCCCACACGCGGCCGCGATGACAAGGAATATAGTCAGCAGCACACCATGGCCGGCGGTCACGGCAGGCGCCTTTCCCCCTCCGTCGCTCCCGGCGTTGTCTTTTTCTTTGACCTTCTCTTCATCGCTGGCCTCGAATACCAGCGGGCCCGCACGTGCATGTTCATAACGTCCTGTATACGGATTGAAATAATCGAGTCCGATCTCCTTAAGGAGCACCCTGCCCGGCTTCTCCGGTATCAGGGAAAAACTGTAGGTGACCTCACCCTCCAGGGAATCCGGGCCCGCCTTCACGGTTTCACCGGTTTTTTTAACCAGTACCTTCAGCCCGTCGGGACCCGCCGCCACGGGTTCGGAAAGGGAAAGAAGGTTCCCTTTCCCCCTGACCGATACCGTGATCACCTTCTCGCCGAATACCTTCACCGGCCCTTCCACGTGACCGGCCTGGATCGAATAGACCCCCGTGTCGCCCCTGAAACCCGCGGGCCTGCCCGCGCCGGGAAGAGCCTTTACATGGAGCCGCCGGGTTTCGAACGAAACCGAAAGCCTGCGTGGAAACGAAAAGAACGATGATTCGTCGGTGAGCTCCACCACCGCCGCGCCGCCCCCGAGCTGAAACACCCCTTCCCTGGCAGGTAGGGCGGCGAAGGTGGCCACATGGGTTTTAACGCGTTCACCGTCAGGCACCTTCACCACGGCATCCTGGATTTTTTCATCTACCTGCTTGACGATAAAATCCCTGCCCAGGGGCATCTTCTCAAATACCGGCTTCCTGCCCATTTCAAGCCCCTGGTGCACAATAAAATATCGTATAATGACCGGCTGGCCTATGAACACCGCCTGCGATGACAGGTCGGTAACCGGTACCACGCCGCCCCTGCGTCCCCCTGGTTTTATCGGGGTACCGGCCGTTGACAGTCTTACGCTCCCGGTGGCCACACTGTTGCCGTCTACCCTGATCTCGAATGACGGGATGGTAAAGGTCCCCGGCCTCGACGGCACTACCGTGAAATTCAGTACTATCCCGCTCCAGGTCTTTCCGTTGACGAACTCGAAACTGCGCCGGATCCCTGAATAGGCTATATCCAGACCATCAACCCTGGGGGTTCCCGCCGGTTCCGCCGTTTCTGCGCCGCTTATCTTTATCTGCAGCACGGCCGCGGTCCCTACCGGCACCGATGAAGGGGTTATGAGCGTGACCACCTCCAGTGCCATGCCTCCGCGGGCCGTCACGAGCACCGCGAACAGCGCCCATAAAAGGAGCTTACCAGAACTTTTCAGGTCGGGCCCTGTCATCACCTTTCCCCTTTTCCCTTCTCACCGGTTTGTTTTTCATGGAGCGCAGCAGGTTGTCCACCTGGTCCCGGTTGAGTGTCTCTTTCCGCGTCGCATGTCGCTGTTGTTCATTGTTCTGTTCCCGCTTCATCTCCCCCGGGTCCCGTCCGTCGCGGCCCTTTTTTTCATCTTCCCCGCGGCCGTCTTCCCGGCCGCGGCCGGGACCTGTCTGCTTTTTCGTGTCGGGATTTTTCAGCAGGTACTCAAGGTTGCGTTTCGCCGGCAGATACCCCGGATCGACCTTCAGAGCGTCAATATAGGCGCGTACCGCTTCATCATTTTTACCTGCTCTTGTAAGCGCGTTTCCCATATTGAACAGCGCTTTCTTCTGCACCTCGCGGTCACCCGACTCCATGGACCTTCCGTAGTGCTCGAGCGCTTTTTCATATTCCCTTTCCATGTAACGGGTGTTTCCGAAGTTGTACTGGAGACGGTTCCTTTCTTTCACTCCCGGCGCATAACGCTCCGCCGCCCTGTAGCTTTCCTCGGCGCGGTCATATTGCCGCTGTTCATAATAGCCGTTTCCCTCCTTTACGCGGTCGGCATAGGGATCGAGCCATGCAAGCATAAGCAGAGGCAGTACGATTATAATTTTACCGTAAAGATTCATGCCCTTCCCTCTGACCCCCGGTAAGGAATTTTTTCCTGACCGGGACGGACATCTCGACCAGCAGCAGTACCGCCAGTATCGCCGCGAATAACTGGTAGCGTTCGATTTTCTCCCGCACGATCCTGCCGCCGTAATCCCGTTGCTCCTGTCGCGAGAGCTCCCGCAATATCACATAGACGTCGGAAAGGCCCCCGGTGATGTCCAGATATCGTCCACCGGTGGCGTGCGCCAGTTTCGTGAGCAATGCTTCGTTCTTCCCTGTCACAACGGGTTTTCCCGACGTATCCCGCAGGGATGCGGCGTCACGGTCGTCACCCGCGGGGACGGGGATCTCGGACCCCATCGGCGAACCCACGCCCACGGCGTATATGCGCACATCAAGCCCGCGCAGTTTTTCCGCGGCGGCCATCACCGCTCCCTCGTGGTCCTCCCCGTCGGTGATAAGCACAAGCACGCGCGAGGTCATGCGCTTTCTGCCGAAAACGCGGCCGGCCGCGTCGAGCGCGCTTTTCAGGCTGGTCCCCTGGCACTTTATCGAATCGGGGCCCGCAGCGTCGAGAAACATCATAAAGGCCCCCAGGTCGGAGGTGAGGGGACACTGCATAAAGGCCTCGCCGGCAAAGAGTATAAGCCCGGCCCGTCCGCCGCGCATGGATCCCACCATCATCCTGACCGCATCTTTCGCCTTTTCCAGGCGGCTGGCACCCGCGTCCCGTGCCGTCATACTGATGCTCACGTCCAGTGCGATCAGGAGGTCGGTGCCCTCATTCCGCTCTTCGCGCATCAGCTCACCCCACTGGGGCCTCAGCATCACGAAAGCATAGAGCGCTATGGCGAGTATAACGAGTACGGTTTTAAAGCGCATACGCGCCTTCGAGCCCTGCACAATGAGTCCCCGCCGCTGCGCTTTCGGTACGAGTCTCGCGAGGGTCCTTGCCTTCAGCGCCAGGTACGCAAAGTACAGCAGCGCCACCACGGCGGAAACCGGCACTATATATGAAATATATTCGGCATTCCCGAAACTCATGGTATCTTCCTGTACACCATCGAACGCAACAGCACCTCCAGGAAAAAAAAGACCATGGAAAACAGCAACATCTCCTGAAAGCGGTCGCTGAAACGGTGATAAGCAGACGACCTGATCTCGCTTTTTTCGAGCCTGTCGATGTCCTTTACGGCATCCCAGAGTACCCCGCTCGACGACGCGCGGTAGAACTTTCCCCCCGTAAGGTCTGAAATTGCCCGGATGGATTCCTCGTCGAAATGGTTATAGAGGTACCGCTTGAATCCGAAGATCCCCCCCCTGTCGGGGTAAGGAACCTTTCCCTCCTTCCCGATCCCGACCGTATACACTTTTATGCCGATACCGGCGCACATCCTTGCCGCGGTTTCGGGATCCACACTCCCTCGGTTGTTCATGCCGTCGGTGATAAGCAGGATTACTCTGCTCTTCGCTTTGCTCTCCATCATGCGGGAAGCAGCCAGGGCAAGGGCCTCGCCGATTGCGGTACCCTCCTCCTCGACCGAGTCGAAGTCGATTTCACCGAGGATATCCCCGATTATCCCGTGGTCGGCCGTGAGCGGGCACTGCAGATACGCCTCCCCTGAAAAGATGACCATTCCCACGCGGTCGGACACGCGGCGTTCCACGAAGTCCCTGACCACCTGCTTTGCCACTTCCAGTCGGTTCCGTGGCTGAAAGTCCTCTCCCATCATGGAATCCGATACGTCCAGCGCGATCATGATGTCGATCCCCATCTGCCTGATGCTTTCATAGCGGATACCGTGCCCTGGCCGGGCCAGGGCCAGTATAAGGAAAAACACCGCCAGTATCCGCAATACAGGCAGATAGCGGTAGGTCCGGGTCCTGAAAGAGCGGCGACGTTCCAGCAGCATGGCTGAGGAAACGGCCAGCGCCCCGTCATGACGCCGCCGGGACGTGATGAAATACCACAGCGCGGCCGCTGCCAGCGGTATCATGAGCAGCAGAAAGGCGGGGTCCCTGAATTCAATGCCGTACAACGGTGTCCTCCC
>CAZUXY010000007.1:0-87747 GCA_964624235.1 uncultured Leptospirales bacterium | reverse complement strand
GAAGAGCCAAAGGCCGAAGAGCCAAAGGCCGAAGAGCCAAAGGCCGAAGAGCCAAAGGCCGAAGAGCCAAGGGTCGTAGAGCCAAGGGCCCGCACCTACGCTCAAGCGGCAGAGCAGGGATCAGAGAGAGGCAGGCCGCACCATCATGGCAATGGTCGCCGGGGTGATTCCCCCGGAGGTGATGACAGGTCGTCCATGCCCAGAGTGCCGCGTTTTAAGAGAAAGGGATGCCGGTTCTGCCAGAACAAGAACCTGGTATTGGATTATAAAAATGTGGAAATACTTGAGCGTTTTGTCACCGACAGAGGGAAAATTCTACCGCGGCGTATTACAGGGACCTGCTCCAAACATCAGCGTACGCTTGCATCGGCGATTAAAAGGGCCCGAATCATTGCATTGCTGCCGTTTATCGTGAAATAGGAAACAGTGTACAATCCGTTAGTATATCTCCTGATCGGCCTCGTACTGCTTTTCGGCGCCGGAATCTTGTTTTTCAAATGGGGATGGCGGGCTCTTTATGTTCTGTTGCCTGTTTCAGCGGCGCTTTCGGTGTATATAATTACTCAGGCCGGCGGGTTCGGTGCTGAATTTATTACCCTTGTAATATCTCCCACTGCCGTGGGAATAACAGGAGGGTATGTATTCAGGAAAGGTAAATCATACCAGTTTTATATACTGGTTTCCACCTTGCCCCTGGTGTTTTTGCTTTCAGTACACTATTATGGCTTGAAAATATACGGCAATCATGATTTGGTAATCGAATCCAGGAACAGAATAACCGCTATCATACAAAAATCGGAACTGCCTGATCCTGAAAAAAAAGAGCTGCTCAATAGAATGGACGGTTCGGTTGAGATGCTGGGAGATATAATGCCATTCACCTATTTTCTCAATACGATGTTCATCACGTTGCTTGGTTTTTTTTTATTGAAGTATCTTTTGTTCAGGTACTTCTCACGGATGGGATCAGAAACGGAAAGCATAGCTTTTTTTAAGCTGAATGACTATTTTATTTTTGTCCTGATAGCAGGCTGGGCAATCGTACTGTTGATGGATAAAAAAGCTTTTTACTGGGCTTTTGTTTCCGGTCTTAACCTTGCGCTTGTGTTTTCGGTTTTGTACCTTTTACAGGCGGTTGGTATTGTAAAATTTTTACTGCGGAAAAAAGGGCTGCCGGCGTTTATCCTCCCGGCGGCACTGCTGGGAATCCTTCTGCTTGGAGTAGAGGTTATTCTCTTTTTCTCGGTAATACTTTTAAGCATCGGTGCCATTGATTTCTGGGCCGATTTCAGAAAACTTGAAACTCAGGTTAAACAATAATCGAGAGGTGTAAGTATGAAAGTAATTTTGCAGAAAGATATCCCCAGTCTGGGAGAAGCCGGCGATGTTAAAGAAGTCTCGAAAGGATATGCACGCAATTTTCTGCTGCCAAAAAAACTGGTCATTCCCGCCGATGCTTCAACCCAGAAGGCGGTAGAGCACCAGAAAAAGCTTATTGCCATAAAAAAAGAAAAAAGGAAAAAAGCCAGCCAGAAACTTTCCGAGGCGCTGACTTCGGTGGAAGTTGAAATCGGCGCCCAGGTGGGTGAGGAGGATCGTCTCTTCGGGTCGGTCACCACCATGGATATAGCAAAGAAACTCAAACAGATGGGGTACGAAATAGATCGAAAAAAGATCCATCTTGATGAGCCGATCAAAAAGCTCGGCATATACGAGGTCGGCATTAAACTTGACGAAGGTCTTACCGCCAAGGTGAAGGTGACGGTTACAAAGGAGTAACAGATGGCTATTGATCTGGTACCACCCCAGGACATCGAAGCCGAAGCCTCCTGTCTCTCTTCCATATTATTGAGCAAAGAAGCTCTTTTGAAGGTTATAGAAATCCTCCACCCGGAGGATTTCTATCTTGATACCCACAGGATCCTCTACGGTATCGTACTGGAGCTGGAAAGAAAAAACCATCCCATTGACCTGATAACCGTCAAGCAGCGTCTGGCTGATCTGAACCAGCTCGATAAAATCGGCGGCGACGGAGCGCTCGTAGATCTTTACAGAACGGTATCGACCTCTGCCAATGCGGAATTCTACGCAAAGCGCGTCAGGGAGCTCAGCCTGCGCCGCAGACTCATTGATGTGTCCCATTCCGTTATAGAGAAATGCTATGACTCGACCAGGGACACCTATGAGCTGATGGATGAGGTGGAACGCGATGTGTTTCATGTAACCGAACGGCGCATAACCACGGATTTTCGGGACATTACCGAGGTAATGCACGAAACCATGGAAACAATCGGAAAGATGTACGAAACCAAAAAAGCGGTTACCGGCGTGGGTACTGGCTTTACCGGGATAGATGAAATGCTCACGGGGTTGCACGATTCCGAACTTATAATTATTGCTTCTCGCCCAGGGATGGGTAAAACCGCACTTGCCCTCAACATCGCCAACTCCATTGTACTTAAAGACAAAATGCCCGTGCTCTTTTTTTCTCTGGAAATGCCCGCGACGCAGCTTGGAATGCGACTGCTGTGCATTGATTCTGTTGTCGACTCGCAGCGTGTACGTACGGGACACATCAGTGCGGAAGAACTGCGAAAACTGATGCAGAGCGCGAGCCGTCTGGAAAAAACCAGGCTTATGATCGACGATACGCCGGCAATAAATGTTTTCGAGGTCAGGGCCAAAGCGCGAAGGGTCGCGCAGAAGATGAAACTGGGCGCCATTGTGGTGGATTACCTGCAGCTGATTACCAGTCTCTCGCGGATTGACCGACACCTGCAGATTGCTGAAATTTCGCGGTCCCTCAAGCAACTGGCAAGGGAACTCTCGGTCCCCGTAATCGCGCTGTCGCAGCTCTCCAGGGCCGTCGAATCCAGGACCAATCAGCGTCCGCAGCTTTCAGACCTCAGGGAATCGGGGGCCATTGAGCAGGACGCCGACGTGGTGATGTTCATATACCGTGAGGATAAGGTAAAACGGGAAACGGAAAAGAAAGGCATTGCGGAAATAATCATTGCCAAACAACGAAACGGTCCTATTGGAGAAGTCGAGTTGAAGTTCTGGGAGCAGTTCACGAAATTCGGGAACCTTGAAAAGGTTCACGCGTTCGAGGAGGCCGTCCCCGGAGAATGAAGAAGGCCGGCGACAGAGGGTATTTGCTTCCGTTTATGGAGGGTATCGGCGGTTATCTGATTTTCTTTTCCCAGACCGTTCGCTGTATATTCCGCCCGCCCTTTGACTTTAAGAACATGATACAGCAAATGGTGGAGATCGGTTACCGCTCCCTGCCGGTGACCGCCATCACCCTGTTCTTTACGGGGATGGTCATGGCCCTTCAGATAGGCAAGGCCATGGATAAGATAATGACGGGGTCATCGATCTTCATAGGCAGCGCCGTCGCTATATCGATGTTCAGGGAACTATGCCCGGTGCTGACCGCGCTTCTGCTCGCAGGCAGGGTGGGTTCAGCCATCGCGGCCGAAATAGGCACCATGCGGGTAACGGAGCAGATTGATGCGCTGGTCACACTCCGCGCCAATCCTATACAGTACCTTTCGGTGCCGCGCTTTCTCGCCTGTCTGGTAATGACGCCGTCACTCACTGTTATTACCGATATAGTCGGCGTACTCGGCGGGGCATTCGTGGCATATTTCGGTCTCGGAATCACGTTGGACAAATATGTTCAGAATATATTGCAGAACGTAGGAGTACTGGATTTCCTGACGGGTCTTTTTAAAAGCTTTTTCTTCGGCGTGGAAATTGCAATTATTGCCTGTTACCAGGGATTCAACACCTTCGGGGGTGCTGAGGGCGTGGGGCGGTCGACGATCCAGGCGGTCGTGAAATCCTCCATGGCGATTTTAATCTCCGATTATTTTTTAACCTTTCTGATACAAATTTTCGAATAAACACGGCAAACCCCTCCAGAGATGCATTGACAGAGGGTACCATAGAGGGATGATAACGGCCTTATGGACAAAGCGATGGTTCGTAATCGTGAAATTCTGCTGAAAGCCCTGAAAAAGGAAAAATTTTCCAATTCGATCGTGAATGCTTTTGCGACAGTCCCCCAGGAAAATTTTTTCGATCAGGGTTTCCGGTCTCTCTGGTATACGGGAAAACCGGTTCCCATCGGTTTAGGGGAATATAGTGACGCTACGCTGGACCTGTTCAGGATGTTCCGCAGGCTCGAGCCGAATAAAAAGTGGAAAGTTCTCGAGGTGGGGACGGGGTCGGGGTACTCTACGGCCCTGCTCTCGCACCTGGTAAAGGAAGTGATTACCGTGGAATGGAAAGAGGAACTCGCGGCATCGGCCAAGCGCAGCATCCAGGCTTCGGGCGTTACCAATGTGAGGATTTTCTGCGGGGACGGCACGCTTTATGAAAAGGCACTGGGTCTATTCGACGCGGTCGTTATTATGGCAGCCTGCAGAAAAAGACCGCTTTCCCTGACCCGGCAGATCAAGGCGGGTGGTAGAATAGCTTTTCCCATGGGAACTCCTTCTCAGCAGCAGATAACCATAATGGTGAATAATGCACCCGATAACCTGGACACCGACGAAGAGTTTTTCACGACCCGTTTCTTCGAGTTCTGTGAATTTTATCCGGTGAGGGGCAGGTACGGCTGGGATCAGGTCGTATCCGATTCGTCCAGCGAATAGCAATAACGACAACCCAGTATCAGGATTTTAGGACCGGTTTCACTTTTAACGGGTGTGGCATACAGGGCTTCGTTGCGGGTGAGGATAGAACCGCAGAGGGGGCATATTCGTTCCCCTGGGGTTCGGCCGAATTTTTTGTGAAATATCGATTGGGGTTCCACCTTCATGGAAGGAACCGGAGGCGGCATGGTTCCATGCGACCGCATCTTCTCCACCTTTTCCCTGCCGGAATGATACAGTGAAAGCAGATAGAAAAACAACCCGAACCCGATTATCAGTCCGATAAGATAAAGCAGATATTCCATGTCACTCCTTCATCGTAATGATATTGATCATCACGGAATTTTTCACGGGAGGCAGGAGTGTATAATCGCCGAACACGTCCACAACTTTAAGCCCTTCTTTGCCTGCCAGCGCTTTCATTTCACTGACGGTATAAATTTTCTGTATATGACGCTCGGTGCTCACCGCGCCGTCCCTGCCGGTGAAAATAAGTGTGGAATAGATGATTCTTTTTCTTTTTTCATAGTAATTATGCCATTCAACTCTTGTTCCGCGCACGTTGTACTGGCTTGATTTACCGTCGAAGAACCTTCGAATATTGTGATCGGTGGTAATGTCGAACATGAAAACGCCGTTATCAGCCAGGATTTTCCGCGTCGAATGAAACACCTTCCTCAGATCGGAGGGTTCGGTAAAATAGTTCATGGTGTCATGCACCGAGAAGATAAAATCGAATTTCCTGGAAAGGTGGAAACGCGTCATGTCCCCACAGAACACCGAAAAGTGCCTGTACGCCCTGGATTTGGCCACCTGGAGCATCGGCAGGGACCGGTCCATGCCAAAAACGGGTATCCCGTCCCGGGAAAATTTCGCACCGAACTTTCCCGTTCCGCAGCCCAGTTCCAGGATATAGCGGGGCGTTTCAATATACCTGGTAAGCAGCGTGTGGATATAACGGTACCACTGGTCATAGTCTACATGCCCCAGGATTGAATCATAAAGCGGTGCGAAAACGGTGTAAGGCTCCATTTACCCGATCCCCTTTTTTCTGCGGAGCATGTCAACGAAGGCCTCAATGCGCACCTGCATGGTTTCAGTCACTCTCACGGGCAGGTCCCCCTGCAGCGTCAGCACGGGGACTTTCAGCCGTTCGCGCAATACCATGTCCTCTATGCCCCGGTAGCAGAAGGTCTGCACGTAGTGAATGATCCCGTCGATGCCGCGAAGCTTTACCTGAGTCTGAATATCCTCCAGGCGGGCGTAAATTCCATAGGGGTAAGTATACCTGTGATAGGCATCGATCAGCGAATCCCCCTCGGGCATAGAGAACTGACGCTGCACTTCACTGAATACTATACGTACACCGTCCTGTTCTATCCGGTCATAGAGGTCGGTAACAATCGGCGGAACGCCCACGAAACCAAGTCGTATGGCATCATTAAAAGGGGCCCGCTGTTCAATTTCACTGATGGCTTCGTTGATTTGATCATGGAAACCATCCGGTGCGCCAGTGAAGTCACTGGCCGAAAGCTGGAAAAGTTGCACTTCCTTCCCGGTGGCCCTGTTCCCGTTCCAGAGTAGCCGGTCCAGGTGATGGATCCGTTCCCGAATCAGATCAAGCCTCTTTTTCTGCAACCGGGCCTCATCAAGGTCGGTGCCCAGGCGTTTCGCAAGTTTATACATTTCTGCATTCAATTGTTCACGGTCCCTTGTGTGGGGGTATGCAAAGGGAATAACCTCAACACCGTTCGTAAAGAGCACTTCCATCAGGGCGATGGTCTCGGCGCAGTCGCCTCCAACAACGCACAGGACGCGACGGATCTTTTTCTCCATTATAACACCATAGAGTCCGCATATCCAGCTGCAGGTGGTGTCGGGGAAGCCCCTGGCCTTGGCATAACGAACGTAGCGGATGGGATCCTCCGTGGTGATGAACATATTGTTGATATCCACGGGAGTATTGCCGGATGCGTAAATAATCTCCACGGGAATCGTGGACGTTATACCGATGATTCTATCGTTATCGTGGTCCATAATGTTTGCTACCGTGGTCCAATGATATGATAATTCAATATTTTTTCAACAGCAATTGCAGTACTGGTTCAATCGAAATTCATGAAATTTTATTTTTGATTAACGCCGTATATTATGAAATACTTGTTACGGATATTCCGGGAACATGGAGTAACTGAAATGATATGGAGGTTCGGCAAACCAAAGGTCGTCATCAGCAGCTGTGTTGAATTTGCCGTCTGCCGGTGGAACGGGCTGATGATATCCAGCGAAATCGTAAGAAAGCTTAAACCTCATGTTGAGTTTATAACGGTCTGTCCCGAGTATGAGATCGGTCTGGGAGTGCCACGAAAACCTATCCGTGTAGTAGATGATCAGCAGGGCCCGCGCCTGCTGCAGAGCGAAACCGGACGGGACTGCACGAAAGAAATGACCGGTTTCGTGAGTAAATTCCTTTCAGAGTTGAGCGAGCCCGACGGCTTCATTCTAAAAGACAGGTCCCCATCATGCGGGACCAAGGATGTCAAGATTTATCCCTCCCTGGGGAAGGTCTCGCCGGTCAGTTCGAAGGGAGCAGGTTTCTTCGGAAAGGCAGTTATGGACACATACCCCCTGACGGCGATTGAGAACGAGGGGCGGCTTGAAAACATGCACCTGCGGGAGCACTTCTTGACAAGGATATTTACCACGGCTGAGTTCGCGAATATCAATAAAAACAAAGCGATGAAGAACCTCGTAGCGTTTCATTCACGGCACAAGTTACTCTTCATGGGATACAATCAGCGGATCATGAGGGTGATGGGGAAAATCGTCGCGAACCATGATAAATATCCCCTGGAGAAGGTTTTTTCGGACTACGAGGAGAATCTGCGGATCATCCTTTCCCGGCAGCCCCGGTTTTCATCCAACATAAATGTCCTTATGCACAGCATGGGCTATTTCAAGGACAGCCTTACGACATCGGAAAAATCATTCTTCCTGGAGACACTGGACCGTTACCGTTCCGGCATGACTACCCTGGGTGTATGCACTGCATTAATGCAATCATGGATAGTACGTTTTGGCCAGCGGTACCTGTCGTCCCAGAGTTATTTCCAGCCTTTCCCTGAGGCCCTTATCGACATCAGCACCTCCGGAAAAATCAAACGGGGCCCCCGTCCGGGGACCGTCTCATGATCGAGGAAACCAGGATACAGCCTCTTAATTCCATCGGCATCAAGAAGGGCGATTATGTGCTTTACTGGATGCAGCAGTCCCAGCGTGTGTTCTGGAATCACGCCCTGGAATACGCTATCAGGCAGGCCAACGAATTGGGACTGCCCCTGGTGGTTTTTTTCGGTCTAACCGGTAATTTCCCCGAAGCGAATCTTCGCCACTACACCTTTATGCTGCAAGGGCTGGCCGAGGTCCAGACCTCTTTATGGAAATCCGGCATCGCGATGACGGTGCGGAAAATATCGCCCGAGACCGGCGCACTGGAGCTGTCGCGGGGAGCATCGCTCCTGGTGACCGATCGTGGCTACCTGGCATTACAGCGGCAATGGCGGGACCGTGTCGCGCAAAACGCCCTGTGCCGGGTCGTCCAGGTGGAAAGCGACGTGATTGTACCCATCGAAAAGGCGTCGAACCGTGAACAGTATTCCGCCGGGACGCTCCGGCCGCGACTTCACCGGCTTATCGATCACTATCTGTGCGGCTTTACCCACGGCAAAGTGAAAAAGGATTCCCTTGGGCTGAAGCTTGATTCCCTGGACCTCGGCGATACAGGATCGGTACTTGCATTGCTGGATATCGATCCCACTGTCGCTCCGATAGAATGGCTCCGGGGAGGAACCTCCACAGCGGTAAGACGGCTGAAGGATTTTATCGAGAAAAAACTGGACCGGTTCCATGAAATAAGGAACGAACCGTCCCTGGATTACGCCTCCCATATGAGCCCATACCTTCATTTTGGACAGATTTCCCCTCTCCAGATAGCCATGGAAGTTCTTAAAACCGGCTCCCCCGGGAGTGAGTCCTTTTTGGAAGAGCTTATCGTACGACGGGAACTCAGTATGAATTTCGTGTACTATAATCCACACTACACCTCCTACGGATGCCTCCCTGAGTGGGCGCGGAAAACCCTTATGGAACACAAACTGGACCGCCGAGAATATCTTTATTCACTCGAACTGCTTGAAAGGGCACAGACCCATGATCCCTACTGGAACGCCGCCCAGCGGGAGCTCGTTCTGCGGGGAAAGATGCAGGGATATATGAGGATGTACTGGGGGAAGAAGATACTGGAATGGTCCAGGCTCCCTGAGGAGGCGTATGATACGGCGCTGTATCTCAACAACCGGTATAGTCTGGACGGCAGGGATGCTAATGGTTATGCCGGGGTTGCCTGGTGTTTCGGAAAACACGACCGGGCCTGGAGCGAACGGAAGGTCTACGGGAAGGTTCGCTATATGAACGACCGGGGGCTGGAAAGAAAATTTGATATGAAGTCATATCTGAAAAGGGTGGAATCCTATGGCACTGTACCTGTCGGTTCCGGGTGATGAGGCATAATGCAGTTGAAAGTGCTGCTGACGGGCTCGACCGGATACATCGGAAGAAGACTTGCCGTACGCCTTTTGGAGCGGGAGGATGTAAACATGCGGCTCCTGGTGAGGAATGCTAAAAAGCTGGAACCGGCGGAGAGTGGAAATGCCGAGATCATTGAGGGAAGCACCTTTGACAAAAAAGCCCTGGGCCGGGCCGTCGTGGGGATCGATACGGCCTATTACCTGATCCATTCCATGGGAGAACGTGGCGGTGATTTCGAGCAGCTGGACAGGCGAAGCGCTGAGAATTTTCGTGAAGCCTGTATAGGGGCGGGGGTGAAAAGGATTGTATACCTGGGAGGACTCGGCAGGATTCAGAACGCCAGCAGGCATCTTCGCAGCAGGATCGAAACCGGCGAAATACTGAGTGCCCGGCCTGAAAAAATCCAGACACTGTGGTTCAGGGCCGGTATCGTCATCGGTTCGGGCAGCGCTGGCTTCGAAATTGTACGAAACCTTGTTGAAAAGCTGCCTGTCATGATCGCCCCCCGCTGGGTGGATAGTCGAACGCAGCCTGTATCGATCCGGGATGTGCTGCTTTATCTCGAAGGGGCCCTGGATGTACAGGAGAAGGAAGACTGGGTAATCGACATAGGATCTAAAATAATAACCTTTAAGACAATGATGCTTGAAACAGCCCGTGTCATGGGGCTCCGCCGTTGGATTATCAAGGTCCCTCTTTTCACACCCAGGCTGTCGTCGTACTGGCTGGTGCTTTTCACACCTGTTCCCTACGGGATCGCCTCTTCGCTGGTAGAAGGTCTTAAGTCCGAAACCATAATTGAAAACGAGGTTGCACGGAAAATGTTTCCCGGAATAGTGCCGCTTTCATTCCCGGAAGCGGTGGCTGAGGCCCTGCTGGAGACCGAGAACAACGAGATAATCAGCAGGTGGTGCGATGGCACAGCCGGCGATGAGTGTGACATAGAAAGTAACGGTGAGATCAGCGGTAGGGTGTACCACATCGAGATCAAACAGACTAACGCCGCGCTTTCTTCCGGGGACATATTCAATAGAGTTGTTTCTTTAGGTGGGGAACGAGGCTGGCTATCATTCCCGCTCCTGTGGCGGGTACGGGGTATCATTGATAAGCTGGCGGGTGGGTATGGAATTAACCGCGGGCGGCGTCATCCGGATACGCTGAGGCTCGGTGACAGCGTCGATTTTTGGAGGGTTGTGGATTACAACCCGGGAAAGCGGTTGCTGCTGTTTTCCCAAATGAGACTGCCGGGGAAGGGCTGGCTGGAGTTTAATGTCGGTGAAAATTCCTTTGTCGTGCGTGCCCATTTCATACCCCGGGGAATTATGGGCAGACTTTACTGGGTGATGCTGTACCCGGCTCACCGGATGATATTCCGAAAAATGGCACGCGGAATTAGCGAAAGATCCTGTGAAGCTTGAGATGAAAATGCAGCCCCGTGATTACGGCTCAATACAAAATGCCGGGATTATCCTATCTTACGGTTAAGTCTTTGCAGCCGGTGGGAAAAGCGCCGTTCGTAGAGCTCCCGTTCCCCCTGGGTGAGGGGACGGCCCTTGAACGAAAAGAGCCCCCGGGAAACAAGAGTCAAAGCGCTCCGGGCGTACCCGGCTGCCCGGGGGAGATCCTTTTCGCGGTGTTCATAATGCTTTGCCAGCTCTTCCAGTGACAGAACCGTATGGTGTTTCTCCCACAGGGACAGAGCCTCGGCAAGCTTCCCGGCCTTTTTCTGGGAGGCGGAGTATTTCTTGAAAAGCGGCCGTATTTCCATGATCTCTTCCCCGATGAATTCCATTACATCCATGAAGATGCCGCGATCAACCCGGAAAAGTTGATTCGCCATACCCAGGAGAGACTGCCGGTCCAGCTGCAAAAATTCCCGCTTCTCAAGGTTGTCGTAGATGCGGTTAAGAACCATCATAAGCTGGTACATTGAAAGGATGTCCTGTGCATTGTGCCGCACCACCAGAGGGAGTCGCCCGGTTTCACCGTGCTTTTGATAAGAGAAGTACACCTCAGGAATAAGCCAGCCGGGGATGTCATCTTTTCTGCACATACCCAGCACCTTTTCCTCCAGTGTAACGAGGGAGCAGCTTTCGTAAATCCTTCTGAAAACCCTGCGGCATGGATAGAGCAGATCAATCACCGGTATGTCCACGGGGAAAGAAGGAACACGGTTCATCCGGTACCGGTTCTTGATGAGCGGCATATCGAAACTCATGCCGTTAAAACACACCACCGCCCTGGCGCTGCTGAAATAGGGTATAATATGCCGCAGAATGGCCCCCTCGGCCGGGTAGTCGTCCATAAAATACTGGTCTATTATGAAATCATCCCCCTTGAAATAACCCAGGCCCGTTAGAAAGGGATAACTTCCCGAACCCGTACTGAGGGAAGTGGTTTCCAGGTCGAAGAACAGCAGTTCAGACATTGCCGGGGTCTGACCGGTTTTGTTGAATTTCACAAACGGGCGCAAAAGACGCGTGTCGTTGTGGTCGAAGGAGGGGAACAGGGTGTGTACGGGATACGTTCCGGTGAATTTCCAGATGACGCGGTCCGCAGTTTCTACCGGGACGGCACCCAGGGATTCCAGGGGTCGTGGATTTCCCTCTTCGGATGTTACCTTCCCGCTGTCGTAGATCCGCAGTTTATCCTTTATGTTCATGGGCCAGTCCGTTGAGGGTCGCGACCACCAGTTTTTTCATGGCGGCGTTCTCAGAGGGCAGGGGACCGATGCAGCCGGGGCAACCGTGACCGCAGGGGCAGGCCTGGATGGACTTGACGGATTCTTCAGCGATCAGGGGGAGTATGTCGAAGACACGATCGGCGATCCCGATACCTCCGGGCACCGTATCGTATACGAAAACCGCCGGCCTGCCGCTGTAGTGCGATCTGGTCTGGTGTATGACCCTGATGTCGTTTATATCGGCCAGGGTGAAGAGGGGGACTATGTTTCTGAAGATGTAGGCGATGGAGTACAGCACGCGGCCCGCATGGGGTTTGCCCGCCAGCGCAACGAGGTTCTCCTCATCAAAATCTATCCAGGTTGCTGTAGTATGCATCTCGATTTCCGGGAGGTGTATCTTGCCCCAGCCCAGATTTTCGTGAGTATTGAAACGTATCTTTTTGAACATTACGGTCTTGTTGCGCACGTTGATCTCGCCCCGGCAGAGGGCCGCCGTACCCAGCGTTTTTTCGCCGGTTTTTTCCAGCACATGGATGTCGGTCTTCGTCTCGGCATCGGTGAAGTAATCCGATTCCACCTCGTGACAGAAGGCCATACGGCTTTCCCAGTCGAGTTTATCGATGTAGTACTGACGACCCTGGTGCAGGTATATGGCGTCGTCGTGGATGAATTCCGGGGCGGCGTAGTAATCGAGTTCGCCTATTACCCTGGAGCGGTCCTCGTTGTCGACGATCACGAAATTTTCCTGAGCGGCTGTGCGCAGGGAAATGTCGTTGGCGGGATAGGTGTCGCTCATCCAGTGGTACTTCTCACCGGTATGCTTCACTATTCCCCGTTCGGCCAGGTAATCCAGCATCTCACGGGTTGTGGAAAGGTGGTGGGCGAATCGCTCTTCCTCCCCGAAGGGCAGTTCGAAGGCCGCGCATTTCATATGATCCATGAGGATCAGCAGGTTGTCGGGATTTATCGTGGCGCTCTCGATGGTGCTTTTAAGAATGAAATCGGCATTGCCGGCTATATACTGGTCGAGGGGGGAAGAAGTCGCTATGATAACCGCCAGAGAAGGTTTCCCGCGCCGCCCCGCCCTTCCCAGCTGCTGGTGCAGCGATGAGATGGAACCGGGATAGCCGACGGTGATGGCCGCGTCGAGCATGCCTATATCAATGCCGAGTTCCAGGGCGTTTGTCGATACCACGCCGAGCAGTTTTCCTTCCCTGAGGCCCCGTTCAATGGCGCGGCGTTCGTTGGGAAGATATCCCCCACGGTAGGCGGTGATACGTTTCGCGACGGCGCCGCAGCTGTCCTTGAGGTACGTAGAGATGATCTCCACCCTCATGCGGCTGCGCGCGAAGACGATGACGGGAATCCGGTTGTTCAGCAGCAGGGCACCCACCGACGCCGCCTCCTTGACGGCGGAAGCCCGTATGCCGAGCTCCTTGTTCACCACCGGGGGATTGTAGAGCAGATAGTGCCTTTCACCACGAGGCGCGCCGTTGTCGTCAACGAGACGGACCCTGCGGCCGGTAAGTCCTTCCGCGTGTTCCGCCGGATTTCTGATAGTCGCGGAACAGCATATGTACCTTGGATTGGAGTTGTAAAAACGGCAGATCCTCTGTAGTCGCCGCATGAGGTTGGCGAAATGGCTCCCGAACACCCCGCGATAGCTGTGGATCTCGTCGATCACCACGTACTGGAGGTTTTCGAACAATTTCACCCATATGGGGTGGTGCGGCAGGATACCGGAATGCAGCATGTCGGGATTGGTAATAACGATGTTTCCCGCGGCCCGTATCGCCCTGCGGGCGGAAGTGGGGGTGTCGCCGTCAAAGGTATAGGTCTTGATACCCGCGCCGGTTTCTGTGATTATGCCGTGAAGCTCGGAAAGCTGGTCCTGGGAGAGTGCCTTGGTGGGGAACAGGTACAGCGCCCTCGCGTCGGGTTCCTTCAGGATGCGGTTAAGTACAGGCAGGTTATAGCAAAGGGTCTTTCCCGACGCGGTGGGAGTGACAACGATCAGGTCCTCACCGCGCTGAACGGCGTCACAGGCATCGCGCTGATGACGGTATAGCCGTTCAATGCCTTTTTTCCGATATATATCGACCAGTTTCCCATCCAGATATTCGGGCCAATCCGCGTACCGGGGTGGGGCGGCGTCGAATTTAATCCAGTACTGTACATTGGAAACGAAAGGATCGTAGGATTTAAGATAATCAATCAGCTGTTCTATATTCATTGCCACCGTGCAATGGAAAAGGCTTTAGTTTTTATATGGCAACTGTGGTATTTTATGTCGCCTTGGGAATACCTTCACATATGTTGAGTTTTTTGTCAAACGCAAAAGGGACGCGGGCAATCATGTCTTGACACCTGATGTCTCCATGGTATAAATTATTATACCCAAAATAATAAAAAAATTCGACCGATACGACTTCTTAAAGAGGAACCGATGGACCACCAGCTGGAACTTGAAATGCGCGGGGAGCGTTCATATAACCGTGTGCGGATCATGCTCATAATTACTTTTTCGGTTCCGATAATTATAGGCTACCTCACAAAAACCATCAGGTGGGAATTTTTCCTCGTCACCATGCTGCTTTACCTGGTTTCCCTGAGCATATCGTCGGCGGTCCTGGCCACGGGAAGATACCGGTCATGGATTAAGTATCTTTGCGGGACACTGGAAATCTGTGCCGTTTACTTCATCAATATAAGCAATCTTTTTTTAAGCCTTGATCAGTGGAACCAGGCGGTAGGACAGGCATCGCAATTTGCGGTGTATTTTATCTTGATCGGCACCGCGGCGCTTCGTTTTTCACCGCAGTTGGCCTTTTACATGGGTATGCTTTCAGTGGCTGTTTATTCCGCGGTACACCTGACCGCCATGGGGGCCCGTGAAATGAGCCTCACGTTCGGACCCCTGGGAGACAGATGGCACCTTTTGAGCGCGACAAACTGGATCATTGGAACGGTTTCCATAATGATCATGAGCACCGTGATAGCCATCGCCTGCAGGTACGTGAGGGAACTGGTCATTACCTCGCGGAAAAACGAACAGGTATCCAAAGAGAACCTGACCTCGCTGATGGAACTGATATATGAAAGCACCACGACTGTGGTGAACATAAGTATTATCGTCAGTGAGGTTGAGAAGATCGGCAACGAAAACAAAGAGCTCAGCATGGAACACGCCGGCTCAGTGCAGAAAACCATGACCGCCATGGAAAAAATTAATGAAACCGTAGAGACGGTCGCGGGAAACGCGCTCACGCAGGGTGAGCTCTGTGACGGCAATATGGAATCCATGAAGGTGATAAGCCGGGGTATAGGCAGAATCGAGGAACTCAGCGGCCGCGGCTCAATGAAAAGTGAAGCGACCCAGGAACTGGCACGCCGCGGCGAGGAAGAGCTTGCACATGCGGTGGAAGGGATTATTAAAATAAATGAAGGATCTAAAAAAATCGCCGAAATCGTTTCGGTTATCAACGATATCGCCGACCAGACTAACCTGCTGGCGCTGAATGCCGCCATCGAGGCCGCACGAGCAGGCACGGAGGGCCGGGGATTCGCCGTGGTGGCGGACGAGGTGGGTAAGCTTGCCGACCTGGCCGCCTCGCACGCCGGGGAGATAGCCCGCATGGTGAGCACAACCGGACAGGACACAGAAAAGGGTGTCGAAGCGATACTTGCGACGGTAACGTCATTGAAAGAGATAACCGCCGGTGTGCGCGATATGGGGGACCTGATGAAAGAGGTTTATACACTGGTCCGCGAACAGGCAGAGAAAAACCTCAGTATGGAAAAAGACACGGCCCGCATCCAGGAAATGGCTTCCTCAATGAAAAACGCTACCGGTGATCAGCTCACACAGAGCAGGGAGGTCCTCAGGGCCATGGAGGAAATAAGCCGGGGCGCGGAACGTTCAGCCCTGCTTTCGGGGAATCTGAGCGAATCACTGCAAAAGCTCTCTGCCACGAACCGTCAGTTGAACAGCAAAATCCAGGAACTGGCGGGCGGTTATACTTCATGAAGATAGTGATCTACCCTGAGATTCGTTTCATGGTCTGATGATATCTTCCCAATTCGTGAAACTTCCCGTTATGGGCGTGGTTTCTCCATTGCTGCTTTTTATTGGACGGAATGTTTCGAGAGGGGTACTTTTATACTACCGCTGTTTATGCTGTTACTTGAAGTATGGCAGCCTGCAGCAGGTGAGTGAAGGTGATTTTTTTATGGAACGTGAAAGCGATGTCCTTGTAGTCGGTGCCGGCACCGCCGGGACCTATTATGCCCTGCAACTGGCACGGCTGGGTATTCCGGTGATGGTTATTGAAAAGGATAAAAGAGCGAAGGTTGGTAAGCGGCTTGACGTGTTCCACATCGATAGCGATAAGTTCAGTGAGTTCGGCGTACCCGAACCTGCTGAAAATTCAGAGGAGTTTATCTGTGTTTTAAAGGATGGTATCAGCCTGTCTCCTGACGGATCGTTTCCCAAGCGGCTGGATTATCCCTTCCATGTTATGAGGCTTACTTCCTTTCTCAACCGTCTGTATGCAATGGCGGAATCGGCGGGGGTGAAATTTGTTTTCGAAACCACGGTAAAGGCTCCGGTACTCGGGGATGGCGGTATAATCGGGGTAATTGCCGGGTCTAAAGGAAAAACCCGTGAATATAACGCAAAACTTGTCGTGGACGCGACGGGAACCGCGGCGGCATTGAGGACCTCTCTTCCCGATGATTTCGGCGTGGAGACTTTCGGTCTTGCTCCGGACGATAAGTTCTATGTGGTGCTGCGCTATTTACGCTGGGAAAACCCGTCGAACGCCCGCACCTCGGGACCATGGATAGGGCCTCTTTATCCTGTGGAATGCGCGTCGGTCGGCTGGACCTATTATAAGACCTGGATAGCCCCCTCCTCCGACCCCCGAGGGGCGATACTGGGCATAGGAGCGACAGGTTCTTATGAACATGCCGAGGAGGTGTTGAAAGAGTTTCTGGAAAAGATCAAGCTCCCACCGTATCGTGTGAAGAGAGTTGAAAAGGGAACCACACCCTACCGGCGGCCCCCTTATTCGGTCGTAGGGAACGGATTTCTCTGTCTAGGCGATTGTGCCTGTATCACAAAACCTTTTTCTGGCGAAGGAGTGACCGCCGCCTGGAGATTGTGCAAAATCGCCGCTGAAGAAACCGCCGCCGTCATACAGGGTGGAGGGCCGGTAACGGGAGATCGGCTCTGGAACATCAACGTGCGGTATTTTCGCGACCAGGGAGCGAAATTCGCCGCGCTGCTTGCTACACTCCCGGGTGCGGCCAACACCACGGAGAAGGAGTGTCAGTATCTCTTTCAGAATGACGTGATTTTTTCCGAAACCGATTTCAACGACATGAATAAATTTTTTGAAGTCCGGTTGAGTACGGTACGGTTGCTGAAAGTGGTGTACACGCTGGTCAGAGGACTGTTCTCGGGGAATTACTCCTTTTCCAGCCTGAAGGCCCTGGTACGTGTGCTGGTGATCTCGGGGAAAGTGCGCGCTCATTACGAGAAGTATCCTGTTCAGCCCGGTGAATTCACGGATTGGAGAGTGAAAGCGGAGGAGCTCTGGGAAAAGGCCGCGGCCAAAATGCAATAGGGGTAAAAATCAGTAAACATGAAAGCAAAACAATGTTCCCGGTTCGCAATGCTGATGTTGCTGGCGATGACGGTATGCGCGGGTTTTTGCGCGCCCGCATCGGCTGATACCGCACAAGAGTTTGATTTCGGTGAAGTGTATCATTTCATGGAGGTATACTATTCGGTCAGGTTTGAAACACTCCCCGTAATACGAAACAAATGGCGGCATTATTACGGCGATATGCAGATAGTCGATATTAAAAACACAAGAAACCGGTATTTCCTGGGAGTGCCCAACAACAAGTCCGTATACGAGATTTTAATACGCGGGACAGCCAATTTGAGAAATGTGGTTTACGACCTGAAAGTACGCAAAAATTACAATTCCCGGCTCGGCATTAACCTCCATCGCGGGTTCGAGAAAGCCGCACTTGCGGTATACCATGATCTGCGCCCCCGGATAAACAAAGAATTTGATATATATCTCTACGGACATTCACTGGGCGCGGCCGAGGCGGTGATTCTGGGAATGCTGCTTGAGAAGGACGGATATCGTGTAAAGAAAGTCATAGCCTCGGGGCAACCCAAGGTGACGGATGCACAGGGAATAGAAAAATACACTGACCTGCCGGTGATCAGGGTTGTGCATGAAAACGATGTTATTCCGCTGTTGCCGCCGAAAGGGATTTACAGGAAAAATCCTTACCGTCATTTTCAGGGTGAGGTGATTCTGCTCGAGGGAGAGTACTATTGCTTGCCGGATGAGCGGATTCCGAACATCGTGCGGCAGGGATTGAATGGGCAGACACTGGGTGAAATTTTGAAAGATCACAATATTAGAAACTACCTGCGTTTAATTGAACCCAAGGTCAGGAAATCCATCAGGATACCGTACAGCGAACGGAATAACCATATCCAGGAACGCGGGTCCTGATCCTTTGTGCATACATAATGTGATCGTTAAATATTTACGCTTGTATTCTTCCTTCGGCACACATACTATTAGCAGACTATTGTGTGCAGATGCTCTGACTGCGGCGGTATGCGGCAGTAATTATGTGCGGCAGGGACGGGAATAATGGGGAAGTCAAATCTGAAATTCATAAACCGCGAATTGAGCTGGCTTCATTTCAACGACCGGGTATTGCAAGAGGCCGCCGATACTGCAAATCCGCTGCTTGAAAGAATCAGGTTTCTCGGGATTTATTCAAACAACCTTGATGAGTTTTTCAGGGTACGGGTCGCCGGACTAAACCGCATGATCGACCTGAAAGGCAACAAAAAGGAGTTTGAGGGCATAAATCCTGAAAAGATACTCAAGCAGGTCGCCCGCTATGACCAGGAACTCCAGGTCAAATTTGCCGGTATCTATCATGACATAGTACAGGAGCTGAATCGAAACAACATCTATCTGATAGATGAATCAAAGCTTACCGAAGTACAGGGGGTCTTTGTTAAAAGATATTTCCGTGAGCAGGTGCAGCCGAACCTGTTCCCTGTAATGCTGGAGAATGTACAGAATACATCTTTTCTGAAAGACAAGTCGATTTACCTTGCGGTATGTCTCGGTCGCAGGGACAGGACCTTAAAGGAAAAATACGCGTTGATAAAAGTACCCACCTCGGTCCTGTCGAGATTCCTGGTGCTTCCGGCGGAAGGAATTAACCGTCACATCATCCTGCTGGATGACGTGATCCGGTACTGCCTTGCTGATGTGTTTTCGGTTTTCGATTACGACCTGTTCAGCGCCTATACCATCAAGTTCACCAGGGACGCCGAGCTGGACATGGACAATGATGTTTCGAAGAGCTTCTTACACCAGGTCGAGGAGAGCTTACAAAAGAGAAAGACCGGTCAGCCGGTACGCTTTATACATGACGAAGTCATCCCTGAAACTCTCTTGAAAACACTCGAGCGTACGTTCAGAATAAGCGGGAAGGATTATATGGTAAGCGGCGGACGCTACCATAATTTCAAGGATTTCATGAATTTTCCGGCACTGGGAGCGGAAGAGCTGTCGTATCCCCGGTTCCAGCCCCTGCCGCACCGGTATATCGATGGGGCTCGTACCATTCTCGATGTGATACGTGAAAAGGACATCATTCTGCACTTTCCCTACCATTCGTTTCAAAACATTCTTGATCTGTTGCGTCAGGCTTCCATGGACCCCGGGGTGAGATCGGTGAAAATAACCCTGTACCGTCTCTCGCCGAACTCTAAAATCATAAATGCTCTGATCAACGCGGCGAGGAACGGGAAGAAAGTGACGGTGTTTCTGGAATTGCAGGCGCGTTTCGATGAGGAGGCCAATATCCGCTGGTCTGAGAAACTGCAGGAGGAGGGTGTCAGGGTGATACAGGGGATACCCGGCTTTAAGGTGCACTGTAAACTGTTGCTGATCAGAAGAAAAGAAAGCGGAAAGAACCGTTACTACGCGTATATCGGTACCGGGAATTTCAATGAAGATACCGCCCGTATTTACGCGGATGAGGGACTCCTTACGGCCGATGAAAAAATCGCCGCGGAGGTCCATAAGGTCTTCGCCCTGTTCGAGGCAAAGTATAAACCGGTGAGGTTCAACACCCTTATAGTATCGCCGTTTTCACAGCGTAATTTCTTTGTTCGCATGATAAAGAAAGAAATAGCCCATGCCCGGGCGGGGAGGAATGCGCGCATTATCGTCAAGCTGAACAACCTGGTGGACGAGGCCATTGTGAAGAAACTCTACCAGGCCGGGCAGGCAGGCGTTAAGGTCCAGCTCATCATTCGCGGTATCTGTATCATGGTTCCGGGGATGCCGCAAATGAGCGAGAACATTGAGATTATAAGCGTCGTAGATCGGTTTCTGGAACATTCACGGATCATATACTTTTACAACAACGGCGACGAACAAATCTTTATCACCTCCGCGGACTGGATGATCAGGAACTTTGACCGCCGTATAGAGGTTGGGTGCCCTGTTTTCGACGAAAGTATCAAATCCGAGCTCAAACGTATGCTGGAGATACAGCTTTCCGACAACACCAAGGCCCGCATTATCAGCAAAGAGGGGGAAAACCGGTACAAGCAGTCCGTCGGAGCGCACCGTGTGCGGTCACAGGTCGAGTATTACCGGTACCTGATGGATCTGAATAAAGGGGAACCCGGCCTTGATAATGACAGCTCCTGGGGGAAGCCCGAGGCCCTGTCCGCATCAGCGCGAAAGAATGATTCCTGATTACTGGCCTATCCCGTTTTTAATGGAATCGCCGCTTGGATACATACTGTCGATGATATCCCTGTATTTCTCGTGCACATGGCGCCGGCGGAACTTGAAGGTGGGCGAAAGTTCACCCGAACTGACCGAGAACTCATTGGGAAGCAGGGTGAATTTCTTAATCTGCTCGTGGCTGGCCAGGTTGCGGCAGACCGCATTGATTCGCTTTTTATATAAATCTATGATTTCAGGCCGGGATACAAGGTCATCATCGGTGGTGAAGGATATGTTCGTTTCCCGCGCATGGGTCCGCAACATATGAAAATCCGGAACGATGAGTGCCGTCAGATATTTGCGGCCGTCGCCCACCACACAGATGTAACTTATCATGGGATCGTCTTCAAATAGTCTTTCCACGTTGAGAGGGGCGATATTCTTTCCTGAGGATGTAATCACCAGGTCCTTGATACGCCCGGTGATGGTAAGATAGCCATCCTCGTCGAACCTGCCGATATCACCCGTTCGAAAAAACCCGTCCTCAGTGAAAGAAGGTGTCTCGTCTTCCGGATTTTTGTAATAGCCCCTGAATACCATAGGGCCTTTTACCAGGATCTCGCCGTCGTCGGATATTCTTTCCTCTACTCCCTCCAGCGGAGGACCGACCGTCCCGGGCTTGTTTTTTTCAGGCGGATTGACGTTTATTATGGGTGCGGTTTCGGTAAGGCCGTATCCCTCGACTATCGGCAGACCTATCCCTCCGAAAAAATTCGCCACTTCAATAGGAAGAGGGCCCCCTCCTGAGACAATGATACGGGCTTTCTGCAGGTTGAGGGCCTTTCGGATCCCGCGCAAAACGGGAAACAGGATATGTTTCAACATTTTCGTTGAAAACCTGACCGACCTGCCGCGGCATTTGCAGACATAATCTTCCCTGCCGACGAGTATGGCGAGATTCAACAGGTTCCTGCGGATCCCTTTCAACTGGTTCACGCCGTGGAGTACGTTTACACAGATTTTTTCATACATCCTCGGCACCGAACAGATAACCGTTGGTTTGACCCGGCGCAGGTAAGAAAGCATTTCATCGGTCTCAAAGGACCTGGTGATGCAGAGCAGTGATCCCGTCACGATTGAACCGAAAAGATCGGCGGAAAGGCCGAAAACATGGGAGAACGGCAGGTGAGCCAGCCGCACATCTTTGTCGGTAATATTGAACATCTGTATTACCTTTTTCTGCGCCAGGAAATTGCCGTGTGTCAGTAATACCCCCTTGGGGGTGCCGGTACTGCCAGGCGTGTAAATGAGCGCGGCGAGATCTTCCGATTTGATCTTCTTGATCATTTCAGCGGCCTCACGCAGCCTCCCTGACTCCCTGCCCAGTTTTATCAGCCGTTCATAACTCATTACGTCCGAGTCGGCTTTTTCCTGATAATGCATGGCGATCATTCGGCGCAGGGGGGACTTGACTTTGCGCAGTATCGACAGTGTTTTCTGGTACTGGGACATGTCGCCGCTGAAGATGATTCCCGTTTCGGAATGGCGCAGTATGGTTTCAGCTTCCTCTTCGGTGGTGGTCGGATAAATGGGAACGAAGATTCCCCCTGCGGCGAGGACGGCAAACAGCGTTATGGCATAGCGTACCGAGTTGGGTGAAAAAACAGCCACCGGGTCGCCCTTTTCTAGTCGTGATTCCAGCAGCCCGGCCGCAAGACACAACTGCTGTTCAATGAATTCCGCCCCCTTCACGGAATAGAACTCCTGGGTGAAAATCCCGTCTTTTTCGCGGGAAAGAATGACGTCACGGTTCCACAGCTTCAGGTGGGTGTTTATCTGCATCGCCGCCAGTGAAATTTCTTCAAGGGGTTGTTTGCCGAAGAGGGTCTTGATGTCATCCATTATTCAGCTACCGGTAACCATAAGTCCATACACGGGGTATGCGACCTCCCGAAATATAGGATTGAGTTGCCATTCGTCAATAAATATACCTTAAATAATGGTTTTTATCTTGATTTTCTTTATAATGGCGTTATCATGAGTCAGTACCTATATAAAAAATAATGTTTATAAAATGTTTAGCAGTATCGGTCCCCTGCCGGGGGAGGGGGCTTGTTGTACGTCCAGTAATAAACTAACTCGTGTGGAGAAAGTAAATGTCCGAAAGCAGCGTTCATAAACAGGATTTCATGGGAAAATCCGCCGTTATCACGGGCGGGTCCAAAGGGATCGGTAAGGCGACCGCCAGGGAAATAGTGATGCGTGGAGGCAGTGTGTGCATAATCGCCAGAGGCCGGGAAGCGTTAAAGCGTACCGGATCGGAACTTGAGTCTCTGAGGCCACAGGGGGCCGCACAGTTCATTGAAACCATTGCCGCGGATACGACCGATATGAAAAAACTCAAACCTCTGATTGAGAAATACGTAAAACGAAAAGGGATCCCCGATTATCTCATAAACTGTGTCGGTTATGCGTACCCGCAATACATTGAAAAACTCACCGTTGCCGATTTCAGAAAGAACATGGAGGTCAATTACTACGGACAGCTGGTCCCCATCCTGGCGCTTTTACCGTATTATATGAAAGAGAGAAGGGGCTATATCGCCAATGTGTCGTCCATGATGGGTTATTTCGGAATAATGGGCTACGCTTCATACGCCCCGACCAAGTTCGCGATTGTGGGACTGACCGAAGTGCTGCGTCATGAGCTGAAACCTTATAATATCGGATTTTCCCTGCTTTATCCTCCGGACACCGACACGCCGGGTTATGAAATTGAAAACAAAACCAAACCGCGGGAATGCGCCATCATGTCAGAGAAGGCCAGGCTTATGACAGCGGAGGAGGTGGCGGAAAAATTCGTCGATGGGATAGTGAAAAAGCGTTTTAACATACTACCCGGAGAAGCCGGCCTGATATGGAGAGTATTTCGCCATCTGCCCGGGCTGGTGCGTATGATTATCGACAGGGATTACGAAAAGGCGCGTAAGGATCTGAATAAATGAACGGGGATACGGGAATGAAGGGGAAGGTTGCCGTTATCACCGGAGCTGCCGGGGGGATCGGTACAGCCATTACGGATCTTTTTATCAAAATGGGTGTCCGTTGCGTGCTTGCCGATATCAACAACAACGCCCTTGCGAAGGCCGTGAAGGTTTTCGGGAAAGATGCTTTAGCCGTACGCTGTGATATTACGAAACCCCGGGAGATCAAGGCAATGATGGCCAGAGGGGCGAAGCATTTCGGCGGAATAGATATTCTGGTCAATAATGCCGGTGTGATAACGCCGAACCTTTTCGAGGACTGCGGCGAAGCCGAGATTACCAGGCAGATAGGGGTCAATCTGATGGGCCCGCTGTATTGCACCCGTGAGGTCATTCCGTACATGAAATCCCGCGGTGGGGGAAATATCGTCACCATTGCTTCGCTTGCGGGTATAGTCCCGGAGACCCGCAGTTCGATTTATACCGCCACGAAGTTCGCCCTCAGGGGGCTGTTCCTCACCCTCCACATGGAATTGAAAACCCGTGGGATCCATGTGGCGACCGTCTTTCCCGATTCAGTGGACACGCCGATGCTGAAGTATGAAGCGACGCACGGCGGATCGCCACTCACCTTCTTAAGTGATCCGCAGAGTCCCGTTGAGGTCGCCCATGCGGTACGCAAAGCCATCTCACGTAAGAAGGTGGAGGTAGTCGTCCCCGCTTCGCAGGGATTCTTTCCCCGCCTGATCATGGTATTCCCGAAACTGGTAACCGTGCTCTGGCCCTGGCTTGAGAAGCAGGGCGAGAAAAAAATGGTTAAAGCCGGATTAAGTGCGGCGAAACCGAAAGGTGCGGTGAAATGACAGGTTTCTTCCCCGGCTACAGGTGTAAAGCGTTCATGGAAACAGGAACAATGAATTCCAGACTTACCATGCTGCGCCGATGAAGGCATTGAATTATTTTAAAGCCCTGGCGGACGGGACCAGGTTGAGGATTTTTCATCTGCTGCTCGACTATGAACTCAGCGTCAATGAGATAGTTTCCATTCTGGGCATGGGGCAGTCGCGGGTTTCACGTCACCTGAAGATACTGAGCGAAAGCGGATTGCTGTCATCCCGACGCGACGGGCTCTGGGTTTTTTACCGGTGGGAGCCGGAGGACGGCAGCGGGCACCTTGCGGCGCTGGTAAAGGGGCTGGGTGCGGCCGATCCGGTTTTCGGTAAAGATCTTGAATACGCAGCCGGTATTCTGGCCGACAGAAGCGCCAGTACGAAAAAATTCTTCAACTCCATCGCAAAACACTGGGACCATATAAAAAGGGACATCTACGGAGAATTCGATGTTGCCGAAGCCGTACTGAAAAAAGTACCCCGCTGCGACGTTGCGGTCGACATGGGGTGCGGTACCGGGGATCTCGCGGTGCGACTGGTCGAGAAGGCTCAGAAGGTTATAGGTATTGACAGTTCACCTGAAATGCTTGAAGAGGCCCGAAAACGGTTTTCGGAAAACAGCGCAGGTATAGAATTACGGCTGGGCGAGCTGGAACACGTGCCGGTCAGAGACGCCGATGCCGACGTGGCCGTGGCGGTTATGACGCTGCACCATCTGTCGGAACCCCGCGCGGGGATCCGCGAGGCCCACCGGATACTTAAACCGGGAAAAACCCTGATTATCGCGGAACTGGACAAGCACATCGACGAGTACATGAGGGAGCATTACGGGGACCGGTGGCTTGGATTCGACAGGGGCGAGATGGAAAGCTGGCTGGAGGAAACCGGTTTTCTTGTGAAGGAACAGGAACAGTACCGTCTGCTGCGGAACCTTGCTCTCAACCTGTATGTGGCTGAAAAAAGCTGAAATCCCGTACCTGAAACCGCCTGCCTGAAAAACCGCATCCCCATAGGCGCGGTTTTTTTGGTTTTTTACGGAGAATGGTTTATACTCTCTATTAAGATTATGGGGTTTGCATTGCATGCGGAGTATTTGTAAATGAACAAAAATAGAAATGACAGTGAAAGCGAAGAGAATTCAGACATACCCGGTGATAATTACGAGATTCTGCCGTCAGATACAACTCAGGAATATGAGGATTTTTATGCTGAACTTGCCGATTACGGAAAAAACGGCAGAATAACCCTCCATAAAAAACACCGTGTAAAAGATGAATACACGGTAATCCGCAAAAAAGATGTAAAGATCGTTCATTCTCCGACCCTTGTATCCATGGATCATCCGGAGTATAATTATCACGGTCTTGCGGGCAGCAGACATAAACGCAACATGCGGTCGTTCATCATTACCCTGAGGGGCAAAGGGGAAACGCGCAAATTCGCATCCCACAAGGGCGAGGAGTTTATATTGGTGCAGAAGGGTACCATTAAGGTGGTACTGAAAGACCGGGAGGAAACGCTGTACGAGGGGGATAGTATTTATTATCAGGCACGCATTCCGCACCGTCTGGAAAACCTTGACGAGGACCATTCCATCATACTCGCCGTGTTTTACGGATCCTGATCTCCTGCTGTACTGATCGGTCACGGGCCGGGGTCCGCTTTTTTGCGTTGACTATCATCCATTCCGGTTATACATTTCAATCCTGACGGAATGATACAGTCAGCGGCGGTCTTGTATCAATATGCCTATGGATTGATGATTTTGCATTTATGTACACGGGCTTAAGAATATACAGATGGTTTTCTGTCCGATTAAATGGAAGTTCTGATGAGCGAGGGTCACGGCAGTTCAGACAACCCTGTACCGTCGGTGACGGCGGTACGGGCGAAGATAGTACATTGTTATTGAAGAGAGGTCAGTTATGAAAACCCGCCTCGAAAGCAGGGACTATGAAGATTTTCTGAACGACCTTGACGGATATTACCAGGATACCACGAGCGGCGAGAAAAAGATTCTCATAGGTGAACGCCTGAAAAAAATAAGAGAACTGCAGGGAATGACACTGGAGCGGCTCGCCATGAAGGCCGGAGTCAGCGAGTCTTTTTTAAAAGAGGTTGAAGACTGCAAGGTGTTCCCCGATCTGGGTTCCATCATAAGGCTTTCAAAGTCACTCAGGATCGCTACGGGGGTACTTATCGATGATACCTCGGGATACAGTTATTCGGTCGTAAGAAAAGACGAAAGGAAGAACATTAAACGCATCCCTTCGGGGCTGCAGGAACGCCCCGCGTACATCTACCAGTCACTTTCCAACGGGGTACAGAAACGTCACATGGAGTCCTTCATCGTGACACTGGAACCCGCAGGGGACCTTGAAGAGCTTTCACACCATGACGGAGAGGAGTTTTTGCTGGTAATTGAGGGCGAGGTCGCCATTCGGCTTGGCGAGAAACATGAGATACTGAAAGAGGGGGACAGTATCTATTATCTATCCTCCATACCCCACGCGCTGAAAAGCAACATGAAAGATCCGGCGGTGATCCTTGCGGTGCTCTATACCGGATAATACCGCTCTTTCCATAACCATATTACAGTAACCGCCAGCGCACGGTTCCGGCCGGTCGCACCGCCGTTGTTTTTAGCCACCCATAAATTTCGGCAGCCTTTACACCACACAGGAAGATTATTTTCGCATCTCAACGGGCGTAGGCCACGCCGCGCATCCCGGTAAATTACCTGCGACGCACCCATGAACCCAGGGTGAGCCATGGAGCGGCCGTCGATGCCGCAGGTATGATTTAATACACTGTGTTCGTGTATGAATGTCCGGCGTCTCGCCGCGGGTACCATTCACAACTCCTCACCGATTATTGATTTTTTTTATCATACAACATTTATTTTTTCTTGACAGAATACAAATATTAATTAATTACATATATTAACCTACAGTAAATATTTATAAATACACAATATTGATCTATGAACCTTGGAGCGATACTCAGGCAGCGGCGTAAGGAAAGAAAAATGACCCTGCGGACGGTCGCCGAGAAAGCGGGCATTTCAGAGGGATTCCTGAGCCAGATAGAAAACGACGTTAATTCTCCCTCGGTGGACACCCTGGTAAATATATGTGCGGCACTGGGGGTGGATGCGGGAGACCTGATCAGGGAGGCGCAGAAACAGGAAAAGCGTGTCGTTATACGGCGTGCGGACTGGGAAGACGCCGACTTCCCGCATTCGGGTTTTATCACCCGGCGCTTTTTCCCTCCTGAAAACAGGAGAATAATCGACAGCTCGGTACTGGTTATACAGCCGGGGAAAGGGCTCCCGGGCAGAAAAAACATAAAGAACGGCCAGGAAGTGTTATGTGTCCTGAAAGGAGCGGTGGAACTGGTCCACGGCGACTCCACTTTCACGCTCAAGACCGGTGACGCGGTGCATTACTGGTCCATACCGGAAAACCAGTCTATATCCAACACGGCGAAAGATCTGGCCGTGGTGTTGTGGGTGGGAACTTTATAATACATGTAAGGACCTGTATACGGGGCCAGTCCCCGATTATTCCATATTATAAGGGGAAGCATCATGATAAAATTCAGTGAGAAGCAGTTAAAAGTCCCGAAGTTCTTGCGACCGGTGTATCTGGTAACCGCCGGACAGTCCAAGTTCGACCGTGCGATGCCCGACAAGCGCACCGAGGAGCTCTGCATCGATGCCCTCACCATGGCGGCCCGGATGCTCGATATGGAACCGGCACGGCTCAAGGAATACATTCACACCTGCTACTACGGACATTTTGCCGACCATTTCGGGGACCAGCTTCTGGGTGAGGCGGTAATACATGACCGGCTGGGACTTGATCCGCTGGGCAATATCGGGGTGAAGACCGGCGGCGCCACCGGCGGCTCAACCCTGTGGGAAGCGGCAAAGGCGGTTGCATCGGGTTATTCGGACTGCGTACTGGCCATGGGGTGGGAACGTATGGACGAGGTGCCCACCGATGAGGGAAACTTTCTTATCTCATGCGCCGCCGATAAGGACTGGGAGTCTCCCCTGGGCCATATCTATACCGGTTATTACGCGGTCATGGCACAGAAATACTGGCAGGTGTTCGGCAAGGAGGAGGAATCATTCCGTAAAACCATGGCTGAGATTGCGGTAAAGCATCACGGCTATGCACGATTTAATCCCTTCGCCCATGCCCCCATGAAGATCACCGTTGAGGATGTACTGAAGTCTCCGGTGGTCGCCTACCCCCTGCGGGCGCTGGACGCATGCCTCATGAGCGTAGGGGCGGCCTGCGCTATCATCTGTGATGAAAAAACGGCGGTCGAGCTTACTAAAAAAGCAAAACACAAACCATTGCGGATATGGGTAACGGCAGGCTCCCATACCCTGCGTCCGGCGGACCGGCGGGACATGGAGATTCCTCTGTTACCAAACGAGACCGCTGACCAGTATAAAGACCTGGGGAAACGCTTCCCGGGAGGTGAACGGTACCCGGGATTCACCGGCTTTCTGGCCGCCCGCATGGCGGCATGGTACGGTTACCGCATGACCGGGATCAAAGACCCCACCGAAGACCTGGATGTTATAGAACTCCACGATGCTTTCACCATCAGCGACATGCAGACCTACGAGGATATCGGTGTGCGTCCCTACGGCGAGGGTCGAAACTATGTTGAGTCCGGCGACTGCTATCATACCAATCCGCATACCGGAAAACCGGGCAAGCTCCCTTCGAATCTTTCGGGTGGGCTGCTGGGCTGTATGCACGCCGTGGGTGCCACGGGTATTATGCAGACCTTCGAGATCGCCTGCCATCTCTGGAACCGCTGGGGCGAAATACACGGTGACGAGAAACTCTGGAAGGAGTTCGACCGGAAGAAACCGTCAGACTGGACCGACCTGCAGGTGAAGGGTGCCAGGCGAGCCCTGGCCATCAGTCACGCCGGGGTGGGATCTCACGTGACCGCCACCATTCTGATGGACCCCGATCATCTGCTGAAAAAAGACGCCTAAAAGGAGAAATGACCATGAGCATGTTCGGACAAGTATTCGTAAAAAATAATCAGTATAAAATCAAAGGGGACTTCCATCACCTGACACCCAACTTCCCCATACGCAACGCCGATGACGGATGGAAACTCATGGGGGTGACCAATCCCCGTGACATGACCTATATCCATTCCTACGGGGGGGAGGCGGTCTTTTTCGAATCCCTTTCGAAAGGGAAACTGATGGCCACCCGGTGCGACAATCCCAAATGCGAATATAAAGGATCAGTATATCAGCCTTTCAGGATCCACTGCCCCGACTGCCTGGGGAAAAACACCGTGATCGATATGACCGAAACAGCCCGTAAAACCGCGAAGGTACATACCTTCATGGTGTGTGAACGCTCGGGGGCCTTTAACCTTTTGAACAAGCCCATTAAATTCATCAATGTGGAATTTGACGGTGTGTGTACTATTCTGATGAGCTATCTCGCGGTGGGGGACCCGGTTATCGGGATGAAAGTGGTACCGATATTCAATACCCTGAACCCGACTTATACCATAATGGACCTTTCCTGGGTGCCGGCGGGTACGAAACAGGACCAGGTTCCTGGAGGGTATACGTTGTAGTAATGCCGGGGCAGGCCATGAATGATTTGATGACGTTTAGCATGGCGTGATTGTCCTGCCCATCCTGTTTGATGTTCAAGGAGGATGGACATGTATGATTTCGGACTGAGCGAGGAGCACAAGCTACTACGGCACAATATCAGGGAATTTGCCGAACACGAGATAGCACCCCTGGCCGTGGACCTGGACGAATCCGAGACTTTTTCCGTAGAGCTGACCAGAAAAATGGGGGCCATGGGGCTTTTCGGCATTGTGGTGTCCGAGGAATACGGGGGTCCGCATATGGACTACCTGTCGTATATCATAGCGGTGGAGGAGATCGCACGGATAGACGGGTCGCAGGCCGCCACGGTGGCCGCCGCCAATTCACTCGGTATAGGGCCCATTTACTACTTCGGAAACGATGCCCAGAAGCGGGAATGGCTCCCGCGCCTCTGCGGCGGCGAGATACTGGCTTCCTTCGGACTGACCGAACCGGAGGCCGGTTCAGACGCCGGGGCGAGCAAGACCAGTGCGCGTCTCGAAGATGGGAAATGGACCATCAACGGCAGTAAGATTTTCATCACCAATTCCACCTCTCCGATGGCGGGGGTTTGCACGGTCCAGGCCATAACGGGTACACGTCCTCAGGGTAAGAAAGAGGTTTCCTGCATACTGGTCCCCAATGGTACGACCGGTTTCACTGCCAGGAAGATGACCGGCAAGATGATGTGGCGCTCATCCGACACAGGAGAGCTTTTTTTCGATGACTGTGTCGTTCCCGAACATAACCTGCTGGGGAAACGCGGGGAAGGATTTCACCAGATGCTCTCGACCCTGGACAACGGACGGCTTGCCATCGCGGCAATGGGACTGGGCGGCGCCCAGGGCGCTTTTGAGCTGGCCCTGAAATATACCAGGGAGCGTCGACAGTTCGGGGTGCCCATTTCCACATTCCAGGCTATCGCCTTCAAACTTGCCGATATGGCGACGCTCATTGAAGCCGCGCGCAATCTGTTGTACAAGGCATGCAGGCTCAAGGACGCGGGGCTTCCTTTTTCCAAACACGCCGCCATGGCTAAACTCTACTGCTCGGAGGTAATGGGCAAGGTGGTGGACCAGGCGGTGCAGGTCCACGGCGGTTACGGCCTTATGAAGGAATACAACGTGGAAAGATTTTACCGCGACTATAAGCTGCTTACCATAGGTGAAGGGACTTCGGAGATCCAGCGGATCGTTATCTCGCGCCAGATCGGCTGTTATTCCTGAGATTCTCGTTTCATTATTTTGTTCATTTGCCTGGGGGACCGGTGTCATGGCCGGTCCCTGTTTCGTATAAGGGGAACTGCCGCGGTGGTTTAAAGGCTTGATAAAAGATGTAATGAATATTACTCTTACAAGACCCCATACGGGAGAATACACAAAACATGAAGTGTATTGGACCGGGATTCTATTGCGACCCCTTGCTCCGGTGAATGTGCCGGCAGTACACGAAAGACCCCGCCGTTAAAGGAGGAAACATTCCAGGTTCTGAAAGCAAAGATGGGTATGGAAATAGACGGGGGAATTCCTGTACGGTTTTATAACCATTTTTTAGTAAGGAAGGTGTGGTCATGAATGAACTGTCTGAAGAAATGGCCAATCTTATACGATTACAGATGCTGTATAATATTTCAAACGGGTGGTCATGGTTTGCCTACAAGGAACTGGGACCTGAAAACATCATCAAGGTGGAACTGGCAATGTGGGATGCCATGCTCCCGCCTGCTGTGGAACTTCTCTGCCAGCTGATAGGGCCTGAGGGTAATGTTATGGAAAAAGTACAACAGCTGATCACGCAGGTATGCAAAATTAACGGTTATGTTCCGAAATACACCAATGAAACGCCCGAGTCGCTGACGCTGGAATATACTCTTTGCCCCAACTGGGACTCCATGATCCAGATGAACCTGGATGATTATATCTCGAAAGATGGGAAACCGGCAAAGGTATCGTGCATACACGGTTGCACCCGGATTCACCAGCATTATTTTAAAAAGATAGATCCCAAACTGAAGATGCGGTCCGTCAAGAACAGACCCAACGCGGACGATACCTGTGTGTTTGCAATATCCGTCAGGTAGATTCTGTTTCGGTGCGGGTATTACCGTATGAGGGCGCTGGTGTCTCACCAAGCACCGTCCTCCTGATATGGTTTTATATACAGCCGTGTGCGGTAATACCTGAGGATTAGGATGCGCGGTGGTTATAACCGTGTCTCCGCGGTACCCGGTTAGTGTATCCTCCAGTCAACGCGTCGACTTTGCGGACTTCACAGGAGTAAGGTCCGGGTCGTATATAACGGGGATGGTTTTTCCCAGGTATTCCACAGGATAGCGATGCCCCGTGATTCGCATGGGTATTTTTTTACGGTAGGGACTCTGGGGATAGAAATAATGGAGCCTGGCGTAATAATACGACGCGTTTTCCCTTTCACCCAGCAGTGAATAAGCACGGGCGATGTAGAATACCAGTTCATCGGCCTTCGGCCCGGTTACCTCCATGGACAGAGCTCCCTTGAGCATACGTAGACCTTCCGTCACATTGCGGTTTCGCGAGATTCTCGTTATACCCTCACGTACCAGCAGGTCATAGTCGCCCTTTTTCACCTCCATGGTGAATACCGATGAATATATCATGCTGTGCTGCTGTCGGGTGTTTTTGAACGAAAAACGCAGCCGCTGGACGCCTGGATAGAGTTCCCTGCCGTAATCGATTCGGAAGATACCGTCGGTTACCGGGACGGTCTGCACCCGGACTCCGTTGAGTGTTGCTCTGAGAGAACGACGGTCCACGCCCACTCCGTCGGCGCCGCTTTCGGTCTTGATGACGATCAGGGGCGATTTATCTCTAATCAGGGCTTTAATGGGACCGGAATTGTCCAGGGGTGAGGATATGGTAACCGCGGCGGAGGGTACCCCTCTCTTGAAATATTCGGCAATGGCCGAAAAATAGGCCTCGGCCTCCCGTTGATGGTACTGCGGGTCCTTCAGCCGCAGGGCGTGGGTTTCATCGGAAAAGAAGCCTCCCTCCCCCAGAATGCCCGGGCACAGGTAACGCGTTTCACGCAGTATTTTGGTGCCGGTCTCGGGGAACACCGCGAAATCGGCGATAACGCTTCCCCGTTCATTCATCATGCGGTGGAACTCGTCCAGCAGAAGTCCGGCCGCATCATAGCTTGCGGGATTTACCACAGGGCTGCCCCAGATCAGCACCGAGGGATAGTTGACCCTGTCCATGCGGCGGATTGTTCCATTATGGTGTATGCTCACCAGCAGATCGGGTTTGTATTTTACCGCTTTTTCAATGCGCCGGTCCAGTGGTATATCGCGGCGTCCCCCGCGGCTCAATGCCACATCAGCACCGGCCTCTTTGAGCATGGAAGCGAGCAGCCGGCCGACGCTGAGGTTTACCTCCTCCTCGGTGACGCCCCCCGGTCCAGTGCGGAACAGATCTTTCACCGAGGATACGCCGTGTCCGGGATCGATGAATATTTTCTTACCCCTGAGCCATTGATATTTTTTCAGGTCCAGGGATAGTGTTGGTGGTTTCATGTCGTTTAAACATCCGAAAAGCAGAATCACGGCACACATCGCGCCTGTAGCGACGTTATGCCACCTTGATCGGTCCATCGGCCCTCCCTTCGACAAACTGCCGCACCTCGGGTATTTCACACCTTCGGAGTTCAGCGGGGGCTCCGGTGAACACGATACGGCCGTCCAGCAGCATGGCGATACGATCGGCGGTTCGATACGCCGATTTCATATCGTGCGTTACCAACATCGAGGTGATCCCCAGAGTGTCACGCATTTTCAGGATCAACCGATCGACCGCTCCGGCGGTTATGGGGTCCACCCCAGTGGTGGGTTCGTCGTAAAGCATAATCTCAGGTTGCATGGCTATGGAACGCGCGAGTCCCGCCCGCTTCTGCATCCCTCCTGAAAGCTCTGAAGGCATTTTATCCTCAGCATTGCTCAACCCCACGTGCGCGAGCATCTCGGACACTATCGTCGCCACCTCAGACTCGGGCAGCCCTTTTCTTCGTATTCCAAAGGCCACGTTGTCGTAGATATTCATTGAGTCAAAAAGGGCCGCTCCCTGGAACAGTACCCCGTATTTCGATTGAATTGTGATACGGGTCGACTCATCTGCTCCGGTAAACTCGGTTCCATCTACCACTATGCTCCCGCTGTCGGGTACCAGTAGACCGATGAGATGTTTCAAGATAACCGATTTGCCGGAACCGCTTTTTCCGATGATGCAGAGGATTTCACCTGAGTGAACCGAAAGTGACACACCTGACAGCACCATTTTGCTGCCGAAACTCTTTTCGAGATTTTCTATAAGTATCTTCTCGCTCATGCAATACCCGCGGAACGATGGGAACGTGTCCCTTGTCCCATAGAATTCTTTCCATTGCTTTATAAAATGCAAGAAAAATTTGCGCGTCGGTGACCGTTACTGAAGGTGACAGGCGCTCAATTACGAGCGCACTCCGCCGTGCAACTCCTGATAAAACCTGGGCGGTGCGTTAACCGGATTACGAGGCACTGCGGGTGCGGATGAGGTATGCCGGTTCAGTACCGTAATCCCCGTTCGATCCATCCCCCCCCCAGAACATGGCCGTCATTATCGTAAAAAACGGCGGCCTGACCCGGTGTTATGCCGGACTGTGGGGTTTCGAAACGGACGGTAACCGTATCTCCCGATTCTTCAAGCCTGGACGCGAAGGGCTTCTGTGACGAACGGGTTTTCGTATACACAGAAAGACCATCGAGTGACGGGACTTTCATATGGGTGACGTGCGCCGCAATCAGCCCCCGCAGCAGCAGCTGATCGGCGGGACCGGCGATGACGCGGTTTCTTTCGGCATCTATCCCGATCACGTACAGTGGATGAGGGGACGAGATTCCCAGACCGCGACGCTGGCCGATCGTGAAACGATGAATTCCGTTGTGCGTCCCGATGATATTTCCTTCCGTATCGACAATGTCTCCCGGGCAGGGTGCCTGTTTCACCCGCCTTTCGATATATCCCGGGTAGTCATTGTCAGGGATGAAGCATATCTCCTGGCTTTCCGGTCTTTCGGTTATGGGCAGCGACATCTTCAACGCGAGGTCCCGTACTTCCTGCTTGCAGTATTTCCCCAGGGGAAATACGATGAAAGGCAGCACCTCCTGGGTAAGCATAAAGAGGAAATAGGACTGGTCCTTGTGTGTATCCGCTCCCCGGGCAATATAATACCGTCCCTCCGGGGTCCTTCCGATATATGCGTAATGACCGGTCGCCATTGCCTCACACCCCAGGGTTCGCGCCTGTGCTCGCAGCAGCCCGAACTTGATGACGCTGTTGCAGCGGATGCAGGGGTTAGGTGTGCGTCCCCTGGAGTACTCGGCACAAAAGGGATCGATCACTTCACGATTGAAAGCGGATGAGAGATCGACAGGATGCAGTTCGATTTCAAGCAGTTCAGCGATACGTTGAGCGCTGTAAATCTGTTCAGTTGCGGCAGATTCGGGAGTTCCCAGCAAAGCGGTAATACCGATCACCTGGTGCCCTTCGTTTCGCAGGAGTACAGCTGCAAACGATGAGTCCAATCCTCCGCTGAGGGCTACCGCAATGCGCATCATCTTTCTCCTGAATATTGTTCTGTAAAATGCTTGAGTTAATTTATTATCAGATACAGATTTGTCCAGAATTATACCGCAATGTGGGTTCGTTCTTTAATGGCAGAACTATCAGAAAGACCCTGGATCTTCAGCATATACCCCCAGATGAAGGGAAAGGTCCGTTACTGTTCCCTTGGGGACTATCCCAGCCCCGTTACCAGGCTGAACCGGCTCAGTGAAAAGACCGGCGCCGATATCTGGATCAAACGCGACGATATAGCTTCCTGTGTGTACGGTGGTAACAAATGCCGCATGATGGAATGGATCATTCCCGACGCCGTTTCAAAGGGTCGCAAATCACTGGTCACCTGGGGCGCCCTGGGGTCAAACCAGGTGCTTTCATCGGTCATATTCGGCAGGAAGAAAGGCTTTGACGATATAACCGCCGTCTATAACCGTCAGCCTTACCAGGCTTACGTGAAAAAAAACTTTCTCATCGCCACTGCCCTGGGGGTAAAGCAGGTTTTCGGATCCTCTATGCCCGCTTATGTCCTCAAGCTGGCGGCCGTATATCTTGGGAAACTCCTTGCGGGTAAACGTCCCTATCTGATACCGCTGCTGGGCTCTTCCCCGCTTTCGGTCATATCTTATATGGATGCGGCGCTGGAGCTCCGCCGGCAGATCGAGGCCGGAGAGTGCCCTCCGCCGGACTATCTTTATGTGACCGTAGGCACCGGCGGCACCTTCGCGGGACTGGTCCTGGGATCCAGGCTGTTCGGCGATATCGGGGAGGTGACGGGGGTGCGTATCCTTGAACGGTCCTTCGTGAGCGAACGAATAGTCGCGTGGGAAATTAACAGGACCATACGTTTCCTGAGGGAAATCGGGGTTGAAACGGCCATCAGCGGAATCACCGGCCGCGACATCAGGCTGCTGCACGATTTCTACGGAAAAGGCTATGCAGTAGCCACAGAGGAAGGACTCAAGGCGATAAAACTGCTTGCGGACCTTGAAGACATCCGTCTTGATGTCACGTATACGGGAAAAACCATGGCCGCGCTTATCCGGCATGCGGAACAGAATCCGGGACGTCGTTATCTTTTCTGGCATACGCTGAACACCGTCGATCTAAACTCTTATACCGAAATGATCCCGGACAGGGATGAGATTCCCCGTTGTTTCCGAAAAGAATTGGAAAACTGAAGATTCTAATTGAAGCTGCAGCGACAACCGACCCGTCTCGATGCATAACCGGTATGCTTTTGTTAGAAGCTGCAAGTTTATAAACTTATTAATGAGTTAACATGAATATATATAGGTGTGTTTCAGGAGGTTTGATGATATTGCTGCGAAAGGCTTTTTTTGCATATATTGTTTATTCTACAGTACTTGTATCGCCTGTTTTCCCGGCGAACACCAGTGCATATCTGGAAAAGACCGGTGATAAAAAGGTGAAATTCACCTGGACGGTCCGCCGGGAAGGTAATAACGACGTGATGGTTTCACAGAAGGCGGGATATACCGATACCTATGTGCTGAACGCAGACGGCGGCACTATTACCTGGAAAAGGTCCAATCCGGAAAAGAAAACCGACTTCATCGCACGTAGAAACGGGAATACCATTTATCTCACCGGCACCAGGGAGGGCAGGGAGATCAACAGCTCGATCCTGACCGATGGCGGCATATGGTACCAGCACATTGCCTATTGCCTTTCCCGTTTTGCGGTTTCCTCGGGCCGGCAGGTTTCCTTTTTCGTTCTACGTCCGGATAATTTCAAGCTTTTAGGTATGAATGCCGTGAAGGACGGCATACACGATGTGACACTGGATGGGATCGTTACCAGGGTCAGAAAGGTGAAGGTTACATTGCGCGGAATGCTCTCACGTTTCTGGTCGGGCATGTACTGGTATGACGGTGCGGACGGTTTTTTTCTGCGGTATGAGGGTGTAAACGGGCCTCCGGGAACACCCGGGACCGTAATCAGGAAATTGACGCCTGCCCGTTGATACATCCCCCGCCGTATCAGACATCCAGCGCGGTCCGGATCTTGCTGATGAGGGAATGGGTGGTAAAAGGCTTCTGCAAGTACAGGATTTCACCTTCCAGTATACCCCTGTTGACCGCCGCGTTATCGGTATAACCGGACATATACACGACTTTAAGTTCCGGGATAAATTCAGTGAGTGTTTTATGGAGCTCGGGACCGTTCAACCCGGGCATGATTACATCGGTAAGCAGCAAGTGGATTCCACCGTGATGGGTTCTAACCTTATTGATTGCCTCGCCGGGGGTGAGAGCTTCAAGAACGGTATACCCGTATCCGGTCAGGATAACACGTGCCAGTTTCAATACTTCGGGGTTATCCTCGGCAACCAGTATGGTTTCAGTTCCCCTTAAACCTTCGGGAAGAACGGTCTGTCCGGTCGGCTCATCGGCTTTTTCTTCGGTCATCGGCAGGTATATCTTGATGGAGGTACCCTTCCCGACTTCACTGTAAACCATTATAGTCCCCGCATGCTGTTTCACAATACCATAGACTGTTGAAAGCCCCAGACCGGTTCCTTTGCCTTTCTCTTTAGTAGTGTAGAATGGTTCGAAAACATGATTCATTACCTCCTGGTCCATCCCGTAACCTGTATCGCTTACCGACAGCATCACGTATCTGCCTGGCCTGACATGTGTGTGTATGCGTGCGAAATCGTCATCTAATATGACATTGGAGGTTTCTATGGTAAGATAACCCCCATCGGGCATGGCGTCACGGGAATTGACCGCCAGGTTCATTAGAATCTGTTCAACCTGGAAAGGATCCGCCTTGACCATCCCGAGGTTCTGGTCCAGCACATTGGCCAGAATGATGTTTTCACTGATGAGTCTGCCCAGCAGTTTCTCCATATTGGTGACGACATCGTTAAGGTTAAGCACCCTGGTGGAAAGCATCTGTTTTCTGCTGAATGCCAGGAGTTGCTGTGTCAGTGAAGCTCCCCGTTTGCCCGCCTCCATGATATCGCTGATCATTTCGTATACCGGATCGTTGTTCTGAAGCTCATCCAGCGCCATCTCCGAGAAGCCTATAATAGTGGTAAGCAGATTATTGAAATCATGGGCAATGCCGCCCGCAAGCCTTCCGATGGATTCCATCTTCTGGGACTGCCGCAACTGGTCCTGCAGCTTGATTTCACTGGTAACGTCACGAAAAACGATTACAGTCCCCATTATATTGCCCCTGTTGTCCCGTATGGGTGCACAACTGTCGGCAATATGACGCTCGGTGCCATCCCGTGAGATAAGCAGCGAGTTTCTTTCAATGAACAGCATTTTTCTGCTTTTAAGCACTTCATCCACCGGACAATCTCTGGGTGTGTGGTCTTCGGCGTTTTCCAGTGGGAAAACAGTGGAAGCGGGCATACGCCGGGCTTCGTCATTGGACCATCCGGTGAGCGCCTCGGCTACGGGATTCATCCGCACCACCGTACCGGAAATATCGGTGGCGATTACGGCGTCGCCTATGGAGTTCAGTGTTATGGACAATCGCTCCTCGCTCGATCTCAAGGCTTCCTCGGCGGTTTTTCGTTCGGTTATATCATAACCGGTCACGATAAGGGCGGGTTTATTGTTGAATGAAATTTCCTTGGCGGAAATGTCCGCCCATTTTTCCTGCCCTGTTTTGGTAATGATTTTAGCTTCATAGCGGCTTATCAGGTTTTCTTCCGGCTGCAGGTCCGTCCCGAGGCTGTTTATTTCTTCGCGGAAATCCGGATGAACCACGTTCATGAAGTTCATTATTTTCAGATCGTCGAGAGTGTAGCCGGTGATCTGTTCGAAGGCTGGATTTACATATACAAAATTATCGTCCTGAACGATCCCTATGGCGGTAGAAGTACTTTCAGTCAGCGCCCTGAATTTGGATTCGCTTTCCCTGAGTGATAGTTCGGCCTTGACTTTATCGGTCATATCGGTCATAAGGGCCGTAAGGCCGATCACCTGGTCGCCATCCATAACCAGCCTGCTGGAAGTTCTCACATAATGAAGAGAACCGTCTTTGTCCATTATGCGGAATTCATAGGGCTCAAATATGCCCGTCATGGTGCGATTGTAGCTTTCAATGATTCCAGGCAGGTCTTCTGGATGGATGAATTCCGTGAAATTTCTGCCGAGTATCTCTTCAACCCTGTATTTACTCATCTGTTCAATGGTGGGGCTTATGTACGTGACATTACCCCCGGGGTCCAGTGTGTATATGACATCGTTTATGGTTTCGACCAGGAAACGGTACTTTTCCTCTGATTTTCTGAGATCCTCCCGCGACCTCTTCTGCTCGGTGATGTCTCTTATTATGCTCTGCAGTCCTATCGGTACATTCTCTTTCAGGTGCAGAGTTACAATGAGTTCCACCCATCTCTCACGGCCTGTTTTAGTGATGATCGGGAATTCCATCAGGGTTTCGGGAATGCGTTTTTCAATCTGCAGAATATAATGTTTCAGCAGCTTCTTCCTCCATCCGGAAGGGATCACCTTGGTGAAGTGCGCTCCGGTGAGTTCAACCTGAGTGTATCCGGTCAGCTTCTGAATCGGCGGGTTTACGTAGGTAAAATATCCCTGCAGGTCCATGGTCATGACAACATCGGTGGCGTTTTCCACCATCAGCCGGTAGCGCCGTTCGCTTTCCTTGAGGGCAACTTCCGCAAGCTTGCGCTCCATGATGTTTCGGGCTATACCGTGGATGGAGGCGACGGTGCCGTCGTGATTCAGAATGGGTGTATTAAAATAATAATACCACTGGTATTTACCCTGCTTTACCCGGGCGCGCATCTCGAATTCCCGGGCAATGCCTTTCATGTTGTCCTGGAAAACCTCGTATGCCAGTTTTTCGTCTTCGGGGTGCAGCATAAACGAGAAATGCCTGCCGAGTATATCGTCTCTCTCGTAACCGCCCTCCCGCAGGAACGCATCATTAACTTCCACGAAGTTGCCGGTTTTATCTATCGTGTACACGATATCAAAGGTCTTTTGTATCATGTTTCGGTATTTTTCTTCGCTTTCCCTGATCGCCTGTTCCATGGTTTTGCGCTCGTGAATTTTCGACTGCATACCCGCCATGCGTACGGGCCTGCCGTCAAGATCGCGCTTTACCACCTTGCCGCGGTTCATTACCCATAGCCAGCCGTTACTTTTTGTTTTAATCCTGAATTCAACTTCATAATTGGGAACCCTTCCGTCGAGGTGATTATTGATGGCATTGAAAACCTTCTCGCGGTCTTCCGGGTGTATCAGGCCTGCCCATCCTTTTATGGTAGGGGGGATTTCCAGGTACTGAAGTCCCAGCATCTTGTAATAAGCGGGATTAACATAAATTTCACCGGTTTTAAAATCAACGTCCCATATCCCGTCAGTGGTCGCTTCCATTACCAGGGCCATACGCTCTTCGCTTTTCTTGAGCGCTTCATCGGCTTTTTTCCGTTCGGTGATGTCTTCATAGCTGCAGAAGATTCCTATAACCCTCCCTTCCTGGTTTTTCATGGGGATCCTGCTGGTTAAATGCCATTGCGTGCTTCCATCAGGGAGTGTAAGGAGTTCTTCGATATTAATCTTGGAAGCCCCGGTTTCCATGACTTCCAGATCGCTTTTATGGTATCGTTCGGCGTTTTCGGCCCAGGGAAGATCGACATCGGTTTTTCCGATAAGATCATCAGGTGTCTGAAGGCCCGCATCTTCGGCAAAAAGCCGGTTGCACCCGAGATAACGCAGGTCGCGGTCTTTCCAGAATACCCTCACCGGTATCGTATCTACCACGGTGTTCAGCATTTCCTGGTTTTCCCGCAGGTTCAGGTTGGACATCAGGAGTTCATTCTGAGTATTGAACAGAGAATTGTTTATAGCGATAAGCTTTTCATTTTGCTCAAGAAGGTCCTGGTTCTGTTTTTTAATCAGCGTTTCCATGCCCACACGGGTCGTTATGTCTTCGATCGAAAAGACCACCCTTTCGATCTCACCCGAATTGCCGGTTACGGGAGCGCCGTTTACCGAAAGTATCACCCTGATCCCGTCATTCCTTTGTATAGAGTGGCGTATCCCGTATACGGGTTTTCCTGTTTTCATGATAATTTTAAACGGAAGCTGCTTTTCGGGAAAAGGGTTGCCCTCGGGGTCGGCAATATGCCATTCAGGGGAATTATAATAACGGCCGATCATGGTATCCCTTTCGACACCCAGTACCTGCTCCGCCATGGGGTTGGCGAAAACAATACGCCCCTTTGCGTTCAGCACCATGATTGATACCGGGCTGATTTCGGTAATGCCCAGGAGCAGGTCCCGTTCACCGGTAAGTTTCTTTTCAAGTTCATTTTTATGCAGGGCGGTTACCAGGGTGGAATAAAGGTCGTTGAGTTTTACCGGTTTGGTGATAAACCCGACCGGATCGGTCTCTACCGCCTTGGCAACGGTTTGCCGGTCGGAATGAGCGGTGATGTATATAACGGGAATATTGTATTCTTTTCTTAATATATCCGCAAGGCTGATCCCGTCTTTATCACCCTCCAGGATAATGTCCATGAGTACCATATCGGGAGGCGTCTTGTTGATGATTTTCAGGGCTTCGTCAGCGGATGAGGCTTCCATGGTTTTTTTGAAACCGACCTGCCGCAACATCTTTCGTATATCCATGGAAATGATGGATTCATCTTCGACAATAAGTATACGTTTTTCCGTTAACATACCGCTCCGGTCGAGGTTCAGGATACTTTTCCCAGAAAAACCACGGGTACCGCCGTACAGGAAGAATCTTGTAATGAAAAACCTTAATGAATATTAAGTAATTCCCCTTACATATATCTATCGGAAAGACATGGCAATATTTACACTGGAACAGGAGAAATAAATCAGCCTTGCGGTAAAATGGTCACTATTCGGGAGCATGGGGGAGGGGTACTATTATGGTTGATTTAAGGGATTGTGCAGTTTTTCCCGGCTTTTTTACCCTAAAGAGGGAAGAAAAAGTTATTGAACAGACCGTATTCAGAAGTATCCTCTGCTCACGACAGGAGATAAGGATAACGTATCGTGGGAGCATTTGAATTTGACGGTAAGAAATACCGTGAGGCAGCAACCCCTCAACGGGAATGGGGGGCGCGCATCATAGACAGTCTGGAACTGCGGGGAGATGAAGCCGTTCTTGACCTTGGGTGTGGTGACGGCACGGTGTCTAAATACCTGGCCGGCAGGGTGCCGCGGGGGCGGGTGCTCGGCATAGATTCCTCACGGGGGATGATAGATGCGGCCTGCGAACTTGAAGGTGGTAACCTTGCCTTTGAATTGAACAACATCAGTGAGATGGACTATATGGGCAGATTCGACGTGATATTCTCCAACGCCACACTGCACTGGATCAAAGACCATCGGAATCTTTTGTGTCGCTGCCGGCAGGCACTGGTCCCCGGCGGCTCACTGTGCTTCAATTTTGCCGGTAACGGGAACTGCCGGTTTTTCTTCGATGCGGTCAGGAGAGTTATGGAAGAACCGGATTACAGGGACATCTACAACAGATTCGAATGGCCCTGGTTCATGCCCGGGCTGGAGGAGTACCGCGCGCTCGTAGATGAATCGGGGTTCAGGGAGGCGGCGGTGTGGGAGGAGAACGCCGACCGTTATTTTGCCGATTCCGCGGAAATCACCGCCTGGATCGACCAGCCTTCCATAGTGCCTTTTCTTGCGTTGCTGAACGGTGCCCTGAAAAAGTCCTTCAGGGACAGGGTCGTCGCGCTGGTACTGTCCACGACCCTGCAGCCCGACGGGCGCTGTTTCGAGACTTTTCGCAGAATAAACGTTCGGGCGAAAAAGTGAAAATCAATAGGAACTACTGTCTGTGGAAATAATGGAGCCCCGGTTCGTTCACACGGAAGAATGCACTATTACTGGAGATGGAAGACTACATGGAACTGATCAGCAGAATTAATGACATTGCAAAGAAAAAAAACGCGCTGATAGTGGCGCACAACTACCAGCCCCCGGAAATCCAGGACATCGCCCGGTACACCGGAGATTCCCTGGAGTTGTCAAGAATCGCGGCGGATACCGATGCCGCAATTATTGTTTTCTGCGGTGTTCATTTCATGGCCGAATCCGCGTTGATTCTCTCGCCCGGGAAAAAGGTTATCCTTCCAGTTACGGATGCGGGGTGCCCCATGGCCGATATGGCATCGGCTGAGGAACTTATGGAATTGAAGAAACTGCACCCGGATGCCGCGGTGGTGACCTATATAAATTCTTCGGCGGAGGTGAAAGCCCTTTCGGACATCTGCTGTACCTCGGCCAACGCTGTGGACATTGTTCGCCGCCTGGACGCCGGGAAGATCTTCTTCGTACCCGATAAAATCCTGGGGAGCTTTGTCCGCAGGTTCACCGATAAGGAAATCATTTTGTGGAAGGGGTATTGTCCCGCGCATGACCGTTTCAGCCCGGATGAATTCATGGAGGTAAAGCGACGACACCCCGATGCGGTAACGATGGTGCATCCGGAATGCAGGCCCGAGGTCGTGGATATGGCTGATGAGGTTTTTTCAACCGGCGGCATGGTGAAGTTTGTGCGCACAACCGCGCACCGCAAGATCATCGTGGGGACAGAGATCGGGATGATCCACAAGCTGAAGAGCGTCGCCCCGGAAAAGGAATATATTCCCGCGTCGGCTTCCTTTATCTGTGAGGATATGAAAAAGATCACCCTGGAAAATCTGAACCTGGCGCTTGAAAGGGAAGAACCCGTAATCACACTGAGCCGTGAAGTGATCGAGAAATCCCGTACCTGTCTCACCAGGATGCTGGAGTTGTCCAAATGAAGATGCCGCGAAAGAACCCGGCATGGGTGTTTAAACCGATTCGTCCATACTGCCGCTGCGGAATCCTTCTAGATCGAGAGCCACATACCTGAATCCCAGTTTCTTGAATTCCGCGGTTATTTTTCCTGTGGTTCCGGCATCCCTGAGCTTTTTTATTTCTGCCTGACCGGCCTCGATGCGGGCAATCTCTCCGTGGTGCCTGACGCGGTATTCCCTGAATCCCAGCATGGCGAGGTATGCTTCAGCCTCTTTCACCTGATTCAGCTTCTCGGGAGTTATTGTGGTGTCGTACGGGAAACGTGTGGCGAGGCAGGGGCGCGCGGGCCTGTCCCATGCGGGCACCGCGAGACGTCGGGCCAGTTCACGGATTTCTTTCTTGGTCAAACCGGCGTTTTTCAGGGGGCTTTCTATCCCCAGTTCTTCCAGGGCGCGGATGCCGGGCCTGTACGACATGGGATCATCGGCGTTGCTGCCTTCAATCACCTTTTCAATGCCCGATTCCCGCGCGATACCGGTCAGGCGGGTGAAAATAAGCTTCTTGCAGCTAAAACACCGGTCCCTGGGATTGTCGGCAAGGAATTTTTCATTGAGCATGTCCATTTCAACCAGAAGGTGCCGTGCGCCCAGAACCGCGGCGTAGGATTGCGCGTCATCCGCTTCCTTTTCGTACTGGAGCATGGTGCGCACCGTGACTGCAAGCAGGCGGTCTCCCATGATCTCGTGGGCGACACGCAGCAGCAGTGAGCTGTCCACACCGCCCGAGTAGGCCAGAAGGGCGCTTTTCACGGGTACAAGGCCGTCTTTAAGCCGTTCCAGCTTGTCCCGGAGGGGATATTTCACGAAAGCACCTTGTATTTACCGATGAGCCAGTTTTTGAAATCCGTCACATACCAGCGGGAAAATCTACGGTCGGAGGGCCCTCCGGCAATGTTGGTGTGTACCTCCTTCACTGCCATATCCGTTATCATACGGTACGAAGGGCTGAAGGTAGTGGTCCTGCCGGCGGACCTGAAGATCTGCCCCTGAGGAATGGTGGCCCGGCAGCCCGGAAGCCTGACGGGGCCGTAATCGAATCCCAGGAAACGAGGCAGCTTGCCGCCGAAGAGCAGATGGGCGATCATGACCTTTCGGGATTCCCCGTAGGGTATGGCTTTTCCAGACAGTCCTTCCCTGACGGCCTGTTTGAATATATCCTCCTTTTTGCGGCCGTTGAACCAGGAGGAAGTGTTTTTCAGTAAAATGTTATCGAAATTTCCATAGTAGTCGTTGAACACGCCGGTTTCGTTCAACAGGTATTCCACCGTGATTCTGCCCAGTCCTCCGTCGCCGAAGACGATCTTCAAAAGGCTCAGGTATACCGATTCGAAAAGAAAGGCCCCCCTTGAATCGGGAGTATAGGTATAGTTCCATTCTTTCAGGATGCGTCCGTTGCCGGTTTCGGGCAGGAGGGGTTTTATCACTTTCATGAGTCTCTCCGCCTGGAGGGAATAGAGGTCGTAGTGCATGTGTTTCATGAACTCAACGTCGAATTTCTTTTTTTGTTTCAGGAACTGTTCTATCCGTTCGGCCCGGTATGAACCCATCGGCAGGTTTATGGGTTTCGCTTTACCCAGATGGTTAAGGTCCTGGTTGGCGGTGACGATGTATCCTGACGCCGGGTTGTAAAGCGAAGGGAGCTGTGTTTTCTGGATGAATCCCCGTGGATCGTATTTCCGTTCCCAGGCAGGCAGGGGTATCAGGCCGCTCACGCCCTTGGGTCTATTGTAGCAACGGCCGCTCATCTGGTACCCGATGTTCCCGGCCGTATCGGTGATTACCCAGTTGAAGGTGGCCGCATCCATTTTCCTGAAATGGCCCATTGCTTCCTTCACCGATTTCGAAGCCCATACGTTGAGAAGCGCATTGAATTCCCCGGCGCCGCAGTTTCTCGCTCCCGACCAGCACATACACAGCCGGTACCCCTCGTTCTGCGGATCACCCTCGAGCAGGCCGAGTTCGTTTTCGTAAATTTTCTCGGTCACCGGCTCCTTCTTTTTGATTTTAATGATTTCTTCGCGCACCCTGAAGGGTTTCCACGCTTTCCCGCGACGGTACCTTCCGTCACGGCAGTGCTCAACGCGGTAATCGATCATATCCATGAAGGAGTAAGTCGCACCCCAGGCGATGGAGTCGGTCCTTCCAATGCCCAGACCGGGCGCACCGGGAATACTGGCGCCGATGAGGGTGTTTCCCGGCGTGCGCAGCACCACCTCCATCCATACCGACGGCAGCCGGTTCACCTCCAGATGAGGATCGCTGCAGCAGATGGGCTTTCCCGATCGGGTAAGTTTCCCCGCCACCGCCCAGTTGTTGGACGCCCTGAACGAGGGTAGTTTTTTCAGCCAGGATACCGCCTCGGGAACCAGCGGAGGGGTGATAGCCGTTTTTTTTATGAGGTCGTAATCGATTTTCTCCGTAAGATAAGGAAAAAGTTCTTTAAGGTATTTTTCAGGGATCCCATTACTGATCATCTGCGCCAGGAGCTTTTCCATGGCACCCTGAGCGTCGGCCAGTCCGATAAAGCCGAATACCTTGCCCAGCACCAGGGAATCTCGGATCCTCCACGGTTCCGGACGATAACCCAGCATACGGAATTCCCACACGGGGCCGTTTTCGTCAAGACAGCGATTGAAACCGTCTGCGTACGCCTGTAGTTGTTTTCTTACATGGGGTTCGAGTTTTTTTATCTGGTTGTCGGGATCGGGCAGAAAGTTCATCCTGCGCATAAACCGGTCTATTTCCACAAGCGCCGGGTCTGCGGCAAGGACCTCGGCGGCCCTACCCTGCAGCAGTATCCTGGTAAGCAGTGTCTGCATCTGACGGTCGCACGCATGAACAAAGCCGAGCCCGAAGGCTAGACCCTGGTAGTCCCGGGCTGAGATTTCCGGAACACCGTGAACATTCCGTTTAATACTGATTTCCCCACCTGGACCGGCGAACTTATGTTCACTGCGTTCAAGTTTCATCTTATATCCCCCTGTGGTTGTTGATCATAAGACAAGCATTACCGCCTGCAGGCTTTTCCGTCTTCTTTCACAAAGTTACAATGTTTAAATCATGGCTCATACCGTGGCAGTGTCGTCGAAGAGCCATGTCGAGAGGTACCGCTCCCCCGTATCAGGCAGTATGGCCACGATGAGCCCGCCGCGATACTCTTCCCTAGACGCGAGTTCCAGGGCCGCCCATACCGCGGCGCCGCTGGAAATACCCGCGAGTATCCCTTCCTCACGCGCGAGCCGGCGTGCCGCATCGCCGGCGTCTTCATTTCTCACCCGCAGAATCTCGTCGATTATATCCCGGTTTAACACCTTTGGGACGAAGCCCGCGCCTATGCCCTGTATTTTATGAGGGCCCGGGTTTCCTCCCGACAGTACCGGGGAATCGGCGGGTTCCACCGCGACCGCACGAAATCCTTTTTTACGTGATTTTATGACTTCGGCGACGCCGGTCAGGGTCCCGCCGGTTCCCACACCCGCCACCACGCAGTCCACCTTCCCGTCGGTGTCGCGCCAAATCTCCTCGGCGGTGGTTTTACGGTGAATCTCGGGGTTGGCCGGGTTTTCGAACTGCTGCATAATCACAGCATCCGGTATGGTTCGTGCCAGTTCCTCGGCCCTGGCAATGGCGCCCTTCATCCCCTCTGCCCCGGGGGTAAGTACCAGTTCCGCGCCGAAGAATTTCAAGAGCTTGCGGCGTTCAATGCTCATGGTTTCAGGCATGGAGAGGATCAGCCGGTATCCCTTTACGGCGGCGGTGAAGGCCAGGCCGATACCGGTATTGCCGCTGGTGGGTTCAATGATGACCGAACCTTTTTTCAGGAGGCCCTTCTTTTCAGCGTCCTCGATCATTGCCAGACCGATGCGTTCCTTGACGCACGAGACGGGGTTGAACGATTCGAGTTTAACGGCCACCATGGCCGTTAGTCCATGGGCCATTCGGTTAAGCCTAACCAGCGGGGTGTTGCCTACGGTTTTGGTAATGTCTTCATATATTTTCATGGTGTGAAATCTCCGTGTGATCGTAATGCGGTAATTATTTCAGAATAGGGAAAGACCGGGGAATAGTCCAATGTTTTTCCGAAAACGGTGCCGGTTTCGGTATATCGGCAAAAGGAGGGGATCCTGTTTAAGCATCCCGGTATCATTCGAACCGGGCAGGGTGAACAACACGTCTTTTTCTGACCAGGTGGCGCAGGGCGAGCAGAGGGTGATGCCATATCATGCGGGGGCCTGCGTAGCGCATAACCCTTTTCATGCGTTCACGCATTTCCAGTTTATAGCAATGAACGCTGCACTCGGAACAGACAGGTTTCATCTCTCCGAAGCGGCACCGTGCGGTCCTTTCCCGCGCATAGTTCAGCAGCGCGGCGCATTCATCACAGGGAATGAATGCGCCCCTGTGATGCGCCCGGCAGTAAAGGCCGATCATTTTCTCGACGGTTTTTTCTCACGTCGCAGTAGTAAATCGTTCATTGCATGTTTACATCAATGCACGACGTCATCCAATTTCATGACACGATTTTTCCATGGCCTGGATGACGTACATTTCATGCTTTCCTGATAGTAATTAAATATAATAAATAAGATTAAAAAAACCATACGGCCGGTTTGCCGATTTACCCGGCCTTATCGCCAGTATGGAGAAAGTTCTGTGTAAGGTAACAGGTTCAGTTCCGGTCCGCACGATACCGGCAGTCAAGGACTATATCCATGAAGCACACGGTGAAAGGCAGATGGTCGAACCGGCGGGTGCCTGTTTTCTTGAATCCCCGCCGTGTATACCATTCCTTCAAGTGTGTGTCCGCGTCGATGACACCTATGGAGACTTTTTCTCCGCCGCGGCTCTTCGTTTCCCGAAGGGCAAATTCCAGCAGTGTACCGCCATGGCCGCAACACCGGTATGGAGGCAATACCGCGAGTCTTTCCAGATAGTACAGTTTTCCGCCGCCTGGTTCCAGTGCTACGTTCCCAATCTGCTTGTGCGCTGCAAACAGTCCGTAGAGGAGGCCGCCCTTCTGCTGCAGCATCTTGAGCCTTTCCAGTGTCATGAACGAAGGGTGGGTCGGGCAGTTGGTCTCATTGAGGCCGAACGCATCAGCCACGGTGCGAAAGGATTCCCTGATTAACTTTACGGCTTCTTCAAATTCAGTGGTGGTCGAAAGGAGTCTGATTTCCGCACTGTCCATGAATTTTCCGGTTTAACGGTATCGCGGGACATCTTTGGTTTCATGGTGGTATTTTTCGACACCGATATCCTTCATGCGCCTGTTTATACTGATCCATCGCGCACGCAGGTCCGGGTCAAAACCGGTCCGGTCGCAGGGAAAGTCGTCACACTGAAAGCAGAAGTCCACGCCTTTCTCTTTATAGCAGGACGCTACGCCGCAGTTCGGGTATTTGCAATCACCCTGACGGCACCCGCGACAGGTCCCTGAACCGAAATGTTCCAACATCGTTTTGAATGAGGGATAATGTTTGAAAACCGGCATGAAAGATGAAAAACGCTCCGCGTAGGCGTCAAAATTTCCCAGCAGCTCGCGCAGCATCTGGCTGTGTTTCTTTATATCTCCTTCGACGTTCCCCATGCACTTCAGACAGTTCAGGCCGCAGGGAGCAAGAACGGTCAGGATTTTTCGGTATTCTATATGCAAAGTTCCTGCAGCCCTTATGGCGTTATTATCTTCCGGCCGTAATATGCCGGTCAGCGCTTAACAACATCGGCCATACATAGAATCCGTCGTCGGTAATACGGTGTTCATCGAGCACCGAAAAGCCGAACTGCCGGTAATAATCGATGTTCCCCCGATAGGTGGTCTCAAGGTATATCGGCAGATCCATCATCGCCGCCTTTTCGATTAGGAAAACCATCAGCGGACGGGACAAACCCCGCTTTTGGAGGTGAGAATCGACCGCCAGGGCTGAAAGGTACAGGTGACGCTTTTTCATCAGTCTGCCGTGCATGTTCCTGGTAATATTGTCGTACTTAATCCCTCGGATCCCGGGGCTGAGCCCCATTGCGAAAAAGTAGCTGATTATACAATGGCGCAGCTGCGAAAGAAACGAAAAAAAAGGAGAGTCCGATAACGTGAACAACAATGCGCCCTCCATGGCCGGTGAGGTCGCAATGCAGGTGCCGTAAGAAATGATCATATTAATGGTGAATTCGAAAGGGATATGCCCACGTTTACGGCGTAGCTCCTCTTCAGGGTACATATACTCGAGCATCGGATCGTTAAAGAACGCCCGCATGAACATCCTGGCGCATTGAGGCGCCTGTTCGTGCGTCACACTGTGAAAGGAATCGTGAGTAGGATTTTCCGCGGTGGTGCCGTTGATGGATTGCATTATATGGTCGACTCGCCTTACTGTAGAGATGGTGATAAAGTGACAGAATAGGATTCTCTGGGTTTGTCAATGATTTTTAGCTCGTTCGGTTTACATGGGTACATTGAAAGACCCTGTGCCCTGGTTATACGGATTAATCATTAACATTATCTTTTTTGTCTCATCTTACTCCATTAAATGTTATTGCCCGCCCCGGCGGTCAGGTATATTATGGAACAGTTTATCGCGGCTTTCACAGGCGATAGTATATTATATGAGCAACTATGGAGGGAATTCCCGTTGAAGCCTAAGACCATTGCTGTTGCGGTTCTGGTTATTGTGCTTGCTGTCTTTTCAGTTAATAATACTCAGACGGTGGAAGTGGACCTGGTATTCTGGAAACCGGCATTGCCGCTGGTTCTGCTCATCTATGCGATATTCGTTGTCGGGTTCATTTTCGGATACGGCGCCAAAGGAATCGGCAATCTCAGGAGAAAAAAACAGTTAAAGGACTCTTGAGAGTTCAGCCGGCGCTTTCCCACCCATGGGTGCGATCAGTAACGAAACACTAGGGTGCGGGGATCAGCATGATCGTGTTTCGGTACTGGGTATCCACGGCGGTTCTGCCGAACGGCAACGGGTGATTGTCACCTTTCAGGAAATAAGGGATCATGTCGTCGTAGTGCGGGCTTGCCGGATCGCCCGATTGTCCGGGCGTGGAGATAAGAAAGAAAGGTTCCTGTAATCCGAAATCCGCGATGAAGCGCATGGCGGGTATCCATTCAGTGGTGAAATCCTTTCCCCATAAAAAACCGGAAACGTTCAAGGTGTGTACCCCTCCCCCTGCCGGGCAGGGACCCCGGTTAAGGAGGTACGACAGCAATTTCACTTTCTTTGCTATGTCGTGGCGCCAGTGATAGGTGTGTATCTTTCCCCACTTCCAGTTCCCCCGGTCCTTGCCCATAAGCCTCACACAGAGTTCGATGGAAGCCGCCAGGGCCCTTGCAATGCAGTGCGCCCTGGTTTCCTTTAGCGGGGTAGAGGTGTCGTCAAAAAAGGGAGAGTCTTTACGGACAAAAAGATGGTCTTCCGGCGCACTATAAGAAGCGGCGTTGGCGGTCACAAAAGCCTTCCACGGTATGCCGTCAGCCGGGCCGAGCTCGTCCATGAAAGTGATTCGGGTGAATTCATGGAGAAATGCACCCATAACGGCGGCAGGAGCGGAGTCCCTGTCCATGATACCGCTGAATCTCTTTTCATCCAGGAACGCGAGAGCTTCAAGGGCATTGTTCCGCGCTTTGGTATCAGTCCAGGCCGCGATGATCTTTCTTATGTTTTTCGATTCATCGCTTCCGTAAAGGAGTGACTGAAGTTTTTCAACCGCCGGCGAGATCTGGTCGGTTTGCAGTTTTATCATCTGCGCGGTGTCAGCTTTTCCCGTCTGTGAAAGGCGTTGTCGTATCAGGTCTGCCCTGAAGGGGGAATACCATGATGATGAATAAACCGCACCGTGCTCTCTGGGAACAGTCCGCTCGTTGGCGGTGCAGAGAAACCCCTCGCGGGGATTGAGCTTCCATGGGTGCCGCTCGAAGGGAAGGAACCTCTCCCACTCGTATTCGCCGTTCCACCCGGGTGAGGGGAAAAGTCCCTTTCCTTTTATCCTCATGGGATAGGCCCCGGATACCTGCCAGGCTATCGATGTACTGTCCCCGAAGATAAAATTAAGATAGATGCTGCGTATCATCGAAATGGATCTGCGGGCTTCGCCGACGCTGCGAGACCTTCCCAGTTCGTAGAACCCCCTGATGGTGTCTTCCATTCCCTCGATGGCCCATCGCATTGCCAGGGCATAGGAGGGGGAAACGGCCATGGGCTGGACAAAAATATCAGAACCCCGGGGGATTCTTTTCAGTGCATCGTTTAAAATAACGCCGTGCCGGGTGGCGCCGAGTTTTATGGTTACTGGCGCTTCACCCCGTATCCTGAAAGTTTCGGCTCTTTCCTCCACCGGCAGCCACCGGCCACGGTAAAGATATGAACGGTTCCCTTGTTCCGTACGAACTCTCTCGATATAAAGATCCTGGCTGTCCGCCAGCACCATGGTGACCCCCCAGGCGATAGTGCCGTTTGAACCCAGGCATATCACCGGGGCACCGGGGACGGTAACACCGGCGGCTTCGTAGGTAGGACACTTGAGGTGCATTATGATCCAGGGGGAAGGAATAATGAGTCCCAGGTGTGTATCGTTCGCGAGTATGGTCCTGCCGCGTGCGGTAAGCCTTCCTGAAACCGCCCAGTTATTGGACGCGGGTATGTTCCGGGGAATAAGACGGCGAACAGAAGATTCAAGGCGTTCCAGGTCTGCAGGTGAAAGCAGGGCGGGACCTTCTGCGAATGGTTTGAATTTTTCCGCTTCATCCAGTGGCAGGGGTTCGTCCGGGTATATGGGGAACAGATATGCCGCCTTTCTGTATCCGAGCCTGCCGGCCAGGATCAGGTAATTCAGTTCCTCAAGAAAGTTATAGGAGATCATAAGGTTCATCATGGCGAATACATACAGCGAGTCCCGGGGCTGCCACGGCTCCGGGTGGTGGCGTGTAATCATAAACTCAAACGGCAGGCGGTCGTGTGTCGCTGTCCAGGCGTTTACTCCCGCTGCGAAGGATTCCAGAACGGATCTGGACCGCCGGTCGAGGAGTTTCATGGCCCGTTCAACCGGCGATTTGATATCGAGGGTGCGGGCGAAAACATCCATGTATAACGCCTCATCTCCCGCTATTTCTGAAAGCCTGCCCTGTATGGCCATCTTCATGACCGTCATTTGCCACAGCCGGTCCGCCGCCGTGGCGTAGCCGGCCGCGTAGAAGAGGTCGTGTTCGCTGCCGGCTTCGATATAGGGGATGCCTAAAGAATCTCTTCTGATTGTAACGCGGTCCCGGATGCCGTGTACCGCTATCTTTGCCTGATCGGGGTCTTCGGGGTTAAAAGCCGTTTTAAACAGTACCCGGCAACCGGTAAAAAGAACAGAAACACACACGGCCGCAATGATCGTGGTAAAAATAAATTTCCTTTTCATTTTAACCGAAAACAACCGGCAGTATAGCCATGATGAATATAGTGAGTATCGAATACAACGAGTCAAGGTAAATTAACCATGACGGTCAGCCGCGGCTCTTTCATGAGGACCGACCCGGCCGAAGTGTTATTATTTTACCGATAAAATCAAATATTTGTTGACTTTTAGTACGATATGGAATTTTACAACATATATCGATTTGGTATATTACAGAGGAATATATGCAGGATAAAATTTTGCTGGGATTTCTGATGGACGGGCCCAAAACCGGGTATGAGATCAAGAAGCATATGGAGCAAAGTACGGATTTCTTTTTTAACACCAGCCCCGGCAGCATCTACCCGGCTTTCCAGAAGCTTGAAAAGGAGGGTATGGTGGTGATGGACCAATCGGTCGAGGGAGGCCGGCTGAAGAACCGCTATTCCATTACCCAGATGGGAAAAAAGGCCTTCGTTAAATGGTTAGGGAAACGGCCGGCCCTTTCGAAGATAAGAGACGAGGCCCTGTTGAAGATTTTTTTCTACACGCACCTGGACCGTGATAGACGCAGGGAACAGCTGGAGAATTACAAGAACGAGGTCCGCCTGCGCGTGGAAGACCTGGTGGATTATAAAAAACATCTTAAACGAACGGAGAACAATACCTATCGGTTAAAGACCCTGGATTTCGGAATACAGTACTATACCTTTCTTGTTCAATGGATGGAGGAGTTCATCGATCACATGAAATAAAATGCGCTCTGGTCGCAGTAAGAGCATCATGGGAGCAGTGTGACACGTGACGCGTGCATAGAATCATATTGTATCTATAAAATACCGGCCGTACCCCCTCCGGCATTATTTCCGTTGCCTGTATGATATTACCGGTTTGTATAGAGCAATCTACCGGGAAGAAATCACAGTGGTATTTTATTCGGCATCGCCCACAAACAGATGTTTCTTGTTAAGAAAGGTAATAAGGGATTTGTTTATAAAATAAAACGAGCGCTCGTATTTTTCTTGCATAATCCGGTTTCTTTTAATAATGGACATATATGATTTAAATATTATAATACATAATAACCGGTAACGGCTCCCGCCGATATCCCATGTAAGAGGTTTTGCACTATGTCCGAGAATCCATTGCACCTGCTGATGAATCCTGCGTCCATAGCAACTGTCGGTGCCGGGAATAATCCCATGAAGATGGGTACCATGAACGCCCTGAGTATAGTGCAGGACGGTTTCCCCGGTAAGATATATCCGGTTCACCCCAGGGATGAAACCGTTCTGGGACACAGGGCGTATAAATCGATCGCCGAACTTCCCGAAGCGCCGGATCTCGCTTTCCTGGTGGTGCCTTCAGACCAGGTGCCCTTCCTTCTCGAGGAATTCGGCAGAAAAGGAACGCGGCGCGCCATTGTCATCACCGCCGGTTTCAAGGAAGCAGGGGAAGATGGCATCAGGGATGAGGGCAGGCTCAATGAAATCGCCGCCCGTTACGGTATGCGTTTTGTGGGACCCAACTGTATGGGGATACTCAACTCCGCACTCCCTCTGAACACCACCGTGGCCCCTCTTAATTTTCGAAACGGGATACTGGGATTCGCTTCCCAGAGCGGCACCTACGTGACCCAGACCCTTCCCTACCTGGCCAAAAGGGGTATACGGTTCAGCAAGGCTATCAGCGTGGGAAATGAGGCCGACATAAGCATCATCGACGCGCTGGAATACTTGGGTGAGGACGAAGAAACGAAAGCCATCGCGCTGTATATCGAAGGGATTCGGGACGTGCCCCGGTTTCTGGACGTGGCCTCGAGGATCACCTCCCGGAAGCCTGTGGTGGCCCAGTATGTCGGCGGCAGCGAGGCCGGCGCACGGGCAGGCCAGAGTCATACCGGCGCCATGGCGGCGCCTGATCATCTTTACGAGGGGCTTTTTCGGCAGGCCGGGGTGATACGGGTGCATTCGGTGGAGGACCTTTATCTGCACGGCTGGGCGCTGGCGACCCAGCCTCCGCTGAAGGGTAACCGCATAGCAGTCATTACCAACTCCGGGGGGCCCGGTACCGCCATGGCCAACGAATGCGCCAGGGGAGGGTTCTCAATGCCCGGGTTTTCTGAAAAACTGCAGGAAATGATACGGCCTTATATGCCTCCCCATGCACCCTGCGGCAATCCAGTTGATTTCACCTTTTCCACCGACCAGACTGCGTTGACACACCAGGTGCCCGAAATGGTGATGCAAAGCGGGGAGGTGGACGCGGTGCTGGTCCACGGGGCCATGCGTTCGGGGTTCATGGGCGCAAAGTACCCGCATATAGAGGAAATGATCAACCATACGCCCCTGGAGTCCATCCTGGAACTGATGGGAAACATATCTGAAAAGACTTTCACCCTGCCCTTCGAGTACGGAATACCCATGTTTGTCTCTTCCTTCTTCGACCGGGATGATGATATGACCGTCGCCTACCAGGACCATAACATACCGGTGTGCGACTCGCCCGAGAAAGCCGCACGGTGCATGGTCACCCTGCTGCGGCACCTGGAGGTCCGCCGCAGGGGCCTCAGGGTGCCGCCGAAACTGCCCCCACGGTCTCAGAAGGCGGTTAATATGCTGAATGAGGTGCGCAGCGGCGGAAGAAAGACCCTGGACGAACATGAGGCGAAGCAACTGCTTTCGTGTTATGGCATCCCCGTGACGTCTGAAAAAGTCCTTGGTTCCCGAGAGGGAGCCGCGGCGGCCGCGGCGGAGCTGGGATATCCGCTGGTAATGAAAGTATGCGATCCGGGCATACTCCACAAGACCGAACGCGGGCTGGTGCGTCTCAATATCGGCAGCGCCGACGAGGCGGTGCGGGCGTACGACGCGATTCGCGAGGCGGCGGGCCGGGAGGTTCCGGTGCTGGCCTACCGCATGGTGGAGGGGACCCGTGAATTCATGGCCGGTATGACGCGGCACCCGGTTTTCGGCCCCAGCGTGCTCTTTGGCCTGGGTGGCGTTTATACCGAAGCTCTTAAAGACATCGCCTTCAGGGTGCCGCCCCTCTCTGAAAACGACGCCCTTGAGATGATGGAAGAGATCCGTTCCGCAAAGATCCTGGGTGGGTTCAGAAACATGCCTCCGGCCGACCGGGAATCGCTGGCGTCGGTGCTGATCGGACTCGGGGCGGTTGCCCTGCTGCATCCCGAAGTGGCCGAGATCGACATCAATCCTATCATTATCAGCGGGTCGATGCCGGTGGCGGTGGACGCCCTGGTGGTGCTGGCGTAAAGCGGAGTGCCGCATATGTGATGAAGATGACCGCAGATGATCCTTTTTGAATTACGGACCTTCATTATGTAGTGACATCATGGCGCCGATCAATCGCCCGAGTTCCCTATCGAGACCGCAGCTTTAAGCATAATAAATCCACTATAAAAAAGTTGATCATTGTTTCAAGACAGATATAAAGAATTATACACCACTTAACTGGATCCCCTCCTACTCTGAGAACAATCGGTTTTTTGGTGTACTAAATTATTCTTGAATGCAAAATATCCCTAAATTTAAAAATCAGCAGCCAATAGATCAGGTTAACCATTATGCGCTACACAACAATTCCACACAGCGAACTCACCATATCCAGAATAATTCTGGGAACATGGGCCATCGGCGGCAGCAACTGGGGGCCCTATGATGAAGCCGAAGCCTTAAGGGCGCTGGAAACCGCGTTCGACGTAGGCGTCACCATGGTAGATACCGCGCCCGCCTATGGGAGCGGCCGTGCCGAGGAACTGATAGGGAAAGCGATCAAAGGCAGAAGGGAGAAAGTGGTCATCGCGACCAAGTGCGGGCTCGACATCAACAACGGGTTTCGCCGCGACCTCACGCCGCCCTTTCTGGAGCGGGAACTGGAAAATTCCCTGCGGCGCCTGAACACCGACTGCATCGATCTCTACCAGCCCCACTGGCCCGATCCCGATACCCCGATGGAGTATACCATGGAAGCCCTGCTGCGTTTTCAGTCCGGGGGAAAGATCAGGTATATCGGCGTATCGAACTTCACTGCCGATGATCTTCGGGACGCGTTTGCCTTCGCTCCGGTGCTTACCCTGCAACCCCCCTATTCCCTTCTGGACCGGAAGGTCGAGGAAGAGATACAGCCTTTCTGCCTGAGTCACGGCGTCGCGATGCTCACCTATGGTTCCCTGGGTGCCGGCATGCTGACCGGTAAGTACACTGCGCCGCCCAGGTTCAAGAAAAGCGATGCCCGTTCGTTCTTCTATCCGTTCTTTCAGGAAAAATACTGGCCCCGCGTCAACGCACTGGTGGACCGCCTGCGGGCCATGGCTGATGAGAAAGGGGTGCGGCCGGGCCACATCGCCATCGCGTGGTTGCTGGGGAAGGAGGGGGTCGCCGGTACCATTGTCGGGGCGCGCAGTCCTGAACAGGTCAAGGATAACCTGGGAGGTGCGGATTGCACGCTTGCCCCGGAAGAGGTGCGGGAACTGGACAAACTTTCAGATGTAATTTATGAATGTGACCGACCATCCTGATTGCATGGAGGCAATATGGCGCTGCGGCAGATGAAATCGGTACAGGCCCATGAATACACCAACGGCACGCTTCGTGCCGTGAATCTGGAGGTGAGCGCCGAGTATCCGCTGACCCTCTATCTGAACGGCGTGCAGTGGGGGATCTTCGCCTGTTCCGGATCGGACATCGAGTTTCTTGTTGCAGGTCATCTGGCTGCGCAGGGTGTGCTCTCTTCTCCCGATGATGTTATTAAAACAGAGGTTGATCAGGAAAAACTTTCGGTCCACGTGTGGACACGAACGCAGCCCTTCCGGGAAAATCTGCCCGTGCATGTGGGAACCACCGCTTCCGGTTTAGACCAGTCCCCCTTCTATTCAGCAAAGAAAGAAATGCGCGCAAATACTAAGGTCATGAGTGTTGCGGCAGAAACGGTATTGAGTTCCATGAAGGAATTTCTGGGGCTGTCGGAGCTGCACCGGCGCACCCACGGGGTCCATGGCGCCGCCCTTTATACTTTAGATGGCGGCAGGATCGCGTTTTTCGATGAGATAGGGCGGCATAACGCCATTGACAAGGTTCTGGGATACGCTCTTTACCACCGCGTCGACCTGAAAAATGTCATGGTGCTTTCCACGGGAAGACTGGCACATGAAATAATAGAGAAACTTGCAGCGGCAGGTGCGGCGCTGGTGGTCTCCAGGGCGGCCCCTACATCGCGAAGCATTGAAACAGCCCATATAAATAATATAATAATGATAGGAAGGGTAACGGGAGACCGCTTTTATGTATACAACGGGTGGGAATCGGTAAAATGCTCCTGATTCAGGAAAACTCCCTGAGCGAGGAGGTGCCGTGCTCATATCTGCCGGACAGGATGATGCGCAATGAATTTTTTTTCGCCATGAATCTGGCTGAGACCGAGCTCAATGACCTGCTGAGCCGGGGGTGGAGAAAGTTCGGGTTTTATTTTTTCAAACCGGCGTGCCGTGACTGTCGTACCTGCATCCCGCTGCGGGTCAGAATTACCGGGTTTACCCCCGGTAAAAGCCAGCGACGAATCTTGAAAAAGAACAGTGACCTGGAGGTTCGCTTCGGACCGCTGCAGCAGTCAAAGGAGATATTTGAAATTTATCGTGAGCATTCAGTGGAAAGGTTCGGGATGGAGGTCACTCCGGAGGATTTCATGTTCAATTTTTACCAGCAGTCATGCCCGGGCCTGCAGTCTGAATTCTATCTGGACGGCGGGCTGGCCGGTGTGGGATATCTGGACCGTACCAACGAGGCCCTGAGCACGGTATACTTTATCTATCGCATGGAGTACGCCTCAAGGAGCCCCGGAATTTTCAGTATTTTAAAAGAGATAGAGCTGGCCCGCGATATGGGCCTGGAATACTATTACCTGGGGTATTATGTTCCGGGCTGCGGGCGGATGGAATATAAAGGACATTTTTCCTCCAGTGAAGTCTACTCGTGGACAGAAAAAAAATGGGCAGCGCGTATATAATTAATTGTTTCGGGATTGTCAGGCATCAGTATATTAGTATCACCGACGTCTGCCGGGTGATGTACAACACGGCTGCACTGAAAAAACGGGAAAGAGTCCGATTCGGAGCAAAAGGGGTACGGGTCGCAATGTCAAATGAGCGCACGGCCGATACGGTATTCGACGGCAATGTTAAACTCGAACGGAAGGTTGAAGTCGATGAGCCGAAAATGTACCGGGTCATTATACATAACGATCATTATACCACCATGGACTTCGTGGTGGAGGTGCTGGTGAAGGTGTTCCATAAACCCGCGGCAGAGGCCACTATGATAATGCTGGATGTCCATAAAAAGGGACTCGGCGTATGCGGGGTATATACCTACGATATCGCCGCCACGAAGGTCGGCCAGGTGCACATGATGGCCAAACAGAGGGAATTCCCCCTCAGATGCAGTATGGAAGAGGTTTAACAAGGGAGAAAACCGCAGATGCATATAAGCGAAGACCTGAATCAAATCATCATGGCAGCATTCAACGAGGCCAAGACCCGGCATCACGAGTACCTCACGCCCGAACACGTACTGTATGCCTCCCTTTTCTTTCATGAGGGAAAAGACATCATACAGAATTGCGGAGGCGACGTGGAGAAGCTCAAGAGGAGCCTGGAGCAGCATTTCAGGGAACACATGTCAGCGACCGAAGGGGAGGAGCCCGCGCAGTCCCTGGGCTTCCAGAGCATCATGGAAAGGGCCATATGGCATACCAATACCGCCCAGAAGGAGGTGCTTGAATTGGGGGATGTGCTGGTTTCGATCTTCGATGAAAAGGATTCCTTCGCGGCCTTTTTCCTGGAGCAGGAGGGGATCACGCGCCTGGATTTGCTGAGCTACATCTCCCACGGTGTGCCCGTGATTCCCGGAAAGAGTCCGGCGGCAGGCGGTGTCGAGGACGACGAAGAGGCCCCTGCGGACGCAAAGGATGAAAAGAGTAAAGTGTTAAAAGCATTTACGGTTGAACTCACCGAAAGGGCCCGCAGCGGGGAAATGGAACCACTCATCGGGCGCGAGGATATTCTGGAAAGGACGGTACAGGTACTCTGTCGCAGGTTCAAAAACAACCCCGTCCATGTAGGCGATCCCGGTGTCGGGAAGACCGCCATTACCGAGGGGCTGGCCCAGCTTATCGCCGACGGCAGGGTCCCACGGCGGCTTCAGGGGTACCGCATCTATTCGCTGGATATGGGAGCTCTGCTCGCGGGCACCCGCTATCGCGGGGATTTCGAGGAACGCATGAAAAAGGTGATTACCGAGCTCCAGAGCAGGGAAAACGTAATCCTATTCATTGATGAAATACACACCATCGTGGGGGCGGGTGCGGTCTCAGGCGGATCCATGGACGCCTCCAATATCCTCAAACCGGCGCTGGCGACGGGAAAACTGCGTTGCATCGGTTCTACTACGTATGATGAATACAGGAAATATTTCGACAAGGATGGGGCGCTGTCGCGGCGTTTTCAGAAGATCGAGGTTCCCGAGCCCTCAGTGGACGATACCCACCGTATACTCCTCGGCCTCCGCGGTAAATACGAGGAATATCACAACATCAGCTATACTGATGAAGCGTTAAAGGCGGCGGCGGAGCTCTCGGCTAAATACATCAACGACCGGCACCTTCCCGACAAGGCCATCGATGTAATCGACGAGGCCGGCGCGCTGGCCCGCATGAACAGCACCGATGAGACGGTCATGGAAATAACCACCGCCGACATAGAACGGGTGGTCGCCCGCATGGCCAAGATCCCTGAAAAGAGCGTCTCGTCCTCCGAGGTCGAGAAGCTCAAGGATATGGAAGCCCGTCTCAAGGACCAGATCTACGGCCAGGACCAGGCCGTGGACCAGGTGGTGGAAGCAATAAAACGGTCGCGCGCCGGGTTCCGCGAGCCGGACAAGCCGATCGCCTCGTTTCTCTTCGTGGGTCCCACAGGGGTGGGCAAGACCGAACTTGCGCGCCAGCTCGCGCTGGTGCTGGGGGTCAGCCTGCACCGCTTCGACATGAGTGAGTACCAGGAAAAGCACACCGTCGCGCGGCTCATTGGAGCGCCGCCGGGCTATGTGGGTTACGAGGAAGGGGGGCTCCTCACCGAAGCGCTGCGCAAGAATCCCTACGCCGTGCTCCTTTTGGACGAGATCGAGAAGGCGCACCAGGACATTTTCAACACGCTGCTGCAGATCATGGACTATGCGACCCTTACCGACAATACGGGGAAGAAAGCGGATTTCAGAAACGTTATCATCATCATGACCTCGAACGCGGGCGCCCGTGAGATGGGCAAACAGCGTATCGGGTTTGAAGAGCCCGGGATGAACCTGGACGCTATATCGACGGCGGTGGACCGTATCTTCTCGCCGGAATTCCGTAACAGGCTCGACAGCATCGTCACCTTCAACGGGCTGAGCCATGAGATCATGGTGCAGATAGTGATGAAGGGTATACGGGAATTCCAGGAACAGCTCAGGGAAAAGAACGTGTCACTGGTGGTCAGCGACCGGTGCTACGGGTGGCTCAGCCGTAAGGGGTTCTCCCCCGAATTCGGCGCCCGTGAAGTATCGCGCCTCATCCAGGACAAGGTGAAGAAGTTCTTCGTGGACGCGGTCCTGTTCGGCGAGTTGCGTGAAGGAGGGGAGGCCCTGGCGGACATAGAAAACGACGACGTGGTGATCCGTGTGGTGCGCCGCAACTGAACATGCCGATTTTCAGACTCGATGATGAAATCATCTTTCCTCCCGCACGTCTCGCCGAGGACAGCGGTGTCCTGGCGGTGGGAGGAGACCTTTCCCCCCGGCGGCTTATCGAAGCCTACCGGAACGGTATTTTCCCCTGGTATTCAGAGGGCGACCCCGTTATCTGGTGGTCCCCTGACCCTCGGTTCGTGCTCTATCCGAAAGAACTGAAGGTTTCACGAACCATGCGGCAGACCCTTTCGAGAAAGGTATTCGAGATCACCTTGGACAAAAATTTTCGAGAGGTGGTGGAAGGTTGCCGCGGTTCTGAAGCGCGCCGCAACAATACCTGGATAACCGATGAAATGGTCGACGCGTACTGTATGCTCCACCGGCTTGGGTATGCACATTCGGTGGAGGCGTATCAGGGCGGCCGTCTTGTGGGAGGGCTTTACGGGGTTTCGCTGGGAAAATGCTTTTTCGGGGAATCGATGTATTTTACCGTGAGCAACGCCTCGAAGGCGGCCCTCATTGTGCTGGTCCGCATGCTCGAGAAACGGGGATTCCTGTTTGTGGACTGTCAGGTGCATACGGAACACCTGGAAACCCTGGGAGCACGGTATGTTCCGCGCGACGAATACCTGGCGGAACTTGAGCGCGGCCTGCGTTACGAAACCATCACGGGCGACTGGGGCGCCCTGCTCGGCGCTGAACCCTGTGCGCGTGAGTCTTCAGCGAAAGACTGATCGGTTCACTCTTTGCGGGAAAGGTGCCTGCCGTCGTCCTTTTCGACGTCTGTGAAAACCAGGGAATTGAACACCATATCGAGTTTGGGCTTGAAATAACGGTATTTGTCGCTGTCCGTGCTGCCCGAGACGGCCACTGAATACTTCCCGTTTCGAATGATATATACCTCCATCACCCTCTTGTGCGGAAGTCTGCAGAGCGCCCAGAAATAATCCTGTGTGCCCTTTTTACCCCACCGCTGCTTTATCACCGTTCCGTTGCTGTCTTGCACCAGCATCAGGCACTGTTCCTGCGGGTTCTTCCCACCGGGGTTGTCTCCCCGGATGATTATGGATGCGTCACGGTCCTGGCTTTCAAGGGCGGCATGTCGCGGTGTTCCGGCCTTTTTATTCCAACCCGGGGGTATGCTGAATACCGCCTGGCCGCCGTAGAGGTTGATGCGGGCCTCTGAGTTTCCGTTTTTAGCCGCGGCGTCTTGATTCCGGTTGTTCCATGCGATGCGGTTCTTCCGGTGGAAGAGCAGCTTCACGACGTTGCGGTCGATATCGCGGAAGTTGGAATCGGTCATGCCCCATGTGGCTATGGAAACTACCGGATTGGAGGATATCTTTTTCCTCACAGCTTCCAGGTATTCATTATCCGGTGCGCCGCTGATATCGATACCGCGCTGCCGGTAAAAGTTCACCAGCGTTACGAGACGGGCCAGGTCGGTGGCGATGGACCTTTTCAGATAAGTCCTGGCCGAAGCTTCAACCTGCATCCTGCCGGGACTGAAGTTCTCAAGTAACGGGAACAGCGATCGAGCGCTCAGGACACGTTCCAGTTTCATCGACAGTGTTGCGCTGTTCAACTCATCCTGTAATTGCCTGAATATAACGCCGTATTCCTTGAACACCCTGTCGCTGTACGTGCAACGGTCATAGACCGCCGTGTATTCCTTCACGGCCGCGGCTATCAGGTCGATCTCCATATTCGCGATACTGATCAGCAGGCTTTTTTCCTCTGTGTTCTTGCGATGGGTGTATTTATTCCTGTTTTTAAGATATACCGCGTGGAATCGGGATATTTCATTTTTTGCCTGCTTCATCCGCGCGGTGAAATTGTCCCTTTTATCCCTGATCTCCTGATGGTGGCGCCGTTCCATGAAAGGGATGATTTCTTTTTCAACGCCTATGTTGTAGCCCAGGGATCTGAATATGTTCCCGGTCCTTCTGAGCGAGAGGGCGTAGCTTTTGTGCAGACTCGTGTTTTCCAGCGGCGCGACAGCCGCCGCGTTTTCAACCAGGGTAACCGCCAGTGAAATAAAGTCCGCCTGCATCTGGAGCCGTTTTTCGTATGAAGCGACAACGGCATCGGCATTCCTGCTTCGGGCCTCGGAAATTCTTTTAATGAATTGCAGGGATTTGTCCGCGTATCCCCTAGCCAGATCCGCACGCCCGTTAAAAATCGCCCTGGCCTTTAGAAACTGGTCTTCGTTGAGAATTACCGATGCGGGATTTTTCTCCTTGAGTGCCCGTACGGTCTCCTCCTCCCGGGAGAAACCTTCCATGGTTTCATGCAAATGCCTGGCAAGGATCTCATTGAAACGGGCCCGTGTTTTTTCGAAAAAACCGCCGTCCTCCCTGCCGGTGATGACGGGTATGATGCTTTTTCTCAGTTCATCCATTTCGCCGAACATCGCGATGCCGTCGGGGTTTCGGGGGATGTTCATGGTATACCGGTCGCCTTCGGGCCGTGAACGGTCAAAGGAGGTCTGGCCGATGCTTCTTCGGTCAAAATAACGCAGTACAGAATCCTTAAAGATCGCATCATCCAACTCGTCGGGTCTTTTATAGTAATAACGAATCTGAGAGGGAGACAGTGCCCGGTTGGCGTCCACCATGTCGCAGACCTGTCGAAAGCGGCGCAGGTTTGCACTCAACCGGCCGGATATATCGATCCATGAGCGTGAACGGGAAACATCGTCGGTGGTAATAGTCATGGTTTTCCTCGGGTCCATAGCGTTGCATCGGGCGATCGCCTTCTCAGTGATGAGTACCGCAAGCCTGGATTTCATAGGTTTCAGCCCGCTGATTTCATGGGTTTCAATAATATCGTTTTCAACCGTTGTCCGTATCTGAGTAAGGAGGTCATGGCGGTTTCTCATGATTGAATATACGAAGGATTCCATGGTGATGTATTGCATCTGCACTTTTGAAATATCTTCGTTGATAATGGTTCCCGTCAGTATATCATCGCCTTGTCCCAGCTCCTTTTTTAAAAGGCCGCCGAGGATTTTTTCCATTGCGGACCGGGTCTGCCGGTAGTTTTCACGCTCCCCGGTTGATGAGGTCAGATAATCGAGAAGATAAAGTGAAAAGACCGCGTCGGTAATCTGCCGGCAACGGGTTTTCAGCTCATCAGGAGACACCGGTTCGTTATCCCCGATAACTGATGACGGTGCTTTGCCGTCACTGTTGAAGAAAGCGATCATCTGCTCTGCCCGTGAGATATCGTTTTCAACCAGGTTGAGGATGGCGGGGTCCGTGGAAAGGTTTTTCCGAAGAGATATAATTTCGTTCTTCAGGGATTTGAGCCTGTTCTCCCACCATGCCTGTCGCTGGTTGATGAAACCGTAGAGATTGCTTCCCAGTATCAAACAGACTAGAAGGGCACAGATCCGGTATATTTTTTTCATAAGTATATCCTCTGACGCTGGGGTGACATTTCAGGGACGGTTTATGGAATGACTACAATACAGCCGGAAACCGGCCCTGTACATACTATCGATAGGATTCCTGGATTATTTAAGGGAAAAAGCAGGCGGGGTGAGGGATATGCCGCCCCGCGGGTGGGAATATAAACCCTATTTCGTGTATACAGCGGAAAACATTGGTCCGGTATAGAATTTTTTCTGGAATTCTCCTTTTACTTCTTTCAGGGATGCGCCTGACATAAGGCGTTTAATCTCAATGGCCGGCATGCCGTGGCTTTCCCTGACGGGTTCACGAATGTAGAGTTTTCCGCCGTTTTTCAATATACGGGCGATCTTCTGGAGAATACCGGAACGGAGTTCCCCCGGGATGTCGTGGAGCACGAAATGTATTACCACGATGTCATAGGAACCATCGGGAATGTCCATGGCGGTAATATCCCCGAGCAGGAAATCGGCGTTGCGACGGCTTTTCAGGCGTTTCCTGGCCGAATCAAGCCATTTTTCTGATATATCCAGGCAGGTCACTCTTCCGCCCCTGGAGAGTTTCTCCGCAATATGCACCGCCAGAGATGCGGAACCTGATCCGAAATCCAGCACCATTTCGTCGCCGCTGAGATTCATGGACCTAACGTAGCTCCTGTAAAAGGGGCGCAGAAAGGTTTTGCTGAGCCACAGGTGCGATATAATCTCAAAACGGCTCGGGTCATTCATGTTACCGGTTTTCACGGTTTTCACCCCTTTATCGTTCGGCGCGCACTGGGAATGCCCTGCTGTCAGGAGCACCGCGGTTATGACGCCCGTTATTATAATTCGATAATTCCTGTGATACGGTTTCATAAGAATATTCTCCGTTTCGAGATAATGGGCGGAACATTCACTCCGGTGTGGCTGTATCAGTCCACACACAATGAAGTAACAATTTCCCTCATGATTTCCGTCCCCATGGTCATGTTTTTTAATGAAATTTTTTCATCGATCCCGTGGATACGGCTGTTGTCATCCACGGTGATCATTACGGGAAAGACCCCGTAGGCAGTGATCCCCCGTTCCCTGAAATACTGGGAGTCGGAACCTCCGGTAAGGAGAGAGGGGGTGATGATCGCGTCGGAGAAACGCCGGGTAAAGATGTTTTTAATCACGGTGTACTCCTCCGTTTCCCAGGACGACTCGTTGCCTGAATTAGCGGTAATCCTCTCAACTATAATGCGCTCATCGGATATACGGGACGCGAGCATGGCCATGAAAGGCTCCACTTCCTGGCCTGGGAGCAGCCTGACATCAAGTTCTGCCGATGCTACGCCCGGGATAACGTTGGTTTTCTCACCCGCGCGAAGCACATTGGGGCTCAGGGTGTTGCGTGTCATGGCGTTAACCATCGGGTCGCGGCTGAGTCCCGAGCTTTCCAGCAGTGCGGTAAGGATCTCTGTATTCCGGCTCTCCCGGTATGGTGCGAGTATATCGAGTCCCTGCGACAGGTTTCTGAAGAACTCAGCAGCAACCGGAGTGATAACGTACGGGATGTCCCACTCCGCAAGACGATGGAGCGCCCGTATCAGCCGTTGAGGGGCGTCGTCGGGTCCGGGCATGGAGCCGTGACCGGGTTTGCCGGACGCCGTTAGCCTGAGCCAGCACACCCCTTTTTCGGCCGTTGAAATCATGATGACCGGTTTTGCGGGCAGCAGGTCGGTGTAGCCGCACCCTCCTTCATTGATGACCAGTCCCGCTCTGAAATCATCGGGATGGTTCCGCATAAGCCATTTCATGCCCTTATTGCCGTCGGCCTCCTCATCGGCTGTGGCCAGGAACACAAGGTCCCTTTTGAGTTTGATTTTACTGCGTTTAAGTGAAAGCAGCGCCATCAATTCCATGATTCCCAGGGATTTCGTGTCCAGGGCGCCCCTGCCGCAGATATGGCCGTCGATAACGGCGCCGCCGAAGGGATCAAAACCCCATTTTTCCGGGGAGGCGGGAACGACATCCATATGATGGAGCAGAATCAGCGGTTCAGATTCGCCGCTGCCCGGAAGCACCGCCCTTATTGAGCTCCTCCCGTGTTCGGGTTCATAGATCCTGTACGAAATTCCCTCGCGTTCGAACAGTTTCGCGAAAAAACCGGCTGCTCCTCTTTCATCACCCGGAGGATTGGAAGTATTGATCGCGAGATATTCAGAAAGGAGTGATATGGCTTCTTCTAACATCGCAACGGTCACCGTTTCAGAGTATATGAACTGGTTCTATTTTCCATGGTACGGTTTGATATTTCAACCACATTACATGAAGGGAAATGTTTTATCAGTTTCAGGGAAAAATGGTTGCACTTTCCATGAATGTGATTTGAATGGATCAAAAAAGAACAATTGTTCTTTTATGCAGATACTGAAAGATGAAATAAGGAGGAGAATCCTCTCCGCGGCCATGGAAGAGTTCATGGAAAAGGGGTTCCCCGGAGCATCCATGCGCTCAATCGCGGACCGGTCGCTCATACGTGTCAGCAATCTTTACAATTATTTCCGGGGCAAGGAAGATCTCTTTAACGCACTGGCGGATCCGGCGTTCGGAAAATTCAATTCATTCATGAACGATTTCATGAAAAGAGAACCGGAGCCTGATTTTAAAAATAATGAATTTGTCTCCGTTTTTGCGCAACTGCTGCTGGAGGAACTTGGTGTCTTTCTTATAGAGAATCGAAGGGGAATGATACTGCTTTTTGATAAATCCGGTGGTACCCGATATGAGAATTTAAGAGAGAAGGTCATCGGCATGCTTGAGGAGCATTTCGTCGGCGCATCGGGTGTCGGACATTCGAAATCACGTTCCGGCGCCGGAGGCGGACATTTCGTTATGCATATAATCGCCACAAACCTCCTTGAGGGTATAATGGAAATCCTGCGCCACGGTCAAAGCGAAAAGCGGATGAAAGACTCTCTGGCATCCATTATACATTATCATGTGCGGGGATTCGCGTTCCTGGCGGTATGAAACCAGGACGGTCGGTCATGGGCTTTTAAAGAATTCGATCCCTCCGGCGTATCCCGGGATATGCCGTTGATAAAGTTATATCACATGATCGTGTGATCACAGATTAAAACAGAGGTTAAGGATGAATATTCTGATTGTGTATTTTTCAGCAACCGGCAACACGGAAAAAATTGCTCACGCGGTCAAAGACGCACTGGTCCGCGAGGGTGTAGAGGTGGAAATGCGGGACATCACGGTACCATCGGCACGTACTGTCGGGATCGATACGTCACGCTATGATGGTATTTTTTTCGGTTTCCCGGTTCATTCGCACCGTGCGCCCAGAATCGTCCGTGAATGGCTTGCCACTCTGGACGGTAAAGGGAAGCGATGCGCAACCTTTTTTACCTATGGAGGGTTTACCGTCCATCCCTGTCACTGGTGTACCAGGAAACAGCTTGAGGAACGCGGTTTCATTGTGGTTTCATCCGCTGAGTTTCCCGGGTTCCATACTTTCAACCTGGCAGGGTGGAAAGCCGCGCCGGGCCGTCCTGATTCGGGCGATTTGACCCTCGCCGGTGACTACGCCCTTCGTACTATAAAAAGATTCGCGGCCGGGGATACCGTCGTTCCCGATGAATTTCCAATTACCGCCGAAACGGAAGACTATCTTGATAAAATTGAACAATTCCGTTTTCTGGTGCTCACACAGGTTCCCACACGGGGAGGAGGGGAATGCAGCCTCTGCATGAAATGCGGCGAATTGTGTCCTTCAGGGGCGATGGATGCCGTACGCGGAGAGGCGGCCCATGATCTCTGTATCGCCTGTCTCAGGTGTGTGGCGGTGTGTCCGGAAAATGCGCTGCGTATCAACGACATGAGCGCTTCATGGGAGTCCAAACTGGCGATGGAGAAGCTGTCCGCCGATGAAGTGAATTTGAAGCAGGGGAAACTGTATTTTTAAAGACGCATTATGCTTGTTATTCCCTGTATACGGTTTATGCTTCGTGTAGTGTAAAAAACGACCGGGAGCTTGCATATGACAAAACATAAAAGAGTATTATTTATTCCTTTGCTTGCTGTGTGGATAATCGCCATCGGTGGTATTCCCTTGGAGGGACCAAATCTTACGGCCGCGGGGAAAACGATACGCCTGCCTTCCCCGAAGGGAACGTCCATGACGCTGATCGATGCGATCAACCTCAGAAGGACGACGAGGAGTTTCGAAGAAAAAAAGTATGTCACACTGCAGGAAACCGCGCACATACTCTATGCCATGCAGGGACTGACCCATGATAACAAAAGATCGGTCCCCTCGGCCCGCGCCGTCTACCCCCTGGAGATTTTCGTCGCCGCACGGAATGTCAAGGGGCTCGATAACGGGCTTTATAAAATGGATATCGCCGCCTTTGCGCTGAGACCCGTTAAAGAGGGGGATCTGAGCGATGAACTCTCGGCAGCCTGTATGGGGCAGCGGTCGGTGAAAACGGCCCAGTTGAGGGTAGTCATAACCTGCGTCTGGGACCGCCTCACCTCCAGAATGGGAGAAAACGGTCGTCAGTGGGGAATCTTCGAAGCCGGTGCGGCAACCCAGAACGGTTTCCTCATGGCGGCAGCGCTGGGGTTGAAGACCGTCCCCGTAGGCGGTTTCGATCCCGGCAGACTCGCAGGGGTTCTGGGCCTTTCAGGCCGAAAGGAAACCCCGGTTTTTGTATGCGTCTTTGGTCGCTGAGGATAAAGGCGTACAGGGTAGATCCCGGGGATAACGCAGGATAAACTGTTACAGAGACAAAGCCTCACGGATTCGGAACAGGGGATGACGGTTTGCCGCCAGCCTGACCAGGTAGTTCATCATCTTCGGGTATGAAACGCCCGAATGTTCAACGGAACAGGCGACACTGGCGTCTATGCTTAAATCCGCATTGGGATTGACGTCAAGTATATATAACTGACCCTCTCTCTTCCGTACATCTATCCGGGCGTAATCGCGGCAGCCGATGGCGCGATAAGCTTCCAGACAGACACGCTCAAGGATTTCCAGTTCATCTTCGCTCAGGGGGGCGGGAATAAGGCTCTCAATTACATTATAATGCCGTGACCTGGGTTCGAATTTTGAATCATAGGTGCACAACCGGTCGTGTACGTCATGAAAAGCGGAGAAATCCATCTCCACCACCGGCAGCAGGTGTACCGTTCCGTTTCCCCACAGGGGAACATGGAATTCCCTGCCATCAATAAAATCCTCAACCAGAGCGGGCTGCTGGTAGTTTTCCAGAACGTATTCTATCCTGGATTCCAGCTCATGACAATTCAACACCACCGATTCGGGACTCAGCCCGATGCTGCAATGCTCTCTCGCCGTTTTTACTATGGCGGGGAATATATTCCAGTCGCCTGCATCAGGTTCATTATATACCCGCCACTCTGGAGTCGGGATCCCGAGGGAGGAAAGTATCGCTTTGGTCTTTACCTTGTTTTCACTTAACAGAAGAACGTCAGAGGTGGATCCGGTATAGATGAATCCCATTGATTCGATTATCCTGGCAACTTCATGCTCGCTGTGAGGAATTCCGGGAATGCCTTCACACTGGTTGAAAACAATCAGATCTTCAGGAGAATGGCAGGACAGGAGAGAACCAAGATCGTTGCATGAAAGGGCCGCCTGTATTACCGGATGCCCGGCGTTCTGCAACGCAGTGGTAATAGCCCCATTGGACTTAAGCGCCCCTTCAAGATCACAATAGTCCCAATCCGAATCGAGATTGTACAGATGCAGTACCGGCAGATCCTCTGGGGCACAGTTGACAGGCATCTGACCTCCTGTTGCACTGAATTGTATTATTATAGTTCAAGAAAATCATTTTTAAAAAAATAAGTCAACAAATTATGTGACATAATCGAGATTTTTCTGAGAATTATTTTTTCACTTCATCCATTACCAGCGGAATGAATAATGTAATATCTTCAACGATGCCGTAATCGGCTACAGTGAAAATCGCGGCATCAGGATCGGTGTTGATCGCCACGATAACGCCGGAGTTTTTCATGCCGGCAATATGCTGCGGGGATCCCGAGATCCCGCATGCAATGTAAAGTTTCGGCGTTACGGTTTTACCGGTCATTCCGATCTGATTGCGGTATTCCATCCATCCCAGATCGCATATGCTGCGCGACGCGCCGACGGCCGATCGGGAAAAGATAGCAGCGAACCGGCGGATTAACTCCAGGTTTTCCTTTTTCCCTATACCTTTTCCCGCGGCTATAATAATATCGGCAGCGGTAATATCGTTGTCGCTGTCCGCCGAAGCAGTTTTTCCGCGCGAGAAAATGTTGGCGGGCTGTTCATGGTTGTGAATGAGGGTGACCGTTCCAGCTTCTGCACATTCGCGTTCGGTGATCCTGTGAGAACCCGGCTGAACGGTGATGATGCTTCCCTTTTCGACCACTACATCCATACACAGCTTCCCGTTGAAAACCGATCGTGTTGCCGTAAGGGTTTCTTTTTCAACCCGCAGTTTCTCTACCGCGGTTATGCAGTCCACGCCCATCCGTGCGGCAACTGCCGGAGCCAGATCGTAACCGGTCGATGAGTGGGCCGCCATCACCAGATCCGGCTTGAGGTTTCTTGTCACCGGGGTGACAATGTCAAGGTAGAGTTCCGGATTGTATTCATTACAGAGGGGATTATCGATTGCGATAACGGAACAGCCGGTCATTTCGGCGACGGCACGCGCCTTCCTTTCGATGGAACTTCCCGATATAATAACGGTGATCGAAAGCTGCTGCGGCAGGTCCAGTGATTGCGCAAGTGAAATCAATTCGCGGGTTGCCGGCTTTATACTCTCATCGTCCGTTTCGGCAATGATGGCAATGATTCTCTTCACGGCATTCCCTATATAAAGGACCTGTCCCAGAAAAAACCCGCGAGCGTGGCTGCTTTTTGCCTGGAGTCGCCGTTCAGGAAAACAGTATTTTTGGTCTTTTCAGGGGTATATACTGTTATTTCCGGTTTTTTTGCTAAGGATCCCGGGATGTTATGATCGTACAGTCGTGTAATTTCCTGTTTTTTTGCCCTCAGCATGCCGGAAAGAGAGGGATAACGCGGGCGGTTTATACCGCTCTGTACGGTAAGCAGGGCCGGCAGGACCAGGTGGTACCGTTCCCTTATTCCACCTTCGATTTCTCTTTCAACCTCCAGGGATTTCCCATCAGTGGAGATTACACAGGATATTACTGAGGTGATCGAGGGTATGGCGAGCATCCCCGCCAGCATGGGGCCCGTCGCAGCGTGCATCATATCTTCTGACATGACACCGCACAATACCAGGTCGTAGTTACGCTCTTTAGCGTAAAAGGCGATCAATGCGGCGACGGCACGGGGCGGCAGATAGGTGTCCATCCCTGTCACGACGTGAACACCGTTATCGGCGCCCATCTCCAGGGCTCTCCTCACCGCCGCCGCCGCACGTTCCGCACCGACGGTAACGGCATCAACCGTAGAATCGGGAAAGGCCTCACGGATCCTCAGCGCCTCCTCTACCGCATACTCATCAAAGCGGTTCAGACGGAAGGAAATCCCTTCGAGGGATATCCATTTTCCCTCTTTGTCGGGTGTTATCCTCCCCTCTGCATCAGGGACCAGTTTTACGCATACCAGTATTTTCATATGTAACGAAACAGTAGAAATCCCCTTTATCAACAGACTATGGTGTATCAGGGTCATCCCTGGGAAGGGATGCCGTAGTTATGCATCATTCAGGGATTTTTGTACCTGGTGAGTATTCTACCAGGAAGCGGTTCCTGTGTAAAGTCATTTTTATATAGCGAGCGCTCGTTCGTATTTTACTTGACAGATTTACGCTCAGGTGTATAACAATACCGGCAGGTGGTGATGAGTATACTTTTCATGGCACGGCACGGTCAGGCCTCTTTCGGGAAAGAAAACTATGATGTGCTATCGGATCTGGGCGTGAAACAGTCGGGGATTCTGGCGGATTTTTTCGTAAATATGAACATCCGGTTCGATGCACTGTACTCCGGGACCATGGAACGCCAGCATAAAACCGCCGAAATCATCACCGCCCGGTTGAGAGAGCGCGGAGTGCCTGTACCCCCACACGGGTTAATGCCTGAATTCAATGAATACGATACCCGTGCGATAGTATCAGCCCTGATGGGTGACCTCATCAAAGAGGACCCCTCCATGGCGGATGAAATGGAAAGGTTTTTCACCGATCGCAGGGCTTTTCAGAAGATATTCGAACGGGTGATGCTGCGCTGGATCAGCGGCAGGTACGACGTGCAGGGGGTGGAAACCTGGAAAGAGGTGAAGGCGCGGGTCGCGGGCGGTCTCTCAAGGGTAATGAGGCAGAACGGACGCGGGAAAACCGTGCTCATAGTGGCGTCGGGCGGCAGTATCGCGGCCTCGGTGCAGCATGTGACTGACCTTCCTGATGAGGCCGCCATGAGGATCAACTGGCAGATGGTCAACACCTCGGTGACGAGGTTCATGTACAATGATGCAAGAATGACCCTGCAGTCGTTTAATAATTTTTCGCACCTGGAGATCGCGGGGGGCGTGGATATGGTGACATATCGCTGAAAGAGCGGATATATCCGCGCCTGACACCCGGGAGTAGATGGAGTCTGCGCAGAAAAGTGCTGATATTTAGGCGCCAGTAAAGGAGGAAACGTATGGATTTTGAAATATCCGATAAGATGAAGACCGTTACCGGTATGATTCGGGAGTTTGTGGACAGGGAGCTTATCCCGCTGGAGCCCGAATTCATGAATAAAGACTTCCGCGAGATGATTCCTGTACTTGAAGAAAAACGCGCCATGGTAAAGAAGATGGAACTGTGGGCGCCGAACCACCCGGTTGAGTACGGAGGGATGGGCCTTGATCTCATGGAGCATGCCCTGGTATCCGAGGAACTGGGAAGATCCCCCATCGGTCATTATGTATTCGGCTGCCAGGCGCCGGATGCGGGAAATATCGAAATCCTGCATAAATACGGCTCCCCCGTGCAGAAGGAAAAATACCTGCGTCCCCTCGTTGAAGGAAAAATACGCAGCTGTTTTTCCATGACCGAGGTGGAAATGCCCGGTTCGAATCCCGTCATGCTCGAGACCACCGCCAAAAAGGAAGGCGGGGACTACGTGATCAACGGGCAGAAGTGGTATACCACCGCGGCCGACGGCGCTGAATTCGCCATCGTCATGGCCGTTACCAATCCGGAGGCGCCATCATACCTGCAGGCCAGCATGATAATCGTCCCCACCGGTACCCCGGGTTTCAACCTGGCAAGGAACATACCGGTAATGGGCCACGCGGGCAGCGACTTTTTCAGTCACGCCGAGATTCTCTACCAGTCGTGCAGGGTCCCCCGGGAAAACCTTCTGGGGCCCGAGGGACACGGGTTTGTGATCGCCCAGGAGAGGCTGGGACCAGGCCGTATCCACCACTGCATGAGATGGCTGGGAATATGCCGGCGTTCCTACGATCTCATGTGCTCCCGTGCGGCGACCCGCATCATTTCCCCCGACAGGAAAACACTGGCGACAAAACAGGCCGTCCAGTTCTGGATTTCAGAGAGTGCGGCCGAGATGCAGGCGGCGCGCCTCATGACGCTGCAGGCGGCCTGGAAAATCGAAAAGTACGGGGTAAAGGAGGCGCGGCAGGATATCTCCCTGATCAAGTTCGTGGTGGCCAACACCCTGCAGCATGTGATAGACCGGGCGCTCCAGGTGCATGGAGGACTGGGGATGACCGATGACACTATTCTCGCGTTCTTCTACCGGCACGAGAGGGCGGCCCGGATATATGACGGCGCCGACGAGGTACACAAGGTTTCGTATGCGAAGAGGGTGCTTAAGGAATATGCCTCGAGAGCGGGTATTAAATGACCATGGGAGCCGGCGATGAAATTCTCTGATTTTAAAAAGATCGTCTCTCTGAGCACCGAAAGCATCTGTACCGAAATACTCTCGGATAACCGCAACCGTATCAGGATTAAAAAGAACGACGTAGCGGTGAAAAACCTGGTAAAAATACTGGATGCGGTGCTGAATCTCGCCAACCGCAAGGGATTCAGCGCCATGAGCCTGAGGGACCTGAGCAGGGAAACGGGTTTGTCAATGGGGGCGCTGTATTCGTATTTTTCCAGCAAGGATGAACTCCTCGACATGATCCAGCGGCAGGGTATGAAGACCGCGGCGAAGGTCCTTTCGGTACGTGCGGGGGAAAACACCGATCCCAGGGAAATGCTCAGGCAGGTCATCTTTACGCATCTGTATCTCAGCGAGGTTATGCATTCATGGTTCTATTTTTCCTATATGGAGGCAAAGGGGCTGGGAAAGGCGCAACAGCAGAAGGCCATCGAGAGCGAGCTCTTGACCGAAGGGATCATCATTGATATTCTTGAGGAGGGGAATGGAAGCGGCGTGTTCACCGTAAGTGATGTCCGCATGGTTGCCGCCGGGATAAAGTCCCTGCTTCAGGACTGGTACCTGAAGCGGTGGAAGTATACCGGCAGAAAGGTTTCGGTGGAAGATTACGCCCTCTTCGTGGTTGACATGGTAGAGGCATATATAATCAAAAAACGGTAATAATTACTGAAGGCCGGTACAGGCATGATCCGCAATTATTAAACGCCGGGAGGTGTGTGAAATGGGACTTATAGACAAGGCCAGACCCATACGGGAAGGTGAGGAACTTGACCTGTCGAAGGTCGAGGATTTTTTAAAATCTTCCATTCCCGGCCTTTCGGGGAAGGTGAGTTGCGCGCAGTTTCCCAGCGGACATTCCAACCTGACCTATCTGATTACCGTGGGAGAGCGGGAGATGGTGCTGCGTCGGCCGCCCTTCGGCCGCAAGGCAAAAACGGCCCATGACATGGGAAGGGAGTACCGGATACTCAGGGCCCTCAAGCCCCATTATCCCTATTGCCCCGAAGCACTGGCCTATACCGAAGATGAATCGATTATGGGGTGTCCCTTTTACGTCATGGAGCGGGTGCGGGGCATCATAATACGCAAAGAGCTGCCCGTGGGGCTGAATCTGGGCCCGGCTGAGGTTCGAAATCTGTACCAGAAGGTCCTGGACGTGCAGGTGGAACTGCACCGTCTGGATTATGCAAAGATAGGCCTCCAGGACTTCGGCAGGCCCGAGGGATATGTGCGGCGGCAGGTAGAGGGATGGAGCAGGCGTTTTCGTGATGCCCGCACGCCGGATGTCCCGGACTTCGAAGGAATCATGACGTGGCTTGCGGAGAAGATGCCGCCGGACCATCCGCGTCATGCCATAGTCCATGGGGATTACCGGCTGGACAACGTAGTGCTGGACGCCGCCGATCCTTTGAAGGTGATAGGTGTGCTGGACTGGGAGATGGCAACCATCGGCGACCCCCTTATGGACCTGGGTAACTCCCTGGCCTACTGGGTAGAAAAAGACGATCCGCCGAATGCGCACCTGATGCGTCTCACCCCCTCCCATGTTGAGGGAGCTCCGACCCGAAAGGAACTCGTCGCCCGCTACGAGCAGGGATCGGGCATATCCATACCGAATTTCGATTATTACTACTGTTTCGGCTTATTTCGGCTGGCGGTAATCGCCCAGCAGATCTATTACCGGTATTACCACGGGCAGACCAAAGACCAGCGCTTTGCGCTTTTTGTCCATGGCGTAAAAATTCTGGATGAAGCGGCGGCGAGGGTCATAGCAGAATCCAAGCTGTAAACGCGGGCAACTGAAGGAGGCCGCATATGGAACTTTATAAAAAACTGCACGAACGCATCAACTCTTATTCAATAGGATTCCCGGCCGCGAAATCGGGTATTGAGCTGGAGATATTGCAGAAGCTTTTTACACCGGAGGAAGCGGAACTGTATCTTTCCCTGACCAGGAAACTGGAGCCTTTGAGCATAATAGCCGCGCGTTCGGGCAAGAACGAATCTGATGCCGCCGCGCTGCTCGACGCGATGACCCGCAAGGGGCTCACGTTTCCACTTTCCCGCAGGGGATGCATGTATTATGCCGCGGCTCCCTTTGTACACGGCTTTTTTGAACACAACGCGCTGCTCAGGAAGGACCGTGATCTGATGCGTTTGATCGAGGAATACCTGCGCGATGATTTTCTGCCGCACGGTAAAGCCTTAAGGACAATCCCTGTTCAGCAGAGCCCGGATGACCGGAAATCGGTTATGCCCTTCGACGATGTAATGAAAATTCTGGAGAGCAAGGACCGGATAGGGCTTTTCAACTGCGCCTGCGCAACCCGTATGAACCTTATTGAACCCGGCTGTTCAAAACCCCGGGAGGTGTGTATCGCCTTCGATTTCTATGCGGAGTATCCCATAACGGGATTCGGTATCGGACGGTGGGTGAGCCGTGATGAGGCCATGGATGTGGTTAAAACGGCCGAGGACGCCGGTCTGGTACACCAGACCGGCGGCGACAGCCGGAACATTGAATGCATATGCAATTGCTGCGGCGACTGCTGCGTCAGCCTGAGACTCATCAAGAAGTTCCCTTTTGCGGGCAAGCTGGCGGGGTCCAATTACCGGGCGGTACTCGCCAAAGATCTGTGCAACTCGTGCGGTGTCTGCACGGACCGCTGCCCCATGGGCGCCCTGGTATACGAGGGCGGGAATGTGTGTCAAAATGAGGACCGCTGTATCGGATGCGGCCTCTGTGTGGGTACCTGTCCCACGGGTGCGCTTGCATTACAGCTGAAGGAAGAGAAGGAACTCTCCGGTCCCCCCAAGCCCGAACACTACGCCTTTCTGAAGTCCTCACTTGATTATGAGGCGGATGTGGAAGGATCGTAGATAATGTGCCGTAGGACGGTGTGATCGGGCCTTGAATGATGACGGCCCTTGAAACATCTTAATACAATCACTCTTCGGGTTATCGCGATGCGGATTAAAATCCTGGGAAACGGCGGCGCGGTCAATAGCGGTCTCCCCTATAATTCTTTTCTTATCGACGGCACCACACTGGTGGAAACCCCACCCGACGTTATGCTGTCCCTTCACAGGGAACGCATCGATATAATCAGTATAAATGAAATCGTAATCTCACACCTGCACGGTGACCACAGCTTCGGCCTGCCGTTCCTCGCACTGGCTCTTTTTTATTCAGCTTACGGTAAGGGAAACATACGGCGTGTACCGATCTTCAGCCCTTCGGGGGGGAAGGAATACTTCATGGACCTTGCAGTCATGGCGCTGTCAGCCGGGCATCCCTGTATACGCTGGATGGAAGAGAGTATGGATTTTCAGACGGTCGATGAAAAAAAGTCTGCGGTTATTTCCGGGTGCAGGGCGGTTTTCCACCGGATGGAGCATTTTATTGAAACCTACGGGTTTGTACTGGAGAAAAACGGCAGATCCCTTTTTGCCTATACGGCGGACACACTGTGGTGTGCGTCGGTGGAAGAGATGATACGAAAATCACCTGAGGTGATCCTGTGCGATATGAACGGTGAACGCGAAGATGCCGTGCGGGTGCATATGGGGGAGAGCGACCTGATCGAAAGAGCATGCACTGGAGGTAACCACTGGTCGCGTTATTATGGAACTCACCTGAAAAATCAGAAAAGTGACAATATCGATGCGGGAATCCGTTATGTCTATCCGGGTATGGAGATTGTGATTCCCTGACCTCTGTGCTGAAACCGGTTCTGCTGTAGAGACGTCAGGTAGAGCGAAGCGGGTATATACGGCAGAATGGAAAGCAAATCCGGCATTCCTGGTTTTAGGAAATGAAATATTACACCTTTGGATGAAAGGAAAAAAAGTCGGTCCGTTATTCTGGTAGTATATAACATGAATATTCGGGGCGGTTAAAAAGTTGAAAGGCGGTAGAAGATTATACCGCAGTGTTGACTGCATGAATTGATTAAGAAAAACAATGATTTTTTACGGCGGTGATTATTTTTGTTTGTTGCAGAATAATCGTGGAGTTTTTGAATATGTAATGAATAATGTACCCTGATGTGAGTTTCCATGGCCCTGCATGAAGAAAAAGTTGAGCTGCTCAGAAAAGTCGACCTCTTCTCACCCCTGCGTGAGTATGAGCTGGACATCATCGCCCAGCACAGCGAACTGGTCGAATTCAGCAAAGGTCAGGCGGTCTTTCGCCGGGGAGAACCCGCAGAGGATCTTTATGTGGTTACCCGGGGACGAATCGGCATAATCAGCGTTGAAAGCGATGATGTCGCCATAGCGCAGCTGTTAACGGGTGAATCTTTCGGTGAACTGGATTTTATCGGCAGAACCCCAAGAACCGCCGCGGCGTTCGCCGAGGAACAATCAGTCGTTCTGCGCTTTCCCGCCAGTAAATACCCCCTCAACACAATACTCCATGACCACACTTATATAGCCGCCCAGATGCTGTACCGACTCCTGGGAATCATCTCAGAGAGAATCTGGAACGTCACCAGGATGCTTTATGAAAAAACCGACTGGCTGCGTGACCTGCACAAACAGCTGTTGTGTGACAAGATGACCGGCCTGTACAATCAGACCTTTCTGAAAGAGGATTTCGTCAACCTTCTGCCCGACCTGGGATCAGGAGTCGCGCTGCTGATGATTAAACCCGATAACTTCAAGACGGTGAACGATACCTACGGGCACGAAACCGGGGACCAGGTACTGAACATCATGGCCATTTTCCTCCAGTCCGAGCTCGATGAGAAAGATATAGGTGTACGCTACCGTGGTGACGAATTCGCCGCCATACTGGTCGACACCGATAGGGACAGGGCGATCCAGAGGGCCAGGGAGATCAGCGCATCGTTTAAAAATATGGATCTCAGCAGAGTTGTCGGCACAGAGGGTTTACGGATACTCGTCAGCATCGGTGTCGCCCTGTATCCGGAAGGCGCGAAGGACAGCGCCGAACTGGTTGAAACCGCCCATCGTAAGATGCTTCATGCGAGGGATGCCGGCGGGAACCGGGTGAGTATTTAGGGGGATATTTTTCCGATGATCGAATTGCTGAAAAAAATCCAGTTGTTCTCGGTTTTAAGCGAAAGCGAACTGGCAGAGATTCAAAGCCGCTTCAGCCAGAAAACCTGCAAAAAGGACGATGTGATTATCCATAACAATGACATCACCAGGGAACTGTATTTTGTGGTTGAAGGAGAGGTGACCGGTACACTGAAAATTCCTGGCAACATGGAAAGACGGCACGGTAATTACCGCATCGGGGACTTTTTCGGGGATTTGTCCCTGTTCGGGAACAGGCCTTCCTTCGACACTTACTATGCCGCTGAAGCGGTCAGACTGCTGAAGATCAGAGAAGAACAGATCCGTGCGATCATTGAGAACAACCCCGGTATCGGGGTAAAGCTGATCGCTCAGTTGCTCAGTCAGAGTATACAGCGGCTCAGGAAATCCAGCAGGTTCCTGGCGGATGTAGTACAGTGGGGAGAAAATGCCAGCCGCCGCGCCATCACCGACGAGCTGACCGGCGTGTATAACCGTGCGTTTCTCGATGACGCAATGGAGAACTTTTTTAATATATCATGCAGCAACAGAAAACCGCTTTCCCTGTTCATGGTGGATATAGATAATTTCCGGGCCATTAATGAGACGATGGGGATTGAGACGGGGAATGAGATAATAAAGCGTGTGGTGGAGATAATCAAAAACAACATAAGCCAGCACGGCATTATCGCCCGTTATGGAGGAGACGAGTTTTCTATACTCCTGCCGGAAGCGGACCTGAATAGAGCGAAGGAAATCGCCGAGAGTATGCGCCGTGAGGTGGAGTCCCAGGATTTCAGCGGAGCGCTGAAAGGGTCGGAAATCAGCGTTACAGTCAGCATCGGCATCAGTTCTTATCCCGAAACGGCCGGAGATTTCGCTGCGTTCAAGGAGAAGGCCGATTCCTCCCTCTACCAATCGAAGCGGGAAGGAAGAAATCGGGTCGTGGGCCTGCCCTGAGCCGGCGGGTTTTTAGGGAAATACAAACCCCCCTCCTGCTGGACCAATCCCGCGTTCTGAAAACGATGAACAAGAGTCGGGCATGAGCCGCTTCGCGTCAGGGCGCTGCCGTTTCGCTTACCATGACCCGCTGATTAACCGGATAATGGTATTTTTCATAAGTGGTCGGGAAATCACATACTTCGTCGATCATTTTCTGTATTTCCGAGCGCGTGTCGCTGTTAAACCAGCGGTCCCAGTCCTCGACCGCGTTCCAGGTGCTGATGACGAGAAAACAGTTGGGATCGTCGATCATCTTGAGGGTTTCCCCGGAAATATAACCCGGCTGCTGCGACGCAAGTACCCGCAGTTTAATGATCAGCGGCATAAGCTTTTCCTCTCTTCCCTCGGGTATGGTTCTTTTTACTAAAATTCTGACTGCCATACTGTCCACCTCCTTTTATACTTATATATAGAAAGAGTATATGTGAAGACTCGTCGGCATACCGGTTTACTGAGATGGCTGCAATTTTCCAGGATTGTGACGGGCAGACGGTATGTTGGAACTACGGCTCGTGTTTGACAGATTATGTCAAAGCTACACGGTCCTGGACAGACATCCCCTCTTGCTGATGCGCCGTGGTACCGGTAGTGCGAACTCGTCTGTATATAATATAATTCATTGAAAGGGGGAGAGCAAATTATATGCTAACCCGAACACTCAATCATGGAGTGCGGAGAATCCCTGTGCCGTTGTCAGGGTCGGTTAAAAGGTTCACTCAGAAGCATTCAGGCAGTATAACACTGAGTTTTTCAGCAGTTTCGGGATTCCTTTTCTCGGGAGCGGTGATTACGGCATATTTCGATGCCTCTGAGCACCCGCAGTCACGCTTTTGCCCCATTTTCGGTATGAGCGACCTGATGAGGTTTTTCGCGTTGTCGGCATTCTTGTGAAGGTTCTGTACCACCATTTCCACGGTTACATGCTCACCATCGTCCTTCCAGCAGTCGTAGTCGGTGCTCATACAGATGACGGCGTAGCATATGCCGGCTTCCCGGGCCAGTTTCGCCTCGGGCAGGGTGCTCATGTTGATGACACCGGCGTTCCATGAGCGATAGAGCCTGCTTTCCGCCCTGGTGGAGAACGCAGGCCCCTCCATGCAGACCAGTGTCTCGCCGGTATGGAGGGTTATTCCCATGCTCCTGATAACGGGTTCGATTATCCGTTGTACCCGGTCGCAGAAAGGATCGGCGAAAGCAATATGGCCGACGATCCCGTCACCAAAGAAGGTATGGACCCTCTCCCGGGTACGGTCGATCACCTGGTCGGGGAGTACGAAATCCATCGGTTTAATTTCTTCCTTGAGACTGCCGACGGCGGAAAAGGCGATTATTTCCTCCACACCCAGCATTTTCAGTGCGGCAATATTGGCACGGTTGTTGATCTGTCCGGGTAGGTGTACATGACCGCGACCATGCCGCGGCAGAAATGCCGCCCGGGTTCCATTTATTTCTCCGATGATGATTGTATCTGAGGCATCTCCCCAGGGGGTATGGGGCGCTGCTTCATCTATAATGTTCAATCCTTCGATTTCATACAGGCTGGTACCACCGATGATGCCGAGTCTGGTCTTCCGCACGTTTCCACCTCGCCGGGAAATTTGTCTATGGCTAATGGATCATTGCATTTTTATCAAGAAAAATTCTCCTGAATCGGGCAGGTGAAGAACGCCTTATCATTTAAGCGTTCAATTGTTCTATAGAAACAGGGGCAGGTCTGTCGGCATCAGTCCTGAAGCGCTTTTTCAATGATGTTTCTGACCTGAGAAATATTGAACGGTTTTTTTACGTAACCGAACGCCTCGATATCATCGGCGATCTCCGGTATCTCTTCGTCCTGGTACAATCCCGTAATGAACACCACTCTGGCTGAATGGTCCTCGGCGGTTATCCTGTCATAGGCCTCTTTGCCGGTAAGCACCGGCATGGCCATGTCCATGAAGATAAGATCATGTCGCTTTTCCATGTATCGTTTATACGCCTCCTCCCCGTTGCGCGCGTATTCTATCAGCACAACCCCGGTGCTTTTAACTATGGTCCCCAGAAGGTCCCTGATCGGGGCCTCGTCGTCCGCGATAAGCACTGAAAAAGAGGCGATACCCGGATGGTCCAATGGAGGTATGTTCAGATCAGATTCATAGTCATCCTCTTCGATCGCTGAACATACCGGAAGGTTAAAGATGATGATCGAGGAATCCCCGGCCCTGCCGGTAAAAGAGAGGTTGCCGTCGTATTTGGCAAGCAGGTCCACCGCTGAAGCCAGATCCTCCATGTCGGGAACCGGCGGTATGGACGTACCAGGGGTGCCCTCATAGGTGAGGTTAATTTCTGCGAATCCGTCTTCCGTGGAGCTTACCAGTATTTTTATCGTTCCACCGGAACTGGCAGAACCGGTGGTGAACAGCGATGAAAACATTACAAAAAGGGCCCTGCGCAGTGTTTCATGTTCGATCTGTACAATGGGGTCGGTCAGATATCTGCGTTCCAGACGAAGGTTTTCGGGGAAAAGAGAACGTCCGCGTTCACTGAGAAAACCGTCAATGAGGTCGCAGAGGGATGAAGGCGCCGGCTGGTCTCCGTTATTCTGCATGACAATCACGGGTTCAGATGATTTTCATCGGATTCAACAGTCCTTCCGGATCGAAGGCTTTTTTAATCCTTTTCAATAATTCAATCTCTTCGTGACTCAGGGCCATCGAAAGGTATTCCCGCCGGGAGTAACCGATGCCGTGTTCTCCCGATATCGTACCACCGTATGAGAGGGCGATGCGGTATATTTCCCTCTTGTAACTGTGCTTCCTTTCCGCCCATTCCTTCTCTCCAAGGGATCCCTGGAGCACATGGATATGTACATTCCCGTCTCCCGCGTGTCCGAACATGAGGGTTTGCATACCCTGTCTGTTGAAATAACTTTTTACTTCCTTCAGGAATTCCGGAATGCGCGAACGGGGCACCACGGTGTCCTCCGCGAGGGTACCCGGCGTGCAGTGGTTTATGGCCTCGCGTATGGCCCGTCGTGCCTTCCAGATGCGCTCGCCCTGGATTTTGGTTTCGGCGACCAGGGCCCTGCCGCTGGACGCGCCCAGGCAATCGCCGATTTTTTCCAGATCGCGCTGAAGCGATTCTTCGCTGCCTCCGTCAAGCTGTATAAGCAGATGGGCGCGTGCATCGGGGAAGGGCATCTGCTCGCCCAGGTAACGCCCCACTATCCGTATGGCGTCTTCCTCCATGAATTCAAGAGCGGCGGGGAAGACCCGGTTATTCATTATGCGATGCACCGCATCGACCGCTTCTTCCATGGAACCGTATGGAACCAGCAGATCCATGGTGAAGGGGACAGAGGGCAGCAGTCGTAAGATAATTTTGGTGATTACGGCCAGTATTCCCTCGGAGCCTATGAGCAGACCGGTTAAATTGAAACCGGTGGCGTTTTTCACGTACTTTCCCCCGGTGGTGATCACCGAACCGTCGGCCATCACGAATTCCAGGCCGAGCACGTAATCCTTCGTAGTGCCGTATTTGACCGCCCGTGGTCCTCCCGCGCCTTCGGCTATATTGCCCCCGATAGAACAGGAATCGAGGCTGGCCGGATCGGGAGGGTACATGAGGCCGACATCCATCACGGCCCTCTGGAGTTCTCCGGTTATGATTCCAGGCTCTACGGTGACGGTCATGTTCCGGTGGTCTATTTCGAGGATACGGTTCATTTTTTCGAGTGAAAGCACCACTCCGCCAGTAACGGGAACAGCTCCCCCGGTCACCCCGGTACCCGTCCCCCTGGGGATCACCGGCACTCCGTACCCGCGGCATATTTTTATCGCGGTGCTTACTTCTTCGGTGGATAAAGGCCGCACCACAATATCGGGAAGATGTGAAAGGTCACCGGTCTCATCACGGGCATAGGTGTCCAGAATCTCGGGATCGGTGATTACCCTGGAGGTTCCCAGGGCGCTGCAAAGCTCATCGATAAGTTTATGTAATACGTTTTTTGTCATAAGAAGCAGGTACGTTTTTTCATCCTGGTATACTCACGTTATTTGAGCAATTCTTTTATGGGCACCCCAAAAAATTAGAAATACTACTATTGAAAATTCTGATTTTTTATCTTTATTTATGCCCACAAGGGAACATCCGTAAGATACTATTTAGAGGTTCCCTTATTATATACTTACCAAGATAGAACACTTAATCACTGGAATTTTTAGAAAATCGACAAATTTTTCTTTACTATTGTTTCAGGAGCCATATATGGTATTACAAAAATCCTGCGAAAATTGATCTGACGGACAGACAATGTTACATAAAAGCAATATTCTGACCAACCGTTTCGTTGAACTTGTCGAAGAGAACCACCAGGAAATCACCGAACTTTTTATGAACGATCTGCTCAGGGATCCGAAGACCATAGGTTACCGGAATCTGGACCGTCAGATGATCTATGAATCGGCGAATTCGATTTATCGGGAGATCCCCAAGTGGATTGTAAAGAATTATCCGAAGGAAGAAATTGAAAAACGCTTCCGTAAACTGGGACGTGATCGTTTTGAGCAGGGTGTGCCCTTTTCCCATGTGTTTCGAGCGCTGGTGTTGCTGAAAAGACACCTGTGGGTCTATGTCTTGCAAAAGGTGGAAGAAGACCTGAGTGTATATGTGCAGGCCATCGAGCTCAACAACCGTGTGGTGCTTTATTTCGATCGTGCTTCTTTTTTTATGCTCCAGGGCTATGAGGAAATGCTCAATAAGCGATGGTAACCCGCCTGTATGTAATTGATGGAGCATCCATTGTTTTAAAAACCCGAAGGGCTGGTTCAGTTGCAAACCCGGATTTTCATGATTTTTCACTGTTCCTAAAAAAATTTAATAAAAAGCTTGACTAAAAATACGACTATAAATATATGTTCTTCACGCTTTGCGATAAGGGATTAGTTCTTTAAAAAAACCGTTATTCTTCGAAAAGCATACCGCAAAAAAAGGCAAAAATACTTGACGCGTATAGGGTGTCTCGGTATTTTGTAATTGCGTAGCTTGCTCGTCGTAAATTTAACAACAACTATTCCCAGAAGTGCTGGGGATTTTTTATCCCCTGATGATGGTTCTTTGAAAACTGAGTAGTATTTATATGTGAGTGGTTTCACGTCAATTTTAGAAACTGAATAAACTCTCAAATAGTCGTTCTATTACGGAGAGTTTGATTCTGGCTCAGAACGAACGCTGGCGGCGCGTCTTAAACATGCAAGTCGTACGGGAACCCTGGTGCTTGCATTGGGGGGAGAGTGGCGAACGGGTGAGTAACACGTGGATAATCTGCCCTCGGGATTGGGACAACTGTTCGAAAGGACGGCTAATACCGAATAAGATGGTAGCCACACAGGTGGCAGCCATTAAAGGTGGGGACCTTCGGGCCTACCACCTGAGGATGAGTCCGCGGCCCATTAGCTTGTTGGCAGGGTAATGGCCTACCAAGGCAACGATGGGTAGCCGGCCTGAGAGGGTGAACGGCCACACTGGGACTGAGATACGGC
>CAZUXY010000006.1:0-90825 GCA_964624235.1 uncultured Leptospirales bacterium | reverse complement strand
TTATTCATGGCATACCTTCTTAATATAAAAAGTTCTTTACAATGAAAAACATCCATATCAATGTTTACATCGGTAACACCATAATTAACAAGTGTTACCGCTGTCAACATTAATTCAGATGAAATGTCGGAATATCGAATACCCGTGAAAAAAGACCAGTACCACCATAAAGACCTTAAAAGGGCCATCATCGATACCGGTATCGAAATCATACTGGCAGACGGTATCGCCGAGCTCAGTATCAGAAATGTCGCTCAAAGAATAGGTGTGAGCCATACCGCGTTGTACCGGCATTATAAAAATAAAGAAGACCTGCTGGTTTCCATCGCGGTGCGCGGTTTTCATGAGCTCATGAAAAAGGCGGAGACGGCGATTGTGAAACACGCCGGCGATCCCCTGGAGCAGCTGACTGAACTCGGCAGAACCTACATACGATTTGCAGTAGATAATTCCATATACTACAGGATCATGTTCGGCGATACCATAATGAACAAAACCGGGCATAAGGAACTTGCCGATCTATACGGTGCGGGCTTCAGGAACCTGGTGGAAATCATCAAAGGACTGCCGGGCAGTAAAAGGAAAAAGGATGAGGATATGGAGATAACCGCCCTGTCGGCATGGTCGCTGCTCCACGGTTACTCCTGTTTTGTCATCGACAACGAGAAGGACAGGCTGGTCGGCAGCGCGGGGCAGGTGAATTTAATAGTGAATAAGCTCGCGGCGCTTGTGAGGTAACACTGCGATTGTAAATCGCCGTCGTAAGTCTTGAAATCACGGCCCCTCCATATGCAGAGGGGCCGTGGTTATATAGTTCCTTCGGCAGACAGAAGGTCTGCACTCCTTGTGTAGTAAATGTGATCGTCTCTCAGGTAAAATAACGCGGTATCAGGTATTTCACCTGCTTCAGCAGATTTGCAATAAATTTTCTTCTGCTGCGCGGCTGTACCGTGTACAACAGAATGAAGAACAGGATTATCGCCGCGATAATTATCAATGCTTTCATCGGATTCCCTCCTCATTTCTCGTATTTTTCGATAAGATCCGCCGCGATCATGGCCGACGCGGTGACCGTGGGGACGCCGCCGCCGGGATGGGTCGATGCCCCCACCAGGTACAGCCCTCCGATGTGCCGCGACCTCGCCGAGGGACGGAACATCATCGAGTTGGGCAGGTCCTGCCTCAGGGCGTAAATAGCGCCCTCGGGGGAACGGAGCCTTCGTTCGAAATCCAGCGGCGTGGACAGTTCGGACAGCACGATATGCTTTTCAAGGCCCGGGAGATAGGTATCGGAGAGGAATTTGATGATCTTCTTTTCCAGGGACGGTTTCACCTCGTCCCATGAAGCACCGTTCAGTTTATAGACTCCCGGGGCCAGGGTGACCGCGATGATGTGGTGACCCTTCGGCGCGAGGGACGGATCTGATTTAGTGGTCCAGCTCAGTATGCCGAACTGTTCCTCGGGGAAGGAGCCCTTCAGGTAGTGGTCGAACCAGTAGCCGTTTATCCTGTCCATCGGCAGGGTCATGAGCGTGTGGTGGTCTTTTAGCGGCGGCGTGTAGTCCAGGCACAGATAGAGCATGGGTGTGGCCATGGAGTAGACGTAGCTTTTGAGCCCCACCCTCGCGAGCCAGGGGAGGTGTTCCTCTCCCACCATCTCGAGGTACATCTTCTTTGAGTTGATGTTCGATACCACGATACCGGCGGAGATCTCGGTGCCGTCCTCGAGCATGACACCCCGCACACGCCTGTGCTCTATCAGTATTTTTTTTACTGGGCTGTTGAGTTTCACCTTCATGCCCGCCCGTTCGCCGGCTTTCTGGAACCCTTTCGGTATCCCGATCATGCCTCCCTTGCTGTAGAAAATACCGCCGTGTTCCGCGTAAGGGATCATGGCGAAATGCCCGGGAAGGAGCGCCGGCGGCAGCCCCGCGTAGAAACTGTGGAATGAGAAGGACTCAAGTATCTTTTCGTTTTTGAAAAACTTTCGCAGCACCCCTTCGTAACTGCTGAAGAAAAGGCCGTTGTATTTCAACAGCGCCGGCGTTCTCGCAAAGAGCCTTATAACGTCCCCGAGATTACAGGCGGGGCTGACGAAGAAACCCTTCAGTGCCGCATCCAGAAATCCCTGCATGGTTTTCGCGTACCTGTCCCAGCCCTTCATGTCTTCGGGCGCGACCCTTCCAATCTCCCGCACGGTCTCCTCCAGTGATATCGGGTAGGTGATCCTGCTCCCGTCTCTCAATATGACCGAAAAGGCCGGGTCAACGGGAACAAGGTCGACCTCTTTGAAAAATGAGGTCCCCATCCTCTGGAAACACCAGTCGATGACCTGGGGAAACTCAATGATGGAGGCCCCCAGGTCGATCTTATATCCCTTTTTCTCGAAGGTAGAGCAGCAGCCGCCGACCAGTCCGCTCTGCTCCAGGACCAGGACCCGTCGGCCCTGATGGGCAAGGAGCGCGCCGCAGCCGAGACCCCCGCAGCCTGCGCCGATGACGATCACATCATAATCACTCATGACATACCCCCTGGCATCTGTTATACGATGGATGTTAAGGTATAGCTCCCCGCGGTGTCCGAAACGGGGATAAAGCATACCTGATTAATGGTAGCGACGGGGATTTCAGGGGACATTAACCCGGGTTAATGGACCGGGATTTTTCCGGTGTGCCGGGGAAGACCTGCATTTTTTCCAGTTTTTTTCTTTTCCGAAGTCGGGACAGGGCGACGTCGGTGACGCCCAGGTACGAGGCGATATGGTACTGGGGAATACGGTCGATTAAAGCGGGGTACTCATCCAGAAAGCGCCGGTAGCGCACATCCAGGGGGTCGAGAAGAAACTCCTTTTCCCTTTGTTCCATATGTGTGATGAACGCCATGGCGCAGAGGCGTCCCAGCCTCTCCCAGCACGCATGCCGCCGGTACAGTATGTCGAGGGGGGTCTTCCCGATGACCAGAACCTCGGTGTCCTCCAGCGCCTGTATGAAATAACCGCAGGGCTGGTTCAGAAAGAGGGAGCGGTACGAGCCGAAGGGCCGGTTGTCCATGACGAAGTACTTGTTGAATTCCCTGCCCGATTCGGTCATGTAATAGTAACGAACCAGGCCCCGGGTTATGGAGTACACCCTTTCCAGTTTTTCGCCCGGCTCGGCGAGGAATGCGTTCTTTTTGTAGCATGCCAGATCGAAATAACCTGAGACGTCTTCCCATTCATCCTCGGGAATCGTCACTTGCTCCTCGATGAATAACCTGAATCGTCGCAGAAACAGTTCTTTTCGGTGATCGAGGGTCGTCATTCGGTGCAAACCTTTTGTTTTTGCTGAACGCCGTTGCGGTTTATTCCAATCTAACTATTCATAATATCCGTTTTTGCATATGCGTCACGGGGAATCAATCACAAATTTTCTGTCACACAGCGGTCCCGTTCTGCTTTTATTGTAGCGCTATTCCGGCCAAGTTTCATAAGGGAACCTCTAAAAAATATATTTTGGATGTTCCCTTGCGGGCACGTGTAAAAGGTAAAATCAGGATTTTTAATAATAGTATTTCGGAAAATTCTGATTTTCAGAGGTGCCCATAAGATAAGAGCCGACTGTTGTACCGGTAAATTCGTAAGTATTAATGCTAAAAAAAATTATTGACGTTGATTTACAGGTTTAGTATGTTACTAAATTAGTAATTTACTAAATAAGCAATGGAGCACCTGATGAATATACCTACAGGACTAAAACATAAACCGGTAATCGTTTCAGAAGACTATGACCTCATTGACGGCCGCTATACGGGAAATACCGATGCCAGGGGATTGTCCCTGGGGCTTGCCCAATGGAATGACCGGGGCAAGGTGGAGATATCGGCTAAGATCTGGCGCTATACCGGGGAAAAATGGTCCCGGCAGTCGGAAGAGATGCCGCTGCACCGAGTACTCGACCTGGCGATTCTGATCTGTAAAACCAAACTGTACTTTGCCGGGCGGTACAATACCAAGAAACAGGAGTATCCCTCATACCCCCTGCTGGATCGAATAGGCCTGCAGGGCGGTGCAATGAATGTCGCGGTGTGCGCTGAAAACGAACATATTGAAAGCGATATGGAACTTTTCGACCTGTGCCTCCATAAGGACGATGAGATCATCAGTGAACGGTTTAAGGTCCTGGCGGGATTGCTGGATGAACTGGAACGTATCTGAATTCCATCGATATATCGCTTTTGCGGAAGCGGTATACCGACATGGATGAAGTGTAGAGGGCTGTTCTGTACAATGAGGAATCAGGAACCTGTCGAGGTGCAGTGCAGGTTTGATACAGCCATGCCGATACTATCGTTTACCGGTCATGTTCGCGGTTTCCTCTTTTTATTTCATATTGATAAATTTTACCGTAGCCATGGATTCCCCGCGCAGCAGACACCGTGTTGAAGTTTTGCATCATTAATTGAAAAAAGGTGAAATATTTGCCTCTTCCCGCGGCGGGAACATTGAATTGCCGATGGTTTGATTCTGCCTATTTAGTCCTTTTCAAAAGTAAAAAATTATTATTAATTGATTAAATATTATTAACTTCTTTACCCCCTTTATCGGTTTTTTACGGCTCTTCGCATTATTGAGTTCGTAAAACTCTGTATAGTGTCAGGCAGAGCGTTTTCCCGGCAATATGAAGGTACCGGCCGTCCTCCCCTTGGCTGATGGAGTCTATAAAGATATATTTCCAAAGGAAACACCATGAAAGCATATGAGCTGAAAAAATTCCCTGTGTTGATGTTTATCATATTCCTTGTCGTTTTTTTAATGGACCCCCTCATTTATTTTTCCCTGCTGATTTTCGGGTATCGCGAAATTATGAGTGTTCTGCCGCTTGTTGCGGGTTCGAGTTCGGTTGTGGTGCTGCTGATCATCACCGGCTTTCTCATTTACAACCGTCGGCTGGGACGCTTTCTCGAAACGATCGTGAACACCCTGACCGGTGAGGTCGATGAAACGGCGCAGTCGTTTATTAACCGCTATTCCCGCAATATCGGCATTTATCTGTTCATCGTCAATGTAATCGGTCCGGTGCAGATTATCGTTATCGCCGCGTGGAAAGATGTATTTCCGTCATATTCCATACCGGTTTTTTTTCTTGCCATCGGACTGTTTCTCGCGGCAATCTGCGGGATGCTTTTTTACTATTTCTCCAAGCAGCTCCTTTTTCCATTACACCGCCGCTTCGAGTTCGCCTCCCTCAGTCTGTTCAACCGGTTCTTCATCCCGGTGGTGTCATCGCTGCTGCTGGTGCTTTCCCTTGTCAGCGTGCAGGTCTTCAGGGGCTCCCTCGATGCCTGTATAAGGTCTGAGCGGCTGCTGCTGGAAAATACCATCTCTTCGGTCCGCCGCCTCATGGAAAACACTCTCAGGGTGTCGGTGGTTGAACTGTACGCCCACGCCGGCAGCGATGTTGTGCGGTCAATGAATATGTCCCGCATCAGTTATTACCTGAAAGCGCTTCACGAAAAGCGGCTCGGCCAGACCGAGCTTTACTTCGTCGCCTCACGGGACGGATCGATGGTGAGCAGCCAGGGCAGGACCGCGAACCTTTCAGACCGGTCCTACTTCAGGGAGGTAATGCGGTCGAACGCCGTGGTGTTTTCCGAGCCGCTTGTCAGCAAAACCACCGGCAGGAATATCATCGTCTGTGCGGTGCCGGTTATCCGGGACGGGAAAACCATTGGGCTTATCGGCGCGTCCATCGGCATAAGCCTCATCAGCAGCGAGACGACCGGCAACTGGAAGAACGACAGTCTCAGTTTCCTCATCGTTTCAAAGGAAGGGAGGGTTCTCTATAACAGCGCGGGGAACAGCGAGGATACAGGTAAAGGCGAAAATCTTTCGGAAACCATGGGTCGCAACGGTGACGGGTTGGTTCCCTGCGGCACCGCGGCGGCGGTACCCGTCGAAAAGGAAACGCGTCTTTATAAAACCGTATTCGACGGGAAGAGGAAGATCGCGTGCCGTTATGAACTGCCCATAACGGGGTTTTCCCTGATCGGCATGGTGAATGAGTCCAGTTTTGTGTCGAGTATCGACCGTGGACTTATAAATATTACGGTCGGCCTGTTCATTATCATCCTGGTGGTAATGCTTGTCGTACGCCTCCTCACCGTGCGGCTTTCCCGTCCCATCAGCAATACGGTCGGCCTGTTCAGGGAAATCGCCGACGGCGACCTTACCGTGACGGCGAACGATTACGTGCCTGACGAATTCGGGAGGCTCTTGTACTATTTCAACGAGGTGATTGAGAAACTCCACGAGATACTGCACATCGCCCTCGAATCGAGCCGGCAGCTATCGGCCGCGTCCGAGAGTCTTGCCGGCACCAGCCAGGAGCTTTCCGGCAGCGCCCAGAACCAGGCGTCCACCATCGAGGAACTTTCCGCTTCTCTCGAGGAGGTGAGCCTTTCCTTTTCACGAATTGCGAACAATGCGGGCGCGCAGTCCGATTCAGCGGTGAAAACCCACCGGGCCATGAAAGAGTTGAAGGAAATCTCAGAAAACATTTCCCTGATCTCACGTAAGGCTCTCGACCTGTCAGGTAAAACCAGCGGCGAAGCCCGGCGCGGCAGCGGGCTCATGCGGGAAACCCTGGAAGGAATGAAATCTATTCGCGACAGCACCGGCGAAATATCGGAAATGGTGGATATTATTGAGGATATTTCCGAACAGGTGAACCTGCTGTCGCTGAACGCGTCGATCGAGGCCTCCCGGGCCGGGGACTATGGCAGGGGTTTTGCCGTAGTGGCTTCTGAAATAAGCAAGCTGGCGGAGGAAACAGCCCGCCGTACGAAACAGGTACAGGACCTTGTCAGAAAAGGGGCCCATGATGTCGCGCGGGGCGTTGAGAGCGTCAAGAACACGTCCTCGGCCCTGGATGATATTATCGCGTATGTCAGGGAAACCGACGGAATGGTCACGCAGATCGTTGAACAGGCGAGGGTGCAGGAGGATTTCTGCGCCATGGTGTTCGATGACACCCGCCTGGTGAAGGAGATGTCGGAAAGCATATTCCACGCGACCGAGGCGCAGAAAGACATCAATACGGGGATGATCGCCGCCATCGACCATATCGGCATCATGACCCAGGGAGTTGCCGCGGGCTCCGAAGAGGTTGCCTCGTCGGCGGAGGAGATCAGATCCAGGATAGAGGGCCTTTACCGGCACATAAACTTTTTCAAGCTGCGGCGGTACGACGCTTAATCCGCATCCGCCGGTTCTTTGCACTCATGGCAGCGCTTCGCCCCGCGAAAGAGTTTCGCCCCGCAGCGGGGGCATAGGTAGCGCTTCTCTTCCTCCGTCACCCATTTCATGTCGCCCCATTCCCTGCGCCGCGGAACCGAGCGCAGAATGACCCTCTTCCCGACATCTATGGGAAAATTCTCTATATGGGTGCAGGGGAACTCATCGCACTGGTGGCAGCCCGTGTAACCCCGCCCTAGGGCGCATTCCCGGATATGGCAGATGCGGCAGAAGTGGATAACCTTTTCGGGCTCAGCCATGCACCCTTCGCAGTGTAGGTCACCGGGAGTGAGACCGTATACCGGTGCCAGGCGCTCCTTGAACTTTTGGTTGCCGTCGCGGTGGGCGATATAGATACCGCATACACCACAGTACATGCCGCAGGGGGCCAAAAGGTTCGAGTTTATCATCACAGCCGCTCCATTCCGGTGCGCTCCCGTTCCGCGGTGCGGAAAGGGGTACAGGTTTTTTTACCTCTCCGGAGACTATGGCTTGACAGGGACAATAAACATATATAAAAGTGCATAAAATGTCAACATATAAATCTTCGGAAGGTTTGCCCATGATCAATCTTGACCAACTTTTTTACCCCGACAGTGTTGCCGTGATCGGTGCGTCCCCCGACATAATCCGCGACCGGGCCGGTTTCTTCGGCAGCCTGCGCGAATGCTTCCAGGGCCGGTTATACCCGGTGAACCCCAAGCACAAGGAGATCCACGGCCTGCGCTGTTATGCAAGGGTGACCGAAATCCCCGAGCGCATCGATTACGCGATTATAATGCTTCCCAGCCACAGGGTGCTGGAAGTCATGAAAGACTGCGCGACGGCCGGTGTCAGGTTTGTACTGGTGTTCACATCGGGCTTTTCCGAAGTCGGGGATCAGGAACTGGAAGAAAAACTGATACAGGCGGCGCGGGAAGGAGGGACGCGCATCATAGGTCCCAACTGCGTCGGTGCGCACTGTCCCGAAAAGGGACTGGTGTACTATCCCCCCATGAAGACCGATGATCCCGGCGACGTGGGGTTCTTTTCCCAGTCGGGGGGCCATGCGCTGAACTTCCTCATCAGGGGACTCTCGCTGGGGCTCAGGTTCAATAAGGTGATCAGCGTGGGTAACCAGGCCGACCTGCGCATAGAGGATTTCCTCGAGTACTTCGCCGGGGATGAACGGATCAGGTATATCTGCGGATACGTTGAGGACATCAAAGACGGCGACCGGTTCAAGAAGCTCGCCCGTTACGCCATTCTCGAAAAGAAAAAACCCCTGGTCATATGGAAGGGGGGACGCTCCGAGGAGGGCGCACGGGCCACCCGGAGCCATACCGGGGCTCTTGCCATCCCGGTGAAGATATGGGATTCCATAATGGGACAGCTGGGGGTCATCAACGCCGAAACCCAGGACGAAATGTCCGACATCATCACGGCCCTGCGCCTTGGTTTCCAGCCCCGGGGACTCAATACCTGCATACTCGTCGCCGGAGGGGGCAGCTCGGTGGAACTTACCGACGCGGTGAGCCTTAACGGCCTTTCGGTGCCCGAACTCTCGGCAGAGGTGCAGGAACTCATCGGCAGGGACCTTTCCCGGGTCAACACCTCCACCCGCAATCCCATCGACCTGGGAATGTTCGGTTTTTTCCCCGACACTTTCGTGCAGTCCGCACTACGCGCCGCGGAGGACCCCGATATCGATATACTACTGGTGTGCCAGTACCCTGAGATCGTCCGCTTCATGGTAAAAGAACTATGGGACGCCAGTGTCGACCTGATAGTGGCAGGGCTCTCGAAGCTGACCAAGCCGGTCATCATGGTGATCCCTCAGGTGGTATATAACCGGCCCGACGTAGAAGAGATCCGGTCAAAATTCATCACCAAACTTCATGAGAAAGGGATTCCGGTTTTCACCTCTGCGGCCAGGGCCGCCAGGGCGGCCAGGAAAATAGTACAGTACCTGAACTATATGCAGATGCACGCGAAATAAACCGGTAGGGTATACCTTAAACTGCTTGCGGCTGTCGCGGCAAAGATATACATTTTATTAAACATTTTCGGAGGTGAGGTTATGCAGACTGTACTGATTGTTCTCCTTGCGATAATCGCGCTGATAGCGCTTTTCCTTGTACGAAAAACGGCGGACGTTAATAAAGGAAAGGCCGCGGCCCTGGTGGAGCTTCGCGGCATGGAGTTTAGTAAAATGGGCACCGCGGGTTCGGTGAAAAACCTTACCGTACTCCCCCTGGTGGATTATTACGCGGACCGGGAGGATTTAAAGACCGAACCCGGCGTCGCCTATCTGATAAAGGCCGACGACACCACTATATTGATGGATGTGGGCTATAATAAAAAGAAGGAACACCCGTCCCCTCTTTTGCATAATATGGAAAAGCTCGGTATTAATCCCGGCGATATCGATGTGCTCTATATCAGTCATGCGCACCTGGATCACCTGGGGGGCATGAAAGAGCAGAAAGACAGAACCTTCAGTCTGTCACATGGGAAGGTGAATATCGGCAGGGTTACCGTCTATGCGCCCGAACAACTCTCCCCATCAGAATTCAACCCGGGCCCCGAGGTAAAGGTCGAATCGGCGCCTGCGGTTATCAGGCCCGGCATCGTCAGCATGGGGATCATACCCCGTTATCTGTTCCTTATGGGGATGACCAGGGAGCAGAACATCGCGGTGAATGTCAGGGGCAAAGGAATCGTCCTCATTATAGGGTGCGGTCACCAGACCATCGAACGCATTCTGGAACGGGCGAAAATGCTTTTCAGCGAGCCCATCTATGGTGTTATCGGCGGCCTGCACTTTCCGGTAAACGGGGGTCGTATAAAGCTAGGACCGTTGAATGTACAGCACCTCGTCGGTTCAGACGCCCCGCCGTGGAAGGGTATCAGCGTAAAAGACGTAGACGCGGCGATCGCGGCGCTTAAGGAAGCAGGCCCCTCGCTGGTGCGGCTTTCCCCGCACGACAGCTCCGACTGGAGCCTGGAAAGGTTCCGGCAGGCCTTCGGCGGGCGCTTTGACGTGATCAAAGCGGGGAAAGAGATCAAGGTGTGACCCGTTGACCGCTACCCCCTGCTCGTGACCCGCCGTGGCATACCGGGCGTTCCCGGCAGAAGGCGCAGGGGAATCTCCGCGCGAGCACTTGCGCTTTTTGGAGTTTCTTCCTGTGCGTACCGCATCTATTTGCGCACCAGCATGGCGGCTGAACCGATGGGCCCGCATATTATTCGGCCGAACAGAGTTTCGGCAGCACGTTGCCGGCGGTATCACGATACACCTCATCGTAAAGTTCAGACATGCCGGTGGGTTCGGGATTTATTTCAACGCAGTATGCCCCCCGCTTTTTCGCCATGGAAGGGAACCCGGCGGCGGGCCATACCACGCCCGAAGTGCCTATGCTTATAAACAGGTCGCATCGGCCGATGAGCTGTTCCGCCGTTGAAACCGTATTCCCGTCCAGCGAGTCACCAAACCATATGATATCGGGGCGCAGCCAGCTTCCGCACAGTCCGCAGCGGTAAGCCTTGTAGGTTTCGCCGATGTCGGTGCTGATGCCGTGGCCGGGACAGCGGAGCCGCCACAGGCTGCCGTGGAGTTCGGTTACGCTGATGCTCCCGGCGCGCTGGTGCATACCGTCTATATTCTGGGTAACGATGGCTACACCGGGGTGTTTTTTTTCCATTTCGGCGATGGTAAAGTGGCCCTGATGAGGATTGCATTCAAGAACGGATTTTCTTCTTAACTCATGAAACATCAGTACCTTTTCGGGATCGCGGTCAAAGGCGTCCTGACAGGCGTACTCCTCGTAGTTATACCGGTGCCATATCCCACCGCGGCCGCGGTAAGTGGGAACGCCGCTTTCAGCCGACATGCCGGCGCCGGTGAAAAAGACAATATGATTATAATCGTTCATATTTAATGGTTTCATGGTTGTGCTCCTGCAGATATGTGTTAATATGTACACACGCTCCCGCGTACGAACGGCTGATCCGCCGGTTTGAAATAACGGCCCGATTTTAATGCAGTTAAAGATTTTAACTGTAAGTCCTGAAATTCAATCAAATTATTTGAAAAAACATTTCAGCTGTTACAAACAACGGGTCTTTGTCATTGACAGAGGACCGGGTTTATATCTACATTAAGTAGGGGGGGGTTCTTCCCCGGAGCTATGCAGGCAGCAGTCATGCGCCGCATGGCTTATTGCAGGCATACCTCCGTCGCATTATTTATTCACGTCCGCAAAAAAATAAAGGAGGTGCTCTATGGCTGCGATTCCGAACTTCCAACCAGGGCTTACCAAGGCAGTGCAAAAGCTTATTACCAGAGAGGACACGGCACTCAATTTCGGCAGCGGCAAGCTGACGAACCTGCTGGCGACGCCCACGCTTACGGCGCTTATGATAGAAGCGGCGGTAAACGCCGTCGATCCCCAGCTCCCCGACGGGTACATAACCGTGGGGAGGTCAGTGAATGTATCGCATGGAAATCCGACCGTTGAAGGAATGACGGTCACCGTTGAAGCGAAGCTGGCGTCGGTGGAAAACATGAAACTGACCTTTGACGTTAAGGCCTATGATGAGCTTGGAGAAATAGGAACGGGTAACCTCACGCGGTATATAGTGAACAAGGATACCCTGATGAATAAGGTCAACGAGCGCTGTGGTGTTCTTGAAACCAAAAACCTGTAGCGGGATGTGACATTTTACCCACATGGCCGGCGCAGGGGATAAGGGGAAAGGGACGGGGAGATCCTTTCAACAGGAAACCCGGCCTGCGCGAAGTTTATAAAAACCGATCCCCTCTCACTATGAGTAACGGCCCTGGTGCCGAACAGGTGCTTTCTGAAGGGATGTGGTAGTTTAACCTCCGTCACCCCTGGTATGGGTGATAAACCCTGAAATACACAATAACAGTAACCGCCATGAAACATATATCCTTTGATCCCTTTTCGCGGAATGTGATGTATAATATCCATGGAGGCCACGGGACCTGTTTCGGGGGAAGGGTGCTCGATCGTGATGAACCCGGCGGGGGTCCTGGTGATGTATAGACCTGTGGCGCATTCCGCCTGGGACCGGCATCGGCTCACACCGCCATTTAAACGGCAGGGAACTGTACTATATAGTACGCGGGAAGGCCGCCATGATCTGCAACGGAAAGAGTATACCGGTGGCTGAGAGAGACCCGGTGCTCAGCGAACCGGATTATGAACACAGCCTGGCCAGCGATTCTGACGGTGGCGTAAAACTGCTGGTCGCCATGATGCCGGCGGGGAATGAAGGAAATCATTTCAGCAGATATGGACCGCACCGGATGCCTTTAGGATTGATTTTTCTTACCTTGCGGTATACCATGTGATCAGAGAATACTCCTGCGTAATCGCCATGACTGACATAACCACCGGCATATCGGGTTCCGCTGATACCAGTATACCCTTCACCATGAAGAAAACCTCCCTGGAAGAGAGGACCATTCCACTGGGTGATATTAAAACGGACCCCGCCGGAAAAGAAGAAAAGGAAAAGACCATAATCTGCATTTTCTGCGGACATGTCATCACCTTCCCCGATTGCATCATAGAAGTAAACGGAAGCCACCTTCATACCTTCAGAAACCCCGGCGGAGTGGTCTACCGGATCGGTTGCTTCTCCGAGGCCGTCGGCTGTCTCGACGTCAGCGAGCCCACCGTGGATTTTACCTGGTTTCCCGGATTCAGCTGGAGCATTTCGGTATGCGCCCACTGTAAAATGCACATGGGGTGGAACTACCGGCGCGACACGGGCGGATTTTACGGACTCATACTTAAAAACCTCACACAAAATCCCTAAGTTGATGTGCCACACCCGTGCATGTCGCATGCGTAACGGGCCCTGTACGCGTGCATGGCAGAGCGGAGAGAACACCATCTGTATCAGGGCCGTGACCGTGTAAAATACGTACAGGGCAATGGTTGACAATTTATCAGAGGTCTCATAGGATGATGGGCAAACTTTTCTGGTGGAGACTGCAATGCAGATAACCGGTAAACAGCTTGATGAACTGCGTCTGGGCGCGATTACCGCCATTGACGGGCTGTGGTTTCTGGAGCTGGAACGTCTGTATGGATTTGAAAAAGCCCTGGAAGTCGATCTCGAGGTATGGAAGCGTTACGGCCTGATGATGAAGCGTGCGGCCCGTGCGGCGGGGATACGTCTGGACACCGGTTCCGCGATAGACATGAACACCTTGAATTTTCTTCTCGGCATACTGTGCGCCGTCGACGGTACCGATGCTTCCGGTGCAGTGATGGATGATAATACGCTCATGTTCAAAGTTTTCAGCTGTTCGTGGTGGGATAATCTCGTAAAGGCAGGAAGGGAGAAAGTTATTCCCTGCGAAAAGATCGATACCACGATATTCGGTCACTGGATAGAGCACCTGGACCCTTCACTGCGGATGGAGTTCCGCCGCTCCAGGCCCCGAGGGGACGACTGCTGTGAATGGATTATCCGGAGGGGAGAGTAACCAGGGCGGCCACCCGGGAAGCGGTGACCATGCATCCTGAAAATGAAAATCCTTTACAGGTAAAATCCATGAATAACGAAAAAAACGGTTCAGCGGGACTGGATTCAGTCCCCGACGCGGCGACAGTGGTGCTGTTACGGGAAGGAGCGGAGGGGATGGAAGTCTTTCTTATGCGCCGCCATCACCGGCAGTCTTTCATGGGAGGGGCTCACGTCTTTCCCGGCGGGAGGGTCGATGAAGACGATTCCCTTGAAGAACTGACCGGCTTCATCCATGATTACAATCCCCAGGTGCTGAAATACCGCCTGCAGGAACCCCTTCTTTCCGAGGATGGTGTAAGAGGCCTTTACATGGCCGCCATAAGGGAAACCTTCGAAGAGTCGGGGGTGCTGCTGGCGCGGGAAAACACGGGGAATGCTGTTGTTTCCCGGCGCCCGCAGGCCGATACCGCCGGCGTGGAGATGGATACCCTGCGGTATGATCTGCACGGGGGGACCGTCAGTCTGGCCGATGTGGCCCTCAGGCTCGATATCCGTTACGATCCAGGGCTGTTGATCCCGTATGCGCACTGGATCACGCCGGAGGTGGAGAAGACACGGTTCAATACGCGTTTTTTTCTGGCGCCGGCACCCTCAAACCAGGTGGCGATCCATGACAACCTGGAACTTACCGAATCACTCTGGATTACCCCGACGTGTGCGCTGGAAATGCATAATAACGGGGACATGGTGCTGATGCCGCCGACCCTGAAAACCATAGAAGAGATTAACGAGTATTCCAGCGCTGAAACCTTTATGGAAAAGGTGCGCGCCCGCACCATTTATCCCATCCTGCCCCAGGCATTCATACGCGGTGACGATTTCGGCGTACTGCTGCCCCATGATCCGGAGTACACAATACCGGATTTCAAACAACCGGTGAGACCCGGCGAGACATCGCGTATCATTATGGCGGGGGGCATCTGGAGGACCGCCGCCGGATGAACACCGCTGTGCCCGCCTGTTTTTAGCGTACCCTGGATAAATTCATAATAAAATGTTTGACAGATTTAAATAAGTGAGCATCACTTACTTATTTGCAATGATTCTGAACCCCGGGGGAAGATATGAATACCCTCAACTATGTGACTCTGCGGGTTGAAGACGGTATAGCCTTTATCGCTCTCAACCGTCCGGAGAAACGGAACGCCCTCAATGACGAGGTGATGAAAAATCTGGAAGCATGCCTGCGCGAGGCTGAAGGGCGTGATGACGTTCGTTCGGTGATTTTTTTCGGCGAAGGGCAGTGTTTCTCCGCGGGTGTTGATTTCGGGTTTATCGGCGGTATCGGGGGGGTGAGCTCTTCCGGGGCCAGGAAGTTCCGCGTCATTCTTTCCGACCTGCAATCGGTACTGAATTTAATGGAACGCATTGAGAAGCCGTTGATCTGCGCGATGCACGGCACCTGTATAGGAATGGGTATGGAGCTCTCTCTCGCCGCGGATTTCAGGGTTATGAGCACCGATTGCCGACTCAGCATCCCGGAAGTCGATTTCGGCCTGATTCCCGATGTGGGAGGCATCACCAGGCTGGTAAGGCTGGTCGGAGCAGCTCACGCGAGGGAGATCATCATGACGGCATGCGAGATTCCGGCTGAACGCGCACTCGCCATGGGGCTCGCAACCAGGATAGCCCAGCCCGGCACCCTGATGGAAGAAGCGAGGAACCTGGCGTGTACGCTCAACAGTAAAGCGCCGCTGGCGCTGGGACTGGTCAAAAAGGTAATAGACCGCGGAATCCACCTGGATAAATACACAATCCTGGAGCTTGAGTCAATGGCGCAGTCGCTCCTCATCGGCACCAGGGACGTGGTCGAGGGATTCACCGCCAGGATGGAAAAAAGAAAACCGGTTTTCCGCGGGGAATAATTGCCGGCGCGAATGCGGGAACCACGGGATACAGGGCCGGGGGTGATCCTCGGTTTTTAAATCCGGGCGGAAACGATGATTACGGTGACACCCGGAATACAGCCAGATAGGAATAAAGGAAACATACATGAAAAAAGACAGGCCCCAGCCGCCGGGAAAAATCAAGATAGCCGATGCCATGCGCACGCTGCTTGGGAAAAAATCTTTCAATGAAATAACAACCGCGGAGATCGCCAAGAACGCCGGAGTGACCGAGGCGCTGATATACAAATACTACAAGGACAAACGCGATCTGCTGCACCAGATACTCGCCGAATACATGAAGAGATACATGGAAGAGGCGGAAGAGGAGCTGAAAGGAATCAACGGATCGCTTAACAAACTGAAGAAGACTATCTGGACCCACATCAATGTCTATGCGACCAACCGTATCTTCGCGAAAATACTGCTGCTGGAAGTTCGTAGTTTTCCCGATTACTATCGAAGCAAACCATACAAGCTGGTCAGGCAATACAGCGAGATTCTTCTTACAATCATTGAAGAAGGGATGAAGAAGGGCGAGATACGCAAAGACGTTTCATCATCTTTTCTGCGCCAGGTGATACTCGGGAGCATAGAACATGTCTGCCTAACGGATGTGGCGTTCGGCCGGGAGATCAAACCCGATGATCTGACCGATGACCTCTGTAAATTCATCTTCAAGGGGATCAGCAGAAACTCGGGGAAATAAGGCTCCCTTTAGTGACGGTCAGGGCATCTCCGGGAGAAAGCATACACAGCATGCGCTGTCTGTACAGAAAAATCGGCTTGACAAAAATCGGTGAGTGAGTATCACTTAAGCTATAATCGATATCCATCGCGCTCCCGTTCTTTCCAGGGTAAAAGAAATCGCGATGGTCTTAACAGATCATCTATCATGAAAATCGTCCGTACCGTCGACCTTTGCGACTCATCCGGGTACGTCTGTAGTGGTTGACGGTTCCCATATAAGTTTCCAGCGCTCGACGCGAGCGCCCGCATGCCGGCATCTCCGCGCCCTGCAACAGCAACACCGACCATCTCCGTGCCCGCGATATCATTAATACTCACGGGTATCCAATCCCTTTAATATACCCCTGCGTTATGGGTGAATGGAACGATGTGTGCAATGAATACTATATAGGGCAAGGAGGTCATTTTGATGGAAGATAAACTGTGGTTTAAATCGTACGCACCCGGCGTGAAAAGAACCATTGAGTTTGAAAAAACCACCATACCGCGGGCCCTGGAGCGTTCGGCGAAAGACTTTGCGTCAACGGTGGCCCTGGATTATATGGGTAAAAGGATAACCTACAGCGAACTCAACGCCATGGTAAACCGCTTTGCCAGGGCGCTCATGGACCTGGGGGTTGGAAAGGGGGACAAGGTCGCCTTGATACTCCCCAATCTGCCTCAAACGATCATCGCGAACCTCGCGACCTTCCGCATAGGCGCGGTGGCGGTGCAGAACAATCCCCTGTATACAGAACGGGAGCTTGAATACCAGCTTAAAGACTCGGATTCCGTCATTGCCGTTACACTTACCCTGTTGGTCCCGCGGCTGTTGAAAATCATGCCGGCGACCGGGATCCGCAAAATCATCGCCTGCCACATAAACTCCTATCTGCCCTTTCCTAAAAAGCAACTCTTCCCCTATGTACGGAAAGAAATGTATAAGAAGATCGAACCCTCCGACAAGGTGATGATCTTCAAGGACCTCATCGATAAATATTCCGGAGACCCTGTCGAGGATAAAAGCGAATGGGACGAAATGGCCGCGTTGATCTATACGGGCGGGACCACCGGCGTATCCAAGGGCGTGATGCTGAGCCATAAAAACATCAGCTGCAATGTGCAGCAGTTCGCGGCGTGGTTTCCCGATCTGAAGTCGGGCGCCGAGCGCCTGGTGGGTACCTTCCCGATCTTTCACTCGGCGGGATTTACCGCGATCCAGAATTTCATGATATGGAAGGCCTTCACCCATCTTATGATTCCACGGCCCACTCCTGCCGGGATTATCGAGATAATAAAAAAGAACAAACCCACGTTCATACCCGGTGCCCCGACCATCTTCGTGGGCCTGCTGGCGGAGCCCGAGTTCCGAAAAATGAAGATGGATTTCGTCAAGGGCTTCTTTTCCGGCGCCGCGCCTCTGGCGCCTGAAACCATCAGGGACATGCAGAATCTCACCGGGGCAATAATCTGCGAGGTCTACGGCCTAACCGAAACGACCCCCATCGCGACGGTAACTCCCTGGGGCGGGACCATTAAGGCGGGTACCGTGGGCGTACCGGTTGCCGATACCGATGTCAGGATTGTAGACCTGGAAACGGGGGAAAAAGAACTCCCGATGGGAGAAACCGGTGAGATTGTCATTAAAGGACCTCAGGTGATGATGGGATACTATAAAAAACCGGAACAGACCTCCCAGGCCCTGAGGGACGGGTGGTTCCATACGGGCGACATCGGGTGTTTCGACGAGGACGGGTATCTGAGAGTCACTGACCGGATCAAAGACATGATAATCGCCGGAGGGTACAATATCTATCCCGTCGAGGTGGACAATATACTGATGGATCACCCGAAAATCCTCGAGGCCTGTACCATAGGCGTTCCCGATCCCTACCGCGGAGAAACCATAAAAGCGTACGTGGTAAAAAAACCGGGGGAAACAATCGAAGGGGACGAGATAATCGCCTTCTGCAAGGAGAAACTAGCCGCGTACAAAGTCCCGAAGACCATCGAATTCATCAATGAGCTTCCCAAGAGCGCGGTGGGGAAAATCCTTCGCAGGGAAGTACGCGAGATGGACCGGAAAAAGCGTGAAGGGGCTGCCTGACCGGCATGGGAGCGGGAACCGGATATACCCGGGTTCCTCCGGAGCTTTACGTATATTGATATGGAAAAAACAGGCACAAAACACCACGCCTGAGTATTCATAACTACAGTTACTGGAGGGTTTCATGAAGAAGAAAATCTGGCATAGTTCGTATGTACAGGGTACGCCCGTCTCGATCGATTACGAGAAAATCACCGTGTCACAGGCACTCGCGCGGAGCGCCGAACGTCACCCCGAGCGGACCGCCGTAAATTACATGGGCAACAGGATAAGCTACCGGCGGCTGAACGGAATGGTAAACAGGTTCGCACGCCTGCTCAAGGACCTGGGGGTCAGGGAAAAAGATAAGGTTGCCGTAATCATGCCTAACCTGCCGCAGACCATCGTTGTTAACATGGCCGTTATGCGCATTGGCGCGGTGGCGGTGCAGAACAACCCCCTGTATACAGAACGGGAACTCGCGTATCAGCTCAATGATTCAGACGCGGTGTTCGCCGTGACCCTGACGCTGCTGGTCCCGCGGTTGCTCAAGATCATGCCCGATACCAAGGTCAGGAAAGTCATGGGGTGCCATATACACAGCTATCTGCCATTTCCAAAAAAACAGCTGTTCCCTCTGGTTAAAAAGTCCATGTATCGAAAACTGGAAACGAACGATACCGTATTGCTTTTCGAGGAGATGATCAATAAATATTCCGATGAACAGGTTGAGGACCGGGGTTCGTGGAATGAACTGGGGGCCATCATCTACACCGGAGGTACCACCGGCGTTTCCAAGGGCGTGATGCTGAGCCACAAAAATCTGAGCTGTAACGTGCAGCAGCTCAAGGCGGTTCTCCCCGGTCTTGAAGCGGAAAGCTGCGTAGGGACTTTCCCTATCTTCCATTCGGCCGGGTTCACGGTCATTCAGGATTTTCTCACCTGGGCGGGGCACACCCACTGCATGATCCCCAGGCCCGACCCCCAGGGGATCATCGATATAATCAAACGCGACAAACCGACGTATATAACGGGTGCGCCTACCATATTCGTGGGGCTCCTCAACCACCCGGAATTCAGGAAAATGAACCTTAAATTCATCAGGGGTTTCATCTCCGGCGCCGCGCCCCTGGCGGCTGAAACCATAAGGGACATCAAGGAGATAACCGGCGCCACCATGGGTGAGGCTTACGGACTCACCGAGACTACCGTGCTCTCGGCCCTGACCCCCTGGGGCGGCACCATCAAACCCGGGACCGTGGGTGTGCCGGTACCCGATACCGATATAAAGATAGTCGATATCGACAAGGGAACCAAGGAATTGCCTGTCGGGAAAGCCGGGGAGATCATCATAAAGGGCCCTCAGGTGATGATGGGATACTACAAGAAACCCGCGGAGACCAAAGAGGTGCTTAAAGACGGATGGTTTTATACCGGGGACATAGGCTTCTTCGACAAGGACGGTTACCTTACCATATCCGATCGGAAAAAGGACATGATCGTCGCCAGCGGTTACAATATCTATCCGGTGGAGGTCGACGGGGTATTGATGGACCATCCGAAGATTATGGAGGCATGCACCATCGGCGTACCAGATTCATACCGGGGAGAGACCGTCAAATCGTACGTGGTCGTGAAGCCGGGCCAGACCCTGACCGCGGATGAGGTCACCAGGTTTTGCAAAGAGAAGCTCGCGGCTTACAAGGTACCCAAGAAGATTGAATTCATCGATGCACTGCCCAAGAGCCCCGTGGGGAAAATACTGCGCCGCGAGGTGCGGGAGATGGACAAGAAGAAGAGAGAAGGGGCGGCGTAACCGGTTTTAATGAGGGCGTGCAACGGAAGGCGCGGATTCAAGATTCAGGAAGGCGAGGATTCGATCCTCACCTTCCTGATATTACGACATATTTAATAATCACAGGTCCATATACCGGCTGATAATGAGTTTCATGATCTCGGATGTTCCCGCGAAGATGGTCTGCACCCGCACATCGCGGAAAATACGGGCGATGGGGTAATCTTCCATGTAGCCGTAACCTCCGTGGAGCTGTACCGCCTGCTGCGCGATGCGGTTTGCCATTTCGGCCACCCAGTACTTTGCCATGGAGACTTTTTTCACGACATCCTTCCCCTCCATGTGCTCCAGGGTGAGGGCTTCCATGAAGGTGCGCCCCAGCTCAATGTCCGTGGCCATCTCGGCCAGTTTGAAGGAAGTATGCTGGAACCGCGACAGCGCCCTCCCGAAGACCTTGCGTTCCCTGGTGAACTTCAGGGCCTCTTCCATCGCGCGCTCCGCCGTAACCTGCGAGGCCCAGGCTGAGATGAGCCTCTCCTGCTGGAGCTTCTGCATAAGGTACATGAAGCCCGATCCCTCGGTTCCCAGCAGGTTTTCCGCCGGTACGCGGCAGTCGTCAAAGAACAACTCGGCGGTGTCCTGGCTCTTCATCCCTACCTTGTCCAGCTTCTTGCCCTTCTTGAACCCGGGGGTCCCGTCCTCAACCACCAGCAGGCTCACGCCGGTGTGGGAGGGTTCGGCCTTGGGGTTGGTTTTTGCGGCGACGATGACCAGGTCGCAGTTGATGCCGTTCGAGATGAAGGTCTTCGCTCCGTTAAGCACGTAATGGTTGCCGTCCTTTATGGCCGTGGAACGGAGGGCCGCCAGGTCGGATCCTGCCTCGGGTTCGGTCATCGCGACCGCGGTAATGCATTCACCGGTGGCGCATTTGGGAAGCCATTTCTTTTTCTGTTCCTCGGTGCCGAACGAGTAAATATAGGGCACGATGATGTCACTGTGCAGCAGGGTCACCAGTCCCGACTGGTTTGTCTTTCCCATTTCTTCAACGATAATGACCGAGTATTCAAAACCCACGCCCGATCCCCCGTATTCCTCGGGCAGCCAGGGGCATAAAAAACCCTGCGCGCCGAAATCCTTCCATGCCTGCTTGGGCACTATGCCGTTTTTCTCCCACTCGTCGGCATAAGGGGTGACGTTTTTATCCAGGTATTTCCTGAGAGACTCCCTGAAAATTACATGTTCCTCGGTATAAATTTTATCAAGCAGTGACATACTTGGACCTCCTTTTTATGTAGTTACGATTTGCATTCGCCTATGTGTACTTTCACGCTTCATTGCGGGTTTCGAGTCAGTTTGTGTTACGACGCAATCTCAGCGTTCTGAAAGGATCACCTTTTCCTTGTGCACGGGAAGAAGCGTATCAAGCATTTCCGGAACCGCCGCGACTACGCCCAGGTCGTCCAGTGTCTTTCCGGTCGACCGGTACATCGAAACCAGTGTTTCAGTAATCACGCCGGGATCTTTACCCGCCGCAACACCCGCGAGCAGTGCCGAAGGGGACATCCCCATGGCCCGTGACAGATCGGTAAGGCCGTCGGTGGCCAGGATCAGCCGGTCACCCTCGTGCAGCGTTATTACTTCCTTTTGATAGAGCCCGGTGGTCCTTCCCACCATGAGGTGGCAGGTGCGGCTCAACTGGGTAACGGAGGGTCCGGTCCCGGAATCGTGTATCACGTAAATGAGACTGTCCCCGGTATGAAGTACCAGTGCCCGTCGTTCTTTCACTATGACCGCGGAAAAGGTGGTGCTTTCCCGCGTATCGGTGTTCCCGACAATTTCATCGGTCATTGATGAGATTGCCCTGAAACGGCTCTCTTCGTCGCCGGCGTATTTTTTCGCGGCCAGTCCCGGTTCTTCCAGACGGTTCATGAAGAGAGTGAGGAACCTTTCGGCCGCGCCGGGACTTTTTTCCGAGCCGTCGCCCAGCGCGAAAATCCCCCCTCCCGGATCGATGAACAGCGCATCACCGCACAGGGACGAGACGTCACCGCCGGGGACCAGGACGGCGTCCCACACGCCTGACAAACCATGCCTGATACGGTCGCGAGGGCGTGCCGTCATGGTTATACCTTCAAGGCTTCATCGAAGCCTTCACGCACCGCGTCGGTGATTTTGCGCGGGGTTTTGGCGTCTCCCACAATCACCACGCTGATTCCGCTTCCGTTAAGATCTTTCACGAGGGAGTCCTCGGAACGGGACCCCACCGCCATCACCACCGTGGAAGCGGGAATGGATTTGCGCCCGCGGGTGGTTTCGACGATCACCTCATGCTCGGTGATCTCGATCAGCCTGGTTTTCGGGCTCATGATGACTCCCATAAGCCGCAGGCTTTTCATCAGGGTCCATCGTGAGGTTTTACCCACGTTACCCGCTATTTTTTCAGCCATGTCGATGACGGTGATGTTGCGCCCGCTGGAGTGAAAGAGCTTCATTGTGGTGTCGGTGTTTTCCGCCCTGTGGTACATCAGGAAGGCGAGGGTATCGGGATCAGGCGCCCCCAGGCTTGCGATATAGTGGGCGGTTTCGCATCCGGTGGCATTTCCGCCGATTATCACCACATCGGTGCCTATATGGGGCACTTTTCCCATGAGCACGTCCCACGCGCTCACCACGTGGGGCCTGTCGGCGCCGGGGACCGTTATCTCAATCGGGAGGGCGCCGGTGGCGACGGCAATGAGGTCAGGTTTTGTTTTTTTTGCTTCCTCTGCGTTCAGGGGAATACCCAGCTTCACCTCTACCCCCGCCTTCTCCATGCGGCTTTTCAGGCTGCTGGTGATTTTCCCGAGCTCCGCCTTTCGCGGGGGCGCCATGGCAAGGTTTACCTGTCCGCCCAGGAATTCTTCCTTTTCATACAGGGTGACCCGGTGTCCGCGCTGGGCCGCGGTCAGGGCAAACTCCATTCCGGCAGGTCCGCCTCCCGCGACCGCGATTTTCTTCTGGGTCTTGGCTTTTTCAAGACGTGTCTCCGCTTCCCTGCCGGCCCTCGGATTCAGCACACAGTATACCGAGGTGCCCATGAATATAGAGTCGAAACAGCCCTGGTTGCAGGCGATGCATAGGGTCGCTTCATCGAGCCGCCCTTCCTTTGCTTTTCTGGGCAGTTCGGGATCGGCGATGAGCGGCCTTCCCCAGCACACCAGGTCACACGAGCCTGATCGCAGGGCCCGTTCCGCCACGCAGGGGTCTCCCAGCCTGTTGGAGGCGAACACGGGTATATGGACCTTCTCCTTGATCCCGTGGGCGAGATACACATAGGCGCCGGGCGGTACATCGGTGGTGAGCTGGGGAATGTTCGTCTCGTGCCAGCCTCCCGTTACATTGATCGCGTCGACCCCCGCTTTTTCCGCTTCGGCGCAGAAGAGCGCCGATTCCATGTTCGTGTGACCGCCCTCGATAAAATCGTTTCCGGCAACCCGAATTCCCACGAAAACGTTCCTGCCGACCGCCTCTCTCACGCGCGCGATCACCTCCAGGCCGAAACGCATGCGGTTTTCCAGACTGCCCCCGTATTCGTCCGTGCGATGGTTCGTCAACGGGGAAAGGAACTGGCTGATCAGATAACCGGTACACCCCAGTATTTCGATATAGTCAAAGCCCGCCTCCCCGGCGCGCACCGCGCCCTTTGCGAAAGACTGTTTCACCTCTTCTATGTCGTCCAGGGTCATTTCCCGGGGCATTTCGTTGGAGATGATGCTTTTAACGGCCGAGGGGGCGATGGGCTGCAGACCCGTGAAGATCGAGAAGGCGTTTCTTCCCATCTGGAAGAGCTGGGTGCCCAGTTTTACACCGGTATCCCGGTGCAGTTCATCCGTGAATTTTCTGAACGGGGCGATGTGCTCGTCCAGAAACAGCCCCGGCATAAACGGAGCGCTCCCGACGCGGTCTATCGCAACCGGACCGATTATCATAAGGCCGACGCCCCCATGGGCCCGTTCACGATAAAACGCCCGGTAGCGGTCGTTGAATTCATAACGGTCGGTGAACGACATTCCCATGGCGGGCATTACGATTCGGTTCTGTATATGCACGCCGTTTATGGTGATCGGTTCGAAGAGACGCGTGAAGTCCATAGGTGCCGCCGTCATTTTCTTTTCCATTGTGGTGCGCGTTTTTCCATCATCGCCGTAATGCCTTCCTTGAAGTCCTCGCTGCGGCCGCAGATGCTCTGGTAAAACCCCTCCATGTCGAGCTGTGTGGCCTGGTTGACTCCCAGGCCCTTTCTGACGACTTTCTTGATGGCGCCGACCGCGAGGGGGGCCGCGGAGGCTATTTCAACGGCAAGCTTCTCGGCTTCGTCGAAAAGGTCTTTTTCAGGATACAGGTAGCTCACCAGGCCCCAGTCCAGCGCCTGCCGGGCCGTGAACATTCTGCCGGTCATGTTGATCTCCATCGCGCGCGCCGGTCCCACCAGGCGGGAAAGCCTGGTGTTGCCTCCGAGATCGGGGATCAGTCCGAACTTCACCTCCTGCAGGCCCCAGAGACATTCATCGCTCATGAGGCGGATATCGCAGGCAAGCACCAGTTCCACCGCCATGCCCTGTATGCGGTTGTGGATGGCGCAGATAATGGGGACCTCCACCGACTCCAGCAGGTTCATGCACTTCTGGCCCTTCGCCACCAGGTCCCTGATCCCGGCGCCGCCGGCACCCTCATCGGCCGTAAAAAGGGGCAAAAGCCCTGCGAGGGACCCCAGGTCTACACCCGAAGAAAACATTTTCCCCGCGCCCTTTAAAAGAATCGCCCTGACTTCAGTATCCTTCGTGAGGCTTTCCACCAGGTCGGAAATTTCCTGGAGCATTTCGAAGGTAAGAGCGTTGCGCTTGTCGGGACGGTTTATGGTGATGTGGAAGACGTGTCCTTTTTTTTCACCGGTGAAATTTTCCGCCATCGTTCTCCTCCTTAAGCGATAATCGTCGTTCCGGCCCTGGCCAGGCACTCCTTCGCCTCGCGGGCCATCCTTTCCAGAAGCTCCCTGCATGAGGGGATATCCCTGATGAGCCCAATGGACTGTCCCACCATCAGGGGCGCGTAATCCACGTTGCCCGACTCCCAGGCCTCACGGATACGGTTTCCCGCGAGGAGGGGAATCAGCTCTTCAATGCCCCCGCCCCGTGCCTCTATGGCCATTATATCGTCGATGACCTTCGACTTGAGGGCCCGGCCCTGCATGCCGATGGACTTGTTGAAGATCACGGTCTCGTTTTCCTGCCGTTTGATCAGTTCGTTCTTTATCGCCGGGTCCACCACGCATTCCTTCGTCGCGATGAAGCGGCTGGCCATCATCACACCCTGGGCACCCAGCACCAGCGCGGCGGCCAGACCTCTGCCGTCCGCCACGCCGCCCACGGTGATAACGGGAATTTTCACCGATTCGGCGATGCGGGGGGTCAGCACCATGGTGGTTACGTCGTCGCTGAGGGGATGGCCGCCCTCCTCGAAGCCGGCGGCGTAAATACCGTCATAGCCCACTTTTTCCGCGTGCAGGGCATGGCGGACCGATCCGACTTTCTGAAAAAGTTTCACCCCGGCCTTTTTGAGCTTTTCTATTGCCGGCATCCCCGCCGCCTTGTCGAGCGGCGAACCCGAAACCTCGATGCCTGCGATTTTTTCATCGGCGCAGACCTTAATATACATGTCATGGTGTTCGGCGGTGATACGCACCGAAGGGTGGAGGGTGAGGTTGACCAGGAAAGGCCTGTCGCTGAGGCGGCGTGTTTCCTTTATGGCGTTACGGAATTCCTCTTCGGTAAGATAATTCCCGGCGGTTAGATTACCCATTCCACCCGCGTTGGAGATGGCGGCGCACAGCGGCGGCGTGCACAGCCACATCATGGCGCCGCAGAATACCGGATAGTCGATGTTGAACATTCTGGTGATAGCGGTGTCGAGAGTCGTCATTGATGATTACCTCCGGTTCAGTATGGTTTTGAATAATCAAACAAACCGCGCAGCTTTGAAGGTACCGGTCAGGTTACCTTCCGGTTTCCATGGATTTAATTCTGCTGATGATTGCGTGTGCGCCTTCAACGATCCCGTCCACCACCTCTCTGATCGGCATGATATCGTGGATGAGCGCCGAACCCCAGCTGCAGGGGAACGCGGCGCCTTCGGCGTCGCCTGATTCATAGCACGCCCTGCCGATTTTGCCGCCGACGATGGTGAGGATCTCCGAAAGAGGCGCGTTGCGCTCTTCCATGCGGAGCACTTCCCCGGTGGCCCTGTTGCTGAAACAGCGGAGGGGATTCCGTATACTGTTCATGATGATGACGGTGTCGAGTTCACCGACCTCCAGGTATTTCTTCTTTATGTCGGGATGCATGGGGCTTTCAGATGTCGCGGCAAACCGGGTGCCCATGAGCACGCCCTCCGCTCCCAGGGAAAGGGCGGCCGCGAAACCACGGGCGTCCACTATGCCGCCCGCGGCGATGACGGGTATGCCGAGTTCATCGACCGCCCTGGGGATGATCACCATGATGGGAACCCCGTTCATTCCGGCATGGCCGCCGCACTCCAGCCCCAGCATGATGATCGCGTCGACGCCGGCTTCCGCGGCCTTGCGGGCAAAACGTATGGATGGAACCTTGTGCAGCACCTTCACCCCGGCCTCGTGAAGGAGGGACACAATGAATGAAGGATCGCGGCCGGCGGTTTCAACGGCGGTCACGCCCTCCTCGGCGGCCACCTGCGCGAACGACAGCGTCCTTTCCTGGTGCACCACCTCGGGCAGCATGCTGATGTTGACGCCGAATGGGTTGGCGGTAAGCGTGCGGGTAAGTCGTATCTCGTTTCGGAGTTCCTTGGCGTCGGGGAATGATTCCGCGGTTATAAACGGCATTATGCCGGCTTCCGCGGCGGCCGCCACGAAGGGGCCCCGGCATAGCCACTGCATGCCTCCCATGAGTATGGGATGCCTGATCCCCAGCATTTCGGTTATCCTGGTTGTAAACACCTTCAACCCCCGGTCTGTCCGGCAAAGACAACAACACACACACGCCCAAAATAATAAGTGACACTCACTTACAAAAATGAAGAATAATGAAACGGATATTTTTGTCAATGAAATTGTAATACGATATTACAAGTTTTTTCCGTAACGCGTTTCATCGCCGCGCTTACCGGGCTGACGGGCCCCCGTACTGATATTGTCTTATTATATTACAAAATAATTATTGACAAAAGAATATCGTGTAACCACTCTTGTGTAAGTGAGTGTCACTAAACCGGGTATCAGACCGTAATCGAAGTTTTTTACGGGACCTGTCTTTCCTTGCAGAGTGCAGATGTGCCGGGTGTTCCCGGTCTGATGGTTCTGACCGCGGGATTCCAGTTAACAATAAAACATTATCGGCGATGAATTCAGGAGGGTCCTATGAGCAATACTATCGTTGATTCGCGCGATCAGGCGTTCGTGCTGTATGAAATGCTTGGGATAGAAGAACTCTGTTCCACGGAAATGTTTTCCGATTATTCACGGGACATGTTTGACATGACCCTGGAGACCTCGGTGCGGCTTGCGGTGGATGAACTGTACCCGGCAAACCCTGAAGGGGACAGGGAGGGGTGCCGGCTGGAAAACGGATCGGTGAAGGTGCCGAACTGCTTCCACCGCATCAAAAAGCTGTTCGCTGAAGGGGGATGGGCGGTGATGTCGATGCCCGTTGAACACGGGGGACAGGGGCTTCCCTATACCATCAGTGTCGCTTCCACCGAGGCGTTTATCCATAATTTCAGTTTTTTAGCCTATATGTTTCTCGCTTCGGGCGCGGCCCATATGATACAGAACTACGGCACCGATGCGCAGAGAGAAAAATACATGAAAAGAATGTATTCGGGCGAATGGGGCGGCACCATGGCCCTGACCGAACCCGAAGCCGGATCGGATGTCGGCAACCTGAAGACCAAGGCAATACGCCAGCCTGACGGAACCTACCGGATCGTAGGTTCAAAAATATTCATTACCGGCGCCGATTCCGACCTTTTCACCAACATTATAAATCCGGTACTGGCCCGGATCGAAGGGGACCCGGCAGGGACCAAGGGAATATCCATCTTTCTGGTGCCCAAGTACCTGGTGAACGAAGACGGTTCACTGGGTCGGCGGAACGACTATACCATAAGCGGCATCGAGCACAAGATGGGGATCAAGGGGAGCGCCACGTGCTCGGTGAATTTCGGCGATAACGGCGACTGCTATGCGGAACTCCTGGGAGAAGAGCGGCAGGGAATGAAAATCATGTTCCAGCTCATGAACGAGGCGCGCGTCGGTGTGGGGTTGCAGGGACTGGGCGGCGCCTCTATCGCGTACCTGCACGCGCTCAACTACGCGATGGAACGCAAGCAGGGCGCGAGCCTCATGAACCTGCAGAATCCCGATGCCCCCAGGGTGTCCATTATCGAACATCCGGATGTGCGCAGAATGCTGCTCTGGATGAAGACCCATGTCGAGGGAATGAGGGCGCTGGTATATTACTGTGCGAGCTGCATTGACCGTTCCGAAGCGCTGGCGGACCGTGATGCCGCCGAAAAACTCCACGGTATTATGGAAATACTGACCCCCATATGCAAGTCGTATTGCTCTGATATGGGATTCAGGGTGGCTGAGACCGCCATACAGATTTACGGAGGATACGGGTTCTGCCAGGATTACCCCGTGGAGCAGTTCCTGAGGGATTTGAAGATTGCCTCCATCTATGAAGGCACCAACGGCATCCAGGCGCTCGACCTGGTGGGGCGAAAGATGGGACAGAAAAAGGGCATGAACTTCATCAACCTCCTGGGCGAGATAAACGCAACACTGGAAAAATACGGGAGTGAGGCATCCATTGCCGATCTGAAGTCGGATGTTCAGAAGGCGGTCGGCGCGCTGGGTGAAATGGGCATGTTTTTCGCCCAGTGCGGGAAAGAGGGGAAATTCATGGTGCCCGTATCCAACGCCTATCCCTTCCTCAACATGATGGGGTGTATATGTATGGGATGGCTGCTCTTCTGGCAGGCGGGTATCGCCTCGCGGAAGATTTCCGCGTTATTTAAAGAAAATAAAGTTGATGAATCGCAAAAAGCTGATTTCATAAAAAATAACAGGGACGCTGCCTTTTATCAGGGTAAGATACACGGCGCCCGTTATTATATAAAAAACTGCCTGCCTCAGGCCGATGCGCTGGCCAGCGCCATTAAAAGCGGGGATCTTTCGGTTATGGAAATCCCCAACGAGAGCTTCGCCTCTCTATAAAAGTGTAAGGAGGTCATTATGCCGTTAAATGAAAAAGTCATCGGGAAGAAGTATCCTTCAAAAGGGCCGATTGAAGTCACCGCCCACGAAAGTATCTATTACGCCCTTGCGTACAATGAAGACAACGATGCGTACTTCGACAACCGGCGTCCCGGAGGAATCATCGCGCCGCCCATGTACGCGGTCAATTACGCGCTTGCCCAGGTGGTGGACCTGCTGTTCGATCAGGAGACGGGGATGAATGTCATGATGATGGTGCATTATTCCCAGGAGTTCGAATGGCTGAAACCCGTGAAGCCGGGTGACAAGGTGACCAGTGAGCTTACCATCACCAGGATCGAGACCAGGGAAAAGGGCGGGATTCTGGCATGGGAATCAATCTGCAAGAACCAGAACAACGAACCGGTGGTCAAGGCCACAGGTGAGTTTTTCGACAGGAGCGCAGGTTCGGGAAAGCCCGATGCGAAGAAAGATGAAAAGATCGTACCCGGCAGCATTCAATGGACCCAGGAGATGAAGGTACGGAACGGCCAGACCTATATCTACGCGGAGCCGTCGGGCGACCATAATGTAATTCACATTGATGATGATTTCGCGAAAAAGGTGGGTCTTCCCGGCATAATACTGCAGGGACTCTGCACCATGGCGTTCGGACACAAGGCCTTCTGTGACAACTGTACCGGTTCGGAACGGGATCCGATGAAAATAAAAAAAATGAAGGTCGGGTTTTCACGGCCGGTGCTTCCGGGACAGACCATCACTTTCCAGGGATTCGAGATCGGATCCGCAGACGGAGGCAAAAAGTACGGTCTCACAGCGAAGAACAACGAAGGGGTGGATGTGTTGAGAAACGCCTGGTGTCTTGTTAAATAGAAGGAGATGTTTTTGTATCGTCACCTGAACATCGGGAGGCTTAACCACTTTAGATGATAGTATAAGCATCAGTAAAGCCCCTCCGGAATGGCGGGGAATGCTTTGATTTGAAGTGAATATAATAACCAAAATATCATTTCAGGGAGGTTTCCATGGCAGATATCAGATTTGACGGAAAAGTAGCAATAGTGACCGGTGCCGGTGCGGGTCTTGGGAGGACCTATGCTTTGGAATTGGCGAAACGCGGAGCGAAGGTGGTGGTAAACGATCTGGGAGGCTCCCGTGACGGATCTGGAGCCAGCCACAATGCCGCCGACGCAGTTGTTGAAGAGATCAAAAAGGCAGGCGGTGAGGCGGTCGCTAACTATGATTCGGTAGCCACGGTGCAGGGCGGTGAAAATATCGTGAAGGCCGCGGTAGACGCCTTCGGAACAGTGGATATTCTCATCAATAATGCCGGAATTCTCAGGGACAAGAGCCTTCTGAAAATGGCAGAAGATGAATGGGACATTATTCACAACGTGCATATGAGGGGCGCCTTCTGCTGCACGAAACCCGCTTTCGCTATCATGAGAGAGAGAGGGTATGGAAGGATCGTTTTTACGACATCCGGAGCGGGACTCTATGGCAATTTCGGCCAGGCGAATTACGCGGCGGCGAAAGCCGGCCTTCTGGGCTTTATGAATGTGGTGTCGATTGAAGGGGCAAAGTATAATATCAAGGCCAATGCCATCGCTCCCATCGCCGCTTCGAGGCTTACCGAAGATGTTATGCCGCCGGATTTCTTCAAGAAACTGAAGCCCGAGTTCATTACACCCCTGGTACTCTATCTTGTATCCGATCAGATGAACGATACAAGCATGGTATTTAACTGCGGGGCGGGGTGGTACAGCCGTTCGGCGATCATGTGCGCCCCGGGTATAACCATAGGGGACGGATCCCGGGATATTCCACCCGAGGAGATTCAGAAGAACTGGGGCAAGATTTCAAGTCTGGAAGGAGCGAAGTATCTCAGTAATCTGGCCGAGACGTTCGCGTTCTTTACACCGCTGCTGCAGGGAAAATAGTTCTCGATAGCACGGAGAAAGGCAGTAAATTCAAAAAAAGAGAGGAGGATTGGTCTATGGCTGGTATTGTTTCCTATGGCGGGTATATACCTCTGCTCAGGCTGGACCGGGGTACTGTTTTTTTCTCGAACATGTGGATGAATCCCGCGCTTTTCTCGGTGGCACAGGGGGAACGTTCCATGTGCAACTGGGACGAGGACAGCGTCACCATGGCGTTAGAAGCGTCCAGGGACTGCCTGAAAGGTTTTGACAAAAGCAAAGTGGACGCGTTCTATCTCGCGTCGCTGAGCTTCCCCTTCCAGGACCGGCAGAACGCGGGGATCGTGAGCACCGCACTCAATCTTAAAGAGGCGGTGGAAACGGCCGATTTCGCCGCGTCCATGAGGGCGGGCGGTTCGGCGCTCCTGGCTGGACTTAACGCGGTGAAATCGGGAGATTACGAGACGGCACTCGTGGTCGCCTCGGACAACAGACGTACAAAGTCGGCGTTCTTTCACGAACTGTGGTTCGGCGACGGCGCCGCGGCCGTGCTTCTGGGGAATAAAAACGTGATCGCCGAGATAAAGGGATCTTATTCCGTTTCTTTTGATTTCATCGACCACTTCAAGGGTATCGACCGTCAGTTTGATTACTTCTGGGAAGAACGATGGGTTCGGGACGAGGGCTACGGAAAGATCGCGGTAAAGGCGATCGACGGCCTGATGAAGAAGTTGAAGATTTCAGGGGCGGACATCACCCGTTTCGTGATGCCGTGCGTCTTTTCCCGCGAACCGGTAAGCGTCGCGAAGAAATTCGGCATTGAAAAGGACAAGGTGGCCGACAATCTGCACAAGGTGTGCGGTGAAACCGGCACCGCCCATTCCCTGGTGATGCTGGTATCCGCGTTACAGGACGCGAAACCGGGAGACAAGATACTCCTGGTGACATTCGGCCAGGGCGCAAGCGCGATCCTGTTCGAGGTGACACCAGAAATAACCAAACTATCGCCCAGGGTAGGGGTCAAGGGATACCTGGCGGACAAGAGGGTGGAGAAGAACTATCTCAAATACCTTACCTTCAACAAGCTGATCGTACAGGAAAACGGTATGCGTGCGGAAGCGGACTGGAAAGTGGCACTTTCGACGCTATACCGCAAACGCAAGATGATACTGGGGCTGGTCGGCGGGAGATGCACCAAATGCAACACGCCGCAGTTCCCCAAAGCCGACATATGTGTGAACCCCCAGTGTGGAGCGCTCAACACCCAGGAGGACCTGGAGTTCGCCGACCAGACGGGTAAGATCAAAACATGGTCGTCGGACCTTCTCACCTATTGCATCGATCCTCCGGCCCACTACGGGATGATCGAGTTCGATAACGGCGGCCAGTTCATGTGCGATTTCACCGACCACGAGGTGGGTAAGGTCGAGGTGGGCATGCCGGTGAAGATGGTGTTCCGCATAAAGAACATCGACGAGGCCCGCGGTTTCACGCGATACTTCTGGAAGGCGAAACCGATCTACACCAAGGGAGAGGAGGCGTAACATGGCCACTGGAATAAGAGACAAGGTAGTCATACTCGGTATGGGATGCACCCGCTTCGGCGAACGCTGGGACATGGGCGCGGAAGAACTCATAGTGGAAGCGTTCAATGAATGCATACAGGACGCCGGTATCGAGAAGAAAGACATCGAAATGGCCTGGCTGGGTGTCTGTATAGAAGAGATCAACACGGGCAAATCCGCACTCGCTCTCCCCATGGCGCTGAGACTTCCCTTCATACCGGTGACCAGGGTGGAGAACTTCTGCGCCACCGGCACCGAGGCGTTCCGCGGGGCCGTCTATGCCGTGGCGTCAGGTGCGTGCGACATAGCGCTGGCGCAGGGTGTGGAGAAGCTGAAAGACACGGGCTACGGGGGGCTCCCCGTTTTCGACTCAAGGGCGGGTTCCCTGCTTTCGCAGTGGGCACCCAATATGACGGCACCGGGCGCGTTCGCACAGCTGGCCAGCGCCTACAGGAACAAGCATAACCTGAAATGGGAAGACCTGAAGCTGGCGCTGGCGCACGTATCCGCGAAAAGCCACGCGAACGGGACGAAAAATCCCAAGGCGCATCTGCGCAATCCCGTTACCGTGGAACAGATCATGGCGTCCCCCATCGTGGCCTACCCGCTGGGACTCTTCGACTGCTGCGGCGTAAGCGACGGTTCGGCGTGCGCCATCGTCACCACTCCTGAAATCGCGAAGAAGCTTGGTAAAAAGGACCTGGTGTCGGTTAAAGCGCTCCAGCTGTCGGTATCCAACGGCCTTGAAGGGGGCCATAATTCATGGGACGGTTCATACTTCATGACCACCAGGACGGCATCCAAAAAGGCCTATGCGGAGGCGGGCATCAAGGATCCCCGCAAGGAAATAAGCATGTGCGAGGTCCACGACTGCTTCTCCATAACCGAACTGGTCACCATGGAAGACCTTTTCATTTCGTCCGAAGGCGGAGCGGTAAAGGACTACATGGACGGCTTCTATAACGCCGACGGCGGCGTGCCCTGCCAGATCGACGGCGGGCTCAAATGTTTCGGTCATCCCATAGGCGCGTCGGGACTCAGGATGATTTACGAAATGTACCTGCAGCTTCTGGGCAGGGCCGGCGAACGGCAGCTCAAGGACCCGAAGTTCGGTCTGACGCATAACCTGGGCGGTATGCCTTACATGAACGTATGCAGCATATCGATCGTGGGTAAGTACAAATAAGATATCGCTCAAAAACTACATAAAACTCATGGAACAGGCGGGCTCCTTCGGGGTTCGCCTGTTCTGTTTTTATTGAAGAGGATGAATGGAAAACCGGCAGCTCTGCCCTTTAGTTCAGCTTGACAATTCAGAAAAGCTTTCATTATAACAGCGTCCTGTTGATACGATACATTTATGCCATGATAAAATATGGCGGGTAATCCGGTATACGGTAATGGAGCATGAATTGATCCCCGAAGATCCTCTTGCTTTTATTAAAGAAAGTTTTCCATGTGCTTTTCGAGGTTGATGCCTTTAATGACAACGTAAGGGTGATTACCGCCTATTCACCTGACAGCACGCAATGGAACGAATCGCTTAAAGAGAGGTTATAAAGCTATGAAATGCCATGTATGTTCAGCCGATATGAAAGCGGTGGTAACCGATCTGCCTTTTAAAACAGGACCGAAAACGATTGTGATAATCAAAGAACTCCCTGTTCTGCAGTGCGGTAATTGCAGCGAGTATCTGATCGAGGATACGGTCATGGCGAAGGTCGACGAAATCATTATGAATATCGATTCGAATGCCGAACTGGAGATTGTAAGGTTTGCGGCGTGACCATTCCGCGGTAGTGATCCTTATACCTCGTCATCCCGGCAGGGAGACGCGCCATGGGTTTGCCTGAATGCGTCCCCGCGATGACACTATAATCTATTATCCATAATCCATCATCCCCCCGGGCCATACCTCCGGCCCGAATTACTTCCGTGATGCTTCGATATTATTCCTGTAAGCCCCGTTCGGGACGGGAATCAGCGCCCGCCGGGGTCCAGAAGGGCCTCCGGGAGCGGAACAAGCGCGTCACTGGAGGCGGAACGGAGCTTCAAGGGAGCGGCAACGGAGGAGCAACGGAGCTTCATGAACGGGGCATAAGAGGAGCCCTTTTTCAGGAATGAAGCCGTACCGGCAACAACCGGTTCCGTGTGGCCGTAAAGTACGCTGCTGATAAAAAGATGATAGCCGCGAACGGTCTTTCTTCGTCCCTTGCGGGCCAGTCTGTTCCAGCGGGCCTTCTCGTCGTTGTGCAGGGCCTGCCAGCTTCGCACCGCATCGGCGAAGAGGCCGCGGCGCGCCTGTTGTAGATCGGTCCGGGGATTTTTAGGAGGGGTGTAGTCGCGTAAGAAGACGTCGTCGCCGCAGCGCACCAGCACCACGCCGCGAAAGCGGCCGCGCATGCCTTCGATGAGGGGATTCAGGAACAGTTGTGCCATGGGTAGTACCTCCGTGGGGTCTTTATTATTAATTGATCCCGGCAGGGCCGGGGGACAAAATTTTTCCCGAAAAAGCGGTTTTGCCGCTCCCGGCCGCTGCAAGTCTTAAATGCGATACCGGCGTCTGGATCTGCCATATAGGCAATCTCCGAATAGTAATACGGTGAAGGGGGGTGGGAATTTAAAATTTTTTTGCCGCGAACCGGGTTTTTTTGTGAAAAGCATCCTCCAGGCGGGGGGCCCTTCGGGGACTCGTTGTGTACGGGACTGAACATGCCTCCGGCGGCTCCCCGCTCCGCAGTGGGCCGGCATCACGCTTATACGACATCTTGTCGGCGTGCCGCACTTCCCACATCGTGTGGGTCGGCCTGCCGCGCTCTGTGTTCGGGCATCCAGCCCCCGGCACGCTCGCACCTCCTGTCCGCGCTCCCTGCCGTGGGCTGTGTCAGCATGGTCACGTCCCACTGAGTGTGTAAAAATTCAGTATATATTCTATCAATAGATCAAATTGAGGATACCTCGATGGCACAAACCGAAATCGCCGCCGGGGTGGCGCACGAACTGCCTGCGGATTTGAAAAAAGCACTTACCGCCGTCCCCGGCGTGTTGGATATCTGGAACGGTCTGACCCCGCTTGCCCGCAATGAATGGATCTGCTGGGTTATTTCAGTAAAGAAAGCTGAAACAAGAAAACAGCATATCGAGCGGGTCTGCGATGAACTGCTCAATGGCAAGCGCCGGCCCTGCTGCTGGGCAGGGTGCCGCCATCGCTGAAAAAGTATCGCGGTACAATGATTTCGCGGGCGAAGCGGACGGGCTATGAGCAAATACTACGGTTCCCCTGTAAGCGGTCATGTCATTATGAGGCTGACCGGGGCATTGTTGATCTATTCACCCTTCCCGTCGGGCGGAGAGGACAGGTCGCCGCTTCCGTTTCCGTGTTCCAGCTCCGCCGGCTGTTCGTCTTTAAGCCGCACTCCGGATAGCTTTCTCTGGAACGATTCCTTTATCAAATAAAGCAGTATCGCCGCGGCGGCCCCATGGGTAAGTCCTTCCGGCCGCCCGCTGGAGCGGTCCTTTTTCAATATTCATCGATAAACTGCATCAATAACCCCGGGTTCTTCTCTGCGAAATCCCTGATGTTTTCACTCTTGATCGCGTAGAACGACAGCCGGGTTTTATTCGCGAAGCTGAAGCCTGCCGGTTCCCCGCGGTATATCTTCTGCATGGAACCGATGAAATCACCCCTGTGCAGACGGGCCACGGATTTCCCCTTTCTGCTTACCTCCACTTCGCCTTCCCTGATGATATAGATATAGTCGAACTCCTTCCCCTCTTTAATGAGAATGCCTGATTTCTTCTTTTCCATGGGGACGAACATGGATTCAAGCCAGGTCTTCTGCGAGGAAGTGCAGCGCCTGAAAAAGCGGCTGGTGGAAAGGAGGTTCCATGTTTCGCTGTTTCTGATCTTCGCGAGCCGCTTCAGGGTCTGTTCATACTCGGTGCCCGTGATAAAATTGAGGAACTTGTCGCGTACAATGGTAAAGGCGACCACGTCGGTTTCGGCATAGACGTCGGCCGCCCGCATCCCCTCGGTCACCAGGGCGACCTCACCGAAGAATTCGTATGTTCCGTAGATTTTCCGCTGTTCCAGATCGTCACCGGCAACCGAGACGTTGCCGGAATAAATGATATAGAACTTGTCGCCGGGAGTGTCCTTCTTGATGATGAGGGCGCCTTTCGTGAAATGCTCTTCCTCCACTATGGTGATGAATTCCTGCACCTTTTCCATGGGGAGGTCCCTGAATACCTCGAGGTTTTTCAGCACATTGATGATCTGGTACGGCTTTTCGTACGAGGGGGTCGCCGTGGGGAAGTCCAGGGTGTGTTCTATACCGAAGGTGGCGAGGGTGAGCGAAGTTTCCGCCGGGAAGTCTTTTTTGGCGATATGGTAAATCACCGTCCGCTTCTTGATATCCTCCGGGAGCGAGTTGAGATAGGCGATGGGGGTGTGCAGGGGGGGTATCCCGGATTCATGATAAATAACCTTTGAGTCCCAGGGGAAGTTACGCAGTTGGTCGTAACGCTCCCTGGAGATGACCCCCGTATCGAGAAGCTTTTTATGCACCTCCGGGTCGTTGTTGTGGTCCGAGGAATACACGAAGGTCTGGTCCTGAAACTCCATCTTGAACCCGATGGTGGGTATGGAATGGAGGGTATAGAACATGTCGAAACGGCCGCCGTGGATGAACACAGGGCGTCCGATTTTTACCGGGTGGAAATGGAACAGCTTCATGAGATAATCGACCGGCACGTCCGAGAGGGCTGAGTATTTCCTGAGAAAGCTCATCAGCACGTTTTCGGTCGCGTAAAGGGTGATCTTTTCTTCCTCGAGTATTTTCTGGAAAGTCCCCGCGTCGTGGTCGGCGTGGCAGTGGGTAAGGATGATGCTGTCGATGAGCTTCGGATTCACGTTGGAGTCCTCGAGCCATTCCGTGGAGTTCACCGGAGGGTCCACCATGATCCCGTTGTGGTTCAGCCATATGATATATCCCGAGGTGTTCTCGTCGGGATCGAAGCCATGGCTGGGTCCCAGGCAGGTGACGCTGAAAAGCCGCGGACGGTACGGCTCGGGCAGCCTCTCGCCGATCTGGTAGGTCGGAGTGTATTCTATCCTGGCGGGAACACGGGCCGGCACACCGCTTTTGTCAGAGATAATGAAGCTTTCTTTGTTTTTTTCGAAGGTGATCCCCCTGTGGGTGAACCGGTTTTTTTTAAACAGCCCTATTGACATGAGGTCTGAGAACCTGAGATTGTTGCGAAAATGCTTCATCTCACTTCTTATATCGGGGATATGACAATCAGTGCATACGGGATCGAAATCAATCATGATATCGAGGTCTTTGGGTCCGAACAGTGATTCCTGAAGCACTCCCATGATTCTTGCGTACTGGTGTTTCTGACAGATAATCAGGGTCTTCTGCTTTTTGATAAAGAAGTTATAATAGAGGGGAAACTCGATCTCGCCCAGGCTTATCCCTTTGTTCCAGTCGAACATGGTGTCGGTGAGAACAAAAACCCTGGGTACACCCCCCGGACGGCGCATGGTGTCTTTAATGGTCTCGGGCGGTGCGCCTATCTGGATGGGCCCGATGGACGTATCAACGAGATAGCCGCCGCGCGGTAGTTCGATGTAGTTGTGTCCGTTATCCATGGTGGTTGCTGGTTCCTTTTAATATAAGTATCGAATCCCGGCCGGCCGCGGGCCGAATCCCCGGAACAGGAGCGGAGGAACTGCAATAGTAACCTCCCGGAAGGACACTGTCGAGTAAATTTTCACCGGCTGGTTTTCTTCAGTATGGCCTCCACGTCGATACCGAAGTTCTCGAACACCATGTTGCGCGCAAGGTCCAGGCGCAGAAGCGCCGCGTTATATTCAAGGAGGCTTTGCATCTCCTGCAACCTCAGGCCTATGTATTCGTCCAGTGCGAGTTTTACCCGCAGTGAACCGTACCTTCCCTGGTTGAATTTCAGCAGCACCTGGTGGTAATGGTCCCTGCCGTATTCCCTGGCCTGTCTGGTACGAATGTACACTTTAAAGCAGGCCCGGCATTCGTTTATACTTGAATCTATTTCGTCACGTATCTCCTTTTCAAGTTTCCGCAGTTCCACCATGCGTTTCTGAAAGTTCAGACGTGCATCGGCCAGCCTGGTACGGGCCCCCGTGTTTTCCAGGGGATAGTCCGCCCGCAGTTCCACCGAGTACTGCCTGTTGACATCGTTGAAGGTGCGGGTATACGAGTCGGGACTGTAATCCAGGGTTCCGGCGCTGAGGTTCAGTTTCACCGAGGGCATCAGGTTGTGTTCCGCGACGGTATACTCCATCTCGGCGTTTTTCACCAGGATTCTTCTGTGTATAAGGTCCGCCCTTTTTATAAAGGCATCCTTTACGGCCCTTTCATATTCTATATCCGGGGACGTCATTTTAAAAGCCTGCCCTATCTCAAAATCGGTTTCCGCGTCAAGACTGAGTATCCGCCGCATGGCCAGCCGGGTGGTGTAGAGGTTTTTCCCGGCCGTCTCGTAGAGATTTTTACTCTGCAACACCCGGCTGTTCCAGTCTGTCTGGTCTTCCCGTTCAGCGAGACCCAGGTTGAACTTGCGGGCAATGAGATCGCGAATGCGTTCGGAACTCTCCATGCCGGTCTTCGCGGTGAGGAGGACCTCTTCCGCCATTGCCATACTCCAGTAACACGCAAGAGCTTCAGCCAGGAGGTTCGACAGGCGCTGTTTTACCTGCTGACGGTTGATCTCCGCGGTGTTACCCAGCATCTTTTCAGCGAACCTGTCCTGTATGCCGAAAGTGTTTTTCAACAGGTCCTGGCTCAGTGTCACCATAAATGCGGACTGGTAGCCTTCACCGCCCAGCTGAATGATGCCGAATCCCGTGTCGATCGCGGCCCCGGTTATTCTCTGGTGAAGTCCGTGTATTGAAAAGCTGACCGAGGTTCCGCTGTTGAAGTATTTCGATATTCCCGCTTCATATGACCTGGCGGTGATCTCCTTTCCCGAAAACACGGTGGAAGGATTTTCCGGCGGATTTCCAATAAACGAGTAAGCCCCCCTGCCGTAGAGCATAGTGTCATACAGCGCCCGGTGTTTCCTCAGATCGGAATCGGTTCCCCGATAGTCCAGGGTTGCCTGTTTCACATCGAGGTTCCCGGCGAGAAGATGACGCAGCACACTTTCCGGGGTTAACCGTAGTTTTTCTTTTTTCAAGTCGGCGGATTTTTCTCCGGTGCCGGCATGGGTGAAACAGCAGACGGTAAGATATATAACTACCGCAAAAGCCGCCGTTATGCCGCCGAGACCGCCCCTCCTGTTTTTCGGCGGCCTTCTTGCGATTCCGCTTCCTCGCATCAAAAAGCCTCTTTGATGATTAAATAGAAATTCGGATTAAAATCCCGGTCCAGCCCCATGTCCAGCCGAAGGGGAACATGCTGCGCGGTATCCGCGATGAACCTCAGACCCAGTCCGAAGGCGGTCTTTAATTCACCCTCGAACAGTTCTTCAGGAGCCGCCGCCACCTGGCCCACGCCGCCGAAGACGGAGCCCGTGAAGCGCCACACAACGGGGAAGCGGTACTCTGCCTGGGCGGCGGCGAAGTTGCGGTCACGAAAGCGTCCCTGGTAGTAGCCGCGCATCATCATGTCGCCCCCGAGGCGGGTCATGGACTGGAAAGGAACGGTGCCGCCGCGGAGTTCGGCCATGCCCTGGATGCCGATTACATGCGACCCGTCGATCTGGAAAAAACGGCGTACATCGATCTTGAACTCGCTGAAGGAATACTCGCTGCCGGCCTCTTTACGGCCCGCCAGGGCCCTGAGGTCCAGATAAAATCCGCGGCGGGGGAAAAAGATACTGTCGCGCCGGTCCCAGTTGAGATTAACACCCAGCTCACTGCTGTAGGTGCCGTCTGACCCGGGGACGGTGCCGGCATCCAGGAGTTTTCCATCCTCGCGTTCCCTCATGGTGTCGTTCATGAAGAGAAAAGCCGGACCCAGGTACAGGGACCGGGCGATCTTAAAGAGAAAACTCCCCTCAATCTTGAAGGTGATCCCGGTGAATTTTTCGTCAGCGTCCTCGTCGGTGTCCGGGCCCACACCCCAGTAAAGATCTGGGAACTTGCTGAAGTCCACTCTGCCCGAAAGTTTATAGTCACGGCCGCGCAGGTACCGTTCGGTTGAGATCCCGACGGAAACCTGGTTGTTCAATGTCACCGCCCCATAGAGTGATACTTCATTGGGTTTATGGTCGGGGTCGGTATTGTCGGCGTTGTCGTAATATAGCAGGGCCCATCCGATACCCCAGCTGGTTTCGGGCATATAGAAGGGAAGGGCGAACGGCACCAGCCCGCTCTCCTTCGCCGCCTTCGGGGTTTCCTGTGCAACAAGCGCCTGCGCGGTTAATAGCAGTATAGTCATGACCAGGTAGATTAGTGTTTTTATCATCGCCGTTTTCCTTAAGTGTAGTATGTTTGTGTGTCATCATCAATTTATAACCGGTCCCGGTTTTACCTTTCGTGCAAAAGAATAAAGCACGGGGATAAACCCCAGGGTTACCACGGAAGAAAAAAGCAATCCCCAGGCCATCACCAGCACCAGCGGCCTGATAAGGGGAAGGTCGCCGCCGATACCGTACGCCGTGGGGATAAGGCCCGCAAAGGTCGTAAGCGTGGTTATGGCAACGGCTCTGAACCGGTCGGATGAGCCGCGTGCAACGATTTCACAGGTGTCACCCTTATCATCGCATTTCCGGTTGAGGTGATCTATCAGTACAATGACGTTGTTCACCACGACGCCGGTCAGACCCAGCAGTCCGATAAGGGAGATGTATACCAGCGGTCTTCCGTGCGCCATTAGGGTAAGAAAAACGCCGCCCACCGCGAAGGGAATGATGGACAGGATGAGCGCGGGCTGCAGGTACGAATTGAAGAGCACCACCAGGATGAAGTATATGGCCGCGACGGCGACAATCAGGGCGAAGAAGAACCCTCTCATGCTTATGCCTGTTTCCTCATCCTGGCCTCCCAGTTTCATGGTCATGCCGGGCATTGCCCCCGCCTTATCCGCGAAACGGTCCGTAAGACGGCGATTGACTTCCGAGGCGGTTATGAGTTTCGAATCAACGTTGGCTGATATGGTGACCGATCGTCTGCCGCCGTGATGGTGGTGTACCGCCGCACCCGGTCGTTCCTCGAGGCGCGCGAAATGACGCAATGCCACAAGTTTTCCCTCGCGGTTGGATACCGGCAGGTCCAGAATCCCTTCGGCGCGGTATCTCCTGGGATCGTGAAGACGCACGCGATAATCTATATCCTCGCCGTTCATCCTTATCGAGGTTACCACGGTCCCGTCAAAGGCGGTCCTTACCGTCCGCGAGACATCGAGTGCGGTCAGGCCCGCTCTCACGAGCATACGATGGTCCAGGCGTATGCGGAGTTCTTCTTTGCCGGGAACATTGCTGCTCTCTATTCCTGTGATCCCCCTGATGCCGCCGAGGAAATCGATGGTTTCTTTCTCGAGCCGGGTCCTCAGGGTGTCGTCATCACAGATATAAGTGCACTCAACCGCCTTGCCTGCGCTCTGGGTTTCCAGTTCTACATCGAGTCGTACGAATTTCTTTTCTTTCCTGATGCGGTCGAGTCTGGTTCGAAGCGACGCCATAATGGTCTCGGAACTGATATCACGTTCCGATGCGGGGGCCAGGTAGACCGTGATGATGGCAAAATTGCTGTATTGCCCCTCCACCGCTCCCAGGGACCTGCCCCGGTTGTGATGGCCCACCTGGGTGCTGAGACCCCTCATCGCCTTGCGGGGCACCGTATCGTATATGGAGGTTTCGATGTCGGCAACCATGGTGCCGGTGCGAAGCAGGGGGGTGCCCCTGGGAGCCTCGATGATCACGGAGAAATAATCGGGGTCTATATCCTCCTCAAGCATGAACCGCATGAAAACCGCTGAAACCGAGAAAATAAAAACCAGAAAGATAATGAACGCCGCCGTTACTTTTTTTCTGTGTGACAGCAGGCGGAGCACCAGACCGTAATACACGCCCACCGCTTTTTCCACCTGCCGTGTACTCCGTGTTTTCACGCCGGCGGGACGTGTGCGGTGCACATGGGCGGGCAGAAAGAAGAACGCCTCTATGAGCGAAATACCCAGTATAATGGTGATGACTATGGGGATCTGCCTTACGAAACGTCCCATGATGCCGGGGATAAGCAGTACCGGCAGAAAGGCGATGATGGTGGTGAAGGAGGAAGCGGCAACGGGAAGCAGCATGGTTTTCACCCCGGTCACCGACGCCTCGGTCAGCCCCATCCCCTCCTGCTTCAGGCCGTGGATCTTTTCGGTGATTACCGTCGCATCATCCACGATCATACCGATGACCAGGATCATCGTGGCCAGCGACACGGTGTTGAGGTTGACATCGAACAGGGGAAACACCGTCATTGAAGCCAGTATCGAAAAAGGTATGCCAAAGGCCGACCATAACGCGCTTTTCCGGTCCAGGAAGTAAAGCATTACCAGCACCACCAGTATGAATCCCACAACGGCGTTGTTGACGACGATATCCAGCATGGTGCGAGTGAGAAGTGATGAATCATAGATCTCGTCCGCCGAAACGCCGGAGGGGAGTGTTTTTCTGAATGAGGCCAGGGTTTTTTTTATATCATCACTGAGGTTGATTATATCGGCGCCTTCCTGTTTGGAAACAAGCACGGCGATAGCCGGTTTTCCGTTGCCCCGGTAGAGCACCCTGGGCTCTTCAAAGGTGTCGGAGATCATCGCGATGTCGCTCAGCCGTATGCCCCGGCCTTCGAAATTGGAACGAACAATGACGTTTTTTACCTCCATGGGATGGTCGTATTCCGACAGGGTGATCACCTTTTTTTCGGAGGTATAGGACTCGATGGCGCCCCCGGTGGAGCGGACGTTTCTGGATTTGATTGAATCGATAATCTCGTTAAATGAAATCGACAGCTCCATCATTTTAGTAAGGTGAGGTTCCACGGCGATTTCCCGTTTGCGGTACCCTATTTTCTGTATGCTCGAGACACCCCTGATTTCCCTTAAACTGTTTTCCAGGTCCCGGGCGAGGGTGCGTAGCCGCAGTTCGGAGACATCGCCGTAAAGGGCCACTTCGCACATGGGATAGGTGTTGGTAAGTTCTTCGATCAGGGGCTGTTCGGTAACCGTTGATGGAAGATCGGTTACCCTGAGTACGGCGTCCCTGATGTCGGTTTTGGTTTTCTGGGGATTTTTGATATCCGGGTCAATTTCGGCCAGGATAATGGATGAATTCTCCATGGACATGCTGGTGATTTTTTTGACATTTTCAACCTCCAGCAGTTCCTTTTCGATTTTGTTGGTCACATTGATCTCCACGTCTTCAGGCGAGGCCCCGGGGCAGGAAGTGGTGATCTTAATCATTTCCAGGCTAATCGTGGGCAGTTCTTCCCTCTGCATGGTGATAATGGTGAACAGGCCCGCCAGAAAAACCAGCACCACCAGCATGTTGGTTATCCGGGGACGGTGTATGAAATATTCAGTTAGTCGTATCATTATAGTATTGTGTAAAGATTTATACGATTGATTAAAACATGTGATTTAAACATATGTATAAAAAAGCGCACTATTGGATAGCTGTCAAGATTTTTTAGCAAAATAATTGTTTTTTGTGTGATACGTTTGTTGGGCAGGGATTGTTCCGGGTAAAAATCCGTCAGGAAGAGGGTCAGAGCCTGATAAATGGTTCCGCCGAATCTTCGCTGAAAAGCAGTTCAAAATTCGGTAATATTTTATTTACACCGGTTTTACCGTTATTCCGTCTTGCCGAAATAATGGTCCAGCATTGTATCGACATACCGGTACTGGGTGGTAAGATCTTTTAAGGGTGTATCCAGATAATTGTTATACATATCGGGAACCAGACAGTGAAAGATCACCGCCGAGAGCATTTGAATCAGCATTAGTCTAATATCGGTTTTATCATATTCGGGATATTCCTTGAGAAATACCTTTTGTATTTTATCGAAGATAGTAGCAATCCATCGGTTGAATCCGACGTTGTATTTATTCCTCAGTATGGGATCATAGAAATGGGCTTTAGTCATCTCCGGGTAGCGTAACGAGCCTTCCAGGAGGTACATAAAGAAGCTTCTCAGTACTTTACGCGGCGGGATTGAATTGTCATCCAGTATTTCAGTCAAATCCATGATCGCGTGGTCAATGGTCTGCTGCAGTGTGGCATCGATCAGGTTTTCCTTGGACCGAAAATAGTAATTAATAGCCGCACTGTTGACTCCCGCTTCCCTTGCGATACCGCGTATGGTCACCGCGTGGAGACCTTCTTTCTCGATGCATTCGATGGTGGCGAGGATGATCTTCTCCCTCACGGAATCATCATGTACCGACATTATGCCTTCCTCTTTTACTGATTCTGAATCGATTGTTTAAAACAGCTGATCAATGTCAAGGACTTTCATCTTCAGAATGAACCAGTGATACACCCCGGTGATATCAGTCACGGGCTGTATCATGAGAAAGACAGTTCAGATTGATCATGCAAGAGGGTTGGGCATACCTTCCGGCATTGTGCGTACCTGCCAGACACCGTGCACCAGTGCGACGGTCTCTCCGCCGGCGTCTTTGATCTCCAGGTCCATGTCGAAATCCGCCTTGCCTTTCTGATCGGTGGTCTGCTGAAGCTCACGGGCCCGTTCAGGAGACATTTCCACCTCCAGGGTAACGTCGCTCAGCGTCGGTTTTCTGAAGCGGATGGTCACTTCTTTGACGATTGGTATATATTTCAGGTAATCGAAGGTAACACCGAATATCGCACCCCCGGAAACCTCGCCTATGGTGAAAAGAGACCCCGCGTACATCATCCCGATGTGGTTGACATTTCCTTCCAGGGGCATCAGGAGCTTAACGTAGTTATCGCGGCATTCCAGAATTCTGAGGCCTGTTCTCTTGATTGCTTCAATGCCGTTTTTGGTGTAATCGGCGATCTTTTTGTACTTTTCATCAATCATCGGCACGCTCCTTGTGGTTTTTTATGTGCTTACTCCAAGAATCAGAAAACCCTCCGAACAGGGTTAAAGTGTGCATTACCCGCTTTGAGAGGCGGAAACAATAAATTCCCGGCATCGATCAGGGGAACACGGCCCGATTATCGGGGGGGTCCGCCGGCAGACGACGCCGGGAGTATCACAATATGTTACTGCGATGTCATCATCTTTTTGATTTCTCTTTTCAATATCTTGCCGACGCCGCTGGTGGGCAACTGGTCCATAAACTGAATGACCTTCGGTACCTTATAGGGTGCGACCTTCTCCTTCAGGTATTTGATGATTTTCTCTTTCTCCGCGTCGTTCTTTTCTATCCCGGGCTTCAACACGATGGCGCACGCCACACGCTCGGAACCCGGCCGGTCCGGATCGGGGATGCCTATGGAGGCGCCGATTTCGATGTCGGGATGCTCGGCGAGCACGTCGTCGAGCTCACGGGTAAAGACCTTGAATCCCGAAACGATCACCATGTCCTTCACCCGGTCTACAATATAGAAGTAACCTTCCTCATCCATTTTTGCCACGTCACCGGTGTACATCCATCCGTCACGGACAGCATTTTTTGTTTCTTCGGGTTTATTGTAATATCCCTTCATTACCTGAGGACCGCGGACCGCGATTTCACCCGGTTCACCCGGTTTTGCCGGCTGACCGGTTTCGGGGTCGATAAGCTTGAATTCGGTATCGGGAACAGGCAAGCCTATCGAACCGGCTTTCTTCTTCCCGTACCGGGGGTTACAGCAGGTGACCGGTGAGGTTTCGGTCATACCGTAGAGCTCGATGAAATTGCCCTTCCCTATAACGGATTCCAGTTCCCCCATGCTTTCCGGTGGAAAGGGCGCCGCGGCGCTGAGACACCATTTGACCGTACTGAGGTCCAGGGCCTTGAACTCGGGACGTTTCATGAGTTCAAAGAACACCGTCGGGACATTCACAATGAAGGTGGGTTTGTAACTCTTTATACAGTTTATCAGAAAGTTGGTGTCCCTGGGATTGGGGACGCATATCAGGGTCGCGCCTGTGGTTATACCGAATCCACCCAGGGCAAGTCCGGCGATATGAAAGAGGGGAAAAGCCGAAAGGGCGATATCATCGGCAAAGAGATCAAGCCATTTCACTGTCTGTATGCGGTTGTACATGTAGCTTTTCTGGGTCAGCACGGCGCCTTTGGACGGACCCGTGGTTCCTCCTGTATACATCATGAAAATGGTGTCGTCCATAGTTCGTTTCACCATTACAGGGTCTCCGGGGCTTTCCTTGATGATCTCGGAAAACCGTTTTATGGTTTTTCCCTTCATGGGTTTCACTTCGCCGGTCGGTATTTTTTTCAGCAACTTGCCGAGGACCCGTTTGATGCCGGGCAGAAAGTCCGCGATCTCGGAAACCACCGCGGTCGTAAAACCTGTTTTATCGGCCACTTCATGGATTTTTCCGTAAAGGACATCGACGGTGAATATCATCTTTGTTTTCGAGTCATTGATCTGGTGCTCCATTTCATGCGGCGTGAGGAGCGGGCTGAGTCCTGTTGATACGCATCCCGCTTTCTGCACGCCTATAATGGCCAGGTAATGGGCGGGGATATTGGGCATGTGCAGCCCTATGACATCGTCCGGTTTCATACCGCTTTTTATCAGGTAGTTGGCAACCTGGTTGGTGAGTATGTCCACCTCACGGTAGGTTAAGCGCGTCCCCATGTAGATAAGCGCGGTCCTGTCCGGATATTTGTCGGCTATCTCCTTGAATTTCCCGGCAAAGGTTCTGTCCTCGTACGTCAATGTGGGCGGAACATTCTTATCATAACTTTTCAGCCAAGGCTTTTCGGAATAAATATCGCTCATAAAGACCCCCCTGTAGATATGCGTTTTGATGATTCATGTTGACGGCGCCGGAACCCCAGCTTCTCGCGCAGATGACAGGCGAGAAAAAAGCTCCATACATGTACATGCATCTCGAGAGATCATTCCCCTGTTGAAGGGTATTATTTGTTAAGCGAGTGAAGACCGCAGTATACGATTACAACCGTCTTCATCGGGAAAACCCGGGCCTCTTCAGGCGATGTCTGGGCAGGCGTCAGTGCTATTTTACCCGGACTGGATGGCGCCACCATACATTGAGGCAATCACATGTAAGTCATTAAGTCAACATAAATATAATTTGATTATCAAGAAAATACGGGCACAGGGACCCGCGAGAGGAAGATACCTGACCGGTGTAATGCGGACGGCGGTGGATGCAAAACCCGTTGAATTTTATAAGATAATAAAATGCCTCTGCCCCACCGGCATGTTTCTGATTAAAAACTCATTTTTTTTGTATGACAAAAAACATTTGACAAAAGTAGATGAGTGAGTATCACTTACAAAAAACACCATTGGCTTGCCGAGACCGTCTTACTACACATTCCAAGGAGGACTTCATGAAACCTGAAGAGTATATGTGGGATTATAGAAATCCTTATCAGTGGATGGAAAAGGTAATGACCAGCAGTTTCCCTCCAATGATGATAACCTGTGCTATTACCGGCGGGGTACAGGGAAAGGAAATGAATGAAAACCTGCCCGAGACCGCCGAAGAGCAGGCTGACGCCGTTTACGAGGTTTACAAGGCGGGAGCGGTATCGGTACATCTGCACGCCAGGAACCCTGACTGTCACTGGCTCACGACCAACAATAAGGATCATTATTCGAAGCTTAACAAGCTCATCAGGGAACGCTGTCCCGATATTATTATAAATAATACCACCGGCGGCGGTCCGAACCTTTCTACGGAAGAGCGCATGTGCTGTCTCTACGCGGATCCCGCTCCCGACATGGCCAGTCTGAACCTTGGTCCTTTCGTGCTCAAGGTGCCGCTTAAAGAGCGTAAAGAACCCCTAAAGTTCCCCAGGCCTGCGATGGTGTTCGACCAGTGCATCCCCGCCAGTTACGCCGACATAAACCTGTATGCAAAAACCATGAAGGAAAAAGGCATTAAACCGGAGATCGAGCTTTACCACCCCGGACAGTACTGGGTGATCCAGGACCTTTTAAGCGGGAAAAACCTGGATACTCCTCTCATGATCCAGTTTGTTATGGGCTTCCAGACATCATCATTCCCCACACCCGCCAATGTGCTTTCCCTGATAAATGAGCTGCCGCCCAACGCGATGTTCTCCCTTATAGGGGTGGGACCGTTCCAGATCCCCATGAACACCCTGAGCGTGATGCTTGGCGGCCACGTACGTGTGGGAATGGAGGACAACCTTTATTTTAAAAAGGGCGAAAAGATTAAAAGCAATGCGCAGATGGTTGAACGCATAAAGAAAATCGCGGAACTCATGAATCGGGAGGTCGCAACGATAAAGCAGGCAAGAGAAATGCTGGGCTTGCCGGCGAAACCGAAAGGCTGACATGGTCCGCGAAAACGGGACGATGCCACTTGCCTGAAACAGACGACAGTGACATGGCAGGCCGGAGAAACGGTACCGTCCCGTTGTTTACATGACGTGATTATCAATATTTCCAGAAAGGGGGAGATCGGAATGGCCAGTTGGACTGATCAGGTGGAAAACATGGTGTACTCCGGACGCATTAAAGTACCCTACCGGTGGGATGTGGGGGAAGTGGGCAGCCATTTTTTCATTCAGCTTCGAGACAAGAAAGAGATCTGGGGCAAACGCTGTCCCGCCTGCGGGAAGGTCTATGTGCCGCCGCAAAAGAACTGCGGTGAGTGTTTCGCGCTTACCGGCGAGTGGGTGCGGGTAGCCGATACCGGGACGCTGCAGTCGTATACCACGGTTCACTATACACACGGCATGCAGCCCCACCGGGCGCCCCTTATGTACGGACTGGTAAAGCTGGACGGTGCCGATGGCGCGATTCTGCACCTGCTGGGAGAAGTGGATCCAGGGGAACTGAAAACAGGAATGAGAATGCGGGCCCGCTTCGCCGAAAACAGGCAGGGGTCTATCAACGATATTCAGTATTTCGCACCCGCATAACAAGGAGGCATTAATGGAACGCATTGCAGTGGTCGGCGTAGAACAGACGGTCTACGCGAGGAAAAAGGAAGATACATTTGAGGAAATGGTTTTCGAGGCGGCCACCGGCGCACTAAAGGACGCGGGTGCCGAAATTAAGGATATCGATAATATTATCACGGTGTCCAATGATTTCTGGGACGGGCGCACCATATCTTCCATGGCCATTCAGGACGCCGCCGGTTCCTGGGGAAAGGATATTTCCACCGTGGAGGGTGACGGCGCGTTCGGAATACTTTACGGAATGATGCGCATACTTTCCGGTTCATTCAATACCACCCTGGTGGTGTGCCATTCAAAAGGATCAGAGGGCGATATGAACCTGGTGACAAACGCCATGTTCGATCCGATATACCAGCGCGGTCTGGGAATAGACGCCCTGTCCTCATCGGCACTACAGGCCCGCGCCTATATGGAACTCAGCAAAGCCACACAGGAAGACTTTGCCCTGGTTTCGGTGAAGAACCACGGAAACGCCATGAACAATCCGTATGCCCAGCTTCCCATGGCTGTTACGGTGGACGACGTGATGGCGTCGCGCATGATCGCCGATCCGTTGAAACTTCTTGATTGTTCCCCGATAAGCGACGGGGCGGCGGCCGTGGTGCTTTCAAACAAAAAGGGCCTGAAACGCTTTAAGAAGGAACCGGTGTGGATCAAGGGTGTAGGGCATTGCTCTGACAGCTACACGCTGGGGTATCGTGACCTGGCCAGACCCAGGGCTCTCAGGGCGGCATCGGAGAAAGCTTACGCGATGGCCGGCATCTCCCGGCCTCTCGATGAGGTGGATGTCGCCGAGGTTTACGATGCCTTCGGTTACATGGAGCCGCTGTGGTACGAGGGTCTGGGCTTTGCCGGCGAAGGGAAAGGGGTTGAACTGTTAAAAAACGGCCTCACGTCGACCGGGGGAGATCTGCCGGTGAACCCGTCGGGAGGAGTGCTTTCGGCCCATGCGGTGCTGGTGGCCGGAATGGCGCGGTTTATCGAAGCGGTGCTTCAGGTGCGCGGAGAGGCGGGGAAACGGCAGGTCAGGGGAGCAAAGACCGCCCTTGCCCAGGGCATTAACGGTCCATGCGGCCAGGCCCACTGTATCTTTGTGGTGGGATCGTAAGGGAGGGTTCTATGGGAAAGAAGACGGCGATTGTGGGATTCGGCCAGACGTACCAGCGGAGTTCACGGAAGGATGTGAACGGAGTGGAGATCATCAACGAGGCGGTGCGTGCGGCCCTGCAGGACGCGGAACTGACGATTAAAGATATTGATGCGATAGTGATCGGGAATATGGACCACTTCGAGGGAATCAATTACGTAGACATGTGGAGTGTCGAAGGATCGGGGGGTGTGATGAAACCGGTGATCAAGGTGACTACCGGCGGCACCACCGGCACCACCGTGGCCATGTGCGGATACTACCATGTGGCCTCAGGCCTTTTCGACAAGGTCCTTGCCGTAGGCTGGGAAAAAAACTCGGAATCCGATACGACGGGCGCCATCATCACCGCTTTTCACCCTGTATGGGAAAGGCCGAATATAGGCGGCGCCATAGCGGGACTGGCGGTTGAGGCCAGCCTTTATATGGACAGATATGGTGTCACCGAAAAGGACGGCGCCAGGGTCGCGGTGCGTGAACGATTGCACGGCCTGAACAACCCCTACACCCATCTGCATCAGGAATGGATGAAAGGAATGGACGTGAAGCAGCTGGTGGACCTGCTGGTCTCGTCCGAGCAGAACCAGGTACTGGCCTGGCCGCTGCGTATGAGCGATATGTGCCCGCGCACCGACGGCGCCGCGGCCGTGATCTTCGCCTCTGAGGATGTGGCCGGGAAGATTTGTCCAAAGCCCGCATGGGTGGTGTCCACTCACAACCGGCACAACTACGTCTACCTTGGCGATATCGACTGGGCTAACAACGATACCCTGGCCTCCGCGGCGAAAAATGTTTTCAAGGATGCCGGGATCAAAGAGCCGCTCAAAGAAATCGACGTGTGCGAGCTCTACCTTCCCTATTCATATGCGGGTCTTAAATGGATGGAATCCATAGGATTCTGCAAACCCGGTGAGGGGCCGAAACTCGTATGGGACGGAGTGACCGACATGGACGGCGAACTGCCGGTGAATCCTTCCGGAGGGGTGATGTGTTCTAATCCAATCGGCGCGACCGCCCTTATCCGGGTGGGCGAAGCGGCGTTGCAGGTAATGGGTAAAGCCGGGCCGCGTCAGGTGCAGAGAAAAGTAAATTACGCCCTTGCCACAGGCTTCGGTGGGTGCAACTGGGCGGATGTGATGCTCCTGGGAGCTAAAAAACCGTCCAAGAAATAAAGGGGGCCAAAGCGATGACACAGGAAGTGAAAAAAGAACTGCTAAGCGTAACCTCCGGCGAGGCCTTCCAGCCCTTTAACTGGAGCGTGGGAAAATACGGATCGAAGTTCCTGGCGGAACTGAGAGACAATAAAACGTTTTACGGGATAAAGTGCCCTGAGTGCGGAAGAGTGTATGTCCCACCCCGAAAGGTCTGCGGGCGGTGCCATGCCGCAATGAACGAACTGGTCAGGGTCTCCGACGAAGGGGAAATCGTGGTATGCGCCATTATCCGTTTCGGGTTTGTGGATCCTTCCACCGGGACACAGAGACCGGTCCCCTATACGTATGCCTATATAAGGCTGGACGGCGCCGATACCCTCTTTCCGCATTTCGTTGACTCTACCGATCCCGATAAGGTGAAGGTGGGAGCGCGTGTAAAAGCCGTATTCGAGGATAAACGCACCGGCAGTGTGATGGATATCAGGCATTTCACACTGATGTAATAACCGGAGCGATCGGGGCCCAGTGTCATGGAATGGCGGGAGGTCGTTCGGGAAAAATCCGCAACTCCTGCAATGGCCGGCGCCTCTGAGCGGCTCCCTGACTAACACCGCGGCAAATCGATCCTTCCCGTTGTATCGGGGGAGGACCTTCATCGTATTGACGGCAGCGTTGAGAGTACCGGGTTGCCGGTTTGTGCGTTCATGATTATCCGAACCGGCCGTGGTACTATACACCTTCAAGAGGAGGCTTTCTATGGAAAAAACATATTTTGAGGATTATCAGGTAGGCGAGGTGCTCACGACCCCCGGACGCACCATTACCGAGACCGATATTGTGATGTTCGCCATGATCACCGGTGACTGGCATCCTATACACACCAATGTCGAGTACGCGAAAGGCACCATGTTCGGCGAACGCATCGCCCACGGTATGCTGGGACTCACACTGGGCTCGGCGCTGGTGTTCCGTCTGGGACCTTACGTGTTTACGCCGAAAAAATTCATCGCGTTTTACGGTATGGACCGGATCCGTTTCACCGCACCGATCAAGATAGGCGACACCATCCGCTGCGAGGCGACGGTAAAGGCGCTGAATCCCAAGGATGAAAAAATGGGCACCATAGAATACGAAGCACGGATAAAAAACCAGCGTGATGAAGACTGTGTCGTTTTTACGCCTAAAATTCTTGTCGGCAGAAAAAAAGAATAGGGAGCGATCATATGAATTTTGAATTGAATGAAGAACAGCGCATGGTGAAGGAAACCATTGCGAAATTCGTCGACCAGGAGGTCATCCCTCTCGCTCCGGAAATCGATGAACAGGAAGCGTTTCCCGAACGCAGTTTCAGGAAACTCGCCGAAATGGGTTATTTCGGCATATCCATACCTGCGGAGTACGGAGGCATCGACGCCGACCTCATTACCTGCTGCATCGTCATGGAAGAGCTGGGGCGCGGCTGCGCCTCAACGGCCAATACCTTCGGGTCGCACGCGATCCTCTGCACCGAAAACCTGTTCCGCAACGGAAACGAAGCCCAGCGCAAAAAATACGTTCCCGATCTTGTCGCCGGAAAGAAGATCGGGGCCATTGCCATCACCGAACCGGAAGCGGGCTCGGACGCCCTCTCCATGCGGACACGGGCGGTGAAAAAGGGCGACAAGTATATACTCAACGGGACCAAGATGTTCATTACCAACGGACCTGTAATGGATGTGGCGGTGGTCTACGCGAAGACCGATCCCGATGCGGGACCGAAGGGCATTACCGCGTTCATAGTGGAAAAGGGTTTCCCGGGATTTTCGCGGGGCAGGTCGCTTAAAAAAATGGGAGTGAAAGGATCTCCGACCGGTGAGCTGGTGTTTGAAGACATGGAGGTGCCGGCCGAAAACGTGCTGGGGGAAGTGAACGGCGGCATTCGTGTGCTCATGAACGGACTCGATCGCGAGCGTATCATCTATTCTTTCACGCCCATCGGGGTGGCGCAGGGCGCCTTCGACGCCGCGTTCAAGTACGCCTGCGAACGCGTTCAGTTCGGCGCCCCCATCGTCAGCTTTCAGATGATCCAGGAAATGATCGCCGAGATGGCCACCGAAATACAGGCGGCCAGGCTCCTCGCCTACTGGGCGGCGACCCTTGCCGACCAGGGAAAACGGGTGCGGCTCGAGGCATCGTACGCGAAGCTCTTCGCGTCACAGGTGGGCATGAAAGCCGTGGACAGGGCGACCCAGATACTGGGTGGATACGGCTATATTAAAGATTTTCCCCTGGAGCGCATGTACCGTGATATTAAGGGCATCGAATTCGGTGCCGGCACCACCCAGATACAGAAGCTGATTATCGCCGGCGAACTGCTGAAAAAGATGATGAAATAAAGGCGCGGAAATAAATCCGCGCTTTCAACGGAACGGGTGTTTTTGCGGCGGCGTTTTTTGCTTTACAACATAACAGTGTTATGTTCTTTGGAGTTATTCACCTGTAAGGAGGCACGCTATGGCGGATTATGATGTGGTAGTCATAGGAGCGGGTAACGGCGGCCTTACCGCTGCCGCGCATCTGGCCCGCAAGGGGATAAAAGTGCTGGTGCTGGAACGCCACAATATCCCCGGAGGATGCGCCACCAGCTTCTGCCGGGGACGGTTTGAGTTCGAGGTTGCTCTGCACCAGCTGAGCGGACTCGGCAGCCCTGAATACCCCGGGCCCCTGAGGGCGCTGCTGGACCGGCTGGGCGTGATGGACAAGCTGGAGTTCGTGCCCATGACCGACCTTTACCGCATAACGGTAGCCGACCGCATCGATATCACACTGCGTCCGGAGTGGAATGAGACCATAGCAACCCTGCAGCAGCACTTCCCGAAAGAGAAAGAGGCAATTAAAAATTTCTTCGACTTTGTAAAGGCGTATTTCATGGAGGTTATCAGCGCCTTTTACATGAACGACCCTGATACCAGCAGGGAAAAGTACCCCAGATTTTTCAAATACGCCCTTCGGAACACCCAGGAGGTGCTTGATGAATATTTCAAGGACCCCATGCTCAAGTTCGTCATCTCGCCCTACTGGGGATACATGGGGCTCCCGCCGCGGTACCTTGCGTTCAACGATATGGCGGCGCTCCTGTTCGGCTACATGGAGTTCAAGCCCTATCACCTGAAGGGGGGATCACAGGCCATGTCCAACGCCATCGCCGACGCTGTTCTAACGGCGGGGAGCACCATCCAGTACAACTGCGGTGCGAAGAAAATAATCGTCAAAGACGGCGCCGTCCGGGGAGTGATAACCGAAGACGGTGACGAGATCAGCACCGGTTTTGTCATATCGAACGCTTCGAAGATTTCCACTTATATGGAACTCATCGACAGGGAGCATGTGCCCGAAAGCGTGATCGGCGAGTTCAGACAGAGCACCATCAGCCAGTCGGGATTCTGTTTATACCTGGGGATGGACGCCACTCCCGAAGAACTGGATATCCCTGAATCGACGCACTTCATAGGCTACAGAACCGATGTGGACCGGGCTTACGAAAAAATGAAGGTGGTGGACATCAGCGACGATGACTTCATAATGATGACCTGTTACGATCTTATTATGCCCGACTTTTCGCCTCCGGGCACCTGTCAGATCACCCTCGTAACACTGAAATACGGCGATGCATGGCTGAGGGTGCCTCCCGCCCGGTATGCCGAAACAAAGTTCATGATGGGAGAGCGTATGCTCTCCCTGGCCGAACGGGCGTACCCGAAACTGCGCAGCCATATTGAGGAAATGGAGATTTCCACGCCGCTTACTCACCTGCGGTATCTGGGACATCCCTGGGGCGCCATTTACGGTTTTGATCATTTCGCGAAAGACTCGAACATATTTGTTCCGCCGGTCTCCCATATCAAAGGGCTTTACGGCGCGGGCGCATGGATGGGATATCCCGGTTTCCAGCCCACACTTGAATCCGGAGTCGCGGCGGGCCGGGCGGTGATCAGGGAAATGAAGGGCTGAAGGAGGGCGCCATGAAAGAAGAACACGTAAAACAGCTGGATCGTTATGATGAAGTACTGCGTGAAACGGAGGTGGCACGGCGATACGGACGCGACTACAGCCTGGAAAGAGGAGAGGTGGCGAAATACATCGACATGCTGCACCCGTCCAGGATGAAGCTGCGGATTAACGATATCATTACTGAAACGCCTTCGGCCCGGACCCTGAGGCTTTGCGCGATAGATCGGTCCCTTCCGCCGTTTATCGCCGGTCAATACATTACTTTTTTCCTCCAGGTCGGCAATATAACCACCAGCCGTCCCTACAGTATCGCTTCTCCTCCGAACCAGACCGCCTATTACGATATCACGGTGCGCAGGGTCGAAAAGGGACTGGTTTCCAATTACCTGCTGGATGGGATTAAAACCGGCGATATTATCGAGACCTCGGGGCCGGCCGGTTGTTTTTATTATAACCCGATCATTCATGAAAATACGTCGGTTTTCATTGCCGGCGGCAGCGGAATCACTCCCTTTATGAGCATGATCAGGGAAATCGCCGAACGCGGTCTGGACCGCAGGGTGTACCTTTTTTACGGAAACCGCAGCACCGATGATGTGATTTTTGATGATGAACTGAAAAGGCTCTCATCCAAAGCACCGAACATTTCATATATACCCGTAATCGAGAAACCGTCAAAAGGGTATGCGGGAAAGTGCGGGTTTATCGGCGCGGACCTTCTCAAGGATGTGTTGAAAAAATGGGACGATAAAACCTTCTATATTTGCGGTCCCCAGGGGATGTACGACTTCTGCCTGCCTGAACTGCAGGGACTGGACATACCGCGGCGGAAAATACGCCGTGAGATGTTCGGAGCTCCGCTGCATATATGGGAATATCCCGGATGGCCGAAAGGAGTAGCGAAGAACGCGGTATTTTCATTGAAAGTAAAGGGCAAAAAGACCGGGACGCTGAAAGCCGCGGCAGCGGAATCGGTACTGACCACCCTGGAGAAAAACGGTATCGTCGTACCGAGCCTTTGCCGTTCAGGTGAATGCAGCATGTGCCGGCTTAAACTGGTGTCGGGAAAGGTGTTTCAGCCCCAGGGGACGCCGGTAAGGAAATCGGACCGGCAGTTCGGTTATATACATTCGTGTGTGTCATATCCGCTGGAGGATTGCGAAATACTGCTCTAAGGGAAAAGACGCGGGGTGACATCGAAAAACAATGTGTGTAAGAACTCCTGTAGGCGAGCCGCCACGGCGGCACAGAGTCACCGAGGATTGTCTGGTAATGCGGCAGGGGAAACTTTTCCCGGTGTTATTGAAGCTCCGTGCCTCTATGGCATAAAAACTGACCATTGCGTTTCATTTTACCGGGCAAGAGCAATGTAATGTAAACGAAAACTTTAACGAGGAGAAATTTCATGAAAACAGCGATTACCCAGATGTTCGGCGTGAAGTACCCCATAATCTGCGGGGCGATGCAATGGATATGCAAGCCCGAGCTCTGTGCCGCTATCTCCAATGCGGGGGGCATGGGGAACCTTACCGCCGGGAATTACGAAACAGAGGACGATTTCCGCAACGCCATTCGTCAGACCCGTAAACTCACCGACAAACCATTCATGATAGGGCTTACCATCCTCCCGTCGGTGCGCATCACCGCGGAACACCACCAGATGTACCTGAGGGTGTGCGCCGAGGAAAAAATCGCGGGCATAGAGGTATCAGGCGCGCCTATCGACAAGGCGGCGGGACCCCAGGCGGTCGAAATGGCTAAAAAGGCCGGCGTGAAACTCTTTCACAAGGTGGGATCGGTACGACACGCGGTGCACGCCGAGAAAGCCGGGTATGACGGCATCTATGCCGCCGGTATCGAGGAAGGAGGGCATCCTCTCAATGACGATGTGACCACCATGGTGCTCACGCCCAGGATAGTCGAAGCGGTGAAGATTCCGGTGGTTACGGTCGGCGGTATCGCCAACGGTAAATCCCTGGCGGCCGCCCTCATACTGGGCGCCGAAGGGGTCATGATGGCCAGCAGGTTTATGGCGACCAAGGAGTGCGTGGTCCACGACAACATAAAGAACGAAATAGTAAAACGTCAGGAAAACGATACCACCCTCATATGCAAATCTTTACACCTGCAGGGCAGGGCGCTGAAGAACCAGGTGGTCAAGGAAATCTGCGAGATAGAAGAGAAGGGCGGGCGTTTCGAGGACCTATATCCCCTGATCGCCGGTGAGCGCATGAAGCGGGCATGGGAAGAGGGAGATGTCGAAGTTGCCCCCATGATGGTTGGGCAGTCTATCGGACTGATCCATGACGTCCTTACCTGTAAAGCTCTGCTGGACGGCATGGTGAAAGAGGCACAGGAGCAACTTGCCAGGGTTTCAAAAAAATTCTGATCCTGAAGCTTTACTCCTGTGGATTCAGGGGCGTGCGGTTCAACGCCCCTGGATTTTATTCGATCAATCACGGGCTTTTCTGACCGCACGTACCGCACCCGCAAATACAATACCCCCCAGCAGCATCAGCAGTGCACAGGAGTACAACGGGAAGGGGCTATCCAGCGCGGCGGCGCGTATAGCCAGCGAGGCATGGGTCAGCGGGAGCAGCGAAAGGGCCCCCTGGATCCACACCGGCATCTGCTCCGTGGGGAAAAACGTACCCCCGAGGAAGGCCATCGGCGTTATGATGAAACTGGTCAGCAGCGCCTGATCCGCGTGGGAACGCACCATCATGGCAAGACCCACCGCCAGGGAGGAGAACAGAAAGGCATTCAGCAGCACCATCATCCAGAAAAGCGGACCGTAATTGAGACAGGTTCCGGACACCAGGCCTATCACTATGATTATGGCGGTTGCGATCAGCGCCCTGGTGATGCCCGCAAGCACCTCACCGGTTACGTAGGCGGCCTCGCTCACCGGTGATGCCTGGATTTCCTCGAAGATCCTCCAGTAAAAGCGGGCGATATTGATTTCCGAACCTATGGAGAAGGCGTGTATCATGCCGCTCATTGCCGCAAGGCCCGGCAGCAGGAAATCCAGATACGGCCTTCCTCCTACCGACACCCCTCCTCCTATGCCGAACCCGAAGGCGATCAGATAGAGCACGGGAGATACCGACATGGACGCGAGCTGGCGTTTCAGTTTTCTCCTGAGGATCAGCATTTCCCTTATGAACACGGCGAACCATCCCCTCATGACGGCTGCTCACTTTCGGAATTAAGTTCAGTTAATGATTCGGCAGGAATACCGTTGCCGCCGATCTTGCTGCCGGTGGCGGAAACAAAGGCGTCTTCAAGATTCGCCCTTCGTATCGTGTAAGATGAGGTGCGGTTTTTTAGAAAGCGGCGTGCGTCCTCACGGGACCTGAAATAGCTGGTGTGCAGCTCCCCTTCTTTAATAAGGTCTACGGCCCAACCGCCGACACCTCTGATAAGGTTACGGGGAACATCGACATTGACTATCCGGCCGCGGTCGAGAAAAGCGACCCGGTCGGCAAGGAATTCGGCCTCTTCGATATAGTGGGTGGTGAGAAACACGGTTGTACCGTCGCTCTGGATTTTCTTGATCAGCGACCAGATACGGCGACGGACCACGGGATCAAGTCCCACCGTCGGTTCATCAAGAAAGAGCACACCGGGGGAATGCATGAGGGCGCGGGCGATCATCACACGGCGCTTCATCCCCCCCGACAATTGCCGAACCAGGCTTTCCCCGCGGTCGTCGAGGTCGATATACCCCAACATCTCTTTTATGCGGCGCACGCGTTCGGTCCCCTTCATTCCGAACAGCCTGCCGTGTATATCCAGGTTTTCCCTTACGGTAAGTTCCTGGTCGAGATTAATCGTTTGAGGGACCAGTCCCATTCGACGCTTTGCCTCCAGTGGTTCCCTTTCCATGTGAAATCCCCCGACCAGGGCTTCGCCCGAATCGGGTCTGGAGATACCGGTCAGTATCCTGATGGTGGTGGTTTTGCCAGAACCGTTGGGGCCGAGATAGGCGAAGAGTTCCCCTTTTTTTATTTCCAGAGTCACTCCCCTGAGGGCCGCAACACCGTCAAAATTTTTAACGAGGTTATGTATGCGTATCATTGGCGTTTAAGGGATTTTTCCGCTGCACCGGTTTTTTATGAACGCGTTGTTGAGAGTCGGAATAGATATATTCGACGTGGAGGTTCGGCGTCAAGCGCTCTTTTGCCGCGTCCGTTTATATAACCGTGATATTGTTCATGTCATCGCACAAATATATTGACAATTTATCATGCTGTAAAATTATATTACTACATTTTCATGATAATATAGTATTAACAAGTTTCCAGCTACCGCATACGGGATATACCTGACCGGTGACGGGACTTGCACGCGGGAGTTGCAAAATCCAACGCAGATTTACACATATTTCAGGAGGTCGATGATGGCAGGCAGTTATCAGAAGGCATACGAGGAGTCAGTCAAAAATCCGGCGCAATTCTGGGGGAAGGCCGCCCAGGAGGTGCAGTGGTATAAACCATATACCAGTGTCCTGGACGATTCAAATGCTCCTTTTTACCGCTGGTTTATCGGCGGTGAAATGAATACCTGTTTCAACGCAGTGGATTACCATGTTCAGAACGGCAGGGCGGATCAGCTTGCCCTGGTCTATGACAGTCCTGTAACCGGTACGGTGAAGAAATATACCTACCGGCAACTCCTCGACGAGGTCTCGAAGTTCGGCGGAGTACTCACTTCCCTGGGAGTGAAAAAAGGGGATACGGTGATCATATACATGCCCATGATTCCCGAAGCGGCAATAGCCATGCTTGCCTGCGCGCGTATAGGCGCCGTGCACTCGGTGGTATTCGGCGGTTTCGCTCCCAATGAACTGGCCATAAGGATCGACGACGCGAAGCCGGTCATCATGATCTCTGCGTCAAACGGCGTTGAAGGTAAAAAGGTGATTGAATACAAACCCCTGCTCGACAAGGCCATTGAGATCGCGGCGCATAAACCGCAGAAATGCGTTATTTTCCAGCGTCCTCAGGCGCAGGCGCCTCTCATCAAGGGACGGGATTTCGACTGGAGCGAACTGATGAAGAACGCGAAACCGTCTGACTGCGTGCCGGTTCAGGCGACAGACCCGCTTTATATTCTCTATACCTCGGGCACGACCGGGATACCCAAGGGTGTGGTTCGGGACAACGGCGGCCATGCCGTCGCCCTGAAGTGGACCATGAAGCATATTTACGGTGTGGAACCGGGCGATGTGTACTGGGCGGCTTCCGACGTAGGCTGGGTGGTCGGGCATTCCTATATCATATATGCACCCCTTCTTTACGGCTGTACCACGATCATGTTCGAGGGGAAGCCGGTCGGCACACCTGACCCGGGTGTGTTCTGGAGAATCATCTCAGAGCATAAGGTGAAAGCGCTCTTTACCGCGCCGACAGCCTTCAGGGCCATCAAGAAGGAGGACCCGAAGGGTGAATATCTGAAAAAATACGACCTCTCGGGGTTCAAATACCTGTTCCTGGCCGGTGAGCGGCTTGATCCGGATACCTACCACTGGGCGTCTGAAATGCTGAAAAAACCCGTCATCGACCACTGGTGGCAGACGGAAACGGGATGGGCAATAGCCGCCAACTGTATGGGTCTAGAACCCCTCGACATCAAGCCGGGCTCGCCCACCAAGCCGGCGCCGGGCTATCAGGTGGAGATACTGGACAGCGACGGAAAGGTCCTGGGACGGGAAACCGAGGGAATAGTGGCGATCAAACTCCCGCTGCCGCCCGGCACTCTTCCCACACTGTGGAAAAACGATGAAAAATTCAAGGAATCGTATCTCGAGATGTTTCCCGGTTATTACTTCACCGGCGACGGCGGCTATTATGACAAGGACGGTTATATATTCATTATGGGTCGCGTCGACGACGTGATTAATGTCGCCGGCCATCGCCTCTCCACCGGCGCGATGGAAGAGGTGATCGCGATGCATCCCGACGTCGCCGAATGCGCCGTTATCGGCATGGCCGACTCTTTCAAGGGGCAGCTTCCCCTGGGTTTCGTGGTGCTGAAATCGGGGGTTACGAAGGACCAGAAACAGATCGTGGCCGAACTTGTGCAGATGGTGCGTGAACGTATCGGCGCCGTTGCGGCCTTCAAGCAGGCGATAGTCGTAAAGCGCCTGCCCAAGACACGTTCGGGGAAGATACTCAGGGGGACCATGCGTAAAATCGCCGACGGTGAAGATTACAAGGTACCGTCCACCATCGACGATCCGGTGATCCTTGAAGAGATCAAGAAAAGCATGGATGACGAGGGAGTAAAGAGTAATTAGCGATAAAAAGGCGCCGTTCAGGCGCCGAGGCCGGCCGCGGGATCATGGGGGACACGTTTTTCGGCGTTGTTTCGCGTCCCCTGTACGCCGGCGGCCGGCGCCTTCAGTGTATCGCATCAGCGGTTAAGGAATGACGGGACCCATGGAATTACACAACCCCTCCGGTATCATGGCGGACAGTCACGGCGATTGCGAATCCCTGCATCGCGGGATTGAACTCCTCAGGTCGAAAGGATGCGAACGCCTCTTTCACCTCGGTGATATCTGTGATTCAGGCAATCCCTCAACCGCCGATCAGTGTGTTGCCCTTATGCGCGACCACCGCGTCACGGGTGTGAAAGGGAACAATGACCATATTATCGTGGTGAATCACAACGGCGGCCGGAGTTCCGTGGTGAGTCCTCCCTCCATCGAATACCTGAGGTCCCTGCCGCCCCTGCTGGAATGGGGTACCGTTGCCTTCACCCATTCGCTTCCGTTTTACTCCTGGATGGGAAACTCCGCGCTTATGCGGGTCGTCGAAGACGAGGACCGCAGGCTGATGTTTTCGGGCACCGATTACCGCGTGATCTTCCGCGGCCACAGCCACAGCCCTGAATACTATTCTTTTCGGGAATCGTGCATCAGCGGAGGGGTTATGCGGCCGGGGGACCGGCTGCGGCTGGATGCGGAGTTCAGATATGTAATTACCTGCGGCGCCCTTATCGAGGGATACGCGCTCGTCTTCGACCGTGACGAGGTGGAATGTATTACGCTGCGATAAGTGAACCACGGAACGTGGGGATCTATTCCTGCTTCTTTTCGTGAATGAACCGTCCGTGTTCCAGAAAAGAGATGATGTTCGCAATGGACTGCTTTTTATACAGCAGCATCGAATGCTGGGCCTTTATGAGCACGAAATCCTTCATGCCGGGAAGATAGGTTTCTTCCACCGCGACGGTCATATCGTTGTCCCCGGGAATGAAGGGATTGAAACCCCGGTTGTTTCCCAGGCCGCCGGCGATAATGCCGAAATCCCCCTTCGGGGCCGGCAGCGTGCTGGGGAGAGCGTCGGGCATGCGGGTGAGTTGCTGCCCGGCCGCCCCGAAAAACCATCGGTAAGGCGGCCATTGATGCATATAGGTGGCGAGAAAGGAGCCCCGGTTCGGGGGGGCTATCATCACCACCCTCCCTTTGCCCAGCGGACGGTAATGGGCGAAGTAATAGCGCACCACTATGGATCCCATGCTGTGGGTGACGAAATGAACGGTCCGGTTGTTGCGCCTGGGAAGACCCTTGAGCTTCGCATCGAGCATTGCCGCAATGGTCTCAATAGGATAGGAGGTGCTGGGATACCCGAAGTTTATGACATTGTAACCCCGGTGTTCGAGTTCCCTCTGTATCTTCCCCATGGATCGGGGACTGCGCATGATGCCGTGGAGCAGGACAACCATCTCGCGGTCGGAAACGGCGAGTTCCTTTTTTATTTTGCCTGATTCCCGCATGATCTGGGGATAGGGCAGAATGACCGATTGCATGAACAGCAGTGCCGAGAGCGAGCCCATTGCCGTGGTGAGGGTGGTGTTCATTTATTCTTTCCCTCCTCTTCCAGCAGGTGGGTGAGGCTGTGGGCATAGAATTCAAGCATGGGTTTTTTCCTTTGATTGATCGTAACGATGCCCTTTTTCAGGGAAACGGCTTTCCTTCTCTTGAGCAGTTCCATGGCGACCTCAACAGTTCTGATCGCTTCATCGTGTTCCAGCAGTCTTTCCTCAAAATTTACCAGCTCTTTCTGACGCCCCTCCTTCTCGTCGTCAAGCTTCCGATGGCTGTGCGTGCTTGATTCGAAGGCTTTCCCCAGGACAATTCGGCCGCCTCCGTTTTTGAGGTGTATTCTCATGTAGCGTACCCTCCGGGTCAGATGGTCCATTGAAAGGGATTCGGTGGTGAATGAAAGTAACGCGGCCGAGACCAGGCAGACGGGAGTCACCGGAATGACCGTTCCGATGTGTTTCATGAGCATATCGGCGAACTTCTGAATTCGCGCGAGCCGTCTGGTGCGGTCCATCGTAAAGAGGTCGGTTTTCTGTTTTTTTAAAAAGTCCGAAAGAAAAACCGGTTCCCCGAAGCTCACACTCGCATAGCCGTGGTGCCTAAGACGCCCGGTCATATAACGAGTAAGATTAACGATCATAAGCAGCGGGCCCTTAATGAGAATCCGTATCAGTGAAGAGAGATTCTCCTTAAAGCCGCTTTTTTCCCTGGACTTTTTCCACTCCGCGATAAGGTTACGGTCCTCCAGTACCCAGTCGTAATTTATGGCCGCGGGTACAAACACCAGTTCCCGGTTGAACCCGGGGTGTTTCTTTATGCCGATGATATAATCCAGGATGCCGATTTTTGCGGGTTTGAAAGTACCATCTCTCGTCAGTCCCCCCTCGAGGAATATCCCCTGGGTCACCCCCTGCAGGCTGATAAGCTGGACGTACTTTTCCAGCACCAGGTGGTAGAGCTTCTCACGGTATCTGCGTCTGATGAAATATGCGCCGAAGGATTTGAAAATATACTCCAGCGGCCATACCCGGGCCCACTCACCTACAGCATAGCTCAGGGAGATCTGCTGTGCGAGCATGTAGGCGACCAGGATGTAGTCGATATTGCTGCGATGGTTCATAACGAAAACCACAATGCTGTCGGATGGAATTCTTTTCAGTTTTTCGGCGTTTTCATGATCGATAACGACCTCGTAAATCATGTTCAACAGGGCGTGGGCTATGCGGTATCCGATTTTATAATATGAAAGCAGATTGAAAAAAGGCACTATCTCTTCTATGTATTCCTCCACCTGGTCCTGGACCTGCTGTATCCTCATGTTTTTTTCCCTGGCATGGCTGATAATACCCTGGTGGATTTCGCCGTCGTTGAGGAGCTCCTGCTTTATTACCATCTTGTGGGTCAGTTTGAAACGGTCCAGGCGTATGGAGTAGTGATCGAGGTACTCTTTAACCGAACGGTAAAGTTTTGCCCTGATTCTCGTCAGCACCAGTGCCCTGAGGATCTCATAGAGCAGCACGGTGCCCATGATGATAAAAAAATAGCTGATTATATCGGAGATCATTATACATCCGTTATGATATGTCATGGAGAGGGGGCAATGGAACAGTTCTGATTAAGTATCAATGAAAAGGAAATTGCAAGAAATATTCGACGGCGGTACTACACCGGAAGTAATGGGGGAGGGTTAAGATATCCGGTAGTTGCGGACGCTGTTATTAAGATATATGGAAGGGAATCATGACCGAAATGACAGCGATCCCCTTCCTTCAACTGTTGCATGTGTTACATATAAAAGCTGCGCAGCCGGATGAGTTCCTCTTCGGTATAATCTTCGGCCTTAAGGTCTTTGAACCCGGCACGCGGCGTTTCAGGGGTGATATTTCTGGTAATGGCGAAATTTTTCGATTTGAGCCAGGTAAAAAAATTCCATGCGGTGCAGTTGCCGCACAATCTCTGTTTTTCAGAAAAATACTCTTCTCCTCCGAGCGACATCAGTACCCCGACATGTTCGCACCTGATTTCATTACAATAGGTTCCCGATTGATATTCGATGGTCATAACGGTCCTCCGTTGATCATAAGTGACTCGGTAACAGCCAATAAATCAAAAAGAGGTATTTTGTAAATAATATTTTATTTTAATATGATAATTTATATTTATATAGAGAGGGTGTTCTGTCGGTATTCACTTCGGACAATCAGATGGAATTCCCAGTCTCTGGTGGGAAACAGTTCGCCCGGCCTGATGGATAATCCGTGAGTCTGCCGGGATGTATCCTCCGAATTCATCCCCTAAGGGCTGGTCCCCAGGAAACGCCGGAAAGCCATGGTCTCTTTGGCAGTCAGTTGACCCAGGTCTTTGAAGATCCTGGCGGCCTTGAAATAAAACTGCAGTGCTTCGATTTCATCAAGGTCCCTCAGGGGGTTACTGTTTATCGGTATTGCTTCCATTACGCCGACAGAGTCTTCCGGTGTGCTGTTTTTTTTCACAATCAGGTAGTGGTGCTGTTCCAGCCATTGATAAAAATTCCATGCGGAGCAGTTTTTGCAGAAATTCGTTTTCATCAGCTCGTACACATGTCCCCGGAAGGCCTCAAGTTTTTCGTGGTGCCCGCAGCATACATCGCTGCAATAGGTTCCTGATCGATAACACGTATTCATATCGGGCCTCGCTGACGGAATACTTAAATCATACTGCTGCTACCTGTTAATAATATACCATATATTTAAAGATAAGTATAGTATAATACAGAAAATCCCAATAAACATATAGTATACATTTATAAATATATGTATATGATTTACCAGGTCGAGAATTGTTAAACACCTATGGCGCCGGCATGGGCTGACACGGCACTGTATCGGTCACGGGGAGCGCGGTCAGTTATTTCAATGGAAGGCTTCGGGAAACCGGTGTGCCCGCTGTGAAGGTCATGGTTCAGCGATAACCCGGGACACGGTATTAGTGTGCGACCGGAACCACACGGCGGGTGTGATCCCGGTCTGTTTTTAAAGGGAGAAAAATCATGGGAAACGGAAAATTTACCTGTTGAATTGCGAAACGGCTCCCTTATAACCGAAGCTCAACAGTTCCATGACCATTTTTCCGTCATCGGATACAGACTTAACCATGCCGTTTATGGGAACGGCATAATGGTACCATCCGGTGGATTTATAGGTTTTCCCCAGAAATTTTGCAGATGTTTTAATGGTATTGGTGCCGGCGAAACTGCCTGCCGGAACGGTGATTACACCGCCGTCCACGAAGGATTCGATTTTAACCGACAGGTTTTCGAGACTGCCCTTGTACATGGCTTTGGCCATCATCAGCATGGGGCCTTCAATAGTCTGTACCTTGCCTTCCTTGTCTTTCATTTTCACCCACACGATTTCGATATCATCCGGCTTCCCGGTTTTTGCGGCCTGCTCCAGGCCCTTGATCAGCATCTGGATCACGCCCTCCTGCGATTCGCTGAGTGAATAACTTTCGATTACCCATCCTCCTGATTCCCTGCCCACCAAGGAGGTTCGGGTGATCGAGCGTTTCCCGTCTTTCTCAGTGGTGCCTATGACCACGTACTGACCCACTGCGTAAGGCATGGGCCTGAAAAATTTCTGGGCCTTTGCATACTTAGCTTTGGAGGGTGAGCCGAAGAATGGTTCAATTTTTGCCTTAAGTTGGGGATCAGATGTGGATGCACAGGAAGCGAAAAACAAGAGTCCGGCACTAATCATGATAAAACGTTTCATATGTGTTCCTTCTTTTATTATTGATATTTCAGCAAAGCATCACAGGCTGACGCATTTACCTGAATGAAAAAATCATACATTACCCTGAGCCGTGATGCCGAGCACTCATTGATAGTTGATCGGACTGTGCGGGGATGTGTCAATAAAATTTTAATCGGTTCACCGGGGTGAATCAGTTCAGCAGGTGCTTTTGAAGAAATTCGGTTTCAGCCGCAACCGCACGTTCAAAAAACTCACCTGAGTATAGGTCGAAATGACCGGCATGGAGTTCGATCATTTCACCCCTGGGAATGAGACCAACGGTTTTCTTCACTGTGCTTGAGGGTATCAGGTTGTCTTGCTCCGCGAGAACAACAAGAACCGGGCAGGAAATACTTTTTACACGACGTATCGGCCGGTAAAACGGCATTGAAAGGAGCACGCGGGCAGGGCATCGGTTTTCCCATTGTGAGTTTTTCGGGATGAGTGCCGTATATCCCGCAAACGCGCCGGGTGTGTTCATTACCGCGAAACTCCCGGGTTCCCCGACCACCGGCACATAATAGGGTTCCTGTCCGGTCAGTCTGCGCCACAGGTCTTTGAATCCCTCGATCAGCGCCCGTACCATAAACCGTGTACCCAGATTTAAGGATGTGGACAGGCCGTCGACAAAGGGGACCTGTGAAACGGTTGCGCTGATACCCCTTTCCGCGGATGAAAGGACGAGCACATGACCACCGCTGAAAGAGGATCCCCAGAGGGCGATTCTTCCGCTGTCCACTGAGTCCAGCGTTCTCACCCTGGCAAGAGCGGATCTCCAGTCTTCCATCTGTCGGTGCGGATCGACCAGGTTGCGGGGATCGCCGTCACTGGCGCCGAAGTACCGGTAATCAAAGAGGAACACCGCCATGCCGCCGGCCACAAAGCGCTTGGCATAGGCAGGGAGGGCGAAATCCCGTTCAGCGGCGAATCCGTGTGCCATAATCACCACGGGAGGGCTCGCCGTCCCTTCCGGGAGATAGAGCCAGGCGGCGCAGCGTGTTCCCCTGCTGTGAAACACAATGTCTTTTCTGGATACCTTGAAATGTGAGGCTGTCTGCATGAAAAATGAATGATGCGGCGGATCCAGATTGTCAAGCGACACTTATTATAAAACTGGACGTTTATTCGTTTCCGGCGGTATTATATGAGTGAATCGCGCAAATATTGTGTTGACATCACCCTCTGGTTTATTTAATTGCTGTTCATGTTTTTGGAAGCTTGCGCCCGGGGAGATTTTTTACGGAGATGTCATGATAGAGAAACTGAACGCACTGGCGGAAAGGTGCCGGCAGATTGAACAAGATCTGAGCAGTCCCGATGTCGTATCCAATCCGAACAGATTAAAAGAGCTGAATAAAGAGTATGCCCGCCTGCGCCCGGTTATTCAGCGGTATGAAGAATACGTGAAATTCAAACATGAACTTGCGGATGCGCGTGAGATGCTTAACGAAGAGAAGGACGCGCAGATGCGGGAAATGCTGCTTTCTGAAGTCGAAAACCTGGAGATGAAAATAAGTGAATCGGAAAAGGACCTGCTGATTCTTTTGATTCCCGGCGACCCCAATTCCGGGAAAAACGTGATTATGGAAATAAGAGCGGGAACGGGCGGTGAAGAGGCAGCGCTGTTCTGTGCCGATCTTTTTCGTATGTACAGCAGGTTCGTGGAATCCAGGGGATGGAAGCTGGAACTTTTTGATACCAATCCGACGGGGATCGGCGGATATAAGGAAGTCATATACGCCGTTGCCGGTGAGGATGCTTATGACAATTTGAAATATGAATCGGGTGTACACCGTGTACAGCGAATACCCGAAACCGAGTCGGGCGGCCGTATCCACACGTCTGCCGTCACCGTGGCCGTTATGCCCGAGGCCGAGGAAAGTGAGGTGGTCATAGACCCCAATGAACTGAGGATTGATGTTTACCGTTCATCGGGCCATGGCGGGCAATCGGTGAATACCACCGATTCGGCGGTACGTATCACTCATATACCCACCGGGATGGTGGTCACCTGCCAGGACGAGAAATCGCAGCATAAAAACAAGGCCAAAGCCATGAAGGTGCTGCGGGCACGGCTGCTGGAAAAGATCGAGGGTGAAAGGCTCGAAAAAGAATCCCAGGCCAAGAGGTCCCAGGTCGGCACGGGTGACAGGAGCGAACGGATTAGAACCTACAATTTTCCCCAGTCCCGTGTTACGGATCACCGCATAGGGATGACTCTCTATTCGCTGGAAAAGTTTCTGGAGGGAGAGATCGGCGATATGGTCGAAGCCCTGAAGAAACATGATGTTGAAATCAAACTGAAACATTTAAACCGCTGACCGGTATTACAGGCCTCCCTCCGATGACCGTTTGCGACGCTCTGAACATAATGGTCGGTACACTCGATGAATCGGGTGTGGAAAAATCACATCTTGAAGCTGAAGTGCTGCTTTCGCATATGCTGGGTGTCGAGCGGCACATGCTGATAACTACCGGACAAAGAGTGCTGAATCCACAGGAACAGCGGCAAATGCGATCACTCCTCCAGAGGAGGTCCCACGGGGAGCCGACCGCATACATCATCGGGAAAAAGGAGTTTTATTCCCTCGAATTTGAGGTTAACCCCGATGTATTGATACCCCGTCCCGAAACCGAGATGCTCGTGGACCTGGTGCTCTATCATGCGCCTCCCGGCGGGAGGGTGCTGGATGTCGGCACCGGTTCAGGAGCAATCGCCATCAGCGTCAAGAGGAACAGGCCTGATTGTGAAGTCGTGGCCACGGACATCTCCGGGGCTGCGTTAAGGGTTGCAGGCCGCAACTGCCGTTCGCTGTTGCACGGCGACATGATCGCATTCTGTTCAGGAGACCTGTTTGAGCCGGCAGGCAAAGAGACATTCGATATCATAGTATCAAATCCTCCCTATATTGACCCCGGAGACCGTTCTTCACTGCAACGTGAATTGAGCTATGAACCGGAATGTGCATTATATGCGGCAAATGGAGGAACAGAGACTATTGAACGTCTTATAAAGGGAGGTCGCGAACATCTGGCTCCCGGCGGGATTATTATCATTGAGATCGGATCGACTCACGGGGAGTATATAATCAAAACGGGCCCCCTTTACGGTTTGACCGTCTCAGTGCTCAATGATTACGCGGGACTGGCCAGGGTGGGTCTGTTCAAAAAACAAAACCGATAACCTGACAATAAAAAAGTGTTTGACAAAAATAAAGAATGTGTATAGATTTTGCTCTCAGTGATTTCCTTCGGTCATTGCGGCAACAGTAACAGATTGTGCGCAGGTTGGATTGATGGTTGATGTGTTTGATTACTGGAGCTGGGCTGCACCTTAGAACAACTCCGTAAAATATATATAGTCTTGATTTTCCGCGTGAACGGGGCTGTCCATGATTAAAGATCATGATGAGTATCTGCATGAGTTTAAAAAAAATACCCGCTGGATCGAGCGTTACAGTGTCAACTTCATCGATAAAAAAAACAAGATCTTCGGCTTTGCCGATTTGAATTATCTGTTTCAGAGTAAAAAAATCGAGTACAACTGGACCGTATTTCTTAACGATGCCTTCTACGCTTATCAGAAGATCACGGATTATAACGGCACAACAGGACAGAAGCTTTTTTCAAGCAGAAATTTCAAGTACCAGGTCAGGGTTCCGAAAGAATCAATTGAAGTCGAGCTGAGAAACGACTATCTGAGCTGTGTTCTGACCATGTCGGGCTCTTACCCTATATACAGGTTTCCAACCAGCATGACTGATGAAACAGAAGGTGTCATGAGTAAGCAGTTGGAGCTATGGGACAGATATGAGCAGCGATGCCGTACCTCGGGCCGAATCTCAATAACCAAAGGCGAAAAGAAGGGCATTGCAAAGAAGTTCGATTGTATAGGTTTCCGCAAACATTCGTGGGGAGAACGTTATCCGGAAGACATGTCCTGTTACAGCTGGATCACGGTTCAATTCAGGGACATGACGATTGACCTGACTTATATGGAGATTGATAACGTTCCTTACTCGGGCGGATTTATATCAAGGAAATCGGGAAACATCCCGGTCATGAATGTGGAACAGGAACTCTTTTCCCTGAGTCGTGACCGTAAGAGCCTGCTCTCAACGGAATTTTCATATCGGGACGCACAGGATGATCGTGATCTGATCGTTTCAAAAAAAATACATTCAATGGAAATGACGCTTCCGAAGAGCAGGAAAAACAGATATATTCGAATCAGATCGTTCTCGGATTTTATGGTTATCGGTACGGGGAAAAAGGGCATCGGGATGGAAGAGCATTATATCTCCCTTGACAAGCTGGACAAAATGGCCTGATTATAATCCCATGACGCTCCTGACTATAAGACTCAAACGAGTTTCCGTATTCATTTATATCCTGCTCGTATTAATCGCATTCACCATTTTATTCAACCTTCACAGCCGATGGGAGGGTATATCTCTCATCGTTCGTGTGTATATTTATGTGTTTTCGTTTTACCTGATATTTAATTTTTCGACGGCAAACCTCGACCGCTATGAATCCAGGTACCAGGTAAGATTCGGCAAATGGGCCGAGGAAGTACTCTTTTTTGAGGTAAGGATTCTCCCCTTCGTCCTCATTTACTGTATAATCATCCTTTTCGCGATGGCCGACGGTGTACGGCGTGAGGAATGGCCCTGGAGCGTCTTCATGAACCTCCTCTCCGGCGGTTATGTCAACCTGATGGTTTATGCGCTCTTTTTGCTATTCGTATTGAAGCTGAAGAAAGACCCTTTTTTCACCATCCCGATTTTTCTCGCATTGTGTGTGCTTTATTTTTATCTGGACCTTCTTATAGATTCGGTTTTTAGCGGCGGACTGGCGTTGCAACTCATGCTGTTATTGAAATTCGTTATATTTTTCTTTTTCATTTTTGTCGAGTTTTTCGTGAGGAGAAGGCTTTACAAACTTTTCAGCACCGCAGCGGTGGTAAGTCTGGTTTTTTATGTGTTTTACATCGGGTCTTATAAAAACGTATTCAACGCAACGACTCCCGGCTCCTATCCTAATACGGTTTCCGGACTGCACCTGCTGAGACTGGGCTTCAGTTCGCCCATAGTACAGCTTCAGGAACATCTGAAGGCGTCACCTGATATTGGTGTTTTGAGAAGTCTCATTGTGTATTCTAAAGCCAACAGGGTGAAGCTGCTCTATGCGGACAGCGAATGGGAAAAGCTTATGTTCCACGGCGGGATTGAAATGGCCGACATGGTCGCCGAGTATTTGCATAACGAAAACATTAAAATTTCTTACAGGGGAATCATCAAATTCGCTGAATCGGTTTCAGAAGCTCCGGACGCACAGCTTGAGAACTGGTCCAATTTTATAAAAATAGCGGCAAAAAATATTAAAGGTAATGAGCGTGATTTCAGGGCCAGACTGGGCAGTGGGAATAAAAAGTTCATACAATGGTGCATAGCGGTGGCCGGTGAAACCTCTTCGCTGGAATATGTACCGGTACTGCTTGAATATCTGACCAGCATCGATATAAACCTTTCTGAAACCGCCTATATATCACTGACCCGGATAACCGGGCTCGATCCCAGGGAAAAGCTCATCAGAAGAAAAAATGATCCGGCGGTTCTTATGGCTTTTAAGGAATACTACCTGCATAATCGCAGAAAGGGTTGAGGGGGCACACGCCGCAAAACGGTTTTCGTGCGCCGCAGAGTTTTCTTCCATGCGTAATCAGGAGTAAATGGGCTGTCGTCCAGTCCTTTTCCGCTATGTAACGGGTAAGTGTTTTTTCGACCTCAAGCGGGTTTGATGTTGAACAATAGCCCAGTCTGTTGGCTACCCTGAGCACATGGGTATCAACGGCCATTGCGGGTTTTCCGTGTCCCATGGAAATTATCACGTTGGCCGATTTCCTTCCGATCCCCTGCAGTGTCATGAGTTCCTCCCTTCGTTCCGGTAATTTCCCGCCGAAACGCTCCATGACCCCGCGCGCCATTTCTATGATATGCCGGGCTTTGTTTTTATAAAAACCGGTGCTTTTGATAATCGCCTCGACAGACGAAATCCGTGCCCTTGAAAGATTTTCAAAATCGGGATAACGCGCGAAGAGTACCGGCGTCACCGCATTGACCTGCGCGTCGGTGGTCTGAGCTGAAAGAATCACGGACACCGCTGTCTCGTAAAGATTACCGCATCTGAGCGATGGCGCCGGGTCGCCGTAGTATTGTTTCAGCGCCGCGATAATCTGTTCTGATCTTTCGTGGGTCATGACGGGTACAGGTTTATTTCAGAGTGCGGCGGTTGTCGGTGCGTCTTTCCTGGCCGGGAAGTTCATTGTGAAAGTGGTACCTCTGCCGTGTTCCGATTCCACAATTATTCCGGCTTTATGTTCTTTCAGGATTTTTATGCTGATTGAAAGTCCCACCCCCGTGCTTTTACTTCGGTGCTTGGTGGTGAAAAAGGGTGACCATATTTTCTTCATGTTTTCCTGAGGAATGCCTATCCCGTTGTCTTTGATAATGAGCCTGACTCCTGCTTCCGAGTTTTCTGAAATAATGGTGATGGTTCCGCTGTAATCATCTGACTCGGTTTTTCTTTTCTCAAGAATGGCATCCCGTGCGTTCAGTAGAAAATTAATGAAGAGCTGTTCCAGTCCTATCTTATCACCATGAATTCTGGGGATTTCTTCGTTCAAAACAAGTATAATATCTATATTTTGCTTACGGAACTGAAGGTTTATCAGGTCGATCGCGTCAAGCACAACCCTGTTCATGTCAATGGACTGCATGTTGACAAAACCCTTTTTAGAAAAATTGCGTATATGATCGATAATCGAAGATGACTTATCCACCAGTGAGCTTATCCTGAGCAGTTCCGCCGCGGCCTGGAGCTTGTCGAATTCATCCAGATTAATATCATCTATCATATTCTGGGCAATCCCCTTGATTCCGGTCAGGGGTTGTGTCAGCTCGTGGGCGATGCCCGTAGTGATTTCGGCCAGGCTGGCATGCTTTGACATCTGCAGTAGTTCCAGGTCTTTTTCGTTTATCACTTTTTTAAGCTGTTCGGATTTCTGCTTGAGACGCGATACGGTGTGTATCATTTCGCGGTTAAGCTGTTTTGCGAATTGAAGATGACGTGTGAGTATCGCAACCTGGCGGTAATAGTTTACCGTGTAGAGCACCGACATGATCAAAAACAGTGATCCCATGCCGGCCAGCAGCCATGGTCGGGTGTTTGTAGAAAAACCGATTCCGGAAAAAACGGCGCATGCAATATGAGCCTTTACCATGACCAGATATACTGTTCCCGAACGGAACCTGTTACGGCTCAAGAGGATAACCGCCGCGGCCGAGTATGCAATGAGCAAAAACGCGAGTATTCTGAATGCTATGTCTGGTGTGGTTAATGAAATGATAAATGAACCTGTTGCCAAAACGGCAAAGAGTACAGTAAACCATCTATTCCTTAACCACAGATGGTTTTTAATCCACAGACTGAAACACAGGGGGAAGAGTGCCGCTCCGGCGATAAACATCAGGTCAGGGAATCCGTAGAACAGCACGCCCTTTTCGGCGAGATAAGCGGCCGCCATTACCGCAAAAAGCGCTAAACAGTTACAGAAGAAAATTCTGCCGGTTACTTTTTTCAGGAAAGCAAGTGAGAAGATTGCGCAGGTGAGGGTGTAATAGATGAAAAAAAAGGTAATGAAGGTTATGAAATTCATAACGCACGGCCGGCCGTACCTAGCTTTGTTATTTGACATTTGTTTGTATGGGGTATATTATGTCAATAATAAATAAAACTGGTGACTGATCATGGCTTTCAATTGCGGAATCATCGGTCTTCCAAATGTCGGTAAATCAACCATATTCAACGCCCTTTCAGGGGGCCATGCGCCGATGGCCAATTATCCTTTCTGTACCGTTGAACCGAACCGGGGAATCGTCGGGGTACCGGATGAGCGACTGAACCATATCGCGGCGCTGTTAAAAAAAAATAATCCCATACCCACGCGTATCGAGTTTATCGACGTCGCCGGTCTCGTAAAAGGGGCCTCCCGCGGAGAAGGTCTGGGTAATAAATTTCTCGGCCATATCCGAAACGTCGATGCCCTTGTTCACGTTGTACGGTGTTTTGAGAATCCGGATGTCGCCCATGTGCCGGGAGATGTCGATCCGCTGCGTGATATAGAAATAATAAATACAGAACTTCTGCTGGCAGATCTGGAAATTTCCGAAAGGGCGCTGGACAAGCTTCAAAAACAGGCAAAGACCGGTGATAAAGAGGCAACGGCAAAGACCGTCGTACTCCGTAACTGCGGTGAACATCTCGACAGCGGTAAAATGCTCAGTTCTCTGGATGCTTCCGAATCCGATATCGCCGTTATGCGTGAGTATGGAATGATAACCATGAAACCGGTCCTTTACCTGGCAAACCTAGACGAGAGCAGCGCAAGTCTGTCCCGTGCCGACGAGGTGAAAGTATACGCCGGGATAAACGGTTCCGCCTTCATATCGCTCATCGGTAAAATCGAGGAAGAGATTACCCGACTTGATGAATCCGAAAAACGCGAGTATTTCGAGCTTATGGGGATGGAGGAAACGGGGCTGGACAAGCTCATAAAAGCGTCTTACGGTCTGCTTGGCCTGATAACCTTCTATACCGCCGCCACCGACCTCCAGGCATGGACTCTGCCGAAGGACACGCCGGCTCATACCGCCGCGGGAAGGATACACACCGATTTTGAGAAAGGTTTTATACGCGCCGAGGTGTATAATTATCACGACCTTATTGGAGCCGGTTCAGAGCATCACGTCAAAGAGATGGGTAATCTGCGAATAGAAGGCAGGGACTACATAGTCAGGGACGGGGATATAATCCGTTTTCTGGTAAACGCCTAAGGTGCCATGCAGGGAAACGGGAGGGAAGAACAGATACGTAAATTTCTCACGCTTTTCGGCCTTGCGTACGACTACACGTCTGACGAACTGACCGACGCCTATCGAACACTCGCCAAACTCAACCATCCCGATGTAAACAGGGATGTCACCTCTGAAATGCGGATGACCATAATCAACGAAGGTTACCGCTTTCTACAGGAAAATCTGAAACATCAAAAAACAGAAGGCGAGACCGCTCATCCCGTTCAAGACCCCGCCTATTTGTGTTACAGGGAAGCGTTCCGGATGCTTAAAAACGCGTTCGAGGAATATTTCGGCGAGGTTGAAGACCGGTCGCTGATGGGTAATCTTCAGCGCCTTCGAGAGCGTTTGATGAGTGCAAAACGGGGATTTTCCCGACTGGTCAATGAGATGCCCTATAATGAATGGGTTGATGACGCCATAGACAAGATAAACAGTATCAATAAATGGCTTGATTAAATAGGCGGCGTGTTCTTAGCTGGGTGATACGGTTCCCCTTGAGGAGCTTCTCGCGCCTGTAGCTCAGTGGATAGAGCAATGGCCTCCGGAGCCATGTGTCGCACGTTCGATTCGTGTCAGGCGCACAGGGTAAATAAAGGCGGGGTTATAATCCCGCCTTTATTTCACCCGGTTTATAGATGCGGCCAGAACCTCCTTCTTTTTATCCAGGCGTCTCATGTGGTCGGTAATGATTTTCTCAAAATCGGTCTGACCGTGAAGTATGGCATAGCGTTCTGACTCAATGAACCCGAGATCCGTGGTGATTTTAATCTCACTTGCCCTGAGGGCGTGTTTCTTTGCCGCAAACCAGAACGGCAGTGCCTTTTTATAAAGACCTTCGGCGATATTAAGGCTTTCCTCTATTTCCTTGGCGTAGTCCAGGTTATAAAAATACACCTTCTGTTTATCGTAGCGGGTGGCGATTTTCAGGTGGTTTCTCATTATCAGCAGGTTGATATGCATGAAGATCAGATTGCGGTATTTCTGGTATTCTTCCTCGGTGTCGATCTTTACCAGTGCCTGTGAGGGGTGCCTGAATTTGCATGTCAGGGCGATTTCAAGGCGGGTAATGTTCTTCCTCAGGGAGTTTTCGTTATAATATTGTTTCATTCCATAAAGCTCGTAGAAATCTTCTACATAATGTGGTACGGTCCTGAAGTGCTGCCGTACCTTGGGTATGTAGTCCGAAAAGGGTACGTATTCTCCCTTCTCCTCACTGAAATACTGGTACTGGTAATCTTCCGCGGTCAGTACACACGGCGGCCCGATACCTGTAAAGGATATTGCGATAAGGATAATGTATTGAATAAATTTATGCATGGTGTATGTAGAGCGAATCACGGAACCTGTCCCGTTTTTCATTGATAAGATCGACAAATCTTCTTTTACCTATTATCGGAATGATGAAGTGCAAAATGAAGGTATGAATTCACCAGAGGTGCTCAATTACTATTTTTACGCCGATAGCTATCAGAATAAAACCCCCGATCCGTTCGACCCTGCGACCCAGCATCGGTCCGGCCTTTTTCCCTATTGTGACACCGGCAACCGAAAACAGGACGCATACCGCGCCTATCATTATACTGGGCAGAAGTATCGGACGGTTGAGGACGCCCAGACTGAGGCCCACCGCCAGGGCATCGATACTGGTGGCGATGGAAAGCAACAGCAGGCTCCATCCCCGGGAGGGGTCCGATCTGAAACGGGCCGGGTCTTCAGGGCCGAATGAGTTCCGTATCATCCTTGCACCTATATATCCCAGCAGGGCCATCGCCACCCAGTGGTCGTAGTCGCGGATGAATTTTTCTACAAATACCCCTCCGTAATAACCGATGACGGGCATGAAAAACTGGAAGAGTCCGAAATGAAAGGCCAGCCTGAAGTAATGACGGAAGGTAGGCCGCTCGATAATAATCCCCGCGGCAATGGATACTGAAAATGCATCCATGGCAAGACCAACGGCTATAGCGGTGACCTCGAATATATCCATCGGTTTCTGTCATACTACGCGACGGGTAGTGTCAAGTTGAAATCCCTGGACGCTCACCTTGAGACGAATAGACCACTAGAAGAACAAGGCCAGGTATTTCTTTAGGGACAGTACATACTCCAGTTTGATGCCGGTCTCTACCGCCCATGTGGAGTCAGGGAACCGTTCAAGGGCCTTGCGGAAATAGTATTCCGCGTCAAGGAGGTTGGGAACGGCAATATCTTTACGGTAGGAACCGCGGTTGTGACGGTCGAAAAAAAGTTCTTTCTGGCAGAGGTGGAGCGCATTATCCCCTTTCTTGTAGAGACGAAAGGCCTCTATGTCCACCATACTGCTGTATGAATCAGGTATATTGAGACATTCGGAGGCGCGGTAAAAGTTGAAAACCATTTCCTTGAATATGTCGAAATGTTCAAGGAAATCGCGGTCTCCCGTAAGGGAAGAAAGTTTTTTGATTTCATGATAGCATTTCCGTAAACCGAGCACCACTTCATGGAAAATCCCCTGGTTGATCGGGTTTTCCCTGCGGAACATATTATAAAGGCCATATTGAAAGTATTTGTAGATTGCGTCCTTGGCGGTCTCCCGTGCCCGTACAAAATTGTGCGTCAGCATTTCACCGGTCATAACTTCACGGGCTTCGGTTTTCGCAGGGCGTTGCCGGTTTCGAGCCTCTTCCTCGGTGCGGAAATTTTTTGGGGGTTCTTTACGTGGCGGTCGGGCGGTATGGAACCGCGGTGTATCTTTGAATCGCTGGCTGGTGATGGTGGTGTAGGCGATATTGAGGTTTGCCATCGCCCTGGTAGCCCATTCTACACGGTCGCGGTTCCTGTCGGGATGGTAGAGGAGGGCCAGTTTTTTATAGGCATGAGTAATTTCTTCATCGCTGGCATTAGTGCTGGTTCCCAGCAGACGATAGCAGTCCTGTATGTTCATCCCCGGTCCGTTTTCTCATGGGTGAGCGGATTTTGTGGAAGAATATGTCTCATTGGACAGAACTGCAAGCAATTTTTGCATAAACCGGGTCGTGTAAGGTTATTCGACTATATTCTGTATCAGATCAATCGAATAGTTGCTCTTGATGTGCCTGCGGCGGAGACAGTAATTATTTCGGGTAACGATGTTGGAACCGTAATCCGTAGAGAATACACGTTCATAACCGGCCAGTCCGCAAAGCCGGATCAACTGAAGATTGTACCTGCCGTAAGGAAAAGCGAAATAACGGATTGACTTCCCTAAGTAAAGTTCGATCACTCTTTTGGAAAGGTATATCTCCTCAAAAAGCCGCCGCCGTGATTCCGGTGTCTGTTTTTTTTCTATTTTAACCAGGTCCGGATGTCGCCGGGTATGACACTCTATGGCAATACCATTCCTTTCCAGTTCTTTCAGGTTTTTCCATGTAAGGTTTTTTTTCGCCTTTTTGTAAATCACATCGGTGTATACAAAAAGGGTGATGGGGTAACGATACTCGTTTGCCAGGGGCAGTAGAAGGCTGTACATGGAGTAGAAACCGTCATCGAATGAAAGGGCTATTACCTTTTCCTGAAAGGGCCCGGGATCGTTCAATTTTTCTATCATACCCCTTATTGATATAACCCGGATACCCCGGTCCTTGAAAAGCTGGAAATGCGCCCGCAGTTCGCCTTCCCTCAGGGAGAAAGGTCCTTTGCCGTCTATGTTGTGATAAAGGAGTATGGGTACTGTGTGGTCACGGGTCTTCGGATCTCTCTCTTTGACCTTCCACGCACTGCCTGGCCTTTCGGTATAAAAGGGATCATTGCTCCACAGAGTGAAAACCAGTATTATTACGGCTATGGTCACTGTCGCGGGGAGCAGCCACGGCAGAATTGTTTTATACCGTGATTTCATTATGTTTATGATGCGGTCCTTTGGGTATTCATTGCCGGCCCTGACGATGTCGTATGTCCTTCTGCGGGACTAATTGTGTCCTGATTATATAGTATATATCGTATTAAAACAAAAAAAAATCAATTCCTAAAGCTGTTCGGCATTTGACGATTGGGTGGTCGATGCCGCCAGTTAAAGATTTCTTGACAAACACCGCTCATGAAATATCTTTTATGCCGGCGGATAAAACAGGATGATTGTACCGCTTGAGATATACGGGCCTTCGGGCGGAAATCGCGTTCGGTCCATGGGAACCGTATTACAGCATATCAGGTGAAGGTAAATCAGTCAAAAGAAAGGATGCAGGGAATGCTCAAGTTTATAAAAATGCACGGGACGGGTAATGATTACATATACATCGATGCCCGAAAACGGAAACTACAGGATCCGGAGAAAATGGCGGTAGTAATGAGCGACCGTCATTTCGGTGTGGGTTCCGACGGTTTGATACTTATTATGGCGTCCCGTGAAGCGGATTTCAAAATGAGAATGTTCAATGCGGACGGCAGCGAGGCGGAGATGTGCGGTAACGGTATTCGTTGCTTCGCCAAGTACGTTTTTGATCACGGGTTGACCGACAAGAGGCAAATTACCGTTGAGACCCCGGCTGGAATCAAATACCTGAACCTTGAATTGAAGAACAGGCTTGTTGATAAGGTTAGGGTCGATATGGGAGAACCGATACTGATGAGGGACAAAATCCCGATGGAGGGTTCCCATGGAACGGTCATCGGTGAGACCCTGCAACTGGCCGACGGAGTGAAATTCGAAATAACCGCCGTTTCAATGGGGAATCCCCATGTTATAGTCTATGTGGAAGATGTAAAAAATTTCCCGGTAGAGAAATACGGCCCCATGATCGAGAACCATCCCCTGTTCCCCAATAGAACCAACGTTGAATTTGTTCAGACACTGGGAGAAAACGAAGTCGTGCAGCGTACATGGGAGAGGGGAAGCGGTGAGACCATGGCATGCGGTACCGGTGCATCTGCGGTCACGGTGGCGGGAGTTCTGAATAAAAAAAGCGCGCGTAAAATCACCATACACCTCAATGGTGGAGAACTGGAAACCGAATGGAGGGAAGATGACGGCCATGTATACCTGAGGGGTCCCGCCGTAGAAGTATTCCATGGTGTCTGGCCCGAATGAACCGACATACTCCGCGGTACTGGGCGATCAGATAAAACAATAGATATAAAGGGAAGGACGGCCCGCAAACGATCAGTTTCGCGTTGTTTCCCAGAGGGTCTTTTCGGGGATTCCCTTTTCAAGCACCATTACCCTGCTGACAGCGGGAATGTTTTCTTTAATGGTTTTCTCCAGTGCCGTCAGAAAATTCCTCTCTGAACCTTCAATGATACTGCTGTTATCCTTTAAAAATGGCAGCTCCAGGTCGATTATACAAAGCCCCTCGTGGAACCATATTCCCCGCACAAAGGTTTCGATGGGAACGGTCATAGAGGTATTGTCGTAGATCGATCCCTTGGAAACGATTTTGTAGAGTAATCTTACAAACTCGTCGCGGTCTTTGGGTACCGACAGTTCGCGGCGTTCCGTTATAAGAGACTTCCCGTCCAGATCGGGGAGGTATACCGTCCTGTACTCCTTATCCGATAAAACCGGAAATGAAGGGAATATATTGAAAATATTCTTTTCAGTATGATGGCAGAACATAAGGTAATCAAGCAGGAGTACCAGCGAAACCATCAGCAGTATCGTCCTGGTTTTCTGTTTTCCGCCGGCGCGTATTTTTTCGTTGATTCCGGCTATAGTCACCGATAATGCTTTTTTTACACGAAGCCGCAGGTCGATCAGGGCCCCTTTTTGTTTTTTCAGTTTGTCAGCGGCGACTTTTAAATTAACACGCATCTATTACCACCTGTAACTCCCTGGATCATGCGCACCCCCGGCAACCGGTCGGCATGATACCATCCACCGTACGAAAAACAGATTTCAGACCGCAACGGCGGAAAGGTTATATATCAATTCATCAAATCTACCGCGCCCCGTCACGGTGTCATTTATTTTTTATCAGCGCATTATATTTTTTTATAAATGAGACGATGCCGTTGCTGATACCTTCGGCGATCTTTTTCTGGTAAGCGGTTTTTTTCAAGTACCCGGATTCCCTGGTGTTGGTAATATATCCCACTTCTATAAGGGCGGCAGGCATAAGCACGCCTCTGAGAACGAAAAAGTCCGCTTTACGTACCTTGCGGGACTTGAACTCTTGTATTTCCCGGTCCATCTCTCTCTGGATCGATTCCGCCAGGAGTGAACTCTCCTTCTGGATCTGGGTCATGAACATAAACGCTTCCATGTGAGTAACGTCGTCGTAATTCTTTCGTTTTGTCCTGTCTTCAAGAATTATTACATCGTTTTCGAGTGCCGCCGTTGTTCGGGCTTCCTCATTCGAAGGATTTTGGGAGAGGAAATACGTTTCAAAGCCGGATATTTTCGGGGATATGGAGGCGTTAACGTGTATACTGATGAAGATACCGTTATTATTGTGTTTCAGGTGGCTGTTGGCAATCTCTGTTCTGGTTGCAAGTTCAAGAAAGCGGTCCTTTTTCCTGGTCAGGATCACCTGCATGCCTCCCAGTTTTGCCTTAAGCAGTTTTTCCACCAGTAGGGCCAGTTGAAGGGTAATGTTTTTTTCTTTAAGCCCTCCTATTCCAATGGCGCCGGGGTCTTTGCCCCCATGACCGGGATCGATAATTATAAAACTGATCCTGTCTTTAATCTCCGGTGGATAGTTACCCGGTTCTTTTTTACTGACCGTTTTTACGGGTTGCCTGTCGGGAGTCGACCCTGTGAAATTCAGGACCAGACGGTCATCGGTTCCGGTAATCCTTACTCCGGGATAAAAAGCCGCGATAAGATCGATACAGAACTCACCGGGGAATAAAACCTCACCGTTTCTGCGCATTACCGCATGGGGATATGTGTATAATTTACCATTAATAAGCTGGACCGATAGACCGACTTGGTATATTGACGTACCGCTGCCGCGGTAAAACCTCCCACGCTGTGTAATGATGTCAAAAGAATTATCGATTTTAAGCTGTTCCGACAAACTGTAGAGTGAAATATATCGATGGCCCTTTATCTTCGTAAACGGGATGTTGATGCGCTGCTCATCAGCCTGGGTGGTAAGAAAAAACAGTAATAGTACCGCCGTGGATACGACGATTTTACCGCATTTTTTCAAAGTAAACCCTTGAATAGGTTTTCCAGTAAAGGAAGGATGAAAGTAAAAGAAAAAAAAGAACCAATGAAATGGATACATGCTGAAGGGAAATACCGGAAAGGCTGACTGATGGATTGTAGATATACACGAATCCGGCCAGACCCATGCTGCACACCATTGCTTTACCCATGATGTTGGGACGGGTTTGAATGTCGCGCCTGGAATAGAGCAGGAATCCGCCGATAACGGCGTACAGGTCCCTTGCCGCCATAATGAAAATCAGCCATAACGGGAACTCCCTGTAATAATATAGAAGAACACCCAGTGAGAGAGCTGAGATCTTATCTGCCAGAGGGTCTATAAACTGACCCAGCCGTGACACCTGGTTGAGGTACCTGGCAAGAAAACCGTCAAGGAAATCGGTAAACATTACAATGAAGAAAAGCAGTAACGCGTATCCCTTGTAGTTAATCATGCCCGAGGTCTTTTCCATGTGAAAGCAGTACCCTATCACGGGGACAAGCAGGATCCTCGAAAGTGATAAAAAATTGGATAGGGTAAAGATCCTTCCCGAGAAGAGTTCTCTTGCTTTCATGATTTCACGTACTCGGTGATTTAACGATTGAGCAAATAGTCATACTCTCTTTCGGTTCAGTCAAGATAATTTCCCAAATTGCCATCGGGAAAGACAATAATGCTTGACTTATCTATAACCCTTTTTTTTGATACTTCATTGTCCGGAACAGACCATTCCCCCGATCATCTTTCCCCAGAGAAGAGTGCTTAATTCATTTCCATACGCAATTGAGCAAAGCCGGGAGAGAAAGGGGTATCGGGACTATGGTTCTGAACCCCGGCCGGTTCACGGCTATCATTATAGAATACGGCACAAGACGAAGTACCTATGAACAACAACATTCCTAAAACTGAATTCAAATACTTTAAACCGGTTGGTCGCGTAGTTCTAATATTCTTTATCGGTTTTTCATTTTACCTGTTTGTTTCCACTATAATTCTGCTTTTTCTCACTAAACCGGAAAAGGAAGTAACGGTACCGGGCGTTGTGGGGAAGCATTTCAGCGATGTGCATAACGGACTGGTCAGAATCGGCCTCAAACCTGAACTTAAATTCCGCGATGTGCACGACCTCGAAGAAGGTGTAATTCTCGACCAGTACCCGGAAAGGGGAGATATAGTATATGAAGGGAGTATCCTCAAGCTTGTAGTCAGCAGGGGGGTGCATTCCATCGATGTGCCCAGCCTGGTGGGCATGGAGCTTCCTTTCGCCCTGAATAAACTCAAGAATCTCCACAGTTATAACCGGTCGGTTTCGCTGGCTGCCGGGATGATATCCTATATCCCGTCCGAGAAGAGCGCCGAGAATATTGTAATCGGCCAGAGTCCCGGCGCCGGTGAAAAAGTCGGTCCGAACCGCAGGGTGAACCTGCTGGTTTCCGCGGGGAAGACCCAGGGCGACCTGAATATGCCCAATGTGACCAACCAGTCTATAGACCTGTGTATTGATCTGCTCCTTTCCAAAGGCCTATATATAGAGCAGGACATAATACCGGGAAGCCAGCGCGACCAGAGCGGCCTGGTGGTAGGGCAAACACCCTTGAAAGGTGTGCCGGTCAAAAGGGGCGATACGGCCAGGCTCAGGGTGCTGTATTACAAACCCGTTGAACACACCTACAGAGCATATGAAAGGGTGGAATTCACGGTTTCAGGCGATAAAGGAGCGGGGCTTTATGAGGCCTACATAGAAGACGACGCTGCCAGGCGTATCGCGTTTTCCAGGGAAATGAAGCCGGGACAGAAAATTGATTTCATATTTCATCGCAACGGCAATGCGAGGATAAGCATTGTCAAAGAAAAAAGGGTCATAAAGGTCATCAGGATAAATGCTGAAAACATTCGATAAAGGAGTACTCATTTCTCCATCTGTCATAGCCTCGGACCTGAGCATCCTCGGGCAGGCGGCGGGTTCATTCGATCCGCAGACGGTTGATCTACTGCATATCGATGTAATGGACGGCCAGTTCGTTCCGAACCTGACCATAGGACCCGGTTATATTAAAAGTCTGAAAACGCACACGGCGATCCCCTTGGATGTACACCTCATGATCGAGAGGCCGGATACCTCGATAGCCGGTTATATCGAAACCGCTCCCTGGTGTATCACTATCCATTACGAAAGCACCAGATTTCCCGTCCGTTTGCTGAGGCTCATCAGAGAGGCGGGAATCAGGGCGGGCATCTCTATTAACCCCTCTACGCCGGTGGAGTCCCTGTTCGATCTCGCCGCTTTTTGCGATCTTATACTCCTTATGTCGGTAGAGCCCGGTTTTTACGGACAGCCCTTTATGGACTCATCCCTGCGCAGGATCGAAAGACTGAGGGACTTCATTGAAAAAAACGGTCTTGCCGAGAAAGCACCCCTGCAGGTCGACGGTGGAATATCAACCGCTAATATTGCTTCGGTAGTAAGGGCCGGTGCGCGAATCATCGTGGCGGGGAACGCCGCCTTCGCGGGGGGTGACGTAAACCGCAATGTGCATGAACTGAAGCTGGCGGCGTTAAAGGGCCTTATGTAGTTTCATTCACCTGTATATCCGGATTTTACCGGCTACTTTAATCTGCGTTTCTGAAAGGTTGACACCGCCGTTAAAGAGCTGTTTATTCATACTAGGATTATATATCACTCTTCCCTGAGTTCACACCTTGAATTCAGCCATACCAAGGATGAAGTGATGCTATTTTGTATTGACAAAAAAGGGCTATTATAAATAATCATCCCCTAATCATCTCAGGAGGTAGTTCCGTGTCGGTAAAGATACGATTACAGAGGGTTGGAAAGAAGAAAAAACCCTTCTACAGAGTAGTGGTGATGGATGAAAGAAATCGACGGGACGGTGTTGCCGTAGAAAACCTCGGTCAGTATCAGCCGATTTCCGAAGGGAGCCAGTTTTCTATTAATGAAGAAAAGGTCCTGGAATGGCTGAATAAAGGAGCCCAGCCGACCGCAACCATTGCGAAACTTCTAAAGAAAACAGGAGTGTGGAAGAGGTTCAAGAAGGTACAATAATACCCGGGAGGCGGAAATGAATTACAAGGATCTGGTGGAGTACATGGTGAAGTCCCTTGTTGATCATCCGGAGGAAGTACAGATACGGGAAGTAGAAGGCGAGAAATCCACCATTCTGGAACTAAAGGTTACGAAAGAAGATATAGGAAAGGTCATAGGGAAACACGGGAGAATCGCAAGAGCAATCAGGACAATAATAAACGCATCGGCCACCAAATCAGGGAAAAGGGTAGTGCTGGAAATACTTGATTGAGTGAAAAAGTACAGTATCTTAGAATCGGTAAAATCTGCGGCGCTCATGGTCTGAAAGGGCGCCTTAAAATTTTTAAGATAAGCGATGTTGATGAAAGGTTTACTGCGGGGAAGACAGTATACCTTGATGAAAAGGGAGACATCAGGCTCTTTACAATAAGCGATTATCAATTGCACAAGGGCAGAGTGGGCGTACTCGCGCTGAAAGAGGTCACCGACCGTAACCTTGCGCTCCAGCTCAAGGGTCTGGACCTCATGATACTCCGCAGCGAGGCCGAGAGCACACGGGGATTGCTTGAAGAAGGCGCGTTTTACTATTATGAATTAATCGGTTGTGAAGTATACTACCGAAACCGTCTTTTCGGATCAATAACGGAAATCCTTGAAGCGGGATCGGGGAATGTGCTGCTGGTGAAGAGTACAAGCGGCAATGAGTACCGAATACCCTTTGTGGATGAGATGGTTGACACCAGCCGGGTATCCAGCGGTAGAATCACTATAACTCCTGTCGAGGGGATCATAGAGGAATAATTATTTCTTCCCTGCGGGCATGTGAAAGACCCGCGGGGCGTGCGAATATAAGGGAACTTCTAAGTATTGTGTTTTGAATGTTCCCTTGCGGGCACATGCAAAAGTAAAAAATCAGAATTTTTAATAGTGGTATAACAGAAAATTCTTTTTTTAGAGGTGCCCATAAGATAATTCCGGAGACTGTTCAGGCCGCTTTGACCTCGGTAAAGATTATCACTCTTTTCCCGGAGTTTTTTTCGGGTCCCCTTTCGGCCGGTTTGCTCGGAAAAGCTGTCCGGTCGAAGATACTGGAAGTGGGGCTTGTCAACCTGAGGGACTATTCCGAGGGAACGTACAACCAGTGTGACGATTACCCTTATGGAGGAGGGAGCGGCATGGTGCTGATGCCTGGGCCCCTCTTCCGGGCCCTTGAACCGATGCGCAACAGCGGTGCAAGGATTATCCTTACGAGCCCCTCGGGGCGGCAGTACAACCAGGAAATGGTGGAGGAGCTTTCCCGGATTAAAGAGATTTGCATAATATGCGGTCATTATGAAGGAGTGGACCAGAGGGTAATCGACCGGTATGTACATCAGGAGATATCTATAGGGGATTACGTGCTATCCGGCGGGGAATTTGCGGCACTGGTCATTCTGGATTCACTGGCGCGTTATATACCGGGCTTCATGTCAAACACTGAATCCCTGCTGGAGGAAACTTTTGAGGGCGGCCTGCTGGAATATCCGCAATATACCAGACCCGCAGAGATAGAAGGCATGAAGGTGCCCGAGGTTCTGTTGAGCGGGAATCATGCCAGGATCCGTGAGTGGCGACGGGAACAGCGTATAGAAAAAACCAGAAAGGTCAGACCTGATTTATATGCACGCTATCTGAGCATAAAAGAAGGAGAAAAATAATGGATCTGAAGAAAATCGTAGAAAAGGAAATTTTTCCGGTAGAACGTACAATCAATTTTGAGGTCGGTGACACTGTCAAAGTGCATTATAAGATCGTGGAGGGAAACCGGGAAAGGATACAGGTATTCGAAGGGATCGTCATCACCATCGACAACAAAGGCATCAGTAAGACCTTTACGGTGAGAAGGATATCCTATGATGTGGGTGTTGAAAGGGTGTTTCCTCTTTATACCACCAGGATATCAAAAATCGATGTGATCCGTAAAGGCAAGGCCAACAGGGCGAAACTCTATTTTCTGAGAGAGAGAACGGGTAAATCAGCCAAACTTAAAGAAAAAAGAAGCAAATCCTCATCCAAGATAAAAATCCAGGCGACCGTAACCTCCGATGCGGGAAACGGCACTCCGGAAGGTGAAAACGCATAGGAACGTGTGCTATCCGGCACTGAAAATCAAAAAGCCCCTTCGTTTAGAATAGAACTGGAGCTCTTACGGCAGGGTTATGAACTAATCGCGGGGGTAGATGAAGTGGGCAGGGGTGCTCTTGCGGGACCTCTGTGTCTGGGTCTGGTCATCTTCGGAATTCCCGTTATCAGCGCCCCCCCCCGTGAATTCCAACTGCACATCAACGATTCCAAAAAGATAAGTCCCTCCTGTAGAATGCGTGCCCTGGGTATCATAGCCGAACACTCCCTTTGTACGTGCTCGCTCATGGTGTCACACAAGGTTGTGGATCGCCTCAATGTCAATGGTGCCACTGAGTATGCCCTCAACCGCATGCTTGAGACTGTTTCCCTTAAGCCTGATGTGGTATTAATGGACGGCAGGTTCGTTTTTTCTTGCGGGGTTCCCGTGATATCGCAGATTGCCGGTGATCGTAACTCGTTTTCGATTGCATCGGCGAGTATCGTTGCCAAGGTAAGGAGGGACGAGATACTCTGCAGGCTGGATCACCGGTACCCGGGTTATTGTCTGGGGAAAAACAAAGGATATGGGACCAGAGACCACCGGGAGGCGATTGTCAAAAACGGGCCCTGTCCCATTCATCGAAAGAGCTTCGATCCGGTCAAGACGTTGATTTCGCAAAATGGGCTTTTCGACCGTGAGGATTAGCGACAGCACCATAGCGGTTTCCGCCAGGGCGGGGATCCCCGAGGATATACGCAAGGCAGATCCCGGCACAAGGTTTGTCGCACGGGTGCTGGAAAAGTTCAGTAACACCCGGGCGCTGATCGACATCAAAGGGAACAGGCTCCAGGCGGAATTCCTCAGGGGAATACCTGACGGCAAAACCATCGTCCTGGTGATGGACAAAAAAACCGCCGACTCTCTCTTTTTCAGAATTGAAAGCCGGGGTGGGAGTGGGGCATATAATCCGCTGCTGGAGTATACGGTTTACCCATCTGCTGAGACCGAAGCATTCGCCTCTGTCAGAGGCCAATCGGATGGGCTGAGGGGCATAAAATCGATTTTCGAGTTGAATCTTTTTCTGCTGGGCCTGCTGGGATTCGAACGGGAAAAGAAACCTCTTTCCGTATCCCTGTTGTTGAACCGCCTGCAGTCACTGGGGGTAAAATTCCATGAACTGGCAAATTTTTCTTACCTTTTCTGTACAATTAAAGGTATTAACTTAGATTATCTTTTTGCCGTAATGAATACTCTCGGGCAAAAAGGGCGGAATAATCGTCAATATAAATGGAAGGAAAGGCAAACTCCCGACCCTGTTGCGCTGAAAGGTGAATGGATCGGGATTGTGGAACGGGCGCTGGCGGACGACCGGGAAGGCGCGAAGGAGTTGATAATGGATATTATCAACGCGCTTCAGGGAAAAAATGTCCGGTTCCACAGGGGTTACTTTTACGGATCGGTTCCCGTAGCTGATGAGGAAAGTTTCAGGGAAATGGAGTTTGTTGCGGGGGAAAGCTCGCTGGTCGTTTCGGTTTCCACCGATCCCAAGGCATGGCTTGCCGATACGAC
>CAZUXY010000005.1:352-98965 GCA_964624235.1 uncultured Leptospirales bacterium | reverse complement strand
GGTTCACCAAAACTGGCATTTGATATTATTTTCAAAGGGATCAATATACCAAGAAAGGTCAGCGGCCAGGAGATAAGGATTTTGTCACTCGGCAATCCCATAACAACATCGACACATACTGACAAATACACCCGGAAATGGAATATACATATATTCTTCATTGAATATTCTGACGAGGTGTTTATTTCATTCTCATTACCTACCCCCAAGGGTCAGATATTTCTTATAAAAAGTACAACCAGTTCAAAAATGAATATATGGCTTTACGATTTGAAAGCCATGACCGATTTTGTATATGTGTCTTATTATGGAAAAGTAAGGGACTGGAAAGAGTTTTTAACCTTCAGCAATCTGCTGCATGACAAGGTGAACAGGATAAAAGTCAAGTATGAGGTGGGGGAAATGCTGGATGTAGTTACTCCTACCTGTTCATTGACTGTACCGAACGATATTATCACGATCAACGATGATACAGAATTGATAGTGAATTTTAGCGTGTATCCCAAAAACGGCAGCATTGTATGGGATGTCCGACGAATCCTGATTTCCGAATATGGTAAGGAAAATTATTTCAGTTTCTACCGTCACATCAGGCCGGACAAACGGTTGCCTGAGGATTTCCTGAGGCGATGGCAGAATATCATATCGCGAAAACACCCCTATAATATGACATCGTTTTCAGAGGACGGACGTACCAATATAGCTACAATAGTTCCACGGCAAACCACGGCTCCTGCGGGAAGTGAGACGGATTATGAATTCGTGCACACTCTCTATCTGGGATATGAGGGGTCGGTCAACCCCGCCAGAATGGTTGAAAATTTGAAAGCGTTGGGCAGCAGGATAAGAATAGTAGACGAAGTACTTTCAGATTGAGGTATTGATCCATAAATAGACGGACTTTTAATCCGTGAAGGGCTGTTCCCGTAGACCTGTCAGCATATCCATCATACGCTCATGGAGTTTACCCATTGCCCGCTTATACCGAGAGATTCATTAAATTGAAAGTGCTTTCTCGATCAGGCCGTATCCCCCTCCTACATCGGCTTCTCCCTGATATTGTACTTCCACAGCTCCACCAGTTTGTCGAACTCAGGGTCGGCGGGCCTGTCGGCAAAAGCGTGGTGGCGCCGCTTGATCAGGTATAACACGGTGCTGTCCTCAAGCGAGAAAGAATCCCCCATGGTGTTGAGCTTGCGGATGAGATAATTGAGGTTGTGGGTCTGGAAGTCGCCGATATACTGGGTGGACGCCACGGTGGGTTCATATTTCAGCAGCAGTTCGGTGAAGTAGAGGGCCATGCGCAGGGAATCGTGGCTGCCCGTGATGCTCGACTGCAGGTGCATGGAAAGCTTTTCAAAAAGTTCAATGTTCTGGTAATAAGAATCGTAGATGACCCTCATGTATTCGGGAAACACGTTCATGATTTCCATCAGGTCTATGGGCTGGTCCAGCTCTTTGAAGTGCGCGAATATCTTTTGTGCGTTTTCGGTTACGGGCACCACGTCGATAAGGTCCACATACAGGTCCTTGATGATGGTTCGAACCTTTCCTGATTTCTTCAGGTAGATTTCGATCTCCACCGGTTCTATATAGTAGTTTATTTTGTCCGCGGGTTCCATACGCATTACCGCCCGGCTTTTCGGCGCACGTCTTCGAGCGCGGCGCGGTGTTCGTCGGTGAAAGCCAGTTTTTCCAGCCGAATCATTCCTTCCGCGGGTTTCCCGCCGCCGGCAAGTTCCTTCTTCACGTCATCGAGGGTTTTATAAAAATCCAGGTGAATCCCCATGAGTTTGTGGTGCGAGATGTCCCAGAGGGTGTCACCCTCCACGACGGTGATCTTTTCACCGTCGGGCATGGTAAAGACGTTACCGGGATAAATCCAGTGAGGGTTCTTTTTCCTGAGGTCCCTGAACGCTATCGGGGAAAACCCGTTCAGCACCGCGACCCTGTTCACGTAATGGAATATATCAACCTCCCTCACGCGGATATTGTATTTTTTTATAAGCTCGTCCCTTGCTTTTTTTTCGGCCGCTCTCTGGCGTTCCACGCGATGATTGTTCCAAGACCGCACCCCCATGTAAGCCCCCGTCCCCAGGGCGATGAGCAGCAGAAGTATAATCGCCGGCTTCACCAGGGTTTTAGCTGAGAATCCGGGCGTTTCCTCCCCCGTTTCCCCGACGGGGAGGGGATCGTTTCTGAGGAATTCCTCTTTTTTGCGCTCTATCGCTTTCTTCAGGGCCGGCATCGCGGCATACTGCCCGTACTGCCGGGAATAGAGGCTCAGCAGTTTCAGCAGGCGTTCACGGTCTGAAATAATCCTGTCATAATATCCGCGAAAGTAGTCGTCGTTCAGGGTGGAGGTCCAACCGGTTTCGCCGCCGGGGATCTCGTCACGAAGCACCCGGGAGGGGGGCGTCGCTCCCGTTTCCTCCAGGTAATCGATGATGGTGCCGCGGCAGAACGCCAGGTTGATCCTGAACCGCGTCGTGATCCCCGGAGTATCGAGCGCGTCCCGGAAACCCGCGGTTTCCTGGATTAATTTGCGCAACCGGGAAGCGAGCCTGCGGTCCTCTGTCGAGTGGAGCAGGGCGGTCAGCCACGCCCTGAAATTGTACCGGTCTGCGGAAAGACGCGGTGATCCTTCGTCGGAAGAATTCCCGAGCTTTGCGACGGCACCGCGTATGCTCTCTTCATCGGGCCGGTCCGGTATGCCTGACAGTTCGGGACTGGACAGGGTGCCGGCGATGGCCCGGGCCAGCCCGTCGAAATCCTCGTGACCCGTGAATTCGTAATGGGTTCCCGGCTGCAGCACGGTGAAACCGCCGGCCCTCAGCCTGGAGGGTGCCGTCCCCTTCTCGGCGATAACGGCGACGGGTACGCCTGAATTCCGAAGCAGCAGGTTTGCCTCCTCGAATATCGAATACCCCACGATGATACCGTCCAGGCGTTCTTTGATGATATCGCCTATTCCGGCGGTCCCCTTGATGTAGGCCAGGTTCAGGTCCCTGGATGAAGGTGAAACCCTGGAATACCTGAGCTTCAGGTTGTAGGTCCCCGGGTAATTGCTGATGCTGAGGCCCTCTCCGCTTTCAAAGGACAGTCCCTTGAAATTCTGCCTTACCAGCGTTGCTCCGGAATAGAGCCGCTGGAGTATATCATGGTTTTCCCGTGAATCGCACAATATCCGCAGTCTGCCTTTATTCAGGTGTTTCCATTTCACCAGCCGGGTGAGGTGGAGGGGGTTTGATGACGGCAGGAGCACGTCCCTGATCCCGGCGGGATCGATCTGCAGGCGTTCGAACTCCTCGTAATAGGCGCGGGGGAAGTGATACGCCGTGAGGAACCCGTTTTTATAAAACAGCGGGTTGTTCTCGATCAACACCATACCGCTGCCGCCGTAACGGCGTATTTCCCGGTTTTTCCGTGTCAGTTCTTCGTGGATTCCGTAATCCCCGGGGCATATCCGCTCGAGCTCCATCAGATCGAATATCCGGTTTTTCCGGTGGGTAATGCGGAAATTCCCGTTGGTATAGAATATGCCGATGAAGGAGTCCCTGTTGGAAATTATTTTTTCATGGGAAACCTCGGGAATGTCTTTTTCAACCTCCACGATATGCGCGTTGGTCAGGTCCAGGCCGAAGAGTCCCTGGAAATCCAGAAACTTTTTCACCGACGCCCTGCTTCCTATATAGCGGTTTGTGGCCAGGTGCATAATATCTATATTGAACTGCTCAAGGGAGGGATTGCCGGCCATGCGGTCGGTAATGATGATGTTTTCAATAAGAGGTATGATCTCGACGGGGAGATGCATCCAGTTGCCTATACGAATAAAAGGTTTTTCATCCTCGAATGTATCGCCGGTGAAAATGACAAAACATTCATGATCCAGCATGAAAAGACGGTCACTGTCGGATTTAATCAGATCTGAGAGTTCCATTATTTATTTTTCCCTCGGTGACGGATTTCTCTTTTTGTCATACTTCCCTACGGCCTTTGCGCGTATAGTCCGGGCCGTTATACGCACCGTCATTTCACGGGTATGTTGGATGACTTGACGGCCGACATGAATTCTACGTAATTTTTTGCCTGGAGAGCAAGCTTTTTTAGTGTTTCACTGTAAAAGATATGTGAAATCTGCGCCAGTATCTGGATCTGGGCCTCCTGGTCATGGGTGGGCGTCAGTATCATGAATATCAGGTGTGCGGGTTCCCCGTCGGGACTGTTGAAATCAATACCCCCGGTGGATTTTCCTATGACAACGAGGGGCTTGTGTATTTCGTCCAGGCGGGCATGGGGAACTGCTATGTTGTGCCCTATGCCGGTTCCCATAAGCTGTTCCCGCTCCAGCACGCGTCTGGCAATATACGTGGCTTCAAGACCGGTTAAGGGGGCGGCGGTTTCGGACAATTCCATAATGGCATCCCTGACCGTGTTTTTCTCCAGTGACGGTATATACACCCGGCCGTCCATAAGGTCGGTCAGGGTGTATATCTTCCTGGGTTTTAGAAACATTTTCATGAGCGGAGGGCTCAGCAGTGACGTGGCGAGGGCCGTAATGACTATGGCGACGAAGGTTTCGTCGTTGATTACCCTGTGCTGAAGGGCAAAGAGCCCGATAATTATCCCCATGGCGCCGACCGTGCTCATGGCGGCCCCCACCGGAAGTGATTCCTCCAGCGTGAGCCCCGCGAGCCTGCCCCCGGCGACCGATGCGACGATCTTGCTGATTACCGCGAGAAGCACCAGTGAAACGGTCAGTACCGGATTGAAATTACCCACGAAATCCATCCTCAACCCTATGGAAACGAAAAAGAGAGGAGCGAAGATGTTGCTTATAAACTGGTGGATGATCTCTTTGGTGTGTTCCCTTAAATGGGGCGAATCGCCTATGGCGATGCCCGCAAGAAAGGCGCCGAATATGGCGTGGATGCCGATGGCCTCGGTAAGGGCCGAGAATATAAGCCCCGTGATCACGATAAACACTATGACGCCGCCGGGCCATTCGGTGCGGGCCTGCACCAGCGGCAGCAGGTAGTTGATCAGGTACCTGAGCACCGTCAGAATCAGCGCGGCGAAAACGAGGGTATAGCCGATTGTGGTCGCCAGGGTCGTAAGGTCTACGCTGCCTGTGGCGGTAACCTGTATAATGACTGAAAAGATGATCCATCCGAAAAGGTCGATCAGCATGGCCGCGGCAAGCACCAGCATGCCGAAATCCGACTTGATCAGGTTCATTTCCATGAGTATCTTCGCAATGACCGGAAGCGCGGTGATGGAAACGGACACTCCGATAAAAAGTGGAAGCAGCAGAGGATTTTTCTGGACGCCGAATATTCCGGGAAACGCGACAGGGAAAAAAAAGCCCGCCGCGAACGGCAGTGCAATATTGAAGAGTCCTAATATGAAGACGGATTTCCCCTGTTTCCATATAGAAGAAAGATCGATCTCTACCCCGGCGATGAGCAACAGGAACACCACTCCCATCAGGGTAAATGATTCAAGGGCCACGGCCCCGCGGGTGCCGGCAGGGAAGAGCCATTCATGAAACCCGGGGAATATCCTGCCGGCCAGACTGGGCCCGAGGATTATCCCGGCCAGGATTTCCCCCGCAACGGAGGGGAGTTTGATGCGCCGGAACAGTTCACCTAACAGCTTTCCCAGACCGAGCATCACGGCTATGCCGAGGAAGAGTACAATGATATCGTTTTTGGTAAAAAGGCTCATTTCTGGCGTACTATGGGTGATTACTTTTTAAAAATCGGTTATCCATAACATGGCGTTTCCCCTCACGGCAACCATTATTTTATTCAGATTCGCTCGTGGAAACAGGAACGCTTTCTATGGTATTTCCTGTCAGGTTGCGACAGCTGCGTTTTTCCCTTGCGTCAATGAAAGCCATGTAACATCCTGAAAGAAAGCATGCCTTTAACACGTATAATCCGTATATTTATAAGCATCCAGTGGTAAACCAATCAAGGACGGAGGCCCCATGAAGCATACATACCGGACCGATACCATACTGCTGCACGGGGGCCATGTCCCCGATGCCACCGGTGCCAGGGTGGTGCCCATATATCAGACCACCTCGTATGTGTTCAAAAATTCAGCGCACGCCGCCAGACTCTTCGGTCTCAAGGAAGAGGGGAATATATATACGCGCATAATGAATCCTACCACCGAAGTGCTCGAGAAAAGGATAAGCATGATGGAAAACGCCGCCGGCGCACTGGCGGTGGCTTCGGGCCAGGCGGCCATATCCATGGCGGTCATGGCGCTTGCGCGGAGCGGCGACGAAATCGTCTCCGCGGGGAACCTGTACGGGGGCACCTATAATCTGTTTAAAAACACACTGCCACGGTTCGGTATCACTGTTCGGTTTGCCGACACCACCGACCCGGCTGACTTTGAAAAGCTTATAACCCCTAAAACCAGGGCGCTGTACGCCGAAAGCATGGGCAATCCCGGACTCGAGATAGCCGATATCGAGGGGCTTGCCGGGACAGCCCACGCTCACGGAATCCCCCTGGTGATCGACAATACGGTGCTGCCCTATATCTTCCACCCAATAGAACACGGTGCCGATATCCTGGTATATTCCGCCACGAAATTCATCGGAGGGCACGGTAACTCCATCGCCGGTCTTATCGTGGATTCCGGCAATATCCGGACCACCCCCGAGAGGATACCCTCCCTGTTCGAGGAGGACCCCGCGTATCACGGCATAAATTTTGCCGGGGAATTCGGCCCCCTGGCCTATATCATGAAGGTCAGGCTCGATCTGCTGCGCGACATGGGGGCCGCCCTGTCTCCCTTCAATTCGTTCCTGGTTCTGCAGGGTATGGAGACCCTGCACCTGAGAATGGCAAGGCACTCTGAAAACGCGATGAAAGTCGCGCGCTTTCTTTCAGAGGACCGTCGTATCGCATGGGTGAATTACCCGGGCCTGCCGTCTGACTCCCAGCACCGTAAAGGGCTTCGGTATCTCAGGAACGGGTTCGGCGCCCTGGTGGGGTTCGGCATCAGGGGGGGTATCGAGGCCGCGGTAGGTTTTATCGACCGCCTGAAACTGGTCTCACATCTCGCAAATATCGGGGACGTCAGGACGCTGGTGATACATCCGGCCTCCACCACCCATCATCAGCTCTCACCCCTGGAGAGAAGCAGGGAAGGCATAACCGACGATTTTATCCGTTTATGTGTGGGCATAGAAGATGCCGATGATATTATAAGCGATATCGACCAGGCGTTGAACGGCTGAAAAGGATAATGCGCGGGATCCCTTTAAAAATCTTAAGTGCCTATTTTCACATACCATACCTCAGGCAGATGATCTGGACGGGACTGGGCACCGTTGTCGTCGTGACGATTATTGTGCTTTCGGCCGTGACATCCAGGGTTTCAACACTGCCGGTGGGGTGGGAAAAGGACATCCTCATTTCTCCCGCGGGGATGGATGCCAAAAACGTCCATGTGGCGTCCAGGGGAAATCTCGTCGCAATGACCTACGAGGCGGCCGACAAGGAGCAGAACCGTATTTACATCGCGCTGTCCTTTGACGGAGGGGCGACGTTTCTTGACCCTGTGGCCATAGGGAACGTGGACAGGACCATCGATCACCTGCCGCGGGTTGCCGTATCACCCCAGGGCCATATCGCCGTGGTCTGGCAGAGCCTCATGCCCGAGGATTCCAACAGCAGGGTGTTTTTCGTTACGTCGCCCGACATGGGCGCAACCTGGTCCGCGCCGGTCAGGCTCAATCTGGGCACCGGGACGGAACTGCTCCCCCAGGCGCTTTATGATGATATGAACCGCCTGCACCTGTTTTTCCACGGCCACCTTGAAGGCATCTTCAATCTTTTTCACTGCCGCAGCGATGACGAAAAAACGTTCAGCAGGCCCTATTCGATGGTAAGCATAGGAAACCTCCGCGGCGCCTTTTTCCCCGCTATCCATACGTCGGGCGGGAACATCTACGTGATATGGCAGGGGAAGGGTGAACTGCTGGGAGTTCTTTCAGACGACCTTTTTTTCATAACGTCGGGTAATTACGGCAAAAGCTGGTCCAATCCCAGGAGGATCACCTCGAGCCGCCAGAACGACGCCGCGCCTTCGATTCTGATGTTCAGGGACGTGCTGTATTGCGTGTACCAGAATAACGACCAGAAAAACTGGGCCATCAAAATGATACGCGGATACAACGGAGGGGTGCGGTGGGACGACGTCCCGCTGCAGGTATCGGACACCAACGCCAACTGTTACGCCCCCGTTATCATCAAAGGTAAAGAAGAGGAAATGGTGGTTCTGTGGTACGACAGCCGGGACGTAATACCGGGTATCATGGCGCGCAAGTTCATCGCCTCTGAATCGAGATTTTCCACCGAAATTAAACTCTCCAGGGAAAAAGTTGCCGCACGGAGCCCCGTGGGGATTTCCGCGCGCGGCAGGGTCATAGCGCTCTGGCAGGAGGGGCAGAGGATCATCGCCAAGTATTCCGATATACATATCGATCCGCCCGAGGTTTTTTCAAAGACGCATCCCGATGACCGGTGGTCAAAGCTCCCTGACGCGAAGATTGAATGGAAACCGCCGGTCGATGAGTCGGGTGTGTCGGGTTACGCGGTTTTCATCAATAAAGAACCTGAATTCATCCCCACGGTGCAGAACCTCGAGGGCAATATGCGCACCTACCGCGTCCCCAGCCTGGATGACGGGATCACGTATTTCCACATTCGCGCGGTCGACGGGGCGGGAAATTTCAGCAGGCCGGTGCATTACAAATTAAAGGTAAGCCGCACGCCGCTTCCCATGCCCGTCGTGGTTTCACCGACCCATCCCGAAGCCACCGCCGTCAACCTCAGGCGATCGGTGGTGCGCTGGTCGATCGAACAGAAGGAACGGCTCAAGGGATTCCTCTACGGTATCGCCAAGGGGACACTGGTGAGGCCCGAGAACTTCACCACCGATTTCGAGACGGTCTTCGACAACCTGGAAGACGGGAGATATTTCGTAAGTGTGGCGGCTATAGACCGCACCAACACACCGGGCCGTATCGCCACCTATGAAATCATTGTCAACAAGGCCCCGCCCCTGGATAAAAGCATGTATGAGAGGCTTGCCAAGGGACTCCAGTTTCCCGTTATTCCCGAGAAGGCGATTGTATTCGCCGTGCCCGTGGTGGGTATCGATCTTCCGTTCAACCCCGCGCGCCCTTACGGTCGAAGCGGTTTCGACGCGCTGCTGGTTCCGCGTAATATCGGACGGAACAACATCACGGGCTATTCGGTGGAGATATCCGCCGGCAGGGTGGAGGTGCCGCAGCGGATAAATCTCAAGGATGATATCGTGAGGATCAGGAACCTGCGCGATGGAAGTTACGCAATCGGCGTAAGGGCGAAATACTATACGGTTGAGGACGGGGTTAAAACTTTCCACTGGACCGCACCCGTGGTGAAGCAGTTTTCCATATATGCGAGGGGTGGGCCCTCTTCGGTCATGCTGTATGCTGAAAACGTCGTTCACAAACTGGCCGGATACCGTCTTCCGGTCACGCTGTCAGTCGCCGGCGTGGTGCTGTTCGTCATGACCCTGGGTTTCGGCTCCAGAATAGCCTTTTACGCACGGCTGGCGCGGTTCAAGGTTAGCTCTTTAGTTCATCTTCTGATGTGAGTAAACTTCATCCTGATTGAAAAAAAACGTGATTTCCCTGCGTGCGTTCGCCGGGCTGTCAGAGCCGTGGACCGCGTTCCTCCGGTTGTCTGCTCCCAGATCCCTTCGAATAGTCCCCGGTGCCGCTTCGGGAGAGTTTGTCGTGCCCATGAGTTCCCTGTAGCGGCTGACGATGTCTTCACCTTCAAGGACCTGCACCATGATCGGGCCCGAGGTCATGAACTCCACCAGCGGTTCATAATAGGGACGGCCCCGGTGCTCGGCATAGAACTCGCCGGCCTTTTCCCTGGAAAGCAAAATCATTTTCGCGGCGACAATGCGAAATCCGCGTTTTTCAATCCGGGTGTAGATTTCACCGATAAGGTTTTTCCCGACGGCATCGGGTTTTATAATTGACAGGGTCTGCTCTAGCGCCATGGGATTCCTTCCGCGATATTATTATTTACACACACTGATGTTTGATGGTCACGGGATTGTACAGCAAACGATAAAAATCAAGGCGGGCACTTGGCGCACACCGATTTGTAAAGGGCGGTTGAAAGATAGCGTTCCCCCCTGTCCGGCAGGATGGTGATAACGTTACCGTTCCTGAGCATGCGTGCGACGCGCAGGGAAGCGGCTACGGCGGCGCCGCTGGACATGCCGTAGAATAGACCCTCTCCGGCCACCAGCGAACGGCAGCCTTCACAGGCCTCCTCATCATTGACACTGATGATATCATCCAGGAGCGAAGGGTTATACAGGTCGGGCACCATGCTTTCCGACATGTTTTTAAGCCCCTGTATGGCATGCCCCTTCACCGGTTCAACGCCGAAAATTTTTATACCGGGATTATGCTCCCTTAAACGTGTGGCGGTCCCCATGAGGGTCCCCGTAGTGCCGATTCCCGCAACGAACGCCGTTATATTGCCGCCGGTCTGGTCCAGGATCTCCACGGCGGTGGTTTCGTAATGGGAAAGAGGGTTACAGGGGTTCGAGAACTGGTCGGGCATATAATACAGGGCGGGTTCGGCATCGCGTAACTCGCGCGCCTTGATGATCGCGCCGTCGGTCCCCAGGTGGCCGGGAGTGAGTATCAGTTCCGCCCCGAAAATTTCCAGAAGCGCGCGGCGTTCCATGCTTACGCATTCCGGCATACAGAGTTTGACCCTGTATCCCAGGGCCGTTCCCACCATGGCAAGGCCGATGCCGGTGTTGCCGCTGGTCGGTTCCAGTATTGTTTTGCCTGGGGTCAGGTCGCCGCTTTCGAGGGCCTTGATGATCATATACAGGGCGGGTCGATCCTTGATGGAGCCACCGGGGTTCGCGCCTTCCAGCTTCGCATAAATACCGGCGGAACCGACGGGTGTCAGTGCGCTTAGTTTTATCAAAGGGGTGTTGCCTATAGCGGCGATGACTCCCCTTTCGGCGGTCGGGGTGCCCATTGTGTTCATTGAAAATTCCTCTATACAAATTGAGGGACGCACGTAACGTCCCTCATGTTTCGGAACGACATGAGCGGGTGATGGGACTCGAACCCACGACGTTCAGCTTGGGAAGCTGACATTCTACCACTGAATTACACCCGCGATTCGGCAAAGGATATACAAAGAGCGTTTTTTTTCAAGCAGAAATTCAATCTGACAGGCTCCGCGGCAACGCTCCTGTGATCTGTTCGACATTCTGCGATGCCCTGCCGTGGGCGCCCTATTGCTTTTTCTTTTTCATCTCCTCGATCATGGCGCACAGCAGGCCGTGGAATTCCTTGAGTTCGTCGTTTTTCCTCAGGGAACGGGTCTCGGGCAGGGTCCCGTCGATGATCTGACGTATATAATTGGACATGACGTACACGGGTCCCGAAATATGGTGGGTTTTTCGTATTAGTACCAGGAATACGCCCGCTCCCAGAAGCACAAATATAACGATTATGCCGAACAGCATCCGGGTGTTGCGGCGTATTATTTTCTGCAGCGTGGCGACGTTTTCATCGTGGAGCATGGACACCCTCCGCACCGTCTCACTGTTGCCCGTGGAGGTTCCGTCCTGGCTGAAGGTCAGCAGGGAATCCACTATGTTGTTGTTGATGATAATGACATTCTGCAGCTTGCTGTTGTTGACGGCCATGATGGAGCCTATAACGGCGATTATAATGATCGCCCCTGCGAAGAGTATGCCGGTCATGGAAAGGGTGGTCTTAAGCTGGAACTTCCGGTCCAGCATGTACTTTTTTCTCTGTTGCATCGCCGGTCCCTTTTGCGTTAGCAATAATTGTAATTATTCCCGTTAAAGCCGGGATTACACCATGTCCCGTAATATTCGTCAATACTATTAATTGACCTTCCCGGGCGGGGCAGGCGGTTGAAAGTGTTTACTTAAAGAAGTGTGCGGATATGTTTTTGCCGGTGTTCCGTCTGACCTGCCTTTATTCTTCATTTTAAACAGATATCAGGCTTACATGATATGATGGTTTACCATGCAGTCCCCGGCTGCGGTTTCCCTCGGCAACGGTTCATCAGACCTTGAAAAAGTCCAGCGTACTCCGCAGTTCCTCGACCATCGAGGTGACGGTCTGTGTGCTGCTTGAAAGCTCTTCGGCGCCTGAGGCATTGTTCTGTGTAAGGTCGTTGATGGCGGTAATGCTCCTGGTCACTTCGTCCAGGGCGTTTTTCTGTTCATTTGTTGCCGTGAGGATGTTGTCGGCCTCCTCGACGACGCTTTCAAGGGATTTTCTGGCAACCCGGTTCAGATCGAGGTCCTGTTTTGCCAGGTCCACCGCGGCGTCGATTTTTGCGCTGAATTCGGCGATCAGGCCGATCATGCTGTTCAGCGAAGAGATGAATACCTCGAGCTGTTCGGAGGCTTTCTGCATCTCGGTGTTGCTCGCAGAAAACATTTCGTTTATGCTTTTTAGATTTGTCGACGTGGTGTCGGCGAGTTTTCCGATCTCGTCGGCGACAACCGCGAATCCCCTGCCGTACTCACCCGCCCTGGCGGCTTCGATGGCGGCATTGAGGGACAGCAGGTTGATCTGCTCCGAGATATCCTCTATTATCTCGACGGTGTCCTTTACGTCCTTGAATTTCGAAGTGGATCTCGTGATAACAAGCCGGGTGTCGTCGATTTCACCCCTGGTTTTCCCCACCACCCGGTTCAGGTTGTCCCTGATTCCCAGGGCAAGCTGCATGTTCTCACCGGCCCTGGTAACGATGGCATAGAGCTGTTCCATCTCGTTCCGGGCCTTTTCGGTCAGCTTCACCTGTCTCCCGGCCATACCGTAGATGCTCTCGCCGCCGGCGGTGATTTCCTCCACCGTTGAGGTTATCTCTTCGACGGTAGCGGCCTGGTTCTGGGCGTTGTCGGCGAATGATTCCGCGGTCGCGGACATTTCCTCCGACGAGGTGGCCACCTCTCCGGCCACGTGAGTGATACTGGATATGACCCCGTTTATCCTCTCGACGAAACTGTTCAGGGCCTGTGCCAGTATGCCGAACTCGTCGTTTTGATCCAGTGATATCTTCCCGGTGAAATCCCCCTCAGACATGCGCTTTGCGAGGCTGACCCCCTGGGAAAGGGGCCGGGTGATGAGCCGGGTAAGGATTATCCCCGCCGCGATCAGAATCCCCAGGACGAAAACGATCAGTATACCCGAGTTTATAAGGATCTGCCGGTAGCTGTCGCCGGCGCTTTTATACTGTTTTTTGGCGTCATCCAGGGAAACGTCTGTAAGCTTGTCCATGGCATCACGCATTTGATTGAACACCGGCAGGTATTTTGTAAAGTATACAGTTTCAACGTCCGCGGTTTCTCCGTCCGTGATCCTTTCCGTGATTGTGTTCGACAGGTCTTTAAAAGCAAGGTACTGCCTGTCGAACACCTCGAAGGATTCGTTCTTTTCCGCATGAAGTTTACTGTAAAGCGCCCTGAACTTGTTGAACCTCATCTGTACCTGTTCCATGTTGGTGGTGATCTCTTTAATGTCGTTTGCCGTGGTTTTGGCGTCTTTTGCGAGGGTTCCGGTTTTGGAATTAAGGCGGTTCAGTGAATGGCTTATGGCGATACTCGACTGGTAGGCGTCGCGGTCGGCCTCGATCAGGTAGTCGATGCTGAGCAGGGATATGTTGTACATGGAATCGATTTCGTTTTTCAACAGGCGTACGTTCCAGAAGCTGTAGAACAAACCAGCGGTAATAATTATCACGATTACACTGAAAATGATCAGGAATTTGGTTCGTGCGGGCACATTGTTCAGCAGTTTCACGGAGCCCCTCCTTCATCACAGGTATGACCTGCCACCACCATGTCAAATCGTCAGGTCTTAAGGGATTTGGATTAAGGGTATTGCCGAATTGTGCAAAAAGCAATAAATATTCAGCTGATTATCGGGGATCGGGCCAGAAAGATTTCTCCGGTGATATTCATATCGGCGACCATGCGGAAGAACAGACCCAGGGGAAAGCCTATCACGTTGGTAACCGATCCCTCGATCCGGTCTATTATCAGGTGGCCCCATTCCTGCACCGCGTAAGCCCCCGCTTTGTCCATGTAATGGATCCTGGCCAGGTAATCCTCTATCTGTTCATTGGAGAGGTGTTTGAAGGTAACGGCTGAAGACTCTCTCCCGGTTTTAATGCGTTCCGGATCACCGGTCAGAGCGAGACTGAGGGCGCTTATGACCCGATGGGTCCTCCCCGCAAGCCTGCCGATAATGGCCTTTGCATGGTCCTGGTCCTCGGGTTTGCCGATAATACGGCCTTCGATGGTTACGATGGTATCGCAGGCGATGATCATGTTCTTTTCCCCCGTCGTTGGCAAATGAGCGCGAATCGACCGGACCTTCGCGTCAGCGACCCGCAGTGCATAACTTATCGGGTCTTCATCCGGAAGGATGGTTTCGTCCGCATCGGGGGTCATGACGTCAAAGGAGGGTACCAGCGCCGAAAGGATTTCGCGCCGCCGGGGCGAGGATGAACCCAGTATTATTTTCATCGGTTATTTCAACAGCACCTTTTCGTTGAGTTTGCGGACACTGGTTACGTTTTTGATTTTTTTCACCCTGGTCATAATCTCATTGAGATGTTCCAGGCTTTTCACCTCGAGAACCAGTTTGATATCGGCCGAGTCCCTGGACCGCAACTGGGCTTCCACCTTGATGATGTTGGTTTTACACAGCGCGATCTCGTTCGCCAGGTCCCTGATGAGGTTCGGGCGGTCGATGGCATGTACCGACAGCTTGACCGGGTACGTGGCTTCGGAGCTTTCCCACACCACGTTGATGAACCTTTCATTCTCGTTCTGCAGTCTTTTAAGGGACGGGCAGTTCTTCTTGTGCACGGTGATCCCCCTCCCGCGGGTGATAAAACCCACGACATCGTCTCCGGGAATCGGCTGGCAGCACTGGGACAGTTTGATGAGCACATTTGAGGTCCCGTCGATGCTCATGGTCATCCGTTTCTGCCGGTTGATGTTTTTTATCTTGAATAGTTCCGTCTGGGGAATGGCCACTTCGGCGGTTTTCTCGTTTTTCTTCGTTGATTCCTCGGCGTCGTCTTCTTTTCTTCTCAGCCAGTTGCGGATCTTGTAGCGGGCGTTCGACGACTTGACAAATTTAAGCCAGGCTTCCGATGGATGGCCTTTTTTACTGGTCATTATTTCGATGATATCGCCGCTTTTCAGCTCGGTTTTCAGCGGCACCATGACGTTGTTCACCTTGGCCCCCACGCACTGGTTTCCCACCTCCGAGTGGATGGCGTAGGCGAAGTCCACGGGGGTTGCGCCTTTTGCCAGCTTAACAATTTTTCCCTTGGGGGTGAAAACAAAGATCTCATCTTCATAAAGGTCCATCTTGAGTTCTTTCATGAACTCTCTGCTGTCTATGCCCTCCTGCACCTCTGCCTGCAGTTTATTGATGCTCTGGAGCAGAGGCACATTTGATGAGTCCTTACGCGATACGGGAATGCCCTCTTTATATACCCAGTGCGCGGCGATTCCCATTTCCGCGATGGTGTGCATTTCCCATGTCCTTATCTGGAATTCCAGCGGCTGGCCGTCGGGACCGATGACAGTCGTGTGAAGCGACTGGTACATGTTGGATTTCGGCACCGCTATGTAGTCCTTGAAACGGGCGGTAATGGGCGACCACAGGGTGTGGACCACCCCCAGTATTCCGTAACAGTCCTTTACCTCATTGGTGATGATGCGGATGGCCCTGATGTCAAATATCTCCTCGAAGCTCTTATCCTGTCTGACCATTTTGCGGTAAATGGAATAGTAGTGTTTCGCCCTGCCGAAGATTTCCGCCTTGATGCCGAGTTTCTCGATCTGCTGGAAAATGATGAACCTGATGTCCTCAATGAAATCCTCTATCTGTTCGCGCCGCTGCTGGATCTTGTTGTTGATGTCGTGAAATGCTTCATGGTGCAGCACATGAAACGCCAGGTCTTCGAGCTCGGCGCGGACCTGGGATATGCCCAGTCTTCCGGCGAGCGGAGCGTAAATGTCCATGACCTCCCGCGCGATCTGTTTCTGTTTGGCTTCGGGCTGGAACATTATGGTGCGCATATTGTGCACCTTGTCGGCGAGTTTTATCAGGATGACCCGCATGTCCTTGATGGTGGCAAGGAGCATTTTTCTGAGGCTGTGGACCTCGTACTGGTATTTGGTTTTTTTCTTCAGGGACGATATCTTGGTGACGCCGTCTACCAGGTAGGCGATATCCTCATTGAAGAGATTGGTCAGTATCTCAAGCGAAACGGTCGTATCCTCCACCACGTCATGGAGCAGGGCGGCCGTGATAGTCGTGGTGTCAAGCCGTAGCTGCGCGAGTATAATGGCGACTTCCAGTGGATGAATGATATAGGGTTCCCCGGAGAGGCGCTTCTGGTCGCGATGGGCGTTAAAAGCGTATTCGTATGCCCGTCGTACAATGTCCACATCGGCTTTCGGGTTGTTTTCCAGTATAATGCCGATAAGCGTGTCCAGGTCCCGGCTTTTAATTTTCAGGGGCATGTCGCTCATGTTTATAACCTATCATCGGCGGTTATTACGTCAACTAAAACCGCAGATAATCCTGTTCCGGCGGATGCGTGTCCCGCGGCCATGCGCACCGTTACCAATAATGTAAGGGGTTCGGGCCGCCCGATCAATCACTTTTATCGGATGAACGGAGCGGTGCGGCATCCTGGACAGCAGGATATGAGAATCAGTACCCTGACCGACCGTGAAACCGGCAACGGGATAGAATATACTGTCCTGCCGTGCGGTGGTTGCCGCCGCGGGTGATGAAAAAATGTTAAAGCGATGCAAAGAAATACCGATATAAATATTGATTGATAATCTTACACTTCCTGAGTGTTTTACACCAGGTTGAAGGCTTTTGCAAACCGCACTTTTGCAAAAGCCTTTTTTATACCAGTCCGTAAAGACGTTGACCTTCAAGGGGAATTCCATCTGTTTAAATATGTGTATACTCCCGATACATGCGTTCAGCAGTATACGGGGAAATTGAAGGTCGTTTTAAGATTAAGCGGATGCTACAGGAAAACACTGCCGTACGGGAGTGTACGGATTTCGTTGCGGCATATCCGCAATCACACGGGCCATGATATTCATTATAAATGAACAGAATCCTCAACAGCGTCTGATCCGAAAGGCAAAGGACGTACTGGATCACGGCGGGGTAATTATTTATCCTACAGATACGGTATACGCCTACGGCTGCGACATTACCGATAAAAGAGCCATAGAGCGCATATATCGAATAAAAAAGATTGCCAAAAACAAACCCCTCAGTTTCATATTCTCCGATATCTCCGAGTTACATGAATATGTAAGAAATATCACGGACGATGCGTTTAAAATAATGAAGAAGGCCCTGCCTGGACCTTATACCTTCATATTTAAAGCGTCGAAACTGGTCCCGAAGATCGCGATAACCAATCAAAAAACCATCGGGATCAGGATTCCCGACAACAATGTCGCGCTGGATCTGGTGCGGGCCCTGGGGAAGCCCATCATGTCGGCCAGTGTCAACACCGTCGCCGGGAATTACATAATTGAACCGGGCGATCTGGAAAAGGTTTACCGCAACGAGGTGGATCTGGTCATCGATTGCGGACCGAAGTATTCAGAACCCTCGACGGTGGTGGACTTTTCCGAAGGGGACGTAAAGCTGCTGCGACTGGGGAAAGGTGATCCTTTCTTCTATAAAGGGGCCTGAACTCCGCTGATCTTATTAAGATGCAAGGGGAAAACAATGTCGGAAGAAATACTCAGCTTTTTAATGAAACTGCTGGCCATTGTGCTCTATATAGGACTAGGCGCGTTGGCATCATGGATATTCTTCTATCTTAAACGACGGGACCTTCTGGGGGGCTATATCGGCGGGCTCGTCGTCGGTGTCATAGGAGCGCTGGTCGGCGGCTTTATCCTGGATCGCCTGCTCCTGGATGTCACCATTCGCGTGCTGCGCTTCCTGGTGTATGACACCGGGGTGAATCTCATTGCCGGGTTCGTCGGCGCCTTCCTGGCGCTGTTCATCATGAACCGCCTCAACCATGACAAGGAACGCAAGAAGTATTAAAACCGTTCCTCCAGCATTTGCAGCAGCGATGACGGTACGTCACCGAGATAGGGGGACGCCTCCTCCCGCGAAGCGAAAGGCCTCTGCAATACGATTGCGGAGGCTTTTTTCTTGCCGATACCCGGTATCATTTCCAGGGCCTTCAGCGGCAGGGTGTTGAGGTCCAGGGGAAGCGGCAGGGCGATGACCGAACGCTCGCGGTGCCCTACCACCACGACGTCAACGAGCCTGCCGACCGGCAGCGCCATGGGGACCCGGGCGGTTATGGAGTAGCTGGATATCTGTTTGCCCAGTGAGTGGTCGAACCGGCGGTTCTCAACCAGCACCTCCCCCAGCAGGGTGCCTGCCGGGTATATCCTCTGGAGCATCCAGTGGTCGATTTCCTCCCTGATTTTATCCCGGTAAAACTCATACCGCTTCCGCACACGGCCGGCCGGTTCCCTGTAAAGACGGTACATGGGGGTGCCGGGGAAGGGAACAAGCTTGCGGATATTGATACGTTTCAGCAGCAGCCCCCTGTCCCGTATCGCCGCCAGTCCCTCGTAATTCATTTTAAAGGTGTCGGCGGTTTCGCCGGCCAGTCCGTGGATCAGGTTAATGCCGGGCAGCAGCAGGGGGATGCCGTTGACCCTCCTGCCGCCCGCCTCATTGACCAGTGATACCGCCCCCATCAGCCCTTCCGGTCCGATCTTCAGGCCGTTTTTTTGAATTACCGCCGGGTCGAGGGATTCAACGCCCAGGGCCAGGGTATCACCCGGGGTTATGCTCTCAGCGATGATTTCCAGTATATGCATCGATTCGTCGGGGAAATTACACAGGGTGCCGGGGTTGGCGTTATCAACGTTCAGTGTGGTAATACGCCCGCTGTCCCGTCGTGTTCTCAGCGCGGAAAAAAGTCCCCGCACCGCTTCGGGGCGGGGGGCAGGGAAACCGTTTCTGAATTCGTCGAACCTGGTGCCGTACTGGAGTATATCGGCCTGGCGCCCCAGCCTGAAACGCGTCACACCGCGGCCGATGAGCGCGTCGATCTCGCCGATGATGTCCTCAGGCCTTCTGAACTCCAGGGTGTCGCGCAGTCCCTCGCTGCAGAATGAGCAGTGCTGCAGGCGCGGACAGCCGCGGAAGGTTTCTATCTCGCAGATGATGTTCGGGAATGAGGGGTGCAGCCCGCAGACCGCGGCTCCCGGCGGTGCCCAGCGCGCCAGTTCATCATAGGTGCGGCGGTCGTCATCGGCGTTCCCCTTCGCGTGGCCGTAGGCGAATTTTTCAATATCTCCGGTTAGAGGCAAAAGGTTCCGGTGCCGTGACGGGTCTATAAGGTGGCCGATGGTGCCTCCCGTACAGAAGGTAAGGTGCCGGTTTTTCTCAAGCACCCCGGTTATTTCGGGTACGGTGCCGATCCGGTGTCCAAGGTATTTGCCCGGCACCGCCGCGCCGCCGATCAGAAAAACCATCTCAGCCGCCTCTAATTCAAGGTCCTTTCGGCGCAGTTCCTCAATGGTGGTATAGGTGATATCGTCGGGGGATACGCCGGCGTCGATAAGCGCGCCGTATACATAACGGGGGTAGGGCGACACGAAGGGCGGGACCCCGAAACAGGCGGGTTCATCAACGAAGCAGTCCAGGATGAAGAAATGTCTACTCATGGGCCAGGCGGTTTATGACGGTGCTGATGTCCTCCCTCATAAACCCGCGGATCTTTTTCTCCATGGTCTTCATAAGCTTGCTGTTTTCCCGTATGAGACTCATTCTTTCCGGGGTGGTGCCGTACCGGTTGATCAGGTCATCTACCCGTTCATCCAGGGTAACGATAAGATCGTGCATCACCCTTTTATCGGCGTAATACACGATGTCGGCTTCCCTGAGCGTTCCTGTCGGATTGAAATCGGAATAAAAAACGTGACGGCGTACAATGCCCGCGACCTCAGGATATCCCAGTTCTTCCAGGAGATCGGCTCCGCTCTGGTCATGGTGCTCCCCGGTTTCGAGCGAGCGGGTTTTGGTGATATCATGGAGCATGGCCGCGGCGTATACCAGGTCGCGGTCGACCAGTGTGATATCATCAAGGTGGTCTACGATGGCCATGGACACTTTCGTCACCTGTTTTGAATGCGCCTCGATATTGGGGAGCATTTTATAGCGAACCATCAGGGAACGGCATTCGTCCGCTGATGGTATTCGTACGGGGCCGTTCATTGCCGTGTGGCGTCGGTTTCTCCGCCCTGTCTGCCGGTCAGGTTCCAGGACGGGTCCTCAGCGTGCAGTAATTCAGGCCTCATGGAGGCATAATCCCTGTGCGCGGCGGCGGGCGCCGGCAGGCTTCTGATGACAAAATCGGGAACGATTCCGAGCGCAAGATAGCGTTCAATGGTTTTCTGGGGCAGGTGTTTGAAATCCTTGATCCGTCCGCGGCAGTCGGCCGAGCCGCAGCGGCAGTCCATTTCCCAGAAATCCTCCGCCATGGTCGTGGAATAATCGAAGCTGAGTTCCTCGCCGACGGTGATGGTTTTAATGGCGAAAAGCAGCACCTTCCCGTCGATGATGCGCAGGCCCGTGTTGGGATCGCAGCAATGGTTGATGTAATTGTCGGGCGTACGGGTGGGGCCCAGAAAAAGATGCGTATCGATTTGAAGGAAGTGGTTGTTCTTGGGATTGACTTTTCTCAGGTACTCCTCTCGGGAATACCGCTTGCCCCGGAAGGCGATGATGAAGTCCCCTGGTTGAAAAATCCGTTTCGCGAATACGGATTTGCCTTTGTCGGTGACCCTTATATCCAGATCATTACTGGCTCTGGGTGATTCTTCTTCCATGGGGGGATGTTCTCCTTGGCTTTGCTACATAGTATCCGGTTTCCGCTGGTCTGGATACGCGGAAACTCCGTTCTGCCGCCGAAGCTGCCCCTCTCATTCTATTCAGGATTCACGCCGGTGCAGTCATCAGAGCAAATGGAAACTCACCGTATACATCAGTGGTTTTGTCAATACTTAATCAGAATAATACTACCTTATTTTTATAATAAAAATGTAAAAAAACCGGGATCGAGTCGGAAAAGAAAATCCTCCTTTTCCAAGGAGGATTGACAGATTATCAAAGTAAAAGGGGGTTCTATGAACAATAACAGTTACCACATAATGTGCTGAATGGCATAATGCTCGTTGATCTTTTCCCTCTCATAGGGGTCCAGGTCTGAATATATATTCTCGCTTCTGCGGTAATAATCGCAGTGCTGGTCCATACAGAAATTTCCGGTTACCTCGTCTCTCATGGCAGTCACCTCCCTGCTGAATCTCAATAATTTAATTATATACTAAAATATGGAAAAGTCAAGCTACCCGCTTTTTTTTATTGCAAAATTTGCATGAATAAAATACAAATATTCCATGGATCAGAAGAAAGATATACTCTATACCCCGGTCGCGATGGGCAGACGGTCAGCGCCGAACCGCCTGACGGCCCAGGCCATGGAAATCAGTGCGGCGGGTGACGGCGGAGGGGTCAGCGACGCCCACATGGAACGCTACCGCCAGCTCGGTACGGGCGGATGGGGCGTTGTGTTTGTTGAAGCCGTCTCGGTGACCGGCCGGCATCTTGCCAGGAAAAGGGGTCTGGTGCTGTCCAGGGAAAACCTGACCGGTTTCAGGCGACTGGTCGCTTCGTTCCGCGAGGCCGGTGGCGGCGGACTTGTTCTTTTTCAGTTGAGCCACGCGGGCCGCCTGTGCGGGAGCTTTTCCCGTCCGGTCGGTGTGTACCGTGAAAACGACGGCATACCGGTGCTTACTGAGGGCGAGATCGACGAGACGGTCGATCTGTTCGCGGAGGCCGTAAGGCTGAGCCATGAAGCCGGGGCCGATGGTGTGGATATCAAGGCGTGCCACGGATACCTGGGCGGCGAGATGCTCAGGCCCAGAAACGACCGCGGCGACAAATACGGCGGAAGCCCCGGGAACCGGAGCCGGTTTATCGCCGCGATCATACGGGAAGCCAGGAAGATATCCGGAGATTTTATCGTCGGCACCAGGATATCGTTTTACGAGGGCATACGCGGCGGGTGCGGTACGGGCTCCGGCCAAGGTTATATTGAGGAACCCGACGATATGTACGCGCTGCTGGACCATATCGTACAGGCGGGGGCCGATTTCATCAATGTGTCCGCCGGAGTTCCCGTTCGCACACCCAGGCTCACCCGGCCGCAGCAGGCCAATTCCTTCGACATGTTTCATCATTTCCGCTATGCGGCCATGGTCAAACGGCGATTCCCCGGGCTGACCGTCATAGGTTCGGCGTATTCCGTGGGACGGGAAAGGGCGGCTGAATATGCGCGGGATAATATTACCAGAGGATACGCCGATATGGCGGGTTTCGGACGGCAGAGTCTGGCCGACCCGCTTTTTCCCCGAAGGCTCGCAGACGGGGGTTCCGATATCCGCTACTGTACCCTCTGCGGGGGATGTTCCCGCCTGCTTAAAGAACAAAAGCCGGTTTACTGCATCGTTCATCCTGGATACGGGCCGGTTTCGGGGAAATAACCATGAAAAAGAAAGCCCTTAACATGAACGAAATCGCCTCCCGTTGCGGGGTATCCGTCAGCACCGTGTCCAGGGTGCTCAACAATGCGCCGGGAATATCAAGGGAAACCCGCCGTCTGGTGATGGAGGCGGCGGGTGAAGGGTCCTTTATACATCGAAAGAGAAGAAGACCCCTTGCCAGGAGCGGTATCAACCTTGTGATTACGGTTCCCGACAGCCAGCAGATGGAGGTCAATCCCTTCTTCGATTCGGGCGAGCTGCTGAACGCCATAAACAGTGCTTTCCAGAAGGAAGACAAGCAGATAGAATTCATCACCTACTCGGGTCTTGAAGACTGGGTCCGAGGCCGCGAAAGAAGGGCCGATGGTTTCATCTTCGCCTTCGGCGAGGTGCCCGAAAGGTTAAGGGAAAAGCTTACGGGGAAATCTATCCCTTATATGTATCTCAACCGTAACCCCGAACGTGAGAACTACATAACCTGCAATAATTTCAGGGGCGCGCTGGAACTGGCCGGCCATCTGCTTGCCAGAGGGTACCGCCGCATTGGTTACCTGGGCTTCAAGGGGCATCCCGTCAACCTGGAGCGTTCAAGAGGATACAGGATGGCCATGATGGAGGCGGGCATGGGATACGGCGATGAACTTATCCATGAAGCCGTGCGGATAGACGGCGTCGACGACGGGGCGGCGGGCTTTTTCATTAAACAGCGGTGCGACGCCGTTATGGCGTTCAATGATAATTTCGCGATCAGGTTCATCAATGCCATGACAGGGAAGGGGAAACGGGTACCGGCGGACATGGCGGTGACCGGTTTCGACAACTCACCGCTGCGGCGTCTTTACACGCCGTCGATCACCACGGTCAGCCTTTCTATCTACGAAATGGGGTTTCTCGCCGCACGGTGGTTGCGCGACAACATCGTAAACCGCGAAAACCGTATGATACGGCTCGAGGTCGACGGGCTGCTCATCGAGGGCGAAACGGTAGGGACGGTAAAATGAAAGTCACGGCAGACAACAGGCGCACGGCACTGGTGACCGGTTCAACGTCCGGTATCGGCCTGGCCGTTGCCCTGGCCCTGGCCGTGGAGGGTTTCGCCGTGGCCTTTAACGGCCGCAGGGAAAGGGAACAGGCGGATGCGCACATTGAAAAGGCGGAACGTCTGAACGGGAAGAAGGGATCATGTCTGTACCTGCGGGGCGACATCGCCGAGGCTGAGTCCAGGGACGCGATAGTCGGGGAGATAGAACGACGCTACGGAAGGCTTGACGTACTGGTGAACAACGCCGGCATCACCACGGAAAAACGGCTCGACCTCCTGGAACTGTCGGAAGAACAGATGCTCAGGGTCTTCAGGGTAAACCTGATCGGTCCCTTCCTGCTCACCTCGGCCCTGTCGCGCCTCATGACCCCGCGTAAGGACACCGGCTATATCATCAACATTTCATCTATATCGGCATATACGCCGTCACTCAACCGTGCGGATTACTGCATGTCCAAAGCCGGGATGGCCATGATGACGAAGCTTTACGCGCTCAAACTGGCCGGCCAGGGTGTGCGATGTTTCGAGATTCGGCCCGGCATTATACACACGGATATGACCGAACCGGTAAGGGAAAAATACGACAAACTCATCACCGCTGGGCTCCTGCCGCTGGCAAGATGGGGTACACCCGCCGATGTGGCGGCCGTGGTTACGGCGGTCGTGAGAGGGCACCATGATTATTCCACAGGAGGGGTGCTTGAGGTTGACGGGGGTTTTCACCTGCATGGATTGTAATGAGGTGCCGCCCTTGAAGCGCGCATGAAGGTACGGTTATGAAGAGTTTAATTATTATCATATTGTCTTTACATAGATTCACGGGGTAACGTGCGGTGTAAATGATGACAGGCGAGGTGAAGACGCGCGCCGCCGGACCTTTATGAAGGCGGGTACTTTTTACGGGGTCTGACACAATTCAATGAGACAGGAAACCATAGAAATAAACGGCGCCGGTGTCCCCCTCATCATCACCAGGGCGGCGGTGATAGGCTCGGGCGCCGCGGCCCTGAACGGTGCGGTGCACCTGAAGAAAATGGGCGTCGATGATCTTGTTATCGTAACGGAGAGAATCGGCGCGGGCACCTCGGCCAACGCGGGATCGGACAAGCAGACCTATTACCGGGTCAGCCCCTCGGACCCCGGCGGTGACTCGGTATGGAGCATGGCCGAGACGCTCTATGCCGGAGGGGCCATGCACGGCGACATCGCGCTGGCCGAGGCGGCGTCTTCAGAGCGCGAGTTTTATCACCTGGTGGAGATGGGGGTGCCGTTTGCCCATGACCGTTACGGGGTCTACGGCGGCTATGTGACCGATCACGATCCCCGCGGCAGGGGGACATCGGCCGGTCCTGAAACCTCGGTCATGATGTTCCATGCGTTGCTCGACGAGGTGAAAAGACTCGGGATCAACATAATGGACCATACCGGCGCCGTTGATATCATCACCGCCGACGATGAACACGGGAAGGCCGCAGTCGGGCTGATCGCGCTCCGCCTGGATGGTGCATCACCGGCTTCATTCGGCATGGTTGTCATCAAGGCTGACTTCATCGTCATGGGAACAGGAGGGCCCGGCGCACTGTACGAAAACAGCGTGTATCCTCCCTCGCAGGAGGGTTCCCTCGGCATGGCGCTCAGGGCCGGCGCCACGGCGCAGAACCTCTGCGAGTCGCAGTTCGGGATAGCGTCGGTGCCGGTGCGATGGAACCTCTCCGGCTCGTACCAGCAGGTGCTGCCGCGCTATGTCTCTTTCGCGCAGGACGGCCGCGACGAACGGGAATTTTTAAATGACTTTTTCCCCGATCCCGCCGCGCAGCTCTCGGCGCAGTTCCTTAAAGGATACCAGTGGCCTTTCGATGTGCGTAAAATCAGCAACTACGGGTCCTCCTGCATCGATCTGCTGGTCTATCGTGAACATAACATACTCGGGCGGAAGGTATGCCTGGATTTTACCCGCAACCCGTCGCTTGAGGGCCGGGAAACCGCGTGGCGCGATTTCCCTCCGGCGGCCCGGGACTACCTGGAACGTTCGTGCGCAACGGGGAATACGCCGGTTGAACGCCTCCGGCGGATGAACAGGCCCGCGCTGGACTTTTTTAAATCTCAGGGTATAGATCTCGCGCGGGAACCCCTGGAAATCGCGGTCTGCCACCAGCACAATAACGGCGGTATAAGGGGGTCAATCTGGTGGGAATCCGGCATCGCGAACCTGTTTCCCGTGGGAGAGGCCAACGGGAGTCACGGGATCTACCGCCCCGGCGGAAGCGCTCTCAACGCCGGGCAGGTGGGATCGCTGCGCGCGGCCGCGATGATCGCCCACAGGGCGAAACTCACCCCTCCGTTCGATATGGAAAAATTCAGCACCCGCGCCCTGGGTCCCGCCGCCGCCCGCATGGCCCGTTTTTCAGCACTGCTCTCTGCCCCATTGAAGATAGACCTGGATCAGGAGCGCCTTGCTCTTCAGCGGAGAATGTCCCGCGCCATGGGCATTATACGAGGCCGTCATGGGGTGGCCCACGCGCTGAAGCAGAACCGCGAGGCCATGGTGCTTCGTACAGGACTGGGCATCACCGGCGTTTCAGAGTTGTATACCTGGATCAGGAACGAGGACCTGCTGGTAACCGAACGCTGCTTTCTGGAATCGGCGATGTCCCTGATGCGGCGGTTTGAGGAGGGCAGGGGGAGTTTTATCGCCGGAGATACGGCAGATATTTTTATTGATAAAAACGGCGCCCTGGATATCAGGGCCGTCCTCTGCGATGAACGCTTTTACCGGGAGGTCCAGGAACTGTGCATGGATGCCGAAGGTTCCGTCACGGTGTCGTATCTTCCGGCGCGTCCCGTGCCGGCGTTCGACCAGTGGTTCGAGCGGGACTGGGCTGACTTCCTCGGGGGGCGGTTGTTCGAGCGGCAGTGAACGAGCATAACGACGCGAACTTGAACGGCGGAATCTTGACTACGGAGTGAATCATGAAAAAGGTCCTGGTGGTATCCGATGGTGTTTTCCACCCCTCGCTTTCGGCGCGTCGCAATTTCAAGACCATCCTCGACGGTATGGAGGATATGTGGTGCGAGTTCGCCACTTCCATTGAATCGCTGCGGTTGCTTTCCGGGGGGGAATTCAATGCCGTTACGATTTACCTGCACCGAAAGACCGTCTCCGACGCCGCCCTGGGGGCGCTGGATGATTTCGTGACGGGGGGAGGGGGATTCCTGGCGGTGCACTCGGCATCCGCATCGTTCAAAACCAGGGAGCGGTATTTCGAAATCCTTGGAGGAAGGTTCGTCAGCCACGGCAGCGTGGGGCTTTTCGAACTCCGGCGCAGTACCGGGGAACTTTTCGGGGACATCGGCGGTTTCACCGTCCATGACGAGCTGTACCTGCATGAATATGATCGCTCAAACACCGTACATTTTTATGCCGACACCGGCGGAAAAAAAGAACCGCAGGTCTGGACCCGCGCCTGCGGCAGGGGCAGGGTGTGTTATTTCGCGCCGGGCCACTGCGCCCGTACGATGCTGCTCCCGGGTACCGCCGGGATCATCAGCGGGGGCCTCCGCTGGGTGAGTGGAATAATCTAAAGAATATAAAACACGTGGAGGAAAAAACCATGGGCAGTCCTTTTCGACTTGCGGTGGCAGGGTGCGGAGATATCGCCACCGACCTTGCCCGTGTGGTGAAAATCACCCCCGGTGTGCGCATCACCGCCTGCGCGGACGTCAATGAGGAGCGTCTCCAGGCGTATGCCCGGCGCTTTAATATCCCCGCCGCGTACCGGGACTATCGTGAGCTCCTGGAACGGGAGAAACCTGACGCCCTGTTTCTGAGCGTTCCCCATCACCTCCACCATCCCATGGTCATCGAGGCCCTCAAACGCGGGTCTCATGTGTTATGCGAGAAACCCCTTGCCGTATCCATGGATTGTGCGCGCGAGATGTGCCGGGAGGCCCGCCTCAGGGGACTCAAGCTGGGGGTCAACTACCAGTACCGTTACGACCGGAACGCCTATCGTCTGGCCATGGCCTGCCGCGGCGGCGCGCTGGGCGCCATTTCCCACGGCAGGTGCAACCTGGCATGGTTCAGGGGGCCCGATTATTTCGCGGCCGGCCCGTGGCGCGGGCGCAAGGACCAGGCCGGGGGCGGCACGCTCATCACGCAGGCAGGACACTGGATCGACATTATACTGTGGGCGATGGGCGGCAGGCCTGTCGCGGCGGAGGGTATGACCGCACGGAGAAAGTTTCCGGGGGTGGAAGTCGAAGACCTGGCCATGGGGACAGTGGAAATGGATAACGGCGCCCTGATCAGTATTACTTCCGCCATGACGGCGGTACCGCACCAGAAGATCCGAATTGAGGTGTACGGCGAAAAAGGCACACTGATCTATACCGGACCCGACGATTTTCCCCCCTCCTCGAAACTGAAACGACTCGGCGTTACCACAGGAAGCTGCCCGATGCCCGTGCCGGGGCTGTTCTCTCTGCAGCGTAACCTCGTGGCGTTCTGCCGGTGGGTGAGGGATGACGCACCCTATCTAAACCGCGCAGAGGATTCGCTGCCGGCGCTGGCGGCGGTGATGGCGATCTATGCGTCGGCCGGTTCCGGAAAAAAGGAACCGGTGGACGGGAGCCTGTAAACAGCATGAATTCCCATATCGGCGGAGGTTGCGTAATGACGGAAAAAAACGGCGAAAAACTGAGTCTGGCCGTCAAGGTCGGTTTCGGGATGGGTGACATATACGGCGGCGGGTCCATGATCATCGTGGGGATATACTATCTCTATTTTCTCACCGACATAGTAAAACTCAATCCGGCCCTGGCGGGGATGGTGATACTGGTCAGCAAGATCTGGGACGCGGTCAACGATCCGCTTATGGGTATCGTCTCCGACCGCACAAGGTCGAAAATGGGAAGGAGGCGTCCGTATTTCCTCGCCGGCATAGTGTTTATCTTTCTTTCGTTCTTCATGATGTGGTATCCCGTAAACTTCGAGGAAGAGATGCACCGTTTCATATTCGTGCTCCTGGCGTACCTGTTCTACGATACCGTCATCACCATGGTGATGGTGCCTTACAACGCGCTCTCGTCGGAACTCACGCTCAACTACCACGAGCGCACATCGCTCACCTCAATACGCATGTTCTTTTCAATGTTTTCGTCCCTGCTGTGCGCCGTGGTGCCCCTCGAGATCGTGAAGGCCTTCCCCGACGTGCGGCAGGGGCACATGATAATGGGGGTGGTATTCGGGCTCTTCTTCGCGCTGCCCTTCATCGGCACCTTGCTCGTTACGCGTGAAAGGAGCGAATTCCAGTCCGAACTTCCACCCATCAGTCTGGCCGACACGTATATCGCGCCCTTTAAAATAAGGTCCTTTGTCCACGTGCTCCTGATGTATCTTTTCACCTTCCTGTCGATGGACGTGGTGATGTCCATCATCATTTACTTCATGACCTATTATCTGAAAAGGGGCGGCGAGACGAATTACGTTCTAGGGACGCTGCTCGTCGTCCAGATCGCGGCAATCCCGTTTTACTATGTGTTAAGCAAAAAAACCAGCAAGAAGACCGGTTTCATGGGAGCGGTGATGATGTGGATCTGCGTTATGCTCTTCAGTTTCGCCATCACCCCTTTCGCTGCCAGACCGCTGGTGTATGTCTTCGCCGTTCTGGTCGGCCTCGCCACCGGCGGTGTTGTGGTCATGATCTATTCCATTTTCCCCGACATCCCCGATGTGGACGAGCTCGAGACGGGCAGGCGGCGCGAGGGGGTTTACATGGGGCTCTTCATGTTCATGCGCAAGCTGAGTTCCGCACTGGCCCTGTTCATTATATCACAGGCCATATCCCTCGCGGGGTACCGGCCGCCCCTGCACGAGACGGTGGAAGGGATTACGCGGGTGGTGCAGCAGGAACAGCCCGAGGGTTTCACCCTGGTGCTCAGGATAATCTTCGCCGTGGTGCCGGTCCTTCTGCTTTTCATGGGGCTTTACGCGGCGTCGAAGTATCCCCTATCCCCGGCACTGCACGGTGATCTGAAAAACTTCCTCGAGAGAAAGAGACAGGGAGGCGGAAAAACCGCCGCTCTCGTCGAAGAGGAGGAGCGTCTGAAAAGAATACTGGTATAACGTTGATATGTCTCTATCAGAACGTCATTACTTAAACGGATACGACGCTCGGGAGGGTTCATGAAGAGCGGAAGCGGGGAGCGCCCGACACAGACTGAATATTTGATACGTCCCCTGAAAAAAGCGCCGCGTGGATACCCCGCGGGGCCTGTTCCCGATGTGTATACTCCCGGACAGTCCCCCGGCGGCTATGAAACGCGGAGAAGGGCATTTATCCGTCATTGCCTGGCGAATCCCTCGGGCCCGTCCATGAAGGGTTATTATTACGAACTGGTGCGCCTTCATGAGCGGAAAGGTCCCATTCATGAGGGGATACTGCTGGGCGCACTGGACTACATCGAAGAGCGCCTGGACTGCGCCGATTTCGTCATGCTGGGGATAGTGAGGATCCTCTGCCAGTTCAGGGACAGCCGCATGTTACAGCGAAGCCTGGTACGGCGCGTCGAGGAGGTCCTCCTTTCATTCAAATACTGGCCCGACGAACCCGGCATCGATTCCATGTGCACCTGGACCGAGAACCATCAGATCATGTTTTCCGCGAACGAGTACCTCGCGGGCCAGCTTTTTCCGGAAAGGGTGTTTGCCAATTCGGGGATGACCGGTCTGGAAAAAATCGAGCGCGCACGGAAACGGATCATGCAATGGACGGATCTCCGGTTCAAGACCGGTTTCAGCGAGTGGCTCTCCCATATCTACTACGACGAGGACATCACCGCGCTGGTAAACCTGGCTGATTTTGCCGCCGATCCCGTTATTTCAAGGCGGTCCGAGATTGTACTGGATCTCTTGTTCTATGACATGGCGCTCAACAGCTTCCTGGGAGTCTTCGGTTCCACCCACGGCAGGAGTTACGTGAAAGAAAAAAAATCGGGGCTCGTGGAGTCCACCACCGATACGTCGAAACTGCTCTTCGGCAGGGGAAGGTTCGCCGGCGCCGATAACATGAGCGCCGTCGCGCTGGCACTGAGCCCCAGGTACCGTCTCCCCGAGGCGGTATACCGTGTCGCCGTGGACAACCGCACCTTTGAAAACCGCCAGCGCATGGGTATCCGTATCGCCGATGCGTCACGGTGGGGAATCAATACCTGTTCGGATGAAGGCGCCATGGCGCTGCTGAGTCTCGAGGCCTATACCCATCCGAAAACCATCAACGCGGTCATGAAACTCTTTGACCGGTATAACTGGTGGGATAACCGGTTTTTTGAAATGTTTAAAAAGATGAAGAAGCTCATACGGTTCGCGCGCGTAACAGGCATGCTCCCGATGGTGGCGAAAATCTTTGAAAAGGACATCACCCGCAACACGCGTGAGGAGGTAAATATACTCACGTTTAAAACTCCTGACTATATGCTGAGTTCGGCCCAGGATTACCGTCACGGCTATGGCGGAGACCAGCAGCATTTGTGGCAGGCCACGCTGGGTCCCGAGGCCGTGTGCTTTACCACCCACCCGGGAGGCCTTGATGACTATTCAGCCGGGTACTGGGTCGGTTCCGGCACCCTGCCGCGGGTGGCCCAGGTGCGCAATGTGGTGATCGCCGTTTATCGCATTTCACGGCTGCCGGGGCTGTACAGGACCAACAGGCTTTTTTTCACCCATGCGTGGCTGCCGCGGGACCGTTTCGACGAGACGGTCGAACGGGCAGGATGGATCTGCGCACGCAAAACCGACGGCTACCTCGCGCTCTACTCCCGAAACGGATACCGCCCGCAGGCGGAAGGGGATGACCGGGAAAGGGAAATTATCGCCGACGGTAAAGAGAACATCTGGATATGTGAGATGGGATGCCGCGCTGAGAACGGCTCTTTTACCGATTTCGTCGATGCCGTCACGGGCAGCCGGCCGGAATTCCACGGGCTCAGGGTGCGATACCGCTCGCCGTCCCTGGGGAAGGTGGAATTCGGCTGGAGGGGGCCTTTGAGTGTTAATGGTAACAGGACCGAACTCTCAGGATATAAGCGGTACGGAAATCCTTACTCGAACGCGGATTTCCCTTCCGACGACATCACCATCCGGTGTGACGGCCATTATCTGCGCCTCAACATGGGGAAGGGGATTCGCGACGCCGACGGGTATATATAATCGTCACCGGCGGCGCATTGCTGTGCCCACATCTGAACGGTAACCGCCCCTCCTTCGCGTAAGGCGGGGGTTCCGCTTTTTATCATCAATATATAATCAAGAGAACCCTTAAAAATACCGAAAATAAAACCGGGGTGTAGTTATGTCCCGACACCTGTGTACGGAAGGAGTGCAGCGTTACCATATTTCGCATGCCGTCCTTTCCGTGATATTGACTAACAGGTACGGGGATGCGCACCCTTAAATAATCCAGGATAACGGATTTCAATGAAAAAACTCACCGGTCACTGGTTGTTTTTCGGATGCTTTATCCTTCTGTCTGTTGCCATACTCGGTGGTACGGCTTCGACCGAGTTTCTGCTGGACGAGCCCCTCCCGACGCGAAAAGCGGATGGGGCACCCAGGGAAGCCAGAAAGGATACCAGAAAAAAAAGCGAGTTCCCTCCCCACATCGCTTTCGGCATTAAAGCGGAACGCATTCCCAATGTCAAAGGGGCGGTTCGTATCACCTGGGAAACCGATGCGGCAGCGGTCGAGGATTTTATTGTGGGCAGGGCGAAAGAGGTGCCGAACACCGGCGAGAAAGCGCTGGCCGCCCTTTCTATAAAGGTGCTCCCGTCAGGACGCGTCAATTCGGTCATTGACTCCAACCTTCCACCGGGACAGTATTATTATGTGGTTCTTTCAAAAGACCGCGTCATGAGCCGGGAAGTGGACATCTATCCCGATGTGAATTATACCACGACTCCCGTCATTATTGAAAAAGATATCGAGTATACACCGGTGAGCAACTACCCCGACCAGGTCACCCTTATTCACGGGCAGGTCATTAATGGAAACCAGGTGCTTCTGACATGGAAGGCCGCGGAATCGAGCGGCATAGTCTATACGGTGTACCGGGGTGAAACGCCGCTGAATACTCCTGAAAAGATCAGCCGCGCCGGGAAGATCGCCGTCATTTCGGACGGGCGGGAAAGTTACGTCGATAAAACAATCACCGTTACCGGCACCTATTATTACGCGGTAACCACCAGGGACATAACGGGGAACGAGGACCTGCAGCTTATTCCCGATCAGAGTTATCTCACCACCGGGCTGTATGTCGCCCTTCGAAGCCAGGCGGTGGTGTCTAACATCAGCGCCGCGGCGATAGATGCCGGCGCGGTGGAGCTGAAATGGAAAGGCATCGAGGGGAAATCCCACAGCTATGTTATATACCGTTACAGTCGTCCGATAAGCAATATCCAGTTGCTGGCGCTTGCCGGCGTGGTGGGAACAGTAGCTTCGTCGACCGTGCGGTACATCGACCGCGACCCGGGTCCCGGCAGTTATTACTACGCGGTACTGGTGAAGGTGAAAGATTCCGGTGTGGACAATACCCTTAGAGAAAGGGAAAACTATACGGTCAGACCCGTGGTGGTAGAACGCAAACCGTCCGCGAAAGTTACACGGGACATTGTGGAAGAGAAACCGGCAAAGGAGCCCCCGGCCCTTCCTCCCACCGATAATGTTGATACGGTCCTGAAAGAGAGCTTTTTCCCGGGACATTATGAACTTACCATAAAAAGGTTGCACATTATCGTTTCGCGCTCCGATAATGAAGTCGAGACGGCCAAAGCCAGGCTTTTTATCGGAAGGGCCCTTGTCGAATTGAAACGGTACCGTGAGGCGATACGCTATTTCGAGATGCCCGGGGTAATTAAATATTTCGGTAAGGAATCAAGGTTCTGGCAGGATTATGCCATATCGAAGGTGAGATGAGTTACACGGGTACTGACAGGAAACCGGCCTGTTTCAGTGCCGAATGCCGGAACTGCCGCGGGTCACGGTGTAGAGGTTCTTCCGGAAATGTGGCGGTACAAAAGACGATTATGTCATCAGTATTGGTGAATTCAGATAGTAAGGAGAATTACTAATGAGACTAAAAGTAACCGTGGGGGCCGTGTTTGTAGTGCTGGGTATCGGGCTGCTTCTGTTTTACGAGTTCCATCAGAAACCCGCCGTACAGGCCCGCGAGATGATGACCGAAGCGAAGATGATATTCGAAAGGGGTGACCGGGATTCGATTAACCAGTCCATTTCCATATTCACCAAACTGATCGCGAAATACCCCGGGTCCAGGGTGATTCCCGAGGCCTATTTCTATATAGGCCGGTGCTACGAAAAAATCGGCCTTAACCGGCTTGCCTATCTGAAGTACGGTTATCTGCTGAAAAACCGGCACCGTTATCTTACCGAAGACCTCAGAAAGGAAGTGGTTATCCGCATGGCCCATCTCCAGGTGCTGCAGCAGTATTCAGAGGAAGGTATAAACCAGCTTTTCGCGCTGCTGCAGGGCAATTACAACAGGGAATTCCGCAGCCGTGTTTATTCCGAACTGGGGCATACCTATCTCAGGCTTGGGGAATATGCCAGGGCCAACAGGATGTTCGATATCGCCCTCTCCGAATACGGCAGCAACGAAGAAGCCCTGGTGGGTAAGGCGCGATCACGTAAAAGGATGGGACATGACGCCGAAGCGTATGATCTGTACGATCATTTCCTTAAATACTACGGGGCGGTGAGCCAGTATACCGAGGATGTGCGAAAATCATACAGGGACCAGGCGTACCGCAGCGGTCTTGAATCTTTTCGGCGCGGCAATTATAACGGCGCCATATCCTATCTCAGCCGCATCGTCGGTTATTTCCCTGGTGACCGGCTTACCGAAAATGCCCTTTACTGGATCGGGGAAAGCTATTTTGCGGACAGGAGGTTCGATACTTCCATAAATTATTTCAACAGGGTATTGACCAATTCCTATCACCACAAGGACCAGGATGCGCAGATTAAAAAGGGTTACGCATACTTTCTCAGCAAACGTTTCGATCTCGCGGCCAGGGAGTTTCAGGCATACCTGAAGAACTGGCCCGAAGGGAAACACGCCGCTACCGCACGCAGATGGAAAAGCATGAGCACCAGGGAACTGTTATACAGAATAGACGGGAAGAACGTGCCCGATATTCAGGAAGAGATCGAATCGGAAAACCTCAAAGAAAAAAGAATTGAAAAATCGAAGAGGGAGGATGAAGAAGTAGCAGGCAGCAGGGATGATGAGATCCGCCACGGTGGAGGTCTGATAGAACTGGAAAACGTTGCCGAATTATAGAGCCGAGGAAAGCCATGTTTAAAAAGTATTTCGAAGAACTGCAGCACGAGCTCCTTAGCAGCACAGCAGGGGCGAAAAAGACGGCATCCAGAAAAACCGGCGGTGAAAAGCCGGCAAAAGCGGGAAGCGCGAAAAAAACATCGGTAACGAAACAGGCAGAAGCAGGGGTACATAACGTGCTCAAGGAAGTGCTGGACCGTCTGGTTCGCCCTGATCTGCAAATCGGCAGCGCGCCGATCATCGATAGCAGCGGATACACGCCCGAGGGGGTGGACCTGGTGGTCTATAAACCGCTGTTCAGGAATCTGGACAGTATTATGGGCGGGTTTATTCCCTTCGAGGCCGTTTACGGCGCTTTGCATGTATGCCCCCATGTAGACAACAAAGCCCTCGCGGATGTGCTCTCCAGGGTTATCCAGGCGAAAAAAATAAACCGGTTCAGTGAAACCAGGGAAAACAATCCGGTCATCCCCTCTTTCGTCGTAAGTTACGGAACGGGGATGTCCCTGGCCGATGTGAAGAATTATATTATTGATTTTTATATCTCGAAAAGCGTCGAACATGCGTTCGAATTTGATCTGTTTGCCATCCTGGGCAAAGGCCTTGTAATAAAAAACTGGCGCGAGAAGAGGAATTTCGTCGCGATCGAGTCGGGCAAGGATACACTGATGTGGTTTTTCATCCTTTTAAATGAATACCTGGATACCAGAAGAGGCGATTCCATAGAACTCAGGGACTATGTGCATTCTCCGCAGCCCTATAAAGAATACTGACCTGAAACTCCCGTTTAATTTTTCCCGATCTCCGGTTCCGTGGTAACGTTTTTTCCGAAACAGTCAGATCAGACCGCAGCAGGGATAACCATCGATATGAAAAGTCGATTCTTGTTGTGAAAAAGTATTATTCTTGACAGAATACTTTTTTCATATAACCATAATCCGATATACTGCTCATGACCTTGTTTATCCGCACGATACCAGATCAAAACTAGTGGGGCTTCATTATGCAGGAGATAAGAAGAATATATTTTAAAGGATTGATGGGTTTTTTATTTGCGGCCTTATTGTGTTATACCGCCTGTGGATCCGTAGCCCGGGAACAGAAAGACATGGTCCTGGTTATAGATACCTCGCTCAGTATGGTGGGGTATGGGGGCAAGAACATCCTTCCCCAGGTGAAGGAGAGCCTTGTCAAGTTTATCGATCAGCTTAACGTCGGTGACAGTATCAGTTTTGTCACCTTTGATACGGATGTTAAGCTCTACCCGACGATATACATCCACGACAAGAACGATAAAGATATTTTAAGGAAGTACCTTTCCGTTATCGATGCAAAGGGTAAATGGACCTACACACAGCAGATGTTGCGACAGGTCTTCAAAAAAGCAGTGGAACTGGAGGACAAAGAGAAAAAACGGCAGAGGGTTATCGTGGTAATGACCGATGCCCTGGACGATCCGCCTCCGGGACACAAAGGAGAACGTCTTAATATTAAAAAGATCAGTAAAGAATACAATGAAAAAGACTGGTTTATCTTTCTGGTAAGTCTCGGTGATCTGGCCAAGGACGCAAGAATAAAAAAAGTCCAACAGGATCTCAAGGAAGGGGTTTCCCGGTATACCAAGGTGGTTGATGCCGGTAAATCACCCGACAAGGCCATCGGGAAGGATCTGATAAAAGATGTCGATAAAATGATGCTTGAGAAAAAGGAAAGGGAAAAAACTTTTCTCAGCAGTCCTTTTTTCTACGCCATATTGCTTCTCCTTCTTATCGGGATAGTATTCATATTGCTCCGTCGTTTCGCCGCACTGAAGGTGCAGGGTACTCTTGATTACTGGAACCATGGTCTGCTTGATCCCTATATCAACACATATAACCTTTCACGGCAGAACGCCCAGAAAATCCTTATCGGGCGTGGAACCGGGAACAATCTCAACGTGCGTGATATTGAGGTAAATGAGCCGTTCTGCATTGTCGGAACCCGAAAAGATGGAAAGGTGGGTTATGTGCTCCAGTGGGGAAACAGCTATAATATCGAATTCGTAAACGGTGACCCCGGGGCATTATTGAAGGACGGCGATATCTTCAAGGTAGCCAATTATACCTTTAGATACAACGTGAGCAAATAGGCGGGGGCGGTAAAACGTCCGGCAAACATGCGGTTCTTGAAGCTAAAGCGGGTGATACCGGCGTGATAAAAATTTAATATTAATTCAAAATAAAGCCTTGACATGGCGCGTTACGGTATTAAAATTATTGCGATTTTCATGCCGCTTCCCTGTAATAATAAAAAAGGGTATTTTATATATCAACGTTAGAAACAATTAGCTGATAACAACGCGACGTATTAGAAAAAAGGAGGTTTTTGCATGTCCATAACTCAATTTCCCAAGAGCCCTAATAAAGTTCATCCTACTGAACCCAGTGCCGTCGGTTCGCGGAACTCAATCGCCCAGGAGGGGCGTGACAAAGTGGCCGAGGCCCAGCTTATCGTCGACGAGACGACCGATAAGGTGGTAAACCAGGTTCTTACCAGACTCCCTGAAGAGGTTCTGGTAAAACTGGATGTTATGGGTGGTATAAAGGAAAAGCTGTATAATTATGTCAACCAGACCTATGTCAATATGGCGAACCGCTACACGGTAACCATGGAAGACGAGTTCATCAAAAAGATGAGGGATTTCGTCGACAAAGAAGAAGCCAAGGGACTGGCCCGATATACGCCCCGTGAAATGGTGGAGTTGCTTGATAAAATCGGCGGTGCCGACAAGTTCAATACCGGGGAAATAGAAAAATCCATGGTGAACATGTATGGACACCTGCAGGGTCATATACAGCGGGGAATGAATGATCTGGAAAACGAGACGAACGCAATCCTCCGCCAGAAGAGCGATGTCGGCGCCTTCGTCAGAGGCGAGAACGCGTACGCCATCATCAAGTGTATGTTTAAGGACAACGAGCTCCGTCCCAAATTTGTATACGACGTCAAGCTTTCCATCAATATACTCGACAGCGAACTGGTAAGTCCGATCTACCACTACCAGGTGACGGTTGAGTCTCTGTTGAAAGACGCCATCCAGAAACATATTCAGGACCTTATCGAACGTCAGATCCAGATTCTCAAAGAAGAACTGGTGGACCAGGGTAAAAGCGAGCTTACCGGTTCCGAGATCATGTTTGAAAAGATCAAGAGAATCGAGAACTTCACCGATGACGAAAAAGAAGACGAGAAATCGAGACGTTATACCATTCTCGCCAAAAAGTTTCTCGATAAAATCGAGGGTCTGCGCGCGGAGATAGATGTAGAGGAGTACGATCCGCTGAATATCCGGGAAAACATCAAGTATGTAATCGACACCGAGAATATCCGCAACCGCGGCTACAACACCGCGATCAATGCCCTGACCTCCATACTCGACACCAGTAAGCTGGGCTACCAGGTGTGCGACAATATGAAAAACGCCCGCGTGTGTCAGATCAGGGAATACGAGGAACTGGACCGCACCATTCTTCCGGACGAGCGGTACGCGATACGGCTGGCCTATTACGATCAGAACCAGCTCAGGGAAGAGAAAAAAGAGTTCGACCGGCAGATGGAGGCCTTTACCCGCGAGATACTCAGAACCTGGGATGTGGTCCATGCCCATTATGAGTCCAAGAAGAGGTTCCGTTCGCTTAAGGATTTCGATGATCTGTCAAACCGCCTCATGAGCAAGGATTGGAGACGTCAGAAGAAAGAAGAAGAAGCCGATCCCAGCAACGTCATGTGGTCGGAAGTCGGCGAGATGTATCAGGAAAACTCTTTCGTCGAGAAAAACAACAGGACCTATGAGAACCGCATCCTCCACCTCAAGAGCAAACTGAAATGGTTAAAGGACATGCTTCAGTCCATGCACGGTTATCAGAACCCCATTGAGCGCGTAATACTGGACGAAAGAATAAACTTCATGGCGAGGAGATTCAACGACTTCACCTATAAAATCAATCCTCACCATATACAGCCGGGTCTTATCCTTGATGTCGACATAACCACCATCAAGAGAAAACAGTACATGCTTAAAGGTATGGCCAATGTTCTGAACGAATTCCTCTACGGCATATCAAAGGGATTCCAGGATGCGGCTTTCGCGACCTTCAAGAGAAGAAGATCCACCGTAAGGACCGACATCGATCAGAGTTTTGGTTCCGAAGAAATAAAAGAAGATCTGTTCGAAGCCGCGTACAAGAGTGCTGACGCAACCGAAGTGAGAGGCTCGGTGGATCTTTCACCCAAAGCAAAACCAAAGGGTAAAACATCAGGCCTCAAGGAGCTCTAGAAAAATCCGTTGTTGAAGATAACTGAAAAAGGATGCCGCAAGGCATCCTTTTTCATTATGTGCCCGGATTTGCAGGGTGAACAAAATGCTTGCAAAATAATTTATGCTTTATTATAGTACCGTTATTCCCTGGAATCATCATCCAGCCGCAATAAAAAAATATTGTATAAAGAAGGAGCATATGTATGGAAAGTACCTTTTTCTCGCTGGCAACGAAAAGCAATTTTAATAAAGCCTTAAACCACTTCTTTAAAGTAAACGATGTAGTAGACCACATTGAAGGGAAGAGAAACCTTGCCGACATCATCAACAGCCTGCTGGATTCCAATGAAATCGTCAACGCGCAGGTACTTCCCATCGTAGGTGCGGTAATCAAGGAAAAATTCGATTATTCCTACTCGTCTTTCAACATTCCTTCCACACTGACCGAATTCAACAGAATCAGCGAAGAAACCCTGAAATGGACAGCCGTGGATCTGCTGCTGGTATATTACAATCCCAGCGGAGCTATTTTCCTGATTAATCCGAAAAATCAGGCGCACTGGGACAGGGTAAGGGAGCTGACGCAGGACCATCTACTGGTGATATACGCCAAACACCTCAAGGATGAGGGCAGGGGAAAGGTCGAAAAAGAGGCCATAAAAGCTATTGAAGAGATGATCGCCGGTAAAGATGTTTTCGTCAATAAGGAATTCATCGACGCCACCGTAATGCCCAAGGTTGAGGTGAGAAGACCGGCCCCGGCCGCAGCGGCGGCAACTGCGGCGGTCGCGGCGGGTAAAAAGAAAATGACGCCGAAATACTCGGTTCAGGTGACCAACGAGCTTTTCCATAACGGCAATGTGGAAGCGTGGAAGAAAATAGTGGAAAGCTTCAGGGCATCGCACCCGGACCTCGATGTACTTATTTTTTATGAGAACGAAGCCATTAACGACATAAACGCGCTTTTCAAATGGGGAAAGGTCAAGTCGGGCGGTGTGATTCTTTTCCAGGTCGTCGGTGAAAACATTCGTGGCGTGTCCAAGCTGCAGAAATATCTTTTCGAGGGCGCAAGTCCCAGGTTCGAACAGTTTTTGAAGCTTGGTGTCGGGAAGGTGTTGAACCTCTTCTAACTGAAAATCAACCATCACCGGTGAGTGCCGCTAAAAGGTGCAAATTTATAATCAAGGGGGATATGAAGTACCATGGAAAATATTATTTATTTTAATAAAGACCTGAAGGATGTTGATGACAAGACCAGAAAGAAACTCGGTATCAGGGGTAAACGCGCGGTTGATCTTGCCCTCATGGGACTGCCGATCGCTCCCGGTTTTATTATAGATTCCGAACTGACGAAAAAACTTCCTCAGATAAACCTGAAAGAAATACTTAAAACCCATATCGATCGGCTGGAGAAGGAGACCAAAAAGGGATTCGGCGATGTCAAAAAACCACTGCTCCTGAAGGTAGTGCTTTCATCAGACCTTAATGTGCCGTATTTCCCCTCCATACATAATATCGGTCTTAACGACAAAGTGGTGGAAGGTTTCGGGAACTTTACCGGCCTGGATTTCTCCTATGGTGAATACCGCTTTTTACTCAACAGCATAGGGACCAAGATATACGGGCTTGCACAACAGGATTTCGAGAAGATGAATGCCAAGCTTTCACTGGCTAAAGCGGCTGATCTGAAGAAGATTGTCGAAAGCTACAAGAAATATCTGGGCGATAAGTTCAGTGAAGATGTATATGACCAACTGGGATTGATCCTCAAGGGTGCGGCGTCCAAGTACTGCGACTCCGAAATCGATGTGGACAATTCCCTGTCCATCATGGTCCAGGCCATGGTTTACGGAAATTTCGGGAACAATTCATATTCAGGTAACTATTATACCCGCAACATTATCACGGGAGAGAACGTAATACAGGGCAGTTTTTTACAGAATGAGTTCGATATAGATCGCGGAAAACCCAAGGATATTTCCAAGATGGACAAGAAGTATTTCGACAAGTTCACGGAAATAGCCAAGAAGGCCGAGGAGAACTTCAAGGAGATACGGGAAATTAAGTTTACCATCGAGGAAGGGGATTTCTGGCTGGTTGAACAGCGTGATGTCGACGAAAAATCGACCCAGTCACAGATTAAAACACTGCTTGATCTCTGCAAGAGAAAGGTGGTTACCGAAGAGTATCTGGTTGAACAGGTCAAACCGGTACAGTTGAACGAGCTGCTGCATCCGGTGATTGATCCCCGTACGATTTCAGGATTGAAAAGCATCAAAGGAGGAATAGCCGGTTCCACCGGGGCCGCCATCGGCAGGGTTTTCTTCTCCACTCCCAAACTGCTGGAAGAATATAAACATGCCATTATGCACGGTGGTGATACCAATATGATACTGGTCATGCCTGCGTCATATGCGGAGGATGTTAAAGCCATAGAAGTCGCAAAGGGGGTCATCACTTCGGAGGGGGGATTCTCGTCCCATGCGCCTGTGGTCGCGCGGAGTCTGGGCAAGGTGGCCATGGTGCAACCCGAGATGAAGATCAGAGGGACCACCTTTACGCTTGAAGGTAGAACGGTGAAGGAAGGCGATTATGTTTCAATAAACGTACCATATTATGAGGCACCGACACTCTACCTGGGGAAGGTGGGCCTGATCGAACCCAATTCCAAGGAAAACGGTCTGCTGGATTTTCTGGGTGTCGTTGAGAAATTCGTCAAAGAATTCAATGTGCGTGCCAATGCCGACCAGCCGAAAGACGCGAAACTGGCAAGAGAGTTCAATGCGGCGGGTATAGGTCTGGTCAGGACCGAGCATATGTTTTTCAATGAGAAGCGGATCATGAAATTCAGGGAAATGATCCTTTCGGAAACCGAAGAAGAGAGAAGGAAGGCCCTTGACAGCCTCAAACCCATGCAGCGGTCTGATTTCTATGAGCTCTTTAAAATAATGGTGGGGCGGCCGGTTACCATACGTCTTCTTGACGCGCCGCTCCATGAGTTCCTTCCCAGGACCGATTCAAGCATGGATGAATTCGTTAAATATATGCAGACGAGGAAGAAAGGGATCAAATCCGCCGAGATCAGGGCCCGTTGCGATGAGATTTCTGAAATGAATCCCATGCTGGGACACAGGGGCTGCCGCGTGGCGGTTACCTATCCGGAAATTTATGAAATGCAGTGCAGGGCGATATTCGAGGCCGCCTGTATGTTGAGAAAGGAAGGTATAAAGGTCAGTCCGGAAATCATGATACCCATAGTTATGACCGACAGCGAATTAAAATTTCTGAAAATGGGTAAGAAAATCGAAGGCAAGGTGGTAAAGGGGATAAGGGACATCAAGGATGAAGTACTGGAAGAGTACGGCATAGATCATCTGGATTACAGTGTGGGCACCATGATAGAACTGCCGGCGGCGGCGCTGGGAGCCGGTTCGATCGCTCAGTATGCGGAGTTCTTCAGTTTCGGAACCAATGACCTGACCCAGACGACCTACGGTCTTTCCCGGGATGACATCAACTCGTTCTTCCCCAGCTATTCGCTCTATGACCTTATAAAGAACAATCCCTTCAAGGTGCTGGGCGAAGAAACAAAAGAACTGATTGAAATCGCTTCCATGCGCGGCAGGCTCACACGTCCAGACATAAAAATGGGTCTTTGCGGTGAGCATGGCGCCGATCCGGAAAACATTGATTTCTGCATGAAAGTGGGACTCAATTACGTATCGTGTTCGCCGTTCTCGATACCGCTGGCAAAACTTGCCGTAGCCCATGCAAATATTCAGAGAAAAAAGGAAGGGAACGCCTAAAGTTCTGGTTCCATCGGCGATCAGGACGGGTTTTTTTAGTTTATAAGTTTGAGAGGATGCTTCGGCGTCCTCTTTTTTATTGTAATGGTCATGGTCAACAGTTACGTTGCCGTCGACCGGGACAGGTTGGTAATTATTACATCTGTTTCATTATCATCATGGAGAAACCGGCAACAATGTAAAATTGTATTGAAAATATGCCCATACACCTGAAAATGGCGAAAATCCTTCCCGGGGACCGGAGTACAGGGAGTATCCATATCAGGAGTTGATCTTCAACCTTATACTTAATGGACGCATGCATACCAATAACTGATATATCAGTTACTATATAGAATAATGAGGAGAAGGGTATATGGCCAATAAGGAAGTTGTTATTCTCTCCGGATGCAGGACTCCAATAGGAGGCTTTGGACAGTCTCTCAGGGATGTTAAGGCATTCCAGCTTGCCGCGCTGGTTATGCAGGAGGCTTTGAAGAGAGCGGGAGTTGAAGGCGCCATGCTGAGCGATGTGATTTTCGGCGACTGTATTCAGACTTCAGAAGAAGCGAATACGGCCCGCACCGCGGCATTAAAGGCGGGAATCCCTGTAGAAATACCGGCGACGACAATACAGCGGCAGTGCGCTTCGGGAATGCAGGCGATGATTTTTGCTTCCCAGCAGATAATCGCCGGCGACTCGGACATAGTACTGGCCGGTGGTGTGGAATCCATGAGCAACGCCCCGTATCTTTTCAAAAAGGCCAGATGGGGAGCCCGGTTACAGCATGCTGAGATGACCGATTCCATGTGGGAACTTCTTCATTCCGGCAGCGGATTGCTGGGAGAGCCTTTCATAATGGGACAGACGGCCGAAAACCTGGCGGAAAAATACGGCATTTCCAGGGAAGAGCAGGACAAGGTCAGTTTCGAGAGCCACTCAAAGGCCATTGCGGCCATAGATGCGGGCAGGTTCAAAGATGAAATCATCCCCGTGCCGGTGCCGGGCAAAAGAGGGGAAGTGCAGAACTTTACCACTGATGAGCATCCCCGCAGGGACATAAGCATAGAAAGTCTCTCCAAGCTTAAACCCGTGTTCAAAAAAACCGGAACAGTTACGGCAGGCAACTCGTCGGGACTCAATGACGGCGCAGCTGCCCTGGTGATTACCTCTGCCGCAAAATCCGCGGAACTGGGAGCAAAACCCATCGCTCGTCTATGCGGCAACGCCATCGCGGGAGTGGACCCTCATCTCATGGGTTACGGACCGGTGCCTGCGATCGAGAAGCTGCTTAAAAAAACCGGCATGAAGCTTAACGACATTGATCTGATTGAATTGAACGAGGCCTTTGCCGCGCAGTATGTCGCCTGTGAAAAAGGACTCGGACTGGACAGGACAAAGGTTAATGTCAACGGTTCGGGTGTCGCCCTGGGCCATCCGGTAGGCTGTACCGGTGCGAGGATTACTATTTCTCTGATCAATGAAATGAAAAGAAGAAAATCCCGTTATGGAATCGCCAGTCTCTGTGTGGGTGGCGGAATGGGCGCGGCGGTTTTAATAGAGAATATTTAAATGAAAAGCCGGGCGCGGCGGATGGCGGCGTCGCGCCCGTTACCTTGTTTTGCTTCCGCAGACAGTACAGTCGGGATTTTTCACTATCTTCATTGTTTCGAAACTCATATCATTCCCATCGAAGAAAAGCATCCGGTGCTTCATATTACCGCCGATCCCGGTTAAATATTTTATTGCTTCCAGGGCCTGCAGGGATCCCATGATTCCCGCCGTGGCGCCGATCACCTGGGTTGTTTTTGAGGGGACCTCTTTGGGGAAAATACAGGCCAGACACGGGGTGTCCGGTGGGTGAAGAAAAATCAGCTGACCCTGAAAAGCGGAAATTCCCGCATGCACCATTGGTATGGACCTGTTTACCGCAATCCTGTTAATGATCATCCGTGCCGGGAAATTGTCCAGACAGTCAAGTATAATGTCGGAGTCTCCCACCAGATCATCGGCGTTTGCCGGTGTCAGTCGTTCTTTGAGAGGGACAATGCGTATATAAGGATTTAATTCCGAGAGGGTCTCGAGAGCCGATTCCGTTTTGGTTTTACCGATATCTTTTTGACTGTGCAATATCTGACGGTTCAGGTTTGAAACATCCACGGTGTCGAAATCACATATCCTGAGACTCCCTGTCCCGCACGATGCCAGATAATAAAGCACCGCACTGCCGAGCCCTCCGGCGCCGGCGATGAAAGCCGTGGAATTTTTTAGTCTTTCCTGTCCCTCAGCGCCCCATCCCTGTATACCGGTTTGACGGATATAGCGGTACATCTCAGTTGTAGTAATCATCATTTAAATCCTGTTGGTGTCTTTATAAGCAATGTGGTTCCTATACTATTTCCGTACGGCCACTAAAACAACAAGTTTCCCGTGTCCGGTCTGTTTTTATTGATGGTACTGTGGATATGCCGGTTTTTAGCGGGTTCCCGGAAAGTACCGTTGACGATCATGTATTCTACATCACCGGGATTGACTTTTTTATCGATTAATCTCCGGTGGAGGTTTAAATTGATGAAAATCGCGGAAAAATTATGGACACTTGGAGTAATTTCAAATATATTATACAATTATAATAATTTCAGGAGAGAAATGGATGTCAGATAAAATCACCAAGGAAATGACCTTCGGGGAGCTCATAAAGAAATTCCCCAGAACAGCTCCCATACTGGCAAGCTACGGTCTGCACTGCATAGGATGTCATATCGCGACGGTGGAAACCATAGAACAGGGAGCCATGGCCCATGGTTTGAACCAGGGGCAGATAGAGAAAATGGTCACCGAAATGAACCAGATGGTGGGTTGATGGTATCAGTATTATCAATATAAATCTGAATATCGTATCAGCCTGTGCTGAGAGTAAAAAAGTGTAACTCCTTCCCTTTGATGAAGGAGTTTTTTATTGTTCCTGTGATACTCCGGCTGGATGAGAGAAAATGGTGCACTATACAGATGGTTGCAATGCGGTTATAAGAGTGTATTATATAAAAAAGCTATCGGTTATTATCCGATAGCTTGTTGGTGAGGGATGGATTCGAACCATCGAAGGCTTCGCCGGCAGATTTACAGTCTGCTCCCTTTGGCCGCTCGGGAACCTCACCTTAAAGCTGGCGAGAGGAGTTGAACCCCCAACCCGCTGATTACAAATCAGCTGCTCTACCGGTTGAGCTACGCCAGCAAAAAAGCCGTATCCTTCATAAAGGAAGGGGGGGTACTGTCAATGATTTTTTCCCGGACTGCCTAAAAAACCTGTTAAGAATGGATTGACATGGTCCCGGATTGGATGTTCAGATGGTTGCGATTCAGTCATTTCCATCTGCCGCGTTGATAAACGGTGCGTAACCGGCGTTCGGTGATAAAGAGGTCCGGTAAAAACGCCGAATGCATATATAACAACCGGATTGAAAGGAAATGTAACGAAATCTGCCTTGCAGTTTCCGATACGGTTAATCTTCTATTCAGTGATGTCTGACGAAACAGTTCATAAAACTTTTTTCCAGTACGGTAATCTGATGAAGCTGCGGTTTTTTTTATTTTTCATGGCCGGTTTTATTCTCGCGGGAGGAACGGCGTATCCCAAAGAACGGACCATATCCCTTAAGGAGTGTGTTGCCATCGCTCTGGAAAACCATCCTGATATTATGGCGTCTCGACAGGACCGAAACAAAGCCCAGGCGAATTACAATCTTTCACTCGCTCCGAGCAGGATAATAATAAACGGCGAGCTGAGAACGGTGGAGTATCTTAAAGAGAACACATCCGCGGCGAAATTCAGTCTCCCCGGAAAGGACACTACTTTTGGAATATTTGCGGGGGCAACGGCAAATTACATCGTATACGATGCCAATCGTACCAGAAACCAGGAGGCGGCCAAACTGAACATCGGCCTGGCGAAGATGAACGAGCAGAAGGTCGAATCGGGCATTATCCTCAATGTGAAAAGCACTTATTATGCCTACGCCTTTGCTCGGGACCATACCGTATTGAAACAGGAACTTAAAAGACGCTTCGGGATCAAGCTGGAGAAAACGCGTCTGTTGTTCAAAAACGGACAGCGTCCCGTTCAGGATGTGACCAAAGCCGAAGTCGACCTTGCATCGGCCGCCCTGGAATACGAACGCGCCGTAAACCAGGAAAATCTTGCCAAGATACAACTCCTTGCCGCCCTGGGAATCGACGACAAGGGGATTGATGTGCAACCGCTGGGTATTGATACCATGCCGGTACTGAGATTCAACCTGAAAGAGCTCTACGCGCTGGCGGAGAATAACTATCCCGAACTGCGGATCAGCCGTATGAACAAGGAAGTCCAGAAAATCAATATCGCCGTACAGAAATCAAACCGAAGTCCTTCATTAAGCGTGTTCGGATCACTGGGATTTGAAAACAAAGACCTGGCCGGGACCGATAATATCACGGACAATTTCAAACCCGACCGGTGGGACCCCACTTTTCACGCGGGTTTGCAGGCCAGGGTGCCGATCTATTCCGGCGGAGGGATACCTGCAAGGGTGGACGCCGCGGTGGCGGAATACAATAAAGCGGTTTATAGTGAGAAAAAACTGCTTCTTTCGATGAAATCAATGATCAGGAATTACCATCAGGAAATGGGAGAACTCAAAAAGCAGATCGATCTTTCAGGACTGATGAAGGAAAACGCGAAGAAGCATCTTGATTTCGCCCGCAGGAGCTATGAAAACGGAATCGGGTCGCAGCTTGAGCTCCAGGATGCGGAGTCAGCCGTTATCAATGCCGAGATTTTCTATATAAAGGCAAAGTATGATTATCTGTCGGCGCTTGCGAAGCTTTCAAATACCGTTGGCGTTGAAGAGGATTTTTTATGCGGAAAATAGCGATAATAGAGCGATGGGGTCTTAAAAAAGTTATAATCGTCGCCGCCTGTGCCCTGGGCGTTGTAGTGCTGATTATTCTGGCGGCAAGGGGTTGCGGTAAAACCGCCCAGGTTGTGTACCGGTTTGAGAAGGCCGGGAGGGGCGAGGTGATAAAAACCATATCGGTGTCCGGCACACTGGATGTTCTGGATTCATACGCCGTGTTGAGTAAAATCAACGGTGTGGTTACGCATGTGTACACGGATTTCAATCAGAAAGTGAAGAAAGGTCAGACCCTGGCGACAATAGACTCATCCGAGATCGACCAGCAGATGATGCGGGTCTCCGCCCAGTATGAGAAAGCGAAGCTGGACCTCGAGGGCGCCAGAATGGAGATGGAGACAAAAAAAAACCTTCTGAAAGAGAACCTGATCTCCCAAAAGGACTACGACCAGGCATTGCTGAATTACAAGAAGATTTATACTCTTATGCAGCAGTCCCAGGTGGAATATAATATCGCGCTGAAGAATAAAAGCTATACCAGAATCACCTCTCCGGTATCGGGTACGGTTATTTCCAGGTCGGTTGATCCTATGGATCTGGTAAAGGTCAACTCAGAGATGTTCGTCATCGCCGAAGATTTGCGTAAGATGTTTCTTAACATCAATATCGACGAATCCGATATAGGAAAAATCAGGAAAGGACAGAAGGTCACTTTCACGGTCAGCGCCTTTCCGGAAAAGGTGTTCGAGGGTAAAATACACCAGGTACGTTTTCGCCCGATAAAAAGCGGCGGAATTGTGATGTACGATGCCATCGTGACCTGTGATAATAAGGAGCTGCTGCTGAAACAGGGAATGACCGCAACCACAACGGTAATAATCGATCAGCACCCCAATGTACTTCGTGTGCCGAACGAATCCCTGATAGTTTCCCCCATTGAGATCAAACCCGAGCCCGGCAGACATTATGTCTGGATTGAAAAATCCCTCAGCGTCAACAAGCTGCCCATGGAACGATGTGAAGTGAAAACAGGTCTCACGGGGAATACCTACACTGAAATTATTTCCTCGAAATGCCTTAAAGAGGGAGAAAAAGTTCTGGTCAGCATCGGCAAAAAAATAGAGGTCAAGGACACGCGTTTCAATAAATAGCATGGCGGCCAAGGTTATACAGATCAAAGACCTCGTTAAAATCTATGAGGTTAGCGAGGAGGTGTCGGTCAAGGCACTGGATCATGTATCCCTCGATATCGAGGAGGGGGAATTTATCGCCATCATGGGCGCGTCGGGTTCGGGAAAATCCACTTTCATGAATATACTGGGTTTTCTCGATACCCCGACCTCGGGAAAGTATATACTGGACGGGATCGACGGCGAGAAACTCAGCGATGATGAGAAAGCCGTGATAAGAAACCGTAAAATCGGATTTGTATTTCAGGGATTTAACCTTCTTTCCCGCACCACCGCTCAGGAGAATGTTGAACTCCCGATGCTGTACCATGGTGCCATGAAGTCGGCCGATTTGAAGATTAAAGCCAGGGAACTTCTTGCGAAAGTCGGGCTCAAGGGGAGAGAACATCATGAACCCAACCGTCTTTCCGGAGGTGAACAACAGCGGGTGGCCATCGCAAGGGCCCTGATGAACGATCCGGCCATAATACTGGCGGATGAACCTACCGGAAATCTGGATACGCGTAATACGGCGGAAATAATGAACCTTTTCACCAACCTGAACCATGAACTCGGCATTACCGTCATCCTGGTGACCCATGAACCTCCGGTGGCCGAATATACCGACCGGAAAGTGGTCTTCCGCGACGGCACCATCATCGAGGACACTGCCGTCAAAAAAAAGAGGGTTTCCGGGAAACGCTGACATGACCGCACAAAACCTTTTCATAACCGCCATAAGGTCCCTGGGAAAGAACAAAATGCGATCGGCCCTTACCAGTCTGGGGGTGATTATAGGCGTGGCTTCGGTGATACTGATGATGGGTATCGGCAACAGCGCAAGGGTGGCGGTTCGCGATAAAATTTTCAACTACGGCGCCAACGCAATGTCGGTAAGAAGCAGACCCAACCGATTCTCGGCGGAGGACCTGGAAAAACTGCGCCACCATATTATTGAAATAAAAAACATCACCCCCGTCGTGGGGAACGATACGATACTGGTCAAGTTCAGCAGCATGAACCTCTACACAAAAGTGGTGGGTGTAAGCAATGAATTCTTCGAGATCAAGGAGTGGCCGGTCCATTACGGGCGTTATTTTACCGAAATGGAGATCCTTTCGAATGAAAAAGTCGCGATAATCGGCAATACGGTAAGGGTGACCCTTTTCGGTTATCAGGATCCGGTGGGAAAGACCATTCTTGCCAATAATGTGCCCTACAGGGTGATAGGTTCCCTCAACGAAGTGGGCCAGGCGCTGTCGGGCAGAGATCCCGATAATGTAGTGTTGATTCCCTACACCACGGCGAGTATTAAACTGCTGGGCACCAAGAATTTTGATGAAATCTATGTTTCAACTCATTCCGAATCCCTGGTTGATTCAATGGAAAAGAAATTAAAGGAATACATAATCCGCGAGCACAAGAAACCGGTGGACTATAAAATTCGGACCAGTAAGGACGAGTTGAAAATGGTCGAATATGTCTCAAAAACCCTGTCGATACTGCTTGCAGGGATCGCGTCGATTTCCCTCATAGTGGGAGGTATAGGTATAATGAACATCATGCTGGTCTCGGTAAGTGAACGGACCAGGGAGATAGGCATCCGCAGGGCCATCGGTGCCAAGAAAAAACATATACTCATCCAGTTTCTCATCGAAGCGGTTACCCTGAGTGCCGGCGGAGGGGTGGTGGGTATTTTAATTGCCGTTGTACTCTACTATACCATTACCCTTATTGTCGGCTGGCCCTTTCTGCTGTCGTTTTTTTCCATCATCATCTCTTTCTTTTTCTCCGGTGCGGTGGGCGTTTTTTTCGGATATTATCCGGCCCGTAAGGCATCAAACCTCAAGCCCATAGAGGCCCTCAGGTTCGAATAATACCGTGCCGGCCGCACACTCCGGCGATCGGGACTAACACCATCGATCAGGTCTGATAATCTCCCCTGGATACCAGTGAAATCCGCCGCGGGGCGGGTCCCATCCATCATGTCACATAACTTTTTCCCGTTTAATGAAAATTTTTTTTGGAAAAATATTTCTAAAGTACTATTAAGACATAATTCAATTATTTCCGATATATAGATTAGAAATCGCGGACAGGTGTTTTAATCAGGATCCGCACCGGAACAAGGTTGTCATACTCCCGCCGGAAAAGCACAGAGGAACACGGGAATCCGGTTTCAGGGGTAGGTTTTTGAACATAAAAACCGGGTTTATCCGGATGAGAGTGCGCTTACAGGGTATAAAAAGTAACGATGATGTTGGCAATGGCGGTACCCTGTAAATATATTGGTAAGCAGGAGAATTATTTTGAAAGAAATCCAGGCCATTAAAAAATTCAGGCGTTTTCTTCAAACGGAGAAGGGTCTTTCACCGAATTCGGTGTATTCTTATACCTATGATCTCAAAAAGTTCAGTGAATTCCTCTCCAGAAGCAATAAAGACATTTTCACCGCGACCCATGACGATGTGCAGCGGTTTTTAAAATACGAAAAGATCAAAAAGAGAAACTCCACACGGACCCTTGCCAGGTCTCTCGCGGCTATCCGCCAGTTTTATAACTTCATTTCAGACAATTTCGGTACGATGGAAAATCCGGCCAGCAAAATCGGCACACCGCAGGTGGAAAAGACCCTCCCTGATTACCTGACCGAAAGAGAAATCGAGAAGCTGTTCACCACGGTTTCGGAAATCGATCTGTACGAGCTGAGGGACAAGGCGATATTCGAACTGCTTTACTCATGCGGACTGAGGATATCAGAAGCGGTGGAGCTGACGCTGTCGGATATGGATTTCACCAACAGTTTCATCAAGGTCAGGGGCAAGGGCAGCAAGGAACGTCTGGTGCCCATAGGCAGGGAGGCGGTACGGCTGCTGAAAAAGTACATCAGCGATTCACGACCCGTGATACTCGGTAAGCGCAGCAGTGAGTATGTCTTCATCAGCAAAAAAGGTTCCATGCTCAACCGGAAATCGGTATGGCGACTCCTCAAGGGTTACGTGGACAGGACCGAAATCCGAAAGAACATAACACCGCACACGCTGCGCCATTCCTTCGCGACCCATATGCTCGAGAACGGTGCGGATCTGAGGTCGGTTCAGGAATTGCTTGGGCATATGGATATTTCAACCACACAGGTCTATACCCATCTGGCGAGAAAAGAGCTGCAGAAAATACACAAAAAATTCCACCCGAAGGGGTAGCACGCAGCACTCGTCATGCGCATGTCTTCCCGGTATAAATCCCGTCTGCCACGTTGGTTCATGTCCGCGGCATTATTTCCCGCCGTGGTTTTCTTCATGGTCTCGTGCACTCCCTCGCGTGATTATCTGCTTAAAAAAAGCGCCGAGGTCGGCCTGGACAAAGACTATGTCAGGGTACTGATACTCAAGACGACTGACAGGGTGCTCGTGGGCGCCGGGGGAAAGATGAGGATCATGAATATCAGGAACAGGGACATAAAGTACGAAGGGAAGGGGAGGCAGGTTTATTTTTATCCTGACCGTATAAGCAAACCGGTGGTGGTGGAATCATGGGACGCTCCGGTCACCGTAAACGGGAAGGGCTATCGCGGTATTATCGAGATGCACAGCATCCTCGGCAAGATACATGTAATCAATGAAGTAAAAATGGAGTATTACCTCTACGGAGTTATTCCCAACGAGATACCCTCATCCTGGAACATTGAAGCGCTGAAGGCGCAGGCCATAGCCGCGCGTACCTATGCGTACTATCATATCATGACAAAAAAAGAATCGCTTTACGATCTGGAAAGCACCGGCTTTTCCCAGGTGTACCAGGGGATCTCGGCCGAGAAAAAAACTACCTGCAGGGCGGTGGACGAAACAGCGGGCCTTATAGCCGTATACAGGAACCGTCCCATACTGGCCTTTTTCCATTCGACCTGCGGCGGCCACACCATCGACGACCGTTATGTATGGAAGGGAACGGACCAACCGTACCTGACCCTGACAAGATGCGGCTACTGCAAAAAATCCCCCCATTACAGATGGGAGGAGCATATCAGTCTTTATGATATAAAACACCATCTTGGCAGAAAATACCACGGGGTAGGGAATATTACAGGATTATCATTCAGAAAAAACCAGGACCGTATAAGTGAAGTGGAAATAACCCATGAAAACGGTATTACCAGGCTGAGCGGCAATGACTTCAGGCTCATCTTCCCGGATAAGAAAATAAAAAGCCTGTACTTCGATGCATACAAAACAGGCAACGGGCTCCATTTGAAGGGGCACGGATGGGGTCATGGTGTCGGCATGTGTCAGTGGGGCGCAAAGGGTATGGCGGAGAAAGGGGCAAAATTCAATGATATTTTAAAATTCTATTATCGTGATGTATCCCTCATTCGCATAGGCAGGCCTGTTGCTTCCGACGGGCCACAGGGCAAAGGAGTGCTGTCCCGCCGCTGAATCATCCTCCTACCGCGGTTTCTTCACCGGCTGCTCACGCATTAACAGCACCACGTTATAAAATGACAGCGGTTGCATGGGCTGCAAATTTGTGTTTGAAAGATCCACGGGAGCCATGATGGATGGTAGTAACAAGGTATATGCCCTGGAATCGACAGTGAATAGTATGTCCGAAACGATTATTTTCAAAAGAAGTGATTTTTCCTTTGACCTGCCGGAGAATCTGATCGCCCAGTACCCTCCAGAAAGCAGAGCGGATTCCCGTCTCATGGTAGTGCGCCGTAGGGACCAGGTTTTTCATCATCGACGCTTCCCGGAAATAATTGAATGCCTGAGGGCCGGCGACGTGCTGGTGTTCAATGACGCCAGGGTGGTTCCCGCGAGGATATATTTCAGACGAAAGAGCGGAGCACGGGTGGAAATAGTGCTCGCCAAAAGAACGAACGGGAAAAAGTGGCTGGTGATATGCAACCGGACCAGGCGACTGTCGCCGGGTGAACGTCTTGCGGCGGATAAAGATGAGGCGGTGTTCGTAACTGTAATCCGACGGGTGGGTGAATATCTCGAGATTGAGCCCGGGGTAGAGTTGAACAATGAGGTCCTGGACCGGATTGGGAGCGTACCCCTCCCGCCGTATATACGCCGGGAATTCAACGGTACTGACCGTGAACGGTACCAGACTGTTTACGCCGTCAGGGACGGTTCGGCCGCGGCGCCGACCGCCGGATTTCATTTCACACCGACGATAATGGAAGCTCTTTCCCGTAAGGGTGTAATCATGCTCTATCTTACACTGGACATTTCATGGGGAACGTTCCGGCCGGTCAGGCATGAGGACCTTTCCCTGCATGAAATGCATTCTGAAAGCTACCATCTGCCCGAGGCGACGGCTGCAGAAGTGAACAGGGCCAGGGAGGAAGGAAGGAGGGTGATCGCCGTCGGAACCACCTCGCTCAGGGTGCTGGAAAGCACGTTTTCCGAGGGCAGGAACCGTCCAGGGAGCGGCGAGACCTCTTTGTTCATTTATCCTCCGCGGCGCGTCGGTTCCATAGACGCGCTGCTGACCAATTTCCATATTCCCTGTTCGACACTGCTCATGCTGACCGCATCTTTCGGCGGGTACGAACTTGTGATGCGGGCATACAGGGAGGCCGTTAATGAACGGTACCGGTTTTTCTCGTATGGTGACGCAATGCTGATACTCTGAGTGGTTACCGTATATGACAACTCATACGGAGGTGAATGGTGAAAGTCAAAAAAATTACCGGTTTTCTTGACGGAAGGTTCCCCCTCGAACTCCAGGAAAACTATGACAACGCTGGGAACCAGGTGGTGTTTTTCGATAATGAAATCACCGGCGTGCTGGTTTCCCTGGATTGCGGTTTCGGGATCATACAGGAGGCGATGGACCGGGGATGCAACCTCATTGTTACCCATCATCCGCTGCTTTTCAGCCCCGTCAAACGGTTGCAAAGCGGTGATCCCAGGTCTGAAATGATCTATGAGATGGTGCGTCGCGGCATCAGCCTCTATTCCGCCCACACAAATCTTGACAAAGTTTATTATGATAAACTGGCGGGTCTTTTGGAACTGAACGATACCGTATTGTGTGTTGAAACCGGTTCTGCGCCGAAGCAGGACCACGGCGCCTTTGGGTTTGGTGTCATGGGAGCGCTCAGGGTGCCGGTTCGGCTGACAGAGATGATGAAGCTTTTAAAGGCAAAACTTGATCTTGAATACATGATTTTTTCGGGTGACGGCAACCGGATGATCAGTACCGTCGCCGTGGTCAACGGTGCGGCGGGAAGGTTGATTGAAAAAATAATTATACAGCACTCACCCCAGTGCATAGTTACCGGTGATGTGGGTCATCACCATTCCAGGCTCGCACTCGATTATGGGGTTGCGGTGGTAGATGCCGGCCATTACGGTACAGAGAAGCTGTTTCTGAATTTTTTAAAGCAGGAAATACAAGACTACTTGACAAAAAGCCGGTTTGACAATCGAATAATAGTCGTTGTTTCAGAGACCGAGCAGAGCCCCTTCAGGTTATACACCTAGTTCTGTTTCCAATTGAGCATTCGTCAACCGGAGACGGGAGTGTGCCGCCTCGTCCCGGTAATTGGCATAACGCAGGATGCGAGCTCTTTCCCTTTGAAAAAAATCGTACGGTAACGGCACGGAAGAATAAAATGAACAGCGATATATCAGTAATGATACAGCTTCAGCTTCTCTGGGACAGGGTGCTTAAGTCACGCGAGGAAATCGCGAAGAACAGCAAGTCGATAGATTACTGGAAGAACAGGGTCGCCGGGATGGAAAAAGAAACAGCCTCTTTGAACGGCCAGATCAAATCGCTGAAAGGTTCCGTAAAGCAGAAAGAGGTGGAGCTGGCCGGCATAAACGAGAAAGCCGTCAGACTCAGGAGTAGAAAGCAGGCGGTGAAGACCGAGAGAGAACTGGCCGCCCTGGAAAACGAGGAACACGCGCTTGACGATGAGCGCGGGTCTCTCGAGGAAGATATACTGGTACAGATGGAACTGCTGGAGGCAAAAACCGCGGAATGTGCGGTTCTTGAAAAAGAGCTTGCGGAAGCGAAGGTCCAGGCGGATAAGGACATTGCGATGCTTGAGGGGAAGATCAGCGAAGCCGGGACTGCTGAAGAGAAGAATAAATCGGCTTTTAACGAGATGCTGACCGGGCTGAACGCCCAGGTGCGGCCGCGCTTCAAAAAACTCATTGAATCCCACGGAGGGAAGGCCGTGGTCAGGGTGGAAGGGGAAACCTGCGGAGGATGCAATTTCCAGATACCCCTGCATACCGTGATTGATGCTTCCAAAGATGACAAGCCGGTCAACTGTACTCATTGCGGAAGGTTCATCTACAAAACCTGACGGATGGTTTTACCTGTCAACGGTGAATCTCTCTCACAGGATGACTGTAGCAATAATGATAATTAAGAATTAAGGGTGATATAATGCTGCTTAGTATCGACAGGGTTCTGCAATTACTCGCCGAAGGAAAATCCGTCCAGAAGATTGCGGAAACCGCAGAGGTTGAACTGGAAGACGTTCTTTCGATAATAGAGGAAGCCCGCAGGCTGATTGAGAGCTGCGACAAGAACAGGGCGCGCAAGAAAGTCATAATAAAGAAAAAGTCATCCGAGAAGGAACTAAGCGGGAATTCCGGGGAAGTGCCCGGTGGGTCTTTATCAGAGAATGAAATATTTGACGGCGCGGAACTTTCGGCGGTGCCTCTGGGGTCGTCGCTGATGATGTATATCGACGGCGCGTCCAGCGGTAATCCGGGTCCCGCGGGCATCGGTATTGTGATTATCGACAACGACAACCATCAGGTCGGGAAGGTGTCTTCCCCGATAGGGATCAAAACAAATAATGTCGCGGAGTATACGGCGTTGATACGCGCGCTGAAGATCGCCCTGTATTTCAATACGCGGGTACTGAAGATACGTACCGATTCGGAACTGGTCGTGAAGCAGGTGAATGGGGAGTATAAAGTTAACAACGAGAACATCCGTGTGCTTTACGAAGAAGTCATGAAACTGAAAAAACAGGTCAACAGTTGCCGTATAGAACATGTTACCCGCAACCTCAATGATAAAGCGGACTATCTTGCGAAAAAAGCCTCATCGCTGAGGCCGTCCAGGGATTGAAAAACGGCCGGCATTAATCGATGAAACCCTTCTGGACATTCGACACCGTTGATAAGCGCCTGGTCGATGAATTTGCCGGCGTATTCGGGCTTGAACCGCGGCTGGCCGCCCTGCTGGTCCGGAGAAGCGGAGGGGAACTTGCCGCGGCTTCGGATTTTCTGAATCCACGAATCTCCCGTTTATACAATCCGTTCCTGATGAAAAACATGACTGAAGCCGTGCGCCGCATCGACTCGGCCGTAAGCGGATCCGAGAGGATCGGTGTTTTTGCCGACTCTGACATCGACGGTTTGAGTTCCTATACCGTTTTGTGCCGTTTGCTTGAGAAAATGAAGCATCAGGGTCAGCCCTATCTGCGGTTTACCAGGGATGATGAGGATTACGGACTTTCGATGAGTATCATTGACGAGTTCGCAGAACGCGGTGTGACGCTGCTTATCACCCTGGACTCGGGCATCAGGGACATTGACGAGATCGGATATGCACGGGAAAAAGGCATAGAGGTGATTGTCTGCGACCATCATGAAGCGGGAGACCTGCTTCCCGATGCGGTGATAGTCAATCCCAAGCAGAAAGGGTGTCCCTATCCCTTCAAGGACCTGGCAGGAGTGGGGGTGACCCTCAAGCTGTGTCAGGCACTCCTTTACTACACCCTGAAAAGATATGACAGGCCCATTCTCGTCGTCGCCCGTGAAAACGACAGACTCTGTGCCGCTGTGCTAAAGAACCGGGGTGTTGAAGGGTGTCATGAATTCGATTCCCCTGGTGATTTGAAAAACTTTTTCGGGGACCGGTTGCGTGAACATTCAATATTTCTCTATAACCTTGGGATTAAAGAACTTGACGTTCCCGGCGCGGAAGTCTGCGAGCTGCCCGGGCTTTTGTCGGCACTCAGAGAAAAAAGTGAAGACCGGGTTATGACTGCCGGTGGAACACACACCCGGCTTTTCAATATTACCCCGGATGTTTATGATCGCGTCATCGATTATGCCGTTGAACTTTTTCTGGAATATGAATACGCCGCATCACCGCGGCTCAGGGAGTTCATTGATTCAATAATCGATCTTGTGGCACTGGGTACCATTGCGGATATTATGCCCCTGAGGGATGAGAACCGGATTATCGTTCATTGCGGTCTCAGGGCGATGAAATCTACCGGGCACCCGGGCTTGAAAATGCTTCTTCAGAAATTACGGTCAGAGACGAGTTCCAGGGCAGTGGCATGGAATGTAGCGCCGCTGCTGAATACGCCGGGCAGGTTCGGGAAAACGGAACTCACCGCCCTTTTCTTCCTATCCAGAAATGAGGAAAAAATCAGAGGGGTGCTGGAACAGATAAATGCCCTGAACAACGAGAGGAAAAAGACCCTGGGCCGGCTCTATGAACTTTACCATAATAAACTGCACCGTAACGGTGCTGGTGGAAAATCGAATCTCATTTTCATTACCGACGAGCTTATACCGGAAGGGATTTGCGGACTGCTGGCGAACCGCCTGACCGACGCTTTCAATAAACCGGTTATCGCGGTGTCCCTTGCACCCGGCAGAAAAATCGTGAAGGGATCAGGTCGCTCCACGGGAGACCTGAACTTTTTTTCATTTGTCGCTCCCTGTGCGGAAATGTTTGAAAAACTGGGGGGCCATGCTCAGGCATTCGGGTTTTCAGCGGACGTGGACCGTCTCGCCGAAATCCGGGAAAAAATCGAGTCGAACCTTGATGTCCGTGCACACGACCGGACCGGGCAAAAGATAATAATGGACCTTGAATTGCCGCTGGAGGACATTACGCTGGATTTCGTGGAAAAACTTTCATTTCTCGAACCCTACGGCTGCCGGAACGAGGAACCTGTTTTTCTAAGCAGGGATGTAAAACCGGGTTCTTTTCAAAGGTTCGGCACCGATAGAAACCACGGCAGATATATTTTTGACAATGGTAATAATCTCGAGGCGGTGGGATGGAGAATGGCTGATGTGATGGAAGAGAAATTCAGAAAGTCCGGAACGGACCTCGTTTACCGTGTGGAAATCAACAGGTTCAACGGGCATGAAACACCAAGGCTGGTTATTATCGATCTGGACTGATGGTGGTCTTACATTATGCGTTTATTTGGAAAATCCGGTTTGGAGAAATTTATTTGACTTTCAATTAATTATGACTACACTATGGACCAACACACAAAAAATGGGGATAAGATATGGACATTGATGTTAAAGAGGGAGATGGCCTGGTAAATATAACCGTTAATGGGGATATCGAGATGATGACCATCAAGGAGTTCAAGGAAAAACTCCTTGACATCGGTCAGAAGGTGAATAAAGACATCGAACTTGATCTTTCTCGCGTGGAATACATCGATTCTTCGGGGGTGGGTGTACTGATCAGCCTGCTTAAGCTTCAGAAAAAGAAAGGAAAATCCCTCAAAATCAAGAAAGTAAGTTCGAAAGTCCTCAACGTACTTAAACTCAGTTCACTCTCGGATGTTTTCGAGCTATAAATTTAATCGCATGCGCAATTTTCGATCCCTCTACGGAAGAATCCGCTGAGGGATTGTGTTTTTTAGAAGACCGGTAAAATGCAGGATATCAGAATAGGCATCGGTTATGACGTACATCCCTTCGCGGAGGGGAGAAAACTCTTCCTGGGGGGCGTGGACGTCGACCATCCACAGGGACTCAGGGGGCATTCCGATGCGGATGTGCTCGTCCACGCCGTGATCGATTCGTTGCTTGGTGCGGGAGGGCTGGGAGACATCGGCCGGTTGTTTCCCGATACCGATGACGAGTACAGTGATATCAGCAGCGTGATACTGCTGCACAGGGTGTTTGAACTTCTGGTGGAAAAACGAATCGACATCATTAATATCGATGCGGTGGTTGTTTGTGAAAGGCCCCGGATTGCACCCTATGTGGAACTGATGCAGGAGAACCTTTCAAAGGCCCTGGGAGGACTTGATAAAAAAAGAATCGGCATCAAGGGGAAAACCACGGAGGGTCTGGGTTTTACAGGCAGGTCCGAGGGGATTGCTTCATACGTGGTTTCTCTTGTTTCGCTGCACGAATAACATCGTCGTGACGCCCCGATAAACGTCGTATGCCATCCAGTATATCTTCCAACGGAAATGAAAGGGACATCGTTATAACCTCATGTTTTTGAAAAAATTGGTTGTATAGTTACATCATGGTGATATTTTCAGCCAACTGTACACCCTATTGCGGAGCAAGGCGGGATCAATGGTAAGAAATAATATAGAACTGTTGAAAAAAGGGACCGAAGAGATCATTCCCCTGGATGAGTTTCAAAAAAAACTCGAACGCTCGGAAAAAGAGAATAAACCTCTGGTGGTGAAGGCCGGTTTCGACCCCACCGCGCCCGACATCCATCTGGGCCATACGGTGCTGCTTCGCAAGATGAAGCACTTTCAGGACATGGGGCACAGGGTGGTTTTCCTCATAGGGGATTTCACCGGGATGATAGGCGACCCCTCGGGGAAATCGGAAACCCGGAAAAGGTTAACCCGGGAAGAAGTGCTCCAGAACGCTGAAACCTACAAGAAACAGGTTTTTAAAATTCTGGACAGGGAGAAAACCGTAATCGATTTCAATTCACGCTGGTGCCGGGAAATGAGTTTTGCCGATGTTCTGGATCTCACCTCGCGGTATAACGTGGCCCGTATGCTGGAAAGAGACGATTTCTCGAACCGTTACAGGGAGGGAGTTTCCATTTCCATTCTTGAATTCATGTATCCCCTGGTACAGGGATATGATTCAGTGGCGCTGAAAGCGGACGTGGAGATGGGAGGCACCGACCAGAAATTCAACCTGCTGGTGGGACGCGATCTGCAGCGTGAATACGGGCAGGAACCGCAGGTGATAATCACCATGCCCCTGCTGGTGGGTCTGGACGGCGCCCAGAAGATGAGCAAATCCCTGAATAATTATATCGGTATCGATGAACCCCCGCGGGAGATCCTGGGGAAGGTCATGTCCATATCGGATGAACTCATGTATCTGTATTTCAACCTGGTTACCGATGTTCCTGTTGAAGAAATCGAGTCGTTCAGAAAAGGCGTACAGAAGGGCGAGATCCATCCCCGGAACCTGAAAATGCGGCTGGCCAAGGACATCTGCACTCAGTTTTATGATCAGGAAACGGCCGACAAAGCAGAAGCGGAATTCAATAAAATTTTCGTAAAAAAGGACCTCCCCGATGAAATTGAATCTTTTTCGGTTCCCGGAGCGGAGATTAAAGACGGGAAAATCTGGCTTGTGAAGATTATGGTACTGGCCGGGCTTGCAAAGTCCAACGGAGAGGCAAGAAGACTCATCCAGGGAGGAGGAGTTTATCTTGACAATGAGAAGATTATCGACGAGGATTTTGAGTTCGCACTTCCGAGGGAATCCATACTGAAGGTCGGCAAGCGCCGGTTTTTAAAAATCACGGGGTAAGCCCGGATTTAATCGTTTCATCCCGCCGGTGGGAGGGTGAAGAAATTTTCCTTAAAAACACGTCCACCAGGCGCCATTTTTTGTAACTACCCAGGATTATATATGTCGGATACCAGTGATCTGGAAGTTATCAGCAGAGTTCTGTCGGGTGATATTGATTCCTTTGCCGAAATTATAAGGAATTATCAGAACAGAATATTCAATTATACGTATTCCCGGGTATTTAACTACGATGAGGCCATGGATATGACACAGGAAATATTTCTGATAACCATGGAATCCCTGAAAACCTTCAGAAAGGAGTCCAAGTTTTCCACATGGCTTTACAGTATCATGGTCAATTACTGTAAGAATTACCTGAAAAAACGAAACCGTTACAGTTTTGTCGCCATCAACAGGGGGGACGGAGGCGATGAATATGAACTTCCCCTTCCCGACGGGCGACAAAACCCGGAACAGGATGTCATCGATGTCGACTCAATGAGGATATTAAAGGAAGAGCTTTACCGTTTACCCGACGATTACAAGGACATACTGATACTCAGAGACATTGAAGGCCTTTCATATAACGAGATATCCCGGGTACTGGGAATTAATTTATCGAATGTTAAAGTTCGCATACATCGCGGCAGGGAGTTGCTGAAAAAAAGGCTCGAGGAAAGGGGGCTCATATGAATGACGAGCATATACCTTTTGTTCTTCTCTCTGATTACCATGATGACCAGATTTCGGGACCGCAGAAAAACCGCATAGAAGACCATTTGAGCAGGTGCGAGGAATGCAGAAAGCAGTACCGTTCACTGACGGCCATGGTGCAAATGGTTTCGATGATCGGCAGGGAAGAGATACGTTCCTGCGATGCCTTTGTGAATGATACGATGCGGAAGGTGCTACTGGCTTATAAAAAACGCAGAAGGAATTTATACCTCAGGGTGGTCCCATCGGCAGCTGCCGCGGTGGTGATTCTGGTCATCGGCGCCGGTTTTATGAGAACGGGTAGCCGTGTTGAGGAGCGAAAAATCGCCATCATGGGTCCGTCACCTGTGGACAGACACTACGCCGCTTCAGGATTCAGGGAGCCGAATTACAGAACGGCGGATAGTTACGATAATATGACTAAAACCCTCGCGGTTCTGCGCAGAAACAGGGCCCGAATACTCCTCATCAGCGACTCGTATATCGAGGGGGAAATTGCGGCCCAAGGATTTGATGATATACGCAGAGAACTCCGCCATTCACGTTTATTCAGCATGAACAGGACCATCGGTACCGCACAACGGGACGAGTTGCATATGGTGGGAGACAGCCATCTCCTGTTTTCTGATTTATTGTTTCAGGCAAAAAGTTCACCACAACCGCCGGTGAGGTTCCGTATTAACCTGCGATAACCCTGTTTTTCTCCCGGTTGAATTCCCGGTTCGTCTTTACATCTTGCTATTCACTGGAAATATGCCTCAACGGAATCTCATGGTCCCAGGGGACCGTTTTGGGACACACCGTGGAAATCTTTTTCCCTTATTCATCACCCGGACGACAAACCTGACCATGAGCGGCAGCACCTTCACTCCGACACCGAAAGAGCCGGTTGAGTTTTTCCCTTTTCCGTGATGTAAAGACAGGGCAGGATTGATTTTGATTGCAATATATACCCGTATGAACGATAATGATAGTATACGTTCGTACTGATCGGCTTCAAAGAACCGCCCCGGCATAACGGCGGTAACGGGAAGGAGCACGGAATGAATACCCTGAGCGTTATTACTTCGCTTGTCGCATCCATATTGCTTCCCATCATGTCACTTTTCGTTATAGTGAAAGACTGGCGAGACCAGGTAAACAGGGGTTTTGCTCTTTTTTCACTTTCCGGTTTTGTGATCCTCGTGACGATGTTCCTCACCTATGCTTTTCCGGATTCTCCCTATCTTACTCAGATAAACCGGATGACCCAGGTGGGGACCACCTTTACGTTCAGTTTTCTTTTCGTGATGTCACTGGTCTTTCCCAAAGGAGAAAAGCCGTTTCCCGTCCGTTATATCGTCCTGGTGCTGACTCCCGCTATTGTGATCAGCGGTATAGTCATCTTCACCGACCTTAATATCAGCCGCGCGTATTTCAAGGACGGACGCCTGGCCCGTGATTTCGGATTTTTCTACACGATATGGGCAATCGCCGTGCTGGTGTACCTGCTGCTGGGGACATTCAACTTTGTCAGGAAGTATTTCAAGACCACAATCAGGATACACCGGTTGCAGATGCAATTTATGTTCGTGGGAACCTCTATCGCTATTGTCGGAGGGGCGATATGCTCGATAATACTGCCCCGGTTTTTCGGTTACGCCGACCTTTACGCGCTGGGCCCCTCGCTGGTTTCATTTTTCGCATTCGGTTCTCTTTTTTACTCCGTAATCTCTTACAACCTGATGGACATTACCACGGCGATCCACAAAACCACCACCTACGCGATTATCTCAACGGCCATCTTTGTTCCCCTTTATCTTATTCTGAACTTTTTTGAATTGAAATTATGGGGTCTGACCGAAACCCCGGTATATATTGTCGCGGGCCTTCTCGTCACGGTGTTTTTACTCTTTGCGATTTTCATACAACCGGTTATTGACCGAGTATTCAAGAGAAAGCAGTACGAGTTTGAAGGTTTGATCGACAACTTCGTTCGGGAGGTGGGTAAGGAAAAAGACTTCCGCAATATCATCCATCGGTCGGTCGACGTGCTGTTCGACTCGCTCAATCTGAAAAGGGCGTTTTTTCTGATGTATTCCAGTGAAACGAAACGTTACGAGGTTTTCTATGAGAAAAACCTCGACACAAAAGTAGAACCGCTGGGGACGAACTCAACGGTTATACGCTGGTTCCTGAGAAACCAGGAGGTGCTGCATCTGGACCGGGTCTATACCGATGACCGGTCTTTCGAGGAATTTCGGGGGGACTTTCTCGATTTTTTTAACACCGGAAAGGTGCGCATTATACTCCCCATCTACCATGAACGGCGTGTGCTAGGACTGCTCTGTCTTGGAGAGAAAGACTCCCTCGCCGCGTTCAAGCCCGATGAGATAGTCAAGCTGGGTTATTTCCAGACAGAGAGCAACACCCATCTGTCAAACGCACTGACCTACGAGGAATCCCGGCGGCAGCAGCTTATCAGCCGAACGATGGACCTTTCATCGGATGTACTCTCCAGGTCGGTGCCGCAATCCCTGCCGAACCTGATGGGCATAAAATTCGGCGCCCTGATGATCCCGCGCTATGGTGAGGGAACCGATTATTTTGATTTCCTGAGGCCTGCTCCAGAGGGCATCGGGGTCATCGCCACAGATATTTCAGGCGTGGGCATACACAGTGCGCTGTATTCCGTGGTGCTGCGCTCGGCGTTCCAGTCCTGTCTCGAAGAGGCCCCCTCCACCTTTTCGGTGATTCAGAAACTCAATAACGCCGTGTACGACTACGCCGAAGGCAGGGGGAACCTGATCACCGCGTATTATCTGTACTATGATGTACGCTCGATGCGGCTTATATATACCAACGCCGGGTTCCCCCCCCTGGAACTCTTCAGGATCGAGAGAAACGATTTCGAATCCCTCGACACGGAGGGGATCCCTCTGGGCTATGATCCCAAAGCCGACTATGGGATGGGACGGACAAACCTGCTGAGGGGGGATATCGGGGTGATTTATTCCAAGGCGCTTATTACCTCGAAGAACCCCAGAGGGGAGGCGTTCGGACTGGGCAAACTCAGGAACATCATCAGGCAGTCGAGGATCGAACGACCGACCGAGATATGCCGCGCGATAAAAGAAGAGTTTACTTCTTTCCTTGGTCTCTCCTCACCTGAATCGGACATCGTTGTGGTGCTTTTTAAGGTCACGTGATGTGAATGTTCCCGCCGGTGTCTGCTACTATCCTGTCGTGTACGCTTCTTTCAACACGGATTGATTAATTTCACGCGACAATTGACCGCGCCGCCGCCCCTTTCAATTGATTGCCGTGCGGGAAAATCAGCCGTCGCCTTCACCCGGTTGCCGGTGGAAATATGAGTATATGAGTGCCGCCGTTTGGGCGCCTATGCCGGGAATCATCTCCAGTTCTTCAGCGGGCAATTCACGTACTCTGGACGGCTCTTTGAGGTGTTTCAGGAGTACCTGTTTCTTCCGTGTGCTTATACCGGGGATGCCGTCCAGAATGGAGCCGGCGGTTTTTTTGTCCCTGAGGCTGCGGTGGTAACTTACGGCAAACCGATGTGCTTCATCCCTCAACTGCTGGATGATCCTGAGCGCGGGCGAGCCCTCCGGCAGGCGCAGCGGTTCCCTGGTTGGATTGTAGTGAATCTCTTCAAATTTCTTCGCCAGTGAGATGAACACGGTTTCAAGCCTGAAGGCGGTCTTGATCTCCAGGGCGCGGGAGAGCTGTCCCTTACCGCCGTCCACGACGATTATGTCGGGCAGTTCCTTCCCCTCGTTGAGGAGGAACTGGATTCTGCGGCCGACTGCCTCGTGTATCATGCCGGGATCGTTTGGTTCGTCGTATGACCGGATGCGGTAGCGGCGGTAATTCTTTTTGTCGGGTTTGCCGTCGGTAAAACGCACCATCGCCGCTACCGACTGTTTCCCGCCGGTATTGGATATGTCGAAACACTCCATGGTGACAGGTTTTCTTTTAAGTCCCAGCAGTTGCTGCAACTGCAAAAGCCCCTCCTCGGTATCCCGTTTGATCCTTTCAACCGACCTCTCCGCCATAATGAGATCGAGGTTTTTCCTCACCATGTTCATTATACCGCGTTCTTCAGGGCCCTTGGGGGTTCCCACGGTCACTTTTCGGGCGGAACGCTCCCGCAGGTAGAGATTGATCGCGGCACGGTCTTCAATATCGCATGGAATGACGATTCTCGAGGGTATGCCGGGAGCGGCGCTGTTGGATTGCGCCGGTCTGTTGTAGTAATCAACCAGAAAGCCCTGTACGATCTCTCGATGCGTTGCGTAGTCGATATGATCGAACACAAATATCTTTTTCCCGGTAAGCTGTCCGGCCCGATATTCAAAAAGCAGCAGCAGCGCCTCGCCTCCTCCCGTCGCGATGTCTATCAGGTCCTGGTCCCTGCCGACCGGCGCGAAAACTTTCTGTTCCCGTGAAATGGTATGTATATCGCCGATAATATCACGTATTCCTGCCGCTTTTTCATATTCCATGGAATCGGCGAATTTCGCCATCATCGCCTCAAGGTCGCGGATGACCGGGTCCGTGTCCCCTTCGAGAAACCGGACCGCCGTGTCCGCTATGAGCAGGTATTCATCACGGGTGATTTTCCCCGTGCAGACCCCGCTGCAGCGGTTCATCTGGTAATTCAGGCACGGACGTTCGCCGCTTTTCAACGGTAACGGTTTGTTGCAGGTTTTGAGCTTGAAGGTCCTGTTTATCATGGAAATTATTTTGCGGGCGGCGCCGGCGTCGGTATAGGGCCCGAAATACCGGTTGCCGTCCCGGGAGACCTTCCTGGTAAAAACCACCCGTGGGTATGCCTCCCCGAGGGTGATTGCGATATAGGGATATCTTTTGTCGTCTTTGAGCCTGATGTTGAATTTTGGAGTGTGCTTTTTGATCAGTGTGCTTTCGAGTATGAGCGCCTCGACCTCTGAGTCGGTGACTATGTAATCGATATCGGCAATCTGCCGCACCAGCATACTTGTTTTGATATCGATACCCGACTTGCGGTAATAGGATGAAACACGCTTTTTAAGGGACGAAGCTTTTCCTATGTAAATGATATCCCCCGCGGCGTCCTTCATCAGGTACACGCCGGGTTTGTCAGGGTAACGGGCGGTTTTCGGCGACCGGCTCTGGCGAATCGTGTCCATATTTAATCCGCAGGTTTTCCACCTTCGCAATATATTGCCGGGTCAGTTCATGCTCGGGGTTGAGTTCAAGGGCCCTGCCCAGCATTCGTTCCGCCATGGTGTAATCCTTTCGCTTCGCATAAGCGACACCCAGGTTGAAATAACTGCCGAAGCCGTCAGGGTTGACCATGATCAGAGAGGTGAAAAGACCCACGGCTTCATCAATCCTCCCTTCCTTCATGAAGGTGACTCCGACTTTAAATATATCTCCCGAAATGTCCCTCGTCTCCATCTCCTGGACAATTTTTTCTTTTTCTTTCAGTTCCTTGATTTCACCCATGAGGCTGTTGAAGGAAAGAGCGAGTTCGGAGAGTTCCTCATCGGTTTCAGGGTTAAGGTTGACGTCGAGCTCTCCCCGTGCCGCCCGGTTGATCGAGGAAGAAAGGCTTTTAATCAGCAGTGCGAAGTTGTTGAGAAAAAGATATCCCGCGACCGAGGCGACTGATACCAGTATGACCGTTGCGGCTATTATGAAAAATTTCAGCCTGTTCAACTCAGTGGAATACTCTTTAAGCGCCGTATGTATGGACAGGGCCGAGACGAAGAGACCCGCCACATACAGCTTTTTACCCGCCCTGACGGGGAAATAAGCGGCCTGCCAGGGGATGTTGTCCGAAAGATGAATTTCGGGGTCTATCACGTTATCGAGCAGCCCCTGCTTGATATAATTGGCCGGCCCCTCTTCTTTTACGGCGCTCTTCTTTTCGGGTCCCGCGATGAAGGCATCGCTGTTCTTTATTGTATCTTCCACCCTGAAGTAATTTTCATCGGGGGTTTTGGAAAAAATCACCATCTGCAGAATTTCCTGTTTTCCCGAAACATACTTTTGCGCCGCTCGCGAGAATGCCTTCAGATTAGGTATACCCTGGGTCGAGAAGTATTCACGGGTTACCGCGGTTTTGTCCAGCAGCGATTTCCCGCTGGTGTTCATCAGGGTTCCCTTGATCACCCTGAGGTTCGACCGCAGCAGTATGCCGAATGAGAGCGACATCAGCAGTATGCACGAGGAGAAGACTGTCAGTATAATGAGTATGAATTTTCTTGATATTCCTGGTTTCACTGTGGGATCCCCCGGGGTAGTAGTATTTCGAAAACGCTGCCGCGTTCATCAGGTTTTCCCGCCCTTATGCTTCCGCCGTGGAGCTCGACGAACATTTTACAGATCACCAGTCCCAGACCGGTGCCTTTTTCCCCCCGTGTCCCCTCGGTGTGGAACAGGGTGAATTTATCGAAAAGTTTTCCAAAAGCTTCATCGGGGATGCCTATCCCGGTATCACTTACCGAGATGCGAATATGCGACGGGTCATCGTATTCCCATGACCGCACGACAATTCTGCCGTTTTCAGTGAATTTGACGGCGTTGTTGACCAGATTGTTTATCACCTGATGCATCTTGACCGGGTCTATATGAACCACGTTATCCTTCAGATCGTTGATATAGTCTATGGTATTGTTCTTGTCGGAGGCCAGAAGCGTGAAATTGTTTATACTGTCGGTAATAAGTTCGGCAATGTCCGTAGGTCCCCGCTCGATTTGAATCACCCCCGCCTCAATCTTCGAGATATCGAGCAGTTCGTTCACCAGGGAGTACATGCTGTCGGCTATTTCCCTGATGATCAGCAGGTATCTTTTCTGAGAATCCGTCAGCCCGCCGCTCTTAAGCATATGGTTTGCGTATCCACCTATCGATGAAAGAGGTGACCTGAGGTCGTGAGACACCAGCGTGATGAATTCATCTTTCAGTTCATTGAGTTTTTTCAACTCGATAAGGTTTTTTTCGTTCTGCCGGAAGAGCGTAATCCTTTCGGCCGCCCTTCTGATGATTAATTTAAGGGTTTCGGCGTCGATCGGCTTCTGGATGAAATCATAGGCGCCCAGCTGTATGGCTCGGATAGCGCTTTCCATCGAGGCAAACCCGGTCAGCACCAGCGGGAGTGTGTCGATTCCCGCGTCTTTTATGTATTCCATAATTTCAAACCCGTTTTTATCGGGCATGTTGATATCGGTAAGGAAGACATCGTATCTGCTGGAGGTAAGTTTCTGGAGCGCGGCGGTTCCGTCATGAGCGGTATCGGTTTCATACCCCTCATTGGAGAGGATCCTCTTGAGACGGGTGAGGATTTTTTCCTCATCATCGGCGATCAGGATCTTGATTTTTTCCCGGTTCATGGACGGTGCTCCCTGAATGTCGCTTATCCTTTATGATGAGCGGCCGGAATGCAAGGAAAATATTCCCTTCGGGGATGGTGGTACGGCCGGGATCCTGTCCGGCGGGTGAATTTCAGGCTTTCCAGGATCCCTGAGTTTTTTATGACGAAAAATTGATGCTTTAAAAAAACAGCGCTAGAGTGTAAATGTAAGTTGATTTTTTTCACCCCTGAGTATTTTAGGGACAATTCAAAAATCCATAATATCTTTAGTAATTCACCTATCGTAAAAAAACCGACCGGCTAAAGGTGTTATATAACGAAACGGCGCCTCTACAGGGCGCCGTTTCGTTTCCACCCGGGTCACACGTCACCCTGCGTTCCATATGCACCGGATGGTTCCATTACACCGCCCCTCCGGCATTATTTAACATTATGGTCACAGGGCGGGGAATTATATGCTGGACAAATGGAAACGGCCTGTGATATGGGTAGCCGGTAATTCAGTCGCGGATGATGGACCGGGTGCCGAAATCCGCAACCTCAACGCGTCTCGGCTGCTTTTCTGAGTGGAATAAATCCGGGGTTTTAAAAATCATGCACAGGGCGAAGTACAGAATAGAGATATACTGCACTAACCGGGATTACCGGGGAGAAGTAACCGCCGGCAGGCTTATGCGCCTTGGGTACGGCGTCACCGGTGTAATGCTTTCCGACAATTACCTGCTCAACCTGGAAGCTTCTGAGAATGACATACACCGGATCGCCGCGATGCTGCTGAATCCCGTTACCCAGGGATACCGCATCAATACCCCCTGGCTCCCGGCGCGCTTCACCCATGCCCTTGAGATAGGATTTCTGCCCGGAGTTACCGACAATGTGGCGCATACCGTGCGGGAATCCATAGAAGATCTGCTCCGCGTGCGTCTGGACCCCGAAACATCCGTTTTTACCACGACGACTTTTTTTCTTGAACGCTGCGGGGATGACGAAACCGCCCGCGCCGTGGGGGAAGAACTCTACAACCCCCTGATACAGCGCATCAGGATACTCGGCGCCGGTGAATACCGGAAACGCGGGGGAATGGGTATGGACCTTCCCCTGGTGACCATATCCGACAGGGCGGAAGCCGATGTGGTAAACCTGGACATACGGGATGAGGAACTGCTGCGGCTGGGGAGGGAAGGCATACCCGATAACGGCGGTACGCGGCGCGGTCCTCTGGCCCTGGACATGCTCTCCCTGCGGGCGATACAGCATTATTTCACGCAGAGGGAAAAGCGGAATCCCACCGATGTCGAGCTGGAATCCATCGCCCAGACGTGGTCGGAACACTGCAAGCACACCATATTCGCCGCGAAGATCGACGAGGTCGAGGACGGTATATTCAAAAGATATATACGTGAGGCGACCCTGAAGGTGCGACGCGAGAAGGGAGCCGGGGATTTCTGCGTTTCGGTATTCAGCGATAACGCCGGCGGTATAGAGTTCGACAAGAACTACATCGTATCCGACAAGGTAGAGACCCATAACAGCCCCAGCGCCCTCGATCCCTTCGGTGGCGCCATAACCGGCATTGTGGGAGTAAACAGGGACGCGATAGGTTTCGGCCTCGCATCCAGGCCGATAGCGAACCGGTACGGGTTCTGTTTCGCCGATCCTTTCGATGACAGGCCGCTGTACCGCGAGAAAAACAGGGAATCCCGCCTGCTGTCACCCAGAAGGATCATGGAAGGGGTGATACACGGCGTCAACGTGGGAGGTAACTGTTCCGGTATTCCCACGCCCCAGGGGTTTGTGTATTTCGATGACCGCTACAAGGGCAAGCCCCTGGTCTTCGTAGGGACGGTGGGATTTCTTCCTCGCGAGATCGGGGGAAAGGCGTCCACGCTGAAAAAGGCAATGCCCGGGGACTGTATCGTCATGGCGGGGGGCCGTGTGGGCAGGGACGGGATACACGGCGCGACCTTCTCATCCGAGGCCCTGTCATCGGGGAGCCCCGCCACCGCGGTACAGATCGGTGATCCGATCACGCAGAAAAAACTTTCAGACGCCATCGTGAAAGAGGCGCGCGACCGCGGGCTCTATCACTCCATAACCGATAACGGCGCCGGCGGGCTCTCATGTTCGGTGGCCGAGATGGCCAGGGAATCGGGAGGGTTCGAGGTAGACCTGGAAAAGGTGCCGCTCAAGTACCCCGGACTCGCTCCCTGGCAGATATGGGTAAGCGAATCGCAGGAACGCATGACCCTGGCGGTTCCTCCCGGGAAATGCGATGAGTTTCTGGACCTCATGAGGAAACGGGGGGTCGAGGCCACGGTAATCGGAACATTCACCGGAGCCGACCGCGGTACAGTGCGTTACCACGGGAAGACGGTGTTTGACCTTGATATGACCTTTCTGCACGACGGTCTCCCTCAAAAGAATCTGGTCACGAAGAAAAAAGGCGCGGCGGTCCCGGCGCCTTATTTCCCCGAGCCTTCCGACCTGTCGGAGGTGTTTGTCGCGATGCTGGGGCGGCTTAACACCGCTTCCTTCGAATTCATATCGACCCAGTATGACCACGAGGTGCAGGGTAATTCGGTGATCAAGCCGCTGCACGGTCGGGGGAGGGTCAATGCGAGCGCCACGGTCATCCGGCCGCTGTTCAATTCATACAGGGGGGTGGTGCTTTCCCAGGGATTGTATCCCTCGTACAGCGACATCGATACCTACCGGATGGCGGCGTGCTGCATCGACACCGCCGTCAGGAACGCGATCGTCGCGGGTGGAAGCACCGAACGGCTCGCCCTGCTGGATAATTTCTGCTGGTGTGACTCGGACAATCCCGAAAGGCTGGGCCAGCTGAAAGAGGCGGCCCGGGCATGCTACGATTACGCGGTTGCCTACGGCACCCCGTTTATATCGGGGAAGGACAGCATGTATAACGACTTCAGGGGATACGATGAGAATTTCAATCCCGTAACCATATCCGTGCCGCCTACACTGCTGATTTCCTCCATAGGGATAGTCGAGGATGTAAGGAAATGCCAGACCATCGATTTCAAGTTTCCCGGAGACGCGATCTACCTGCTGGGCGACACCGGTGAAGAAACCGGGGGGAGCGAGTACCTCGCCTTTGCCGGGGTACGGCATGAGGGGACACCGTACACCGGTGACCGGGTTCCCGTGGTTGACGCGGAGAGGAATATGCGCATCTACCGCGCGGTGGAAAAAGCGCTGGCCGTTGAATGCGTGGCCTCGATCATCTCCCTGGAGAGGGGAGGCCTGGGAATAGCGCTGGCCCGGTCGTCCATGGCGGGAGAGCTGGGCGCAGAAATAGACCTTTCGCGCATGCCCGCCGGCGATATGAGGACCGACATGCTTCTTTACTCGGAGTCGCAGGGCAGACTCCTGGTCTCGGTTGATACGTCAAGAATAGCGGATTTTGAAAAAGCCGCCGCGGGGATACCATGTGTTCGAATAGGGAAGACGACGGCGGACGGCCGCATCCGCCTGAAAGACGCACGGGGGAGGGAGGCCCTGGATGTGGCGCTGGCCGACTGTCTGGCAGGCTACCGGGGGCTTTTTAAAAATTTTTAACAAGAAGGATCCATGGCGACACCAACGGCAATTATACTTACGGGATACGGAATAAACTGCGAAGAGGAAACGTGCTTTGCGTTCACCGAGGCCGGGGCCAGGGCCAGTATTGTGCACATCAATGATATCATCGACTCTCCCGGCGTTCTGAGGGATGCGCGGATATTCGCTTTTCCCGGCGGTTTTTCATACGGCGACGACACCGGCAGCGGCAAGGCCCTGGCAAACAGGATACGGAACAACCTGCTAGAGGAATTCAGGGAATTCGTCGCCAGGGACACACTCATGCTGGGGATTTGCAACGGTTTTCAGGTGATGGTCAACCTGGGGATAGTTCCGGGACTGGAGGGACATTTTTCCCGCGTGGAGGTTTCCCTGGAGCATAATCTTACCGCACGGTACCAGTGTCGCTGGGTGCATCTTGTCGTGGAAAAGAACTCGCCCTCGGTTTTCACGCGCAACATCGAACGTCTCTACCTGCCGGTGGCCCACGGTGAAGGGAATTTTTATGCGCCCGTCGATACCCTGTCGGCCATGGAGAAAAGAGGACTGGCGGTCATGAGATACACCCGGCCTGACGGCGGCCCCGCCGCGGGCGAGTTTCCCTTTAATCCCAACGGTTCGCTGAACGATATCGCCGCTGTCTGCGATACCACCGGCAGGATCATGGGGATGATGCCTCATCCGGAGAGGAACATACATTTTGTGCAGATGGACGGCTGGACCCTGAAAAAGGAACAGGCCCGTCGCGAGGGGATGGAAATTCCCCAGGAAAGCGACGGGATGTCGATCTTCAGGAACGCGGTGTCATATTTTTCTTAATCTTTGGATGACGGTTCTTAAAATTTCGATTTTTTATCCAGCATATACCTGCCCGAATTCACCGTGTCCAGGGTGCCGTTCTGCAGGTAGAATTTCCATTCGCCGTTCTTCTTGCCGGTCATGTACTCGCCCTCGGCCTTTAAGGTTCCGTTGGGATAAAACTCTTTGTAGGGACCGTTGAGGCGGTCCATCATATAGGTCGCCTCGGTCTTTTTGTTTTTGGTGCCCGGATAAAAGTCCGACCATTTGCCGTTTTTCTTGGGGGCCTTCCATTTGCCCGTCCATCGGAACTCAGTCCCTGACTTCCTGTCGTCCGCGGGCGGATCGGCGAACTCCACTATGCCCATGGACTTGTTGTTTTTCATCATTTCGTACAGCCCCTTGGTGATACCGTTAAGCTCGCCCTCGCCGACCAGGGCCCCGTTGTCGTAAATGCGGTTGATCCCGCCGCTGACCATCCCCCCCATGAGGGAGAGTTCCATGGCTTTCTGCCTGCGCCTGTTGATGTAACTGTAGTAGGTCCATAATCCCGCTTCTTTCCCCGCCTTGTAAAAACCTTCCTTCTGCAGAAGTCCGTCACGGGAGTAGAACTCCCATTTCCCGTCCGGTTTGTTCGCTTCAAATTCGGCATTGACGCTCAACTGACCGTTATCGTGGAAAAAACGCCATTTCCCGGTCTTCTTGTTTTTCTGGTTGAACCCTTCGAACCGTTTCTTTCCGCTTTCATACCACTCGTTGCTGCGACCGTCTTTTTCGTTGTTTTTGAACCACGAAATCTCTTTGGGTTTCCCGTCCTCGTAGTATTCCTGTGAGCGGCCGTTTTTCACTCCGTCGTGAAATTCCTCTTCTTTCCAGACCTTTCCATTCTTGAAGTAGGAGATCTTGATTCCTTCTATACCTCCTATTTTCATGGTAAAGCCCGATTCGGTTTTCTCTTTAATTACGAAGTTCGCTTTCCACATAAGTTCCCCGGTTTCATGGTAACCGAGCCATTCCCCGGTTTTCTGTTCCTCGGAGAAGACGCCTTCGGTGCTCTTTTTTCCGTTTTTGTAAAAAAACACCCAGGGTCCTTCCTGCTTGTTATTGACGTAGTTGCCCTCCGCCAGTTTTTCACCCGTACCCTTGTGATACAGGGTCCATTTGCCGTTTTTCTCGCCGTTTTTAACGGGGCCGGTCCCCTTGAGGGACTTGTCGTCCCAGTATTCCTTGATGATACCTTCTTTTACCGCCCCTGGTTTTTTCTCCTGGGGGGTGGTTTTACACGCGCCTGCGATCAGGCTGACAATAATGATACCGATAACTGGATTCAGCTTCATGTAGTCAGGTCCTCCACTTTATTGATGTAAAGATGCTATTGGCCTTTTATTAAGAGGAAATACGATCAAATTCCCGGTTTTGTACAGGGAATGAGGCCTCCATAACGCTGATTACGGCCTTTTCCCGGGAAAAAGAGTAGAGGGAACCGGCCCCTCTACGACTCTGAAGCCTAAGGGCCGCAAGCCCGATTGTCAATATTTTAATTTTAAAAAAAGAAGGCAAACAGGCCGAAAATAAAAGCAAGCAGGATACATGCGGGTGCTGCCGTGCGCGTGCCCGGTATACCATATACACAAAGAGGTGATCGAAATGATGAGATCGTTGTGGACAGCGGCTTCCGGGATGGTGAGCCAGCAGTTCAATATAGATACCATTTCCAACAACCTTTCCAACGTCAATACCGCCGGTTTTAAAAAGGTGAGGGCGGAGTTTGAAGACCTCATCTACCAGACACTGCTCATGGCAGGCACCCCTGCCACTGAGATCACCGAGATCCCCACAGGCATACAGGTGGGACACGGCGTAAGGACCTCGGCCACCCAGAAAATGTTCACCCAGGGGAGCCTGCAGTCCACGGAGAACAAAACCGACCTGGCCCTGGAAGGCGAGGGGTTTTTCAAGATCCAGCTCTATGACGGCACCTTCGCCTATACACGGGACGGATCCTTCAAGGTTGACTCGAACCGCCAGCTGGTGACCTCGAACGGGTACCTGCTGGAGCCGCCGGTCATACTCCCCGAGAATTTCATCATGGAAACCCTCGCCATCAGCCAGGACGGGCGCATAACCGTGAAAGTGATCGGCGAGGATGACCCCATAGAAGTGGGCCAGATGGAGATATACCGTTTCGTCAATCCGGCCGGACTTCAGAGCATCGGCGCGAACCTTTATAAAACCACACCGGCCTCGGGCGGGGAGATCCCGGGGCAGCCCGGAGTGAACGGCATGGCCAAGACACACCAGGGGTTTCTGGAAATGTCGAACGTGAAGGTGGTTGAGGAGATGGTGAACATGATCGTGGCGCAGCGGGCCTATGAGATAAACTCCAAGGCTATACAGACCTCGGACTCGATGCTGGCGACCGCCATCGGATTGAAGCGGTAATGCGTACTCTCCTCCGGGGACTCATGCTGGTTGTTCTGATTACCGCCGCGCGTGCTGATGCGGCGGCGGAGCTGAACATTTATCTGCATTCCATGGCGGATTATGCCGAAGACGGCATCACCCTCGGTGCTGTTGCCGCTTTCGACGGCAGCCCGGAGGAGGCCGAAAAGGCGAAAGCGTTGAAAATACCCGCCCTTCTGGTCAGGGACGGGTACCTGGACCGGAAGGAAATTGAAGGACTCCTCTCCGGCGTGATGACCGGCCGGGTATATATATACGGCAGTGCGGTCAGAATAATCAGGGCGGGCGCCGTCGAGACGGCGGAGCCTGTGGAGGTGAAGCGTGTATCCGTAAAGGCGGGGGACCCGGTCGCGGTCAGGGTGCGGAAAAAAGGCATACTGGTCGAGATGACGGGCAGTGCGGTCGCGGATTGCAGGGAAGGGGAAACCGTCGAGGTTAAACTCAAGGGATACCGAAGCCTGAAAGGCAGGCTCACGTCGGAAGGGACCGTGGATCTGGCGTTATGAACCGAAAATTCGGCACACACATGATGTCCGTACTCGTGCTGGCGGCGCTGCTGTTACCGGCGGGCACGGCGGGAAAGACCATATGGACCGACAAGAACATTTACTCCTCCGGTGAGAACCTGAAGGCGGGCGACATTATTTCCGTGCAGATCGAGGACATCTCACAGATGCGTTTCACCATGAACCTCAACGACAGCAACACGCTCAGTATAAACTCCAATCCCGATCCGAATCTAACCGGCTTTCTGCCGAAAGTCAACGCGAACAGGTCGGTTAAAAACAACGACCAGACCAGTGTGAGCGGACGGGGGAACCTGAACATCGTCATCGGGTCCAGGGTGGTGCGCCGTCTCAATGACGGCAAATACCAGATCGCCGGCACCCGTGAATACTCTTTCAACGGGTCCACCAGCCGGTTCACCGTGAGCGGGGTAATCGATCCGGCATCGGTCAAGGGAGGGAGCATAAGGTCCGCCGAGATAGCCGATTTCAGGCTGGAGATCCGCGGACTGAAGGAGGTGCCGGGTATCAACATAGCACGGCCTCCCCTGAAAAAAGACGAGACGGCCTCTCCCGCCCTTACCGAGGAAGAAAAACAGAGGATCATAATAGAATACCTTAACCGAATGCTGAAAGAGCTGGGCCGCTGAACCATGAAAAAAACAATAACCGCAATGCTTGTACTCATGATGATCACCCCCTGGACCGCGCTGCGCGGGGAGATCAAGGTCAAAATCAAGGACCTGGCCTACATAGACGGCCTCAAGGAAAACCAGATATACGGCTTCGGGCTGGTGGTCGGACTCCAGGGCACGGGTGACAGCCGTTCGGTGCTGACCCAGTCGTCGCTCAAGAACCTGCTGAAGAACATGGGCATGCAGGAAGAAGGGACTATCAATTCCAAAAACACGGCCGCCGTCCTCATTACCGCGAAGCTCCCGCCCTTCGTCAGGGTGGGCGACAAGATTAACGTGAGCGTCTCTTCGCTGGGTGACGCGAAGTCCCTGGAGGGGGGCGTGCTGGTCCAGTCGCCGCTGCGCGGCGCCGACGATAAAGTTTACGCGGTGGCCCAGGGGCCCCTGAGCCTGGACAGCCCCGCCGACCGGAGGGCGAGGTTCGTCAAGACTGCGGCCAGGATAATGGGCGGCGGTATCGTCGAACGGGAGATAGACACCGATATCGTGGTCCAGAACGGCATTTCCCTGGTCGTTAAAAAGTGGGACTTCTTCGAAGTGAACCAGATCATGAAAGCGGTGGCGGAAAAGTATCCCCAGTCCAATCCGGTGATCGTGAAGGGAGGGAGGATCAGACTTTCGATCCCCTCCGGCACGCCCTTCGCTGAATTCATTTCAACCATCGAGAACATCGAGATCACCGCCGGGGGTTTCGCCAGGGTGGTGGTGAACGAGAAGGACGGCACCATAGTGATGGGGGGAGAGGTGAAGATCTCCGAGGCCCTGGTGAGCAAGGAAGGGCTGGTGATCAGGATCGAGGGAAGCACCCAGAAAGGGAGCGTGGCCCATATTAAAGAAACCTCCACGGTTAAAGACCTGGTTGACACGCTCAATGTGATCGGGGCTTCGACCAGGGATATAGTATCCATACTCAAGGCGCTCAAGGAGGCAGGTGCCCTCCATGCGGAACTCATACTACAGTGAGGCGGCGAATGATACACGCGGTGAATCTCCATGAAAACATACAGCGGCCCGGCGACATAAAAGCGACCGCCGTCGAGGGCAGGCTCAGAAACGAAGGTGTAACCGGTTTCGACAAAGTGCTGAAAGGGACCATGGAACACGAGACCCGTGAGACCGAAACCGCGGCCAGGGGCAGGAAAAAACCCCTGGACCGGAAGCTCTGGGATGTCTGCGTGGAGGCGGAGTCGCTTTTCGTGGCGAAGATGCTCAAGGAGATGAGAAAGACCGTCCACAAGAATGATTTTCTGCACGGCGGTTTCGCCGAAGAGATATTCGAAGACATGCTCTATGATGAATACGCGCTGCGGCTTTCGAAGAACACCAGCCTGGGCATGGCAAAAATGCTGTACGATGAATTGAGCCGCAGGGTGTAAGGCCGCGGCGGCAGCGGGCATTTTGCCGCAGTGATAAAAACCGCGACCCTCCTGAAACCCTCCGGGCATATATCCGATGATCCATTTATACCGGCCCTGAACTTCGTTACACTTTTAAAAAACCGATTAATGTCTTGACAGACGGCCTATGGCTGTTTCTAATGATATAGATATATAGTTATATATATCAATTTTGCATCAGGGGTGTATGCAGCGTGAACGACCAGACAGTCTCCCGTGCGCGAGCGGCCACGCCGCTGCCCGCGTATTACCGCCTTCAGGAAACGCTTAAGGACAAAATAGAAAACGGCGAATGGAAACCGGGGGAGAGCATCCCGCCCGAGCGCATAATCGCCGCGGACAGCCGGCTGAGCGTGGGCACGGTAAAAAAAGCGCTGCAGAACCTGGTATACGAAGGACTGCTGTACCGGGTACAGGGCAAAGGCACCTTCGTGGCCGGCACGACCCTGCGCCGCGGCAGCCTGCGCTATTACCGCATGATGAAAACCTTCAACGACGAGATCGCGGCGCTGAGCATAAAATTCCTGGGGATAAGGGCCGTTGACGGGTTTCCCGCGGCCACCCGCAGCCTTGCCCTCCCCGACAGGGAAAAGCTTTTCAGGATACGTCGTGTTTTTTACGCCGACGGGGCGCCCGTGGTGTATACCAACTCTTTCCTGCCGTGCGGACTCTTCAGCGGGCTGAATGAGCTGCCGCAGACGCTGTTTGAAAAAACCACGCTGTACGAGGCGATCGAAAAAAAGTACGGGCTTCCCTGTTTCTATAATGAAGAGCTTTTCGGGGCCGTGCCGGCCGATGCCGAAACGTCGAAAGCGCTGGGACTCAAAAAGGGCGCCCCCGTGCTTTACATAGAGATGAGGGCTTTCACCTATAAGGACCTGCCCTATGAGTACAGGGTCAGCTACTGTGTAACCGACAGGCGAAAAATATTCGCCGAGATCTGAAGCCGCCGCGAAACAGCCGGCGCTTTCGGTCTAAGCCGTTGAATCATTGCGGAATCGGAGTGTGCCATGCAAAACAGCTATCCAGTCATCGAATGCGACATCCTGGTCATCGGGGGAGGGAGCGCGGGGGCAATGGCCGCCATCCGTGCGAAGGAGATCGATCCTTCCCTGCGGGTGACGGTGTTTGAAAAGGGGGACCTTAAATACTCGGGGTGCATAGCCCGGGGCATGGACGCCCTCAACATAGTGGCCGTGCCGGGGCTCTCGACCCCCGAGCTTTATGTGGAAGCCGGCCGCATGGCCTGCGAGGACATAATGGATGAACCGCCCGGCTACGAAATGGCGCGGCGCAGCTGGGATTTACTGAAAAAACTTGAATCATGGAATGTGTGCTTCCCCGTGGATGAAAAGGGGCGGTATGAAGTGCTGCAGGTGCATCCCAAGGGAAAGTTCTGCGTCACCATGAAGGAACCGGAACTCAAGACCATCCTGGCGCGCCGGGTGTACGAGAGCGGGGTGAGGGTATTGAACCGCACCATGGCGCTCAAGCTGCTGATGTCAAATGGACGTGTCGCCGGCGCGGTGGGCATCAACGTGCGCACCGGCGAGATTCTGGCCTGCAGGGCAAAAGCGGTCATTATGACCGCCGGCGGGACCGCGCGGTTCGGTTTGCCCAATAACGGCTATCTGTACGGTGTCTATGACTTCCCGGGGAACACCGGGGACGGCTACTGCCTGGCGTACCGGGCCGGGGCCGAGCTCTCGGGCTTCGAGTATACGCTGATCTACTATATAGTCAAGGACATCAACGCGCCGCTGCTCTACATCACCCTGACCAGGGGCGGGAAGCTTTTCAACGCTTTCGGCAAAGACCTCAGCGGGGACCATCCCTCCATCAAGTCGATGCTGGTGGAACACTGCCGCCAGGGGTCCGGGCCGCTGCGCATCATTTTAAGCCATCTGCCCGAGAAACAGATACGCGCCATAGAAGACATCCTCTTTACCACCGAGAGACCGGTGCAGGAGCGTTTCTACAAGGGACGCGACGTGGATTTCAGAACGGGTGAGATAGAGCTGTGGCCCACCGAGTGCTTTCTGTGCGGAGGGCACGGCCTGACGGGCGTGGTGGTGAACGAGAAGGCGGAAACCTCGGTCGCCGGACTGTACGCCGCGGGGGACACCTCGCTGGTCGCGAGGGGGCACCTGTCGGGGGCCTTCGTGTACGGGGAAATCGCGGCCGAGAGCGCCGCGGTATACCTCAGGTCCGTACCCCGCGACGGGTTCGATCCCGGCGAGGTGCGGGAAGTCGTCGAAGACCGGGACAGAAGGCTTGCGCGTTCGGGCAACCGGGTCCCCATACAGGAGTTCGAGTATAAGGTCAGGCGCATCATCAATGATTACATCGTCCCGCCCAAGAATGAATTCAAGCTCGATAAGGCCCTGTGGTGGATCGAAAAGTTCCGCGGAGAGATGAACGACACGGTAAGAATAGCCTCCATCAATGATCTCTTTAAAAGCTATGAAGTGGAAAACATCATCCAGTGCGCCCAGCTTTCGGCGGTCGCGTCGAAAGAGCGCAAAGAGAGCCGCTGGGGCATGTGGCATTTCAGGAGCGATTATCCCGATAAAGACCCGGTGTGGAACAGACACGTGGTGCTCCGGCGGGGAGCGGCCGACGCCGACATCAAAGTGTACGCACGCGATATCATCAGGATGCAGGGAGGTGCGCGGTGAAAAACATCAACATGCTCATGGCGCTGACCGACAACATCACCGTGGACAACGCGAAATGCGTCGCGTGCGGGGAATGCGTGGAAAGGTGCATACTGGACAACCTGCGTCTGAAGCTCCCGCCCTGCAGCGGCGCCTGCCCCCTGGGGCTCAACGCCCGCGGGTACGTGAACCTCATCGCCCGCGGCGAGGAGGGGAAAGCTCTGGACGTGCTGTATAAAACGCTTCCGTTTCCCGGGATACTGGGAAGGATCTGCTCGCAGCCCTGCGAAGAGAAATGCCATCACAACGTCACTGAAAAGAGCGCGGTATCCATAAGGGCCCTCAAGCGCTACCTGGCCGATACCGCCGGCATGGAGCGTCCCTATACGCCGGTTCCCGGCGTTGACACCGGGAAGAAGGTCGCCGTGGTCGGCGCGGGTCCCGCCGGGCTGATGGCCGCCCACGATCTCAGGATCAGGGGCCACGCCGTGACGCTCTACGACGCCGAGCCGGAACCCGGCGGCATGCTGCGGTGGGGGATCCCCGAATTCCGCCTGCCGGTCGACGTGGTGCGGCGGGAGACCGGTAGTGTGATGTCCATGGGAGTCGACTTCAGGGGGGGTATCATGATCGGACGCGATCCGGAGGTCTCGGACCTGGTGAAAGAATATGATGCGGTGGTGCTTGCGACGGGGTGCGGCGAAAGCAGAAAGCTGGATTTCGGACTCGATCCCGGGAAGGCGCATTACGGCCTGGATTTTCTGCGGAGCATACGCACGGGCCGGCCGCCGAAGATCGGGGAACGGGTTGTCGTGATTGGCGGGGGTAATGTCGCGGTGGACGCGGCCCAATCGGCGCTGCGCCTGGGCGCCCGTTCGGTGACCATGGTGTGTCTTGAATCGGAGGAAGAGATGCCGGCATTCCCCTGGGCGCTCGATGACGCCCGTGCGGAAGGGGTCGCGACGCTTGCTTCCTGGGGGCCGCTGCGGGCGCAGTCGGACAGGGGAATGACCATAACGATAGAATTTCAGCGATGCAGCGGCGTGTACGACGACCAGGGCCGGTTCAATCCCTGCTTTGATTCATGCCAGACCATGACGCTGGAAGCCGAGACCGTTATCATCGCGGCGGGCCAGCGCCCTGACGACGGCCTGTTCAAAAAACTGGGTATCGATACGGCCTTCGATACGCTGACGCTACAGACCGCCGTCGCGAAGGTGTTTGCGGCGGGTGACTGCGCCACGGGGCCCGCCTCGGTGGTGGAGGCGTTCGCTTCGGGAAGGCGGGCGGCGGAATCGGCGGACAGGTTTCTTAACGGCGAACACCTGGGTTTCGGAAGGTCGTACGAAGGACCGGTGGTGCGGGACTACGAGATCGACACCGCCGGGGGCGTGTCCCGGGAAAGGGCGAAGGTTCCGCGGCGGCGCTTCGGCGGGAAAGGGGACTTCAAAGAGATTGAAGGAACGCTGAAGGCCGAAGCCGCCCGCGCAGAGGCCGCGCGGTGCTATTCATGCGGAGGTGCCTTCGGGATGCACCGCACCTGCTGGTTCTGCCTGCCCTGCGAGATCGAATGTCCCGAAAAAGCCATCTGGGTCGAGATCCCCTACCTGCTGCGGTAACGGCGGCAAGCCCTGGGGGTGAAGCGGCCTGCACATTCAGAAAGGAGGACGCGATGAAAACCTATGACATGAGCACATCATACCGTATGTTCGAGGAGGCGAAAAGAATAGTGCCCAACGGTATCTACGGGCCGCGCAGTCCGCATTTTCTGACCTACGGTTCATATCCCTGTTTTTTTACCCACGGCAAAGGCTCCCACGTGTGGGACGTCGACGGCAACGAATACATCGATTACATGTGTTCCTTCGGCACCAACGTGCTGGGGATGAACCATAAGGAGGTGGACGACGCGGCGCTGGAGCAGCAGCGCAGGGGCGACTCGTTCACGCTGCCCACCGACCGCTGGAACATACTGGCCGAAACCATGGTGGCGCAGATCGAGGGCATGGACTGGGTGGCCTTCGGCAAAAACGGGTCCGATGTAACCACCTATTCCACCTCCATCGCCCGCCAGTACACCGGGCGGAAAATGATCATTACCGTGCGCGGCGCCTACAACGGGTCCCATTTCTGGTGCTCCCACGGCAAGGCCGGCGTGCCCGACGAATACCGGGCGCACGTAACCGACTTCGCGTTCAATGACCTGGACGAGTTCACCTCCATTGTGAAGAAGAACCCGGGGAACGTGGCCGCGGTCATGCTCACACCCCATCACCATCCCGCCATGGCCGACCAGGTGCTGCCCGCCGAGGGGTTTTACCGCGAACTGGAAGCCTTCTGCCGGCGTGAGGGCGTGCTCATCATCATGGACGACATCCGCTGCGGATTCCGCATGCACGAGAAAGGGACCCACGTGCTCTACGGCATCGACCCCGATATCGTCTGTTTCGGGAAGGCGATGGCCAACGGCTATCCCATCGCGGCGGTAATGGGTAAAGCCGCCGTGAAACAGGCCGCCGAAGCGGTGTTCTTCAGCGGCACCCATTTCTTCGCCGCGGTGCCCATGGCGGCGGCCGTGGCGGCCATAGGGGTCATCAACCGGGATAACGTGCCCGATAAACTGCGGCAGCTGGGCGACCTGCTGAAGAACGGCCTGCTGTCACAGGCCGCGCGCAAGGGGCTGAAGGTGGTCTATACCGGGCCGCCCGCCATGCCCTTCATGCGCTTCGAGGGTGATGACGACTATTCGGTGAACCGCCTGTTCTGCGGGGAAGCGGCCAGACGGGGCATATTTCTGCATCCGCACCACAACTGGTTCGTCTGCATGGGACACACGGCGAAAGATATCGAGCGCACCCTGGAAGTGACCGACGAGTGTTTTGAACTGGTGAAGAAGGGAAAATAGACACCGTCGGTCTTCCCTGTCAGGATTATGCGCGACCGCCCCAAAAGAAGGATCCGGCGGCCCCCGGCGGTGTGATGTATACGCCGTGACGCTCATGCGGTATGCTTCATTCAGTGAACGTAATGCAACGCGATAATAATACCAATTAATACTATGGAGGCGACATGGACAAACCGGTCATCAACGCGGTGGTCGAGACCCTCATCGACTGCGGGGTCGAGTATACCTTCGGCGTGCCGGGAGGAGGGACGCTCTTTCTCTATGACGCCCTCTGCCTGCATAAGGACAAAATAACCAGCATACTCGCGCGGCACGAGGGGGCCGCGGCCTGCATGGCCGACGCGTACGGCAGGCTTTCGGGGAAACCCGCGGCGGTGATCGCCCAGGGCGCATGGATGGCCTCGAACGCGGCCTTCGGCATACTGGAGGCCTTCATGGCGGGCTCGCCCATGATCGTCATCACCGATACCAGCGATTACGGGGGGTTCTCGCAGTACGGGCCATGGCAGAACGGCACGGGCGAATACGGGGGCTTCGACCTGGTCACCATACTCCGCTCCATGAGCAAATACACCACCTACGCCAACACGCCGGGGGAACTGGTCCACGGCATACGGCTCGCGGCGCGCCACGCGGTGACCGGCAGACCCGGACCGGCCTGCGTGGTCGCCCGCATGAACCTTTTCGGCATGGCCGTGGACATGGACACCCAGAGCCCTAAACTTCTTCCGTTGAATGGCGCGGTCGATGTCTTCACGCCCTCCCTGGACGACACCGGGGCCGCGGCAATCGCCCGTGCGCTGGTCGAGGCGAAAGACCCGGTGGCCGTCGCCGGCACGGGCGTACATATCGCGAAAGCCCACGACGAGCTGCGGCGGCTCGCGGAACTCCTGGGCATGCCGGTGGCCACCAGCTACATGGGCAAAAGCGCCCTGGCCGAAACCCATCCCCTTTCACTGGGCACCATGGGGGCCATAGGGCAGAAGGCCGCCAACAAAAAAATACAGGAGGCCGACGTGATACTGGCCGTGGGGACCGGGCTCTCGCCCGAGAACACGAAGATGCTCTCCAGTGAATTCATAAATCCCGAGCGGCAAACCGTTATACACCTGGACATCGAGCCCAGGAACATCGGGTGGACCTTTCGCGCCGCCATGGGCGCCGTGTGCGACGCTAAAAAAGGACTGGCGCAGATCATAAAGGCCGTAGAGACTGAAAAACGGCGCTTCAGCGCGGAAGAAAGAATAAAAGCGATCGAAAAGATCAAGGCCGAAACCGGGTTCTTCCACTGCGAGGAGTTCGGTTCTAACGAGAGCCCCATCGCGCCCGAAAGGATCGTGAAGGCCGTGGAAAACGTTTCAGATGAAAACACCCTGCTCTGCCTGGACGCGGGGAACAACCGCCAGTGGTTCGCCCGCCACTTCCGTTCAAAAGCGGCGGGCCAGGTGCTCGCGCCCGGAGGCGTCGGAGGAGTCGGATGGGGTGTGCCGGCGGCCCTGGGCGCGCAGATGACGCAGCCGCACAAAAAGGCCATCGGCGTGAGCGGCGACGGCGGAATGATGATGATGCTGCACTGCCTGGAGTCGGCCGCACAGTACGGCGCAGCGGTCACCTGGGTGGTGCTGAACAATTCGGTGCTGGGAAACATACGGGACTTTCAGAACCCCGAGCGGCGCTACTGCACAGAGTACCCGTCGCCGAATTTCCAGGCCTACGCGAGGGCCGCCGGCTGCGACACGTATCGCGTGGAAAGCCCTTCGGCGCTTGAGGACGTGTTGAGTGCGGCCCTGAACGGCGGTAAACCGTCGCTCGTGGAAGTCATTACCAAAGCGGAACCGCATTTCAAGCTGATGATGTGATCATGAACACGACAAGTTCCCCGCGGAGGCGCCGCCTGCCGCGGGAAGACCGGGAGGTGTGATATGAGTCAGGTGTTGCTGTCGGTATTCTTTCTGGCTTTTCCGGCGCTGGTGATCAATTGCTGCCGCAGGTACCCCGCCGCGGACAAGGTGGGGTCGGCCCTGATCTGCTACGCGGCGGGCATGCTCATCGCCAACATCGGGGTCGTGCCCGCCGGCGCGCAGCCGGTGCAGAGCAACATGATGAACATCACCGTTCCCCTGGCGCTGCCACTGCTGCTCTTCTCCCTGGACCTCAAACGGTGGAGCCGCCTGGCCGGCAAGACCTTTCTCTCTTTTCTTCTTGTGGTCATCGCGGTATTAACGGCCGTTTTCGTCGCCTATATGATATTCCGCGACACCGTAGAAGAGAGCTGGAAGGTGGCGGGGATGCTTATCGGCGTCTACACGGGGGGCAGCGTGAACCTCAACGCCATCGGCCTGGGCCTGCAGGCGAAAGAGCACGTGATCGTGCTCACCAACACCGCCGACATGCTGATGTGCACGCCGTACTTTCTCTTCATACTCACCTACGCGCAGCGCCTGTTCAACCGTATTCTGCCGCCCTTCTGCGCGCCCGCGGACCGGGGGAACAGGGCCGCGGCGGCGGAATCGTGCGAAGTTGAACTGCAGGATTTCAACGACTACCGCGGCATTTTCACCCGGCCGGTCTTTGCGCCGCTGGTGGGGGCCCTGGGTGTTTCGATGCTGATATTCGCGGTATCGTACGGCGTGTATACCGTAACGCCGAAGGAGTTCAACATGGCGGCGCTCATGCTCTCGATCACCACGCTGGGTATCGCGGGTTCCTTTGTGCCGAAGGTGCGCAACATTAAAATGACGTTCCACCTGGGCCAGTACATCATCCTGATATTCTGCCTGGTGGTGGGCTCGCTGGCCGACCTGAAGGGACTTGTGTCAGCCGCGCCTTCCATACTGGTTTTCACCGGTATCGTGGTCTACGGCTGCCTGCTGCTCCATGTGCTGCTCGCGGCAATTTTCAGGATCGACAGCGACACGGTGATCATCACCTCCATCGCGGCGATATTCTCGCCGCCCTTCGTGCCGGTGGTGGCGACGGCGCTCAAGAACCGCGACGTGATCATCTCGGGGATTACCACCGGGATTTTAGGGTGGGTCATCGGCAACTACCTGGGCATAGGGGTCGCGTATTTTCTCAAAGGCTTTTTCGGCGGATAGCCTTACGCCGTTTTTCCGATGGGCGGAAAGGCAGGGGGAAGAGCGGCATATCCCCCGCCGCGGCCGCCCTCCGGCACCTTTCTTCCTCCCTTCTTTTCGGTAAACCTGCGGCGCCCGGTAAAAATGTTTGCGTTTTATAACAACACGGTGCTACCTGTATACGTGAGCGGCAAGTTTCACGCGATAAAAAAGCATCACCTGAGAGGGAAGGAAGGTGTACCGGTGCGCACGAGAGTCCCCGCAGGGGCCGGGACGAATCCCGGCCCGGCCTGTCATCCTTGTACAGAACATAATAACCGCGGAATTTCGTGAAGTATGACTGGGAATCGCCGGAATGCGCGCGCCCGGAGCCTGTCGCGGCAAGAGTAAATTAAAAAAAACTGGAGGGCCTTATGAACCCGGCCGAGCAGGTCATGGAAATGAGAAAACAGCGGTTGTGTGAACTTATGAATGAACTGTTTTCAACGACCCGCATACCCCACGACAACCTCAACCGCGTGTTCTGTTTTTCAGACAGGGAGGTGCTGGAAAAACTGGTGGACATGGAAAAACGTTACCCCGAACTGGTGCTCCATGTGCGCCGGGAGAACAGCCCCGTGGAAGGCCTTACGGTCAGGGACGGCCGGGGGGCCGTGTGCATCGACGGGCTGTCGGTGGCGTCGCTGCTGGCGACCATCACCGACGTGCTCTGCGGCGAGCAGCTGAGGTTCGAGTCTGCCGACGACGGCAAAATTACCGGTGTGCGATGGTATAATTACCAGGAGTGAGCGCAGTCGGTCGAACGCTTATCGGTCATCCGTGACCATCGGCCGGCTAACGGCGCGACCTCGTGTCGCAACGCCGGCACTAGGCCGTCCTGGCCGTCGCCTCACCCCCGGCCCCTCTCCTTGTAAAGGCGAGGGGTGATTCTTCAAGGGAACCGGTTCGTGTCCCTGTCATTCCGAATCCCCGAAGGGGTGAGGAATCTAATCCTTCCGTCCTCTCTCCCCAGGATAGAACTTCAGGGTAGTTCTTTTACATAAATCCATGCGTCTGTAGCGGACCTGTAGCGAACCAGTGGGCGTAGCGTTGGCGTAGCGTCGGCCACCTTCAGGCCCTTAGAAGCCGGGTTTTGGCTCCACCAGGCCACCAGTGGGCCGGGAGTGGGCCGGAAACAGGCCGGAAATAAGAGATCTGTCGGAGGGGAAAAGCTATCGGCAACGAGTGAATGTGACCTCATGGGCGGACAGGTTGTAAGGGGTTTTGCTTACAGGCGGGTGCGGGAAAACCTTTCTATGTATCTATTTCAACATCTGCTGTGTACTATATGTTGTAGTTATTTAAGGCCTTTTCCAGTTCTTCCTTCACTTCCGTTACCAGTTCCGGCGGTTCCAGCGCCGTCGCTTGTCTCCGCATTTTGCTGCTGAGGGTGCCACGAATGTTCGACGACGCAAGGGGCCAGCCGGGGACCGAAGCATAACACCTCATCGAATAGTCCGCCTTCAATCACGAGGAACGAAGCTCAGGCCCGTAAAAGAATTTTGTCTTTTATTCCATTCCCCAAGATCGACCTTCAGGGTAGAGCTTTTTTCCCACTCAATGTATACTATATCATCGGGTTGTGGTATACCGGGTTTTTCATACAATACACACGGCAACACCGAAAGAACTATCGCACTAACGTCACTCACCAGAATCACCGGGAAGGTATTTCGTGATGTGCAGTGTTAATGCGGTCCGGACGGTGTGAGGGCACGCCTTAGGTAAATACCCTAAAGGGTTGTAAGGTTTTTCCTTACAACAAAGGCCCATGAATGACCATAAAGGCTCTTTTTTTATCGTTACGCGGGAAATCCGGGTTTTAAGATATTGACTTTCAGGATGAATGTGATGTGTGGAAAAGCAATGACTGCGCGCGTTCCCTGCCCGGGGATTGCCGAACATTACTGCAGCGTTGCCGCCCCGCGACCTTGGGCCTCTTCCCCGGTGGGATCATGATATAGCAGAGTGTAGAGGTGTGGGTTGGTGGAGGTGGGGTGTGGGTGTGAATAGATGGAGCCGTGGGTTGAGGTTTTCCCTTTGAAAAAATTTAAGGTAGAGTGTTGAATTGTGGCTAATGGTTTTGAGCGAACTCGTATGAAGATATGGAAAAAGGTAATAGGGTTATGGATTAAATGAGTATCTAATTTTTATGAATTGTTTTAAGTAACTATAGAGAGGTTTTTTTATGATTTATGAGATTAAAATGGAAATTTCAGGTTCAACAGCCATGTGGACAAGACCAGATACCGGGGATTGTCCGGTAAGTTATCCTGCTCCGACTTATTCGGCTGTCAAAGGAATATTTGAATCGATTCTATGGGGGCCGGCAGTTCAAATAATACCAGTAAAAGTAGAAGTATGTTCTCCTGTGCAATATCATAATTATCAAACAAATTATGGCGGGCCTTTACGAAAATCAGGGGTTATTGCCACAGGTGGCGGATTTCAATTACTTGCAACTGTTCTCATTGATGTTTGTTACCGTCTATATGCAGAGGTAATGCCGATTAGAGGGACTCCAAAAGAAAATATACCTGAATCTGCAAAAGCATGGGATAAAAAAACAACTTCCCCAGGACATGCGTATCAGGAAATATTTAACAGACGGCTTAATCGGGGACAGTGTTTTTCTATGCCATGTCTTGGATGGAAAGAATTCGGACCTGATTATTTTGGACACTTCAGAGATAAAACAAAGGTTCAGACTGATTACTCTACTGTTATTCCGTCAATGCTGCATGAAGTTTTCTCAAAAGGGTATAAAACAGAAGTATCGTTTTCTTATAATCAAAATGTAACTATTGCAAATGGTGAATTAGTTTTCCCTAAAGCAAGGGGGTGACAAATGCTTAATGAATTAAATCAATTAGCAGATGCTTTAGAAAAAGCTCATATTACACCGAAAGAATGGCACCCGCAATTGAAGTTATTACCAAAGGCTTCAAACAAGAAACCATGTTATTGTATTTCAATTGATAAAGATAGTACTATTTCAAAAATAGATAAGTTGAATTTAGATCTTATTCCGAATCTACGAAAATGGGAACCCAGTAATGGAAACTCCTTTCCGGGATTTAACATTCAACCACTTTATCGTATAGCAGATGCAGAGCAGAAAAAAATTATTAAACCATGGAAGGATGGAACAAAACCTATAGATATCAAAATACTAAAAAGTTTATGTTCTGAAGAAAATAAAAATTGGGATAAAAAGCATAAAGTAAAAATATCTAAATGTCTAATTGAGATACCTAAAGTACTTAATAATATTATTTGTTCGACTGAACATGAAGATTCAGAAGTTATAACGCTTATAGAGCGTTTAAATAAAGTTAAAAATGCTGATACATTTCAGAATGGTTTAGAGGTTTATATATGGGAATGCATCAAATCAGGAGAAGCAATACCGACAGTCCTTTCAATATTAATTTATGAAGGTGATCCCAAGAGGGAGAAGGAGTACGACACAGGAAACATATCGATATTTCTTGATATTCCTGATTGGAAAGAATATCCTGTAGCCAGTAACAAAAATATAAATTGGCTTAATGATTGTTTAACAACATTAAGTAATAATAATATAACCTCAAATTTACTGGATGCTTTTGGTAATGAGCTTACTGGTGAAGATGATAAATTACCAAGTATTAAACTACCAATAATTGCTGATGTAAAACTTCGTGCAATGAATAGTGAATCTCCTTGTCAATACCGCTATAGGACTATTGATGCTATCTCATTTCCTGTAGGTCAGGAAAGTCGCAAACGGACAAAAGGAGCACTTGAATGGTTGGGCGATGAATCTCGTGAAGGTGAAACGTGGGGACGTGCTGATGTAAAAGAACTGATCTTTGCATATCCATCGACTCTTTCCCAAATACCAGTAAAGCTTGCTGCTTGTTTGGGAGCAAAAAAGAGTGATGATACAGAAACACGTTTTGCGAATGCAGCTCAGGATGCCATTAAAGGATTACAAGGAATATCTAAAGATCTGAGAAATCTTAATTTAAGTGTCTTCTCATTAAAAAAAATGGATAAGGCACGCACTAAAGTAATTTTCCATCGTAATTACACAGCCCAACGCCTCATTGATGCCGCGAAAGAATGGCAAACAGGCTGTACTAATATACCTGAATTACGAATACGCGCATGGGGTTCAGAAAAGGGGAAGTGGGAAAGATATGAACCAATTGTGCCATATCCGCTTCAAGTCGCTCAATGTCTAAATCGTATATGGAAAATGGATGGAACTACCGTATGTGAAACACCAGTAATTCCACGAACAAAAGGAGTAGAGCTTCTTCTTGAAGAACATACAGAGAGACTTACTCCTTACCTGCTAAATGTATTATTACAAAATGCTAAAGGTCTGCTTCTATTTCTTGGCGATGCAATAAATAAAGGAGAAATTATATCATTAAAAGGGCTTGATGCACATAAACTGCTCATCCCGTCAATCTTAGGGCTTCTACTCTATAAACTTGGATATAGAAAGGAGGATTATATGAATGATGCAGCATTTCTTGTCGGTAGAATGCTAAAACTTGCCGACGAACTTCACACACTCTATTGCAGAGAAGTCCGTGATAATAAATTACCGCCACAGCTAATAGGTAATACATTAATGACTGCAGCTCTTGATAGCCCGCTACAGGCGCTTGCCCAACTTGCACTACGCCTGAAACCATATTATGGATGGGCAAAGACGTTTCAAAAAGGAGATAGTGCAAAATTAGCAGGATATTTTATTGGACAATACAGTGAAACGGCATCTCAACTGGCAAATTTTAATTTACCAGCCCGTTTTAATGATGCTGAACGCGCTCAGGTTTTACTTGGTTATCTTGCCGGCAATCCCAAAAAAGAAAAAAAAGAAAATAATACATCAAATTAAATGAAGGAGAAAAAACATGAGTGAAGAAATTAAACGTGCAACAGGCTTACTTGTACTTGAAGTTGTAAATTCCAATCCAAACGGAGATCCGGACAGGGAAAGCGATCCAAGACAAAGACCTAATGGTCTGGGTGAGATTTCTCCGGTATCATTTAAACGTAAATTAAGAGATTTAGTTGAAGATCGGGACGGTAAAGTTTTTAACGATATATGTAGCAAGCTAAATTTGAAAAAGGAAAATTTTTACATTCTTGAATCCCGTGGCCGTATACGTGCTGAAATATTAAAAGAAATGAGTGAAAATGGAGAGATAAAGGATTTTGATCAGAATAAATTTCTTGATAGTAAATTTGTGAAAAAATACTGGGATGCTCGTCTCTTTGGAAATACATTTTTAGAAGAAGGTGGCAACAAAGGTTATATAAAAACAGGTGTAGCTCAATTCGTTATAGGGCTTTCTGTCGCTCCCGTCCAAATAGTTCGTCACACTAATACAAATAAATCAGGTGTTGAGGAAGGCAAGACACAGGGCATGGCTCCGCTTGCTTATAGGGTTGTTGAGCACGGTGTATATTATATGCCTTTTTATATCAATCCAAGTAATGCACATAAATCAGGATGTATTGTTGATGACATTAAAATGTTAAAAGCTCTTATTCCGTATGCTTATGATCATAATCGTTCAGCAATTCGACCGGATGTAAGAATACGTCATGCGTGGTATATAGAACACAAAAATTCTCTTGGCAGTTGTGCAGACTACAAACTTATCGATACTTTGATACCAAAACGTAAAGGCAATGACCCAATGGCTTCATCGACCTCATGGGATAATTATGATGTTCCATCTAAATTGCCAGATGACCTTCGTGCTAAAGTCGAAAGTTGCGATGATCTTGTGGAGACAATTTAATGTTACTTGCCCATAGTGCAGATAAGAAAAGAAATATTCCTGAACAGAGCTACGCTGACCATATAAACAGCGTAGTTTCTATATCAGGTAAAGCCGCTGATAACGCTGCTCAATATTCTGTATCTGACGGCAATACACTAACGAATGTTGTAAAATTAGCTGCACAATATCACGATCTTGGAAAACTTGAAGATGAAAATCAGAAAGTATTGACAGGTTTAACTAAAGCAAGAAAATTACCCGTTCAGCATACGGACGCAGGAACAGCATTTCTTCTTAATAAAATTGAATCGGCACCTGCAGCAGTTTTGGCTCGTTCTCATCATATCGGATTACCAGATTTTATCGAAGAAAGTAATAGATCAGAAGAATGTGTTTTCAGAGATGATTCCGTGCGTAAATCAGTTGATAAAAATATTAATTATCTGATTGAATTACACCATAGGGAGATTTTAACAAAACTGTCTGATAATTTGAATAACCGAAATATTAATGGGAATGCTTCTCTGTTTTTTCGTATCGCACTATCCTGTCTAGCTGATGGTGACCATACAGATACGGCTATTCATTACGGAGAATATCCCAAAGAAGAAATAAGCATACACCTCAAACCAGCCGAACGTTTATATGCACTAAACAGGTATGTATCCACACTTGAGAATAGCAATGACAGCAGATCATCTCTTCGCGCCGAAATGTACAGGTCATGCCGTGATTCAAATGCTGAAGCTGGAATTACATCTTGTGACAGCCCTGTCGGAACAGGGAAAACAACTGCTATTATGGCATATTTGCTATCACAAGCGGCAAAAAGAAAACTACGACACATTTTTGTTGTCCTCCCTTATATAACAATAATTACACAATCGGTTGACGTTTACAGAAAGTCACTGTTATTACCGGGAGAAAACCCGGAAGATGTTGTTGCTGAACTACATCACAGAGCAGATTTTAATGATATACACTCTCGTCATCTGACGGCACTCTGGAAAGCGCCGATTATTGTAACCACAGCAGTAACTTTCTTTGAAACACTTGCTTCAAATTCTCCTTCAACTCTTCGACGCTTGCATAATTTACCGGGTAGTGCGATCTTTATTGATGAATCACATGCGGCTTTACCTGCAAAACTATATCCACTCGCATGGCATTGGATGAAATTATTAGCTTCTGAATGGAGTTGTTACTGGACACTTGCTTCAGGTTCTTTAAATCGTTTCTGGCAAATTCCAGAATTTGATATAGAACCACCAAATGTACATGAAATTGTTTCAGATGATCTTCGTAAAAGACTTTCAAACTATGAATCAACTAGAGTTACTTATAAATATAAAGAAGAGCCCCTTGATGCAAAAGAATTAATTGAATGGATAGCATCACTACCCGGTCCTCGAATTGTAATTCTTAATACTGTACAAAGTGCTGCTGTTGTTGCTCTTGAATATAACAATATTTTCGGTCGTGACCATGTTGAGCATTTGTCAACCGCTTTGACTCCTAAAGACAGGGCACGATCACTTGAAAAAGTAAAAAAAAGGCTTAAGGATAAAAATGATACAAACTGGTGCTTAATAGCAACTTCATGTGTTGAAGCAGGTATAGAATTATCATTTCGTACCGGAGTACGAGAAATTGGATCGCTCGTATCACTCCTTCAGATTGCTGGCAGGGTAAATCGTCATGGTTTTATTAATGATTCCGAAGTATGGAGTATTCGAATTAGAGAGGAAGGTTTATTAAAACAACATCCAGAGATGAAGAATTCTGCTTTTGTACTTCGTGAATTTTTTAATGAAAAGATTGTAATTACTCCTGATCTATGCACAGAAGCTTTAAAACGTGAAATCAGAATGATTGGTACTGATTTAGATAAATTAAAAAAAGCAGAACAAGATATGAGGTTTCCGATTATAGAAGAAAAATTTAAAGTTATCAACACTGATACCCGTATTACAGTAATCGATGATAATATTTCAAAAAAAATAGAGCAATATCAACCGGTTGATTGGCATGATATTCAAAATGGATCAGTTCAGATATGGGGTTATAAGCTTGATGCTTTACGTATCCAAGAATTTGAAAGTAAACCAGGTTTATATAAATGGACACTTGCTTATGACGATTTTATCGGATATATGGCAGGTGTGCTTTTTATTGAAGGGTTTAATAAAGGTCTAAGCGATGCTTGGGTAATTTAATAAAAAATCAAATAAAATAATGTTTAGTGAAGATGATTACATAATGATCTCAGCCTTATCTCATTATGTTTTTTGTCCAAGAAGATGTGCTCTTATTCACGTGGAGGGGATCTGGGCCGAGAACACGTTCACCGCGCTGGGTAAAGTGCTCCACGAGCGGGTGGACACGGGCGAAGATGAAAGCCGGGGCGATGTCCGTATAACCCGGGGGCTTAATATTTACAGCCGGCGTCTGGGCCTCTCCGGAAAGGCCGACGTGGTGGAGTTCCATGAAGTCAACGGCGTAGACATACCCTACCCGGTGGAATACAAGTCGGGTCAGCCGAAACAGGATATATGCGACCTGGCCCAGGTGTGCGCCCAGGCGCTGTGTCTGGAGGAAATGACGCTCTCACCGGTGCGGCAGGCGGCAATTTATTACGGCAGGCCCCGAAGGCGTCTGGCGGTAGACCTTGATGACGCCCTGAGACGCGAGACCGAACGGGTGATCGCGGCGGTGCACGAAATGGTGAAAAGCCGAATCGTCCCCCCGGCCAGAAAAGAGAAAAAATGCGCCGCCTGTTCATTATACGACCAGTGTATGCCGGGCCTTGGCGGCCGCAAAATCGACACCTATATAAAGGAACTCTACGGAGACCATGAAAAAGCACCTTAATACTCTTTATATAACTTCGCCCGACGCCTTCATACGGAAAGAAGGCATGACCTTTGTGGTCGAGGTTGACGACAAGAAGGCCCTGCAGGCGCCGGTGCACACCATCGAGAATATCGTCTGCTTCGGCTTCAAGCCGGTCACCCCCGCCCTCATGGCTTTCTGCGCCGAGAACAATATAGGCATAAGCTATCTTTCCATGCGCGGGCGCTTCCTGGCGCGGGTGTACGGAGAACAGCGGGGCAACGTGCTCTTGCGGAAGAAGCAATACTCCCTTTCCGATTCAGAGGAAAAGTCCCTGGGCATTGCCCGGCATGTGGTGGCCGCCAAGATCGCTAACGCCCGTAATGTTCTGCAGCGCCACATCCGCAACCACGGGGAGGGGACCGACACCACACGACTCGAAGGAACTGTATCAACCCTGGCCCGTCAGCTTAACCTGGTGAAAGATGCATCCACCCTGGACGCACTCAGGGGTTTCGAGGGAGAAAGCGCCGCCGCATACTGGGGATGTTTTAACCGGCTCATCACCTCGCAAAAGGAGGATTTTGTTTTCAACGGACGCAACAAACGCCCGCCGCTGGACAACGTCAACGCCCTGCTTTCATTTGTGTACATGCTGCTGGTCAACGATGTGAGATCGGCCCTGGAGACAACGGGGCTGGACCCTCAGGTGGGCTTTCTGCACCGCCTGCGGCCGGGACGTCCCAGCCTGGCCCTGGATATAATGGAGGAACTGCGCGCCTATATCGCCGACAGGGTGGTGCTGAATCTTGTAAACCTGAAAGTACTGTCGAAAAGTGACTTCGAAACCAGGGAAACCGGCGAGATACGTATCGGCGACAGTGGTCGCAAAGAGGTGATCATCGCGTATCAGAAACGGAAAGATGAAGTGATCACTCATCCGTTCCTTGGAGAAAAAACCACCATAGGACTTCTGCCTCATATCCAGGCGATGCTCTTGGCGCGTTATATCCGCGGCGATCTGGAGCAGTACCCGCCGTTTTATATGAAATAAGGGGGTTTTCATGCTGGTGCTGGTGACCTACGATGTTTCAACCCTTGACGGCGCGGGCCGCCGAAGATTGAGACGTGTCGCCAAGACCTGCCTGAATTACGGCATACGCGTGCAGAAGTCTGTATTTGAATGCAATGTGGCCCCGCATCAATGGGAGTTTTTCAAGGCCGAGCTTTTGAAATTGTACAAACCGGGAGAAGACAGCATCCGATTCTATTTTCTGGGAAGCAACTGGAAACGTCGGGTTGAGCATCATGGCATGTCATCCCCCGTTGAACACGATGAACCTCTGATCGTATAAACGCTAACCCCCAGTGCACATAAAATCCCGGGGGGTTGGCGCAACTGTTTTCTTCATTAAAAGAAACAAGTTATAGTTCTTTGAAAACTCCAGAAGCATGGCCGTGAACACATGGTTAGCGAAAAAAAAGAGGAAGACCTGGAAAATTCAGTAGAAAAGTGAAGTACTGTCGCGCCCCACGCGGGCGCGTGGATTGAAACAGTATGTCGATGCCATGGAAGGGAAGAAGCCCGCCGGTCGCGCCCCACGCGGGCGCGTGGATTGAAACCGGGTCCATGCCATGCTCACACCGCATAGATGCAGTCGCGCCCCACGCGGGCGCGTGGATTGAAACTGCTATATCAAACGTTGAGGCAACCGACAGATCAACGTCGCGCCCCACGCGGGCGCGTGGATTGAAACACTAAAAAACTATCAAAAAGGAGAAAACGTAAGGTGTCGCGCCCCACGCGGGCGCGTGGATTGAAACTAGTACACGTCGTTGTACCGCTGTATCATCTCTAGGTCGCGCCCCACGCGGGCGCGTGGATTGAGATCGGAAGAGCACACGTCTGAACTCCAGTCACTAGGATGAAGCGCGGGGGGGGGGGGGGGGGGGGGGGGGGGGGGGGGGGGGGGG